>JBBQKJ010000016.1:0-55087 GCA_038326775.1 Candidatus Geothermincolia bacterium
ATGAGCAGGAAGGAGGGAAGCAACGCGCCCGCCGGGGCTGACAAGCAATGCAAGCTCCACCCCCTAGGGGGTGGGAGAAGGGGAAGGCGGAAACCTCAAGAATACCTGTCGCCCGACCTCAGAAATAGTTGACGTTGGTCAGAAGACCATTACAACGAAGAAGACGGCGATTTCAATAGACGAAGAGCTTTTCTTTAAAGCCGATTCGCTCGCGCGGGAGCTGGGGGTCTCGCAAAGCCAGCTTTACGCTAGGGCGCTCGAGTCGTTCATGAGGGAGAAAGAAGACCTCGAGCTCCTTGCCGAGGTCAACATAGTTATACTCCACCCCCGAGACGCCGGCCGAGCGCAAACAGCGGGCTCTCAATAGGAGCTACAGGCGGATGCTCTTGGAGGGCGAGTGGTGATAAGGCAGGGTGACGTCTACTGGGTTGACCTGGGAGGGCCGTCGATATCCGGGCACGCGGCCATGCGCCCGTACGTGGTGGTGCAGAATGACCTCTTCAACCAGAGCAAGATCAACTCGGTTGTTGGGTGCGAGCTGACGTCTAACCTGCCCAGGGCGGCCGCCCCCGGGAATGTCCTTCTCGAAAAGGATGAAGCCGATCTCCCCAGGCGCGGCGTTGTCAACGTTTCGCAGATACATACCGTTCAAAAGGAAGACCTGGTGGAAAAAGACAGGGGGTCTTTCAAGCGCCCGGCTCGACCGGATACTCGCGGGAATCGACCTGGTGCTGCAACCCCGCCAGGCCACGCCGCGATACGACCCCGGCACCGGCTGGCAGTCTACGCGTCGATGGCTTTCAGCATGTCGATAACGGTCTGCAGGGCAACGGTCAGTGACTCCGGCCTGACCTGGTCGATTGTGTCGTAGCGCGTGTGGTAATGGGGCACGAGCCGGGTAGCGTCCCACAGGCACATGCTCACCGCGGGTATGCCGGCCCGGGCGAACGCGGTCGCGTCTGTCGCTCCCAGCGGAAGCGGCGCGGCCTTGATCTTGAAGCCGTTGTCTTTGGCGGCCTGCATGGTCAGGTCGACCAGGTACGGGTCCATCTTTCCGCCCGGCCAGACTTCCTTGCGGAAGACGGTGAAATACTGCTCGTCGTAGATTCCGTCGAGGAAGATGCTGTAGGTGGGAAGGTCGGCGGACTCTTCACTGTGGCTCGCGGCGTAACGCTTGGCCCCCCGGAGCCCGGCTTCCTCGGAAGACAGCCCCAGCAGGACGACCTCGGTGCCCTCGGGGAAGAACTCTCCGCGTCCCCTCGCTTCCTCGAGATATTTTCCGAGTCCGGCCACCACCGCCACACCCGCCATGTCGTCCATGGCCCCGGGGACCACGTCTTTTGTATGGAAGAATGCGAAAACGGCGATCAGGGGGGACAGCGCGGCCAGAATTATGCCCAGCACCCAGAAGGTGGTAGAGCCGGGTGTTCCCACCGGCTCGACGATGGTCCTGGCGAGGCTGAAGCCGAAGAGCAGGATGACGGAGAGAAAGCCGAGGCCCATCAGGACAGTGGAAAAGCCTTTGAACCAGTACCATATCTTGAACTCGTACGCCGAATCGAAGTGACCGGATACGTAGACACGCTTCTTCACCTCGCCGCTCGGGCGCACGAAGCCGGCGACGTTCTCGCCCTCCCGCTTCGGGTACAGGGGGTCGATCAGCTCCTTGTACCGTACCACCTCGAAGAAAAGGACAGCGCCCCCAACGAGGGCAAGCACTGCGGAAACCGCAGGCAGGAAGAAGTAGAGGACCACTCCAACGAGGTAGAGCAACACCAGGTAGGGGAAGAAGCCAAGGAAAGCGGTGGGGCTGCACGTGAAAGCCTCGGTCTCGACGCTCTCGCACGCAGGCGTTATCTCACCGGCGAACAGCCGGCCCAGCTCTTTCTCGGCCTCGCCGCATGACTCGCGCGGCCCGATCTCCTTCATTACCCTGTCTATGAGGCCGTACATGTAGTCTGTATACCGCTCCGCAATCATAGCCCGCCTCCCGAGTTTTCCGTAAAAGCACACCAGAGCATGTCTCGATAACCTGTATTATTACATCAGCAAGGCTGACATTCTATCGGGACCGCGGGCGCTTTGGACTCAGTGCTCCCTTCCATAAATACGGTTACGTACCGAGAGCGTCCGTGCGCCGCGCCCGACAAGGCGCGCGACCGAGTCGTACTCGGGAGTACGGCGAAGGAGCGGAACGCGGTCGGAGTGGATGCAGGGGCGCTCGAATGCCAGCGTATTTACGGAAGGGAGCACTAAGGGAGGCGTTGTGATCGAGAACTTGAGCAGTGAGCAGGTCGAGGCGATTCTAGACACGCTGCCGATGAACTTCATCTTCGTCGACGAGAACGAGCGGCTGGTCTACAGGAACAAGGACGAGGCCCGCCGCGTGCCGGGCGCCCCTGACACCACGGGTATGGACATAAGGGGCTGTCACCAGGAGTCGAGCATGCCCCGCCTCGAGCGGATGGTCTCCGACTTCAAGAGCGGCGCCAAAGACGAAGGCGAGTTCTGGCTGATGATACCCGAGCGCCCCCTGCTGAACCGCTTCCTGGCGGTGAGGGACAAGTCGGGGAAGTACCTGGGCATGATCGAGTTCCTGGTGGACTTCAAGGGCTACGAAGAGCTGGCCGAAGCCAAGAAGGACTCCTACAAGCGCCACCCGGAACAGCCGCAGGATGACGGCGGCTCACAGGCGCCGCCGGATGCCGACGACTAGCATTGAGGCTTGACTGGAGCCGAGCGGGAGCCTACTTGTTTTCCTCTTTCATGATGTAGCGGAAGACGCAGTGGTCCTTGCCCTCCGCCTGGCGGGTCGCCAGCTCCAGCTTTATGTCCGGGTTGTAGCCTCTAAGGATGGCGTGGTCGGCGTTCTCGCAGTAGATGCGGGTGTACTGTTCCAGCCCCCACTCGCGGGCCGCGTCGAAGAACGTGCAGCCCGAGACCTTCGCGACCACGTCGCCGTTCTCCACGTCGGGCACGTTCTCGAAGTTTGCGGCGGTGTCGATGTCGGTGTGTATCAACCAGTTCTTGAATGTAAGGGGCTTGCCCTCTGCCTTCACGCGTTCGGCTATCCGGCGCCCCCTCTGTTCGCCGAAGTACTCGACCGCCTCGGCTAGCAGGGCTTCGCCCTCGGCCTGCCCTCGCCGATCTACTACCACCTTCGCCACGCTCGCGAAAAGCTGGGCCGCGAGGCCGAAACCCGAAGTCAGGTACCTGCCTTCCGTATCATGCTTGTTCTGCGGGACGTCGCCCAGGTACTCCCAGGAGAACCCCTCTGTCTTTTCCTTTTCAAGATCGTCCATCGCCAACACCTCTTTGATAATGGCATGACGCCTGTTAATGAAAACTGGTGCACATAACCGTAGGCATGATTCTACACCGCCTTGATGCGAAAGGCTCAAGTATCAGCGAGCAGGATCCCGCAAGTAAACCTGCGCCGGCTATCTATCAAGACTTTCAACTCTCGATGAAATGACATGTCATTCAGCCTCTACCCGGAGGCCAGATGAGCGTTTACAAATTCATGAAGAAAAGAGGAAACGAGATCGCCCGGGTGGCCGCACGGCTTTTCCTGGAGAAGGGCTATGACAACACGAGTCTGGCATGGAAGAGGCCGCTCTCGCCCATTATTTCAAGGACAAAGCGGACGTGGCCGCTTCTATATGAGAACCCTGAAATCTACAACTGGTATTTCAACGAGGTGTCCCGAATAAACGAGGCAATCGCCAGGAAGATGAACGCAGTCGAGCTTCTCTTCGCCGCACATACTTAGAAAGACCTGCAAAACGGCATAAAGCGCTGCTTTCTCCGGCCGGATATTGCCGTGCACCAGATGGCCTTCGCGATGAACGCCATGGTAATCGAAGCCATGAAGAGGTACCCAAGGGCGCCGGAGAGCGATGACAACAGTTTTGATGACTGGCGAAGCCATGTAGAGGAGTATGAGCCCGAGGGAAACGAAAGCGAGCTATCAGACAACCACGAAAGATGCGACGGCGGTAACCGGGATCATCAATATCGCGATGAACCCCGGCGCCGCGTCAAGAACCCGCGAACCCATCCTGTCGACCGTATACTACCGCCACTATTTCCACCGCGAACCGACCGGGCACGCTTTCATGCACTCGATGCAGTAGTCGACGTCGGTGATGAAGTTTTGACCTATCTCTATGACCAGGGCTCGCGTCTTCAGGTTGCGCCGGAGCATGGACAGGTAGTGCGGGATGTCCCTTGCACGGCGCGGAGCCATCCTCTCGAGGCCGAGCGACCAGTAGTTGAAGCACGGGTCGACGTCGTAGCGGCCTCCCTTCAGCGCCCCTACCGGGCAGGCTTCCTCGCACCTCCTGCAACCTTCGGCGCAGAGGTCGAGTTCCCTGAACGGGTCGGGCTCGAGCGGCGCCTCGGTAACCAGGCCGCCGAGGCGCTGGTGCGGCCCGAACTCCTCGGTGAGCAGCAGGTTCGAGCGGCCCAGCTGCCCCATTCCCGCGCTGAGGGCGGCGTGCTTCAGGGAAAGATGGCCGACCACCCTCGGGAACGGGAAGCGCTTGCCCGTGTCGGGGTCGCGCTTAAATATCTCGACAGGTTTATCGGCGGATACTGGCATGGACAAGAAGCCATTGCTTTCGAGAAAGCGGGCCAGCTTCTCGGCCGTCTGGTCGAGGAGCCGCGAGGTCTGCATCTTGTTGCGGGTCCACAGCTTTATGTCCGGGGCCCTGACCGCTCCCATGTTGTGCGCGACCGCCATCAGGATAACGCTCCTGGCGGAGGGCATGAGCGCGGTGGCGGGCCTCGGCGGGTAGGCGAGGATGAGCTCCCGCGCGCCGGCGATGCCGACGATGTCGATACCCTCACCCAGGGCCATCTCCTTCAGCAGGTCGGCTTTGATATCCCCCATAAGGTCTCCTCTCCGCCCGCAGGTCGGGGGCTCGAATCTCCAGCATTCCAAGGGCATGCGGCCTCCAGTTGCCATTATACTCGCCGCCGGCGCCATCGCCCTGAGTTTGCACACACGGGCGACTCTGTGAGATAAAGCTGGTAACGTTCCAGCGTGCCCGTTGCACCAGGTGAAAGGCGTGAGCCATGGCTTTCAAGATGCCGGAATACCGCAAACCCGACCTGGGGTCGGAGCCCTACACGTCGTTTCCCGACGCCGCGCTGGCGCCGGTGGAAAAGGCGGGTGTTGCGCCGGGGGGTTTCCACGCCACCACGATCTACCCGGAGTACATCAAGCTGGCGGGCGAGTGGGTTCTTCTCAGGATGAGCCGAATGGACTCCGTGATAGTGGTAAAGGGCGGCAGGCCCGAGGTCAGGGAGTTCAGGAGGCTCGAGGTCGGTGAAGAGGTCGTGCTGGGCAGGGCCGAAGACGGCAGCGCGGGCGTCCTCGTCCACTCGGGCGGCTTCGAGGCGGCGGGCAGCCCCGACGAGCCGTTCGTTTTCAGGACGGGCAGGACCAGAGAGACCTCCTACTCCATGGACTACGACCGGCTGTACGACCTGCTCGAATACGAGAAAGAGAACGGGTACGTGGTCTGGGTGCTCGGGCCGGCCGTGGTGTTCGACCACGACTCCCGTGAGGCGATGGTCGGGCTGATCGAGAGAGGTTTCGCCGACGCCGTCCTGGCCGGCAACGCTCTCGCCGCCCACGACATGGAAGCCTCGGTCTTCAGGACCGCCCTCGGGCAGGACATCTACACCCAGCAGTGCGCCCCCAACGGGCACTACAATCACCTCGAGGTCATCAACCGCGCAAGGGCGGAGGGCTCGATAGAATCGGTCATAGACAGCGGGTACGTGAAGGATGGAATCGTGCGGGCGTGCTTGAAGAACGAAGTCCCGCTCGTGGTCGCCGGCTCGATCAGGGACGACGGCCCTGTCCCGCAGACGATAGCGGACGTCTACGAAGCGCAGGACGCGATGCGCCGTCACTGCTCCAGGGCGACCACGCTCATCGGCCTGGCCACGCAGCTGCACTCGATCGCGGCCGGAAACATGACACCGTGTTACCAGGTCGTGGACGGTGAGGTGAGGCCGGTATTCATCTACATCGTGGACGTGTCGGAGTTCGCGGTCAACAGGCTCCGCGACAGGGGCACGCTGGAGGTGATCTCCATAGTCACCAACGTCCAGGACTTCCTGGTCAACTTGTGGAGACGGCTGTTATGAGGAGCGCCGCCGGCTCACGACTGGAGGCCGGAAATGATCGATGACACTTACCTGAGACTTCGCGAGTTCCTCGACCAGTTCCCGCTGGGCTTCCCGGCCACGCCCTCGGGCGTCGAGCTGCGCATATTGAAGCGGCTGTTCACAGAGGAGGAAGCGGAGACGGCGGTCTTCCTGACACCGTTCGGCGAGGAGGCGGAGCAGGTCGCGACGCGCGCCGGGGTTCCCCCGGAAGAGCTCGAGGCGAGGCTCGAGGAGATGTCGAAGAAGGGTCTGGTCTTCCGGGTGCGCCGCGGGGGAAAGACGCTCTACAACGCGGCGCCTTTCATGATCGGCCTTTACGAGTACTCGGTGGAGAAGATGGACGTGGGCCTGGCCGGGCTATACCGGGAGTATTACGAGACGGCTTATCTCGACGAGATGGGAGCGAGCGGAGTCCCCGGGTTCAAGGTAATACCGGTTTCGGAGAATATCGAGGCGGACGCGGTCCTCTACCCGTTCGTCAAGCTCGTGGATGACGTGAAGGCCGCGCGCAAGATATCCGTGGCCGACTGTATCTGCCGCAAGGAGTCGCGCCTGCTGGGGCACGGCTGCGATTACCCCATGGAGACCTGCATGAGCTTCGGTGCGGCTGCCGAGTACTACATCGAGAACGGCATCGGCAGAGAGGTCAGCGCCGGGGAGGCCGTAGAGATACTCCGCGAGGCCGACCGGGCCGGGCTGGTCCACGCCGGGACCAACACCAGGCACCTCTCCAACTTGTGCAACTGCTGCCCGTGCTGCTGCGCCTCCATGAAGGGAATAACCAACAGGGGCCACGATAAGAGCAAATACCTGAACGCGCTTTTCGAGGCGGTCGTAGAGACCGCAGAGTGCACGGGCTGTGAGGAGTGCATTGGACGCTGCCCGGTGGGGGCCATCTCCGTCGAGGATACCGCGGCGGTGAACAGGGAAGCCTGCCTGGGGTGCGGGCTTTGCGCTGGAGCCTGTGTGCCGGAGGCGATAACCATGCGCCTCAGGGAAGACCGGGATGACCCCTTCGACAGGGTGCTGCACCTGGCCTTGGCGATAATAGAAGGCAAGAGAAACGACTAGGCCGCCGGCGCCGAGCGCGCCGGCCGACGGGAGGTCGAGTTTGCCGAAGGTGCTGGTATTAGACGCGAGATACGAGGCCGCGGGCGATGCGTTGGACAGGGTCTTCGAGGAGTTCCCGCTCGACGTGAGCGGCAAGACGGTCTTGCTGAAGCCGAACATCCTCGGCCCGTACGCTCCTGAAAGGCACGTGAACACGGCCCCCGAGGTCGTCCGAGCGCTGGTCAGGCGGCTCCGGTCGGCGGGTGGCGAGGTGACCGTGGCCGATAACCCCGGCGCGCGCGGGTACGGCGCCGTTGAGAAGAGCGCCAGGGTGTCCGGCATCCTGGACGCCTCGGAAGGCGCTTTCGAGAACATCGCCCTCGATGCGGCGGAAATAGCGCTCCCGGGCAACGGCATGAAGCTGAACATCTCGAAGAAGGTGCTCGAGTGTGACGTCCTCATCTCGGTGCCAAAGTTCAAGACGCACGTGCTCACCCGGATATCCGGCGCCGTCAAGAACAGCTTCGGGTTTGTGGTCGGGGGGCAGAAGACGAGGCTCCACCGAACCCTGGAGGACAACCGCGCTTTCTCCGAGATGCTGGTGGACGTCTACCGCCTCAGGGTGCCCGACCTGGTTATCATGGATGGAATCATGGGCATGGAGGGCAACGGCCCCTCGTGCACCAGCCTGTACCCGGTGGGGAAGATACTGGCCTCCGACAACGGCGTGTCGCTCGACAGCGTCATGACGACGATGATGCGCATGGACCCCGGCAAGGTCGCGATGCTCGAGTACGCCAACAGGCTGGGGCTGGGCGATACGGACATGTCCCGCTTCGAGGTCGTCGGCGAAGCCGCGCCCCTGAAGAAGTTCCGGCGACCGGTGCCGAGTATCCCGCAGAGAATTCCGCACGGGATTATGGAGAGGTTCTACCCGGACCTGGACCGCCCGCGTTTCGATGTAGACCCCGGGCGTTGCAACGCCTGCGGGCACTGTCACGAGATCTGCCCGGGAGACGCCATCGCGATGGAGGACAAGCACCCGGTCTACGATTACGCCAACTGCATCTCGTGCTACTGCTGCATGGAGCTCTGCACACAGCAGGCAATCGAGCTTCACGACAGCTTCCGCAACCGGGTCTACCGCCGGCTCGGAATCCTGTAGCGGCACCTTGAGGCCGGGCTTTCTGCCCGGCCGGATGCCGGACCGATAATCACGCCGTAGAACCTTTCTCACCACCACAGACCGAGGGGCAGCCCGATGGGTTCCTGCATGGACAGGGAGATGTTTCACCACCGAGGGCCGGCCGGAGGATGTATGGAACCCGGCCAGCAGTGGGGCTCGTTTTTCGAGGGAGGGCAGGGTATTACGCGACGCTTTCTGCGGCCGGTAGTGCTTCTGCTGTTGGCGGAAAGCCCCGTTCACGGGTACGAGCTGATGGGTAAGCTCAAGGAGTTCGGGATCGACCACACCAGCATGGACCCCTCTATACTCTATCGGCTTCTTCGCCGCATAGAAGGGGAAGGGCTGGCGGAGAGCTCACTGGACGACAGGGGCGCGGGGCCGGCGCGCAAGGTCTACACGCTTACCCCTGAGGGCCGGGAGGTCCTGGACCTGTGGGCTGCGAGCATCGAGGACATCGTTACCTTCCTGGGCGGGTTCAAGGAGCGCTACGGGACGCTGGGCAAATAGAACCCGATATTGTTCTTGCCTTGCCGCCGCGGGCGGCCGTGTCAGGCGGCCCGCCGCGGCGAGGCGATGCCTCCGATTCCCGCCACAACGCCCAGCACGCCCCCGATGCCACAGAGGATGAGCCCGATTCCCATGGTGACGTTCCTCGCGACATTAACCGCGTCGTAGATGGCTACCGCCGAGATGATAAGGCTCATGACGAGCCCTATGACAAATGGCCATTTCGCCTTGCCTATGATGCCGACGGCGAAAAAGGCCAACCCCAGGAAAGCCACTATTATGGTGATGACACCGTCTCCGCGAAGGCCGCCGACGCTCACTCTGTAGAATTCGCTGGAAGCGGTGGCCCAAGGCAGGGCCGAACCGATTGCTACGATCATCATCAAAACAGCGCCCGCTATGCCGAAAACCATCGCGCCGGTGCTCTGTTGCTTACCTCTGGCCGCCATTGGCGGCGCGGCCGGGGGAGGCATTCCGGGCCCGGGAGCGGATGGCACGCCCGGAGGAGGAGGCGGGTGAGGCTGAGCCATACCGGGCGCCGGTGGAGGATACTGTGCGGCCGCCGCCGCCGGTGCCGATACCGAAGCGGCGGGAGCCCCGCAGGATGGACAGAACTTCCCTTCCTCCATGTCTTTCCCGCATTTTGTGCAAAACGCCAATGAAATCACCTCGCGTTATCTCCGCGCGCTCAAGAGTCTGACGACCAGGCCGATTCTATCATTAAGGGATGCGCGAAAGGAAACGATACCCGGCTGAGCAAAGGATGTGACGCGATGAGCCCGGACCTGGAGCTTACTGACGAGCAGAAAAGGCAGAAGGAAGTAGACGAGGCGGAGGCCCTCGAGCGTGAGGGCTTGAAGACGGGCGTCGTCGAGCCGTGGGAGGACGGATACCGCACCGCGGAGCAGCCCGACGCCTTCGAATGGTGGTATTTCGACGCCGAGTTCGATGACAGTTCCACGGCGGTAGTGGTCTACAGCACCAAGCCCATGACGAAGCCCCACGGCCCGCTCAAGCCGTCCGTCCAGATAATAATGAAGACCCCGGAGGGAAAGAGAGACCTCATCAGTACGGAGTACGAGCCCGCCGTGCTGTCCGGCTCTACCGAAGGCTGTGACGTTCAGATAGGCCCGTGTTGGGCAAAGGGCGACCTCCAGCGCTACGAGATACACGCTGAGGCTGAAGGTGCGGGGGCCGACCTGGTTTTCACGCGCGGCGCCCCGTCGTGGCGCCCCGGGGCGGGCTTCAGTTACACGAACCGGAAGAAGAGCACATACTTCGCCTGGGTGGCGCCTATGCCGTACGGGACTGTCGAGGGCAGCCTCACTTATGAGGGCAATACCTGGCAGGTTACCGGCACCGGCTATCACGACCACAACTGGGGCAACGCGAGCCCGGGCCTGGCGATAGACCACTGGTACTGGGGCCGGGCGCACGTCGGCGACTTCAGCATTATATTCACGCAGATCTCGACGGTGAAGGTACCGCGCATCGGCGTCATGAAGCTGCCTGTTTTCTACCTTGCGAAGGGAGACGAGATACTCACCGATGACGGCCTGCCCCTGAGCATGGTGGCGAAAGGCTTCGTGGAGGGGCCGGGCGGCCGGACGTATCCTTCCAGGTTGGAGCTGCACTGGGAGAACGAGGAGGGCATGGTGCACCTCGACATCACCGAACCGAAGCTCATACAGTCTATCGACATCCTGGAGAGCTTCCCCAGGTGGGAGCGGCCTCTTGTCCACCTGTTCGCAAAGCCCTATTACTACGACTTCAACGCCGAGCTCGAGCTCGCGGTCGATCTCAAGGGGGTCAAGGCTACGGAGCGCGGAAAGGTGCTCTACGAGCTGATGATGCTGCACTGAGAGCCGCGGCCATCCCGGCGTCGAGAGCTGGGCTTACACAGTCTTTGTCATATGGACGAGCGTAGGGTCTCAGTGACCGGCTCCATGCTCGAGATCTCGTAGCCTTGCTTCCGGTAAAGCATGATGTCGGCCTCGCTCTTCCGCTCGCGCCGGCGCAAACTCCAGCTTCCTGTTTTGATTTTCTCACGCAAAGAAAAGATAATCCTCACTGGTTGTGATGTCACGAATGCTATGTTACGGAGATCCTCATTCCGACTCAAGAAAAAGACAGGGACAGGAGCATCTTCCACGGAGGAGTGCTCTCCGCGCTGGGGCGCCGCGATTACCGCGTCCTCTGGCTCGGGGCCTTCGTCTCGAACGTCGGCGGCTGGATACACACGGCCGTGCTGCTCTGGCTGGTGAAGGACATGACCGGGTCCAACGCCTGGGTAGGCGCGGTCAACATGGCCAACTACCTGCCGGTGCTCCTGTTTGTGCTGCCCGCGGGCTCGCTCGCCGACTACCTCGACCGCAAGCGGCTCATTCTCTGTGGTCAGGTCGTGATGATGGCGGGCGCTCTGGCCCTGGGTGTCATCACCACTATGGGTTTCTCGTCCCTGCCCACGATAATGGTAATCACCGCGGTCATGGGAGGCGCTTTCGCTTTCAACTTCCCCGCCTGGCAGTCGGTCCTGCCCGACCTCGTAACCGATGAGGACTTGCTGAACGCTATTGCCCTGAACGCGGCGCAGTTCAACCTGGCCCGCTTCGTGGGCCCTGCCCTGGGCGGCCTGATCGTCATATGGTCCGCGGCCGCCGCTTTCTACCTGAACGCGGCAAGCTTTCTGTTTGTCATTGCTGCGCTGCTGTTCCTGAGGACGGCCACACCTGGTTACCCGCGTCCCCCCGAGGGGATGTTTGCGCACATCAGGGAAGGCATTGTCTTCGTGACAGCGCGCAGGTGGATGGTGACCCTGCTGGCGGCCACCGCGACGATATCGTTCTTCGGTTTTTCGCTGATAGTACTGGTGCCGTCGTTCGCGCGCGACGTGCTGCAGAAAAGCTCGGGTGGCTACGGCGTGCTGCTTGGCATACTGGGCCTGGGCGCCTTCATGGGCGCGCCGCTTGTGACAGCCCTCGGCGGCCGCTACGGGGAGAACAACGTGACCAGGGTCTCAGCGCTGGCGCTCGGGCTGTGCATGCTCGCGCTGTCATTCTCAAGGACCTACTGGCTCACGTGCCTGGTCCTCTTCGGCGTGGGGATGAGCTTCCTCATGACCAGCGCGTCGATAAACACCCGTTTGCTGGCAGGGGCGGACCGCGAGATACGCGGGAGGGTCATGAGCCTTTATATCATGATGCTGGTGGGCATCTTCCCCATAGGTGGCCAGGCGCTGGGAATCATCTCCGACGTCACGTCGACCCCCACCGCGGTCTTCATCGGGAGCGTGGCCGTACTCGCGCTTGCGGCGGTCCTTATCATCTTCCCCGGCCTCACCGCACCGGACCCCGGCGTAAACCCGCCGGCGGAATAGAAACACCGTGTAATCGATGATAAGCTGGGGACTTCAGCAAGCGGTTAAATTTGGAACGAGTTTGCGGGGATGGGCCCTGCGGGGGCACCCGGCATTCGGCGGAGGCAAAGTGGCGAGCGGAACCGCATCAAGAGGAGAGCTGTCCCCCCTGATGGAGATCCCGAGCGTTGGAAAGAAGACCGCGGAGGACCTGTGGGGGATGGGGATGAGGTCGGCGGCCGACCTTGCGGACCGCGAGCCTCAGGAGCTCTACGATGAGCTGTGCGTCCGGCAGGGATGCGTTGTGGACCGCTGCATGTTGTACGTGTTCCGCTGCGCGGTCTACTTCGCGTCAAACGAGCGGCACGACCCGGAGTTGCTCAAGTGGTGGAACTGGAAGGACAGAGAACTGCCCTGAAGCCTGGCTGCCACATCGTTACACGGCCGTTCATCGGCAAAACGTTGTTCTCGATCACGCTGCTGCTTTCTGCCGCGCTTTTCATCTTCCGGGTTCACCGCGGGAACTACCGGCTGTCTGACCGCAGACGCACCAGGAACAGGTACTTGCCCTCGGGCTTCTTGAACTTCTTCACCAGGGCCGCCGGCAAGTCGTCCGGCAATACAGTGTAATCGTTCAGGACCAGGTAGGTGGGCCGCTCCTTCGCGGCGAGAAGCAGTTCCGGCGGCAGCCCCGCGTCCTTATTGTAAACGGAATAGTCTATGTTCGGGTTGTCGAAGAAGTAGGTCGCCAGCGCGAAGCCGGGAAAGAAACCGTCATCCGCAGCCACCGTTATCTTCTGCTTCACGGCCCGCCTCTCGAGGTACTTCACTGTCTGGTCCAGGCCCCAACCCGCGGACCAGTTGTCTATGTACTGTGACTTGATCATGTCCGGGAGCCCCGCCCCGGCAGGGTTCGTTATCACCCTGGCAGTCTTTATTCCTGCTGGGACCGTTATCGCTGCCAGCAGGACAATCACGCAGGCGGCAATCAGCACGGCGGCCCTGTCTTCGTTTTTCCGGCCGTGCTCGCGCGCGCGGCCTGCCAGTTCGGTTACCGCGTACGAGGCCCCCAGAAGAAGAGGGGGCAGCATGCCGAGGTAGAAGCGGGGGTACGGGTGAAGGCTCGTTACCCCCACGACCAGCCAGACAACCAGGAACCATAAGGCCAGGAGGATGGCGGGCCTCCACTTCCTTATCAACCCTGCCAACAGGCCCGCGAAACAGGTGATGAACAGCACCGGGGTCATGAGGTTGAACGAGTTGCGCAGAATCGAGTCTGCGTTGCCGGGAAAGAACGCGAACGGGTCGGTGATGATCCTGGAGAAGGTGAGAGTGCGTGTCGAACTCACGTCCACCAGCAGGCCGAAGTCGAGCTTTATGCGCAGGAGGGAGTATGCACCGTACGCCGCGACGAGACAGACGCCGATGGCGACCGCCCACCGCAAGAGAGGGTGCGCCCTCGTCTCTTCTCTGTTCGACGGGCTTGACAAAACGTAAGCAAAAGGAAGGATGAGAAAGAGGTAGAACGCGGTTCCCTTGGTCATAAGCGCAAGATAGGTTGACACCCCGGTCCCCGCAAGGTACAGGTAGTTCTCGCTTTTCACCGCCTTTACCGTGAAGAACACGGCGAACACCGTAAATGTCAGCAGCAGGCTTTCGGCCAGGGCCAGCCTGTCTTTCCAGAGCGCGTAAGGGCAGATTACGTAGAAGAAAGCCGAGAGCAGTCCGAACCTGCTGTCCTTCAACTCCCTGCCGAGGAGGAATATTCCCGCGGTGGTGAAAGCGCCAGCGAAGACCGAGGATACCCTTCCGGCCACCAGGGGGTCATCGAATATCTTCAGAAAGGGCATGATGGCCCAGATGTGCAATGGGGGCTTACCGTCGATCAGGCAGCCAAGCCACCTGTGCTCGAACAGCGCCTGCTGTGCCCACCTGATGTACACCCCCTCATCGCAGAAATACGGGACGCCCTTGAGACCGGCAAGCCGTGTTATGAAATAGAGGGCGAAGATCAGCGAAAGGCCTATGGCCACGGGGTGGGCTTTTATTGACCTCAGGGCCTTACTGAACAGATCACCCGCCTGCGGGGGTTTCTTGCTCTCTACTGGTTTCGAAGAGTACGGCACGCGGCCTCACCAGTTCGTTTTCCGGGGCAGCTGCTCAAATCGTGATTAATGCTTCGCACGGACCGCGGGTCCTTCCTTTGGGAGAGCGTATAGCCGACATCCATCGTTTGCCGGTTCCAGCGCCAGGACTCTACCACTAATACTGCCTTTTCGACGCTTGACCGGATTCCGTCGTCGTCTTTCATAAGCTCAAGGCAGGTGCCCTCGCGCATGCCTTCCCACGGTTGTAGAAGTGGACGACGGCATCAGGAGAGGACGGCACGCTGGTGACGATGAACCCCACCACGGCCGCGACCCTCGCGTAAACCGGCTGGCGAATAAGCCCCGGTAGCCGTGGTCCGAAGTACCCTGCACGCCTGGTCGTCTACTGGGCACCTGCCGGTTTCTTTCTCGCCATAGCCGGCATAGGCACTTTCACGTTCAACTGATAAACTCATTCTCGGAGAGATGGCCGAGTGGACGAAGGCGCACGCCTGGAAAGCGTGTGGGCCCCAAAAGGGTCTCGAGGGTTCGAATCCCTCTCTCTCCGCCAGCGGAGGCGCGGCGGTTCGAACCCAGCCGCAGGTCGCATGCGACCTCGTTCGCGTTCGGGGTCACCGCGCAGCCGAATGACATGAGGGTGCGTGGGGCGGTTCGAATCCCTCTCTCTCCGCCAGCGGAGGCGCGAGCTGAGAAAGAGAACGAGCTAATACTTTCGGGAGCGCAAACATGAGCAGGATAACTGTGCGCAAGGCCGAGCAGGAGGATGTCCCGGTCATCGCCGAGATAATCCGTAAGCTTGGATGGTTCCCGCATGCGGAGAACGAGTCACCATTGGCCACACAGAGGCGCGTCCTCCTGCACCTCGAGCTCTGCGACGCCGACGACAGCCACACCGTCCTCGTTGCTGAGGATGACGAGGGCAAGGTTGCCGGATACGTTTCCGTTCACTGGCTCCCGTACCTCATGCTCTCGGGCCCGGAAGGCTACGTGTCAGAACTTTTTGTCAGTGAAGACGCCAGGGGAAAGGGTGTGGGGACCGAGCTGATGAATGACGTCAGGGAGTTCGCGATAACCAAGGGCTGTTCCCGGCTAATGCTGCTGAACGGCCGCGACCGTCCATCGTACGAGAGGGACTTCTACGCTCAACTTGGCTTCGAGGAGCGCCCCGAGATGGCCAACCTGGTCCTGCCCCTCAACGATTCTTGAACATGGCGGCAGCACTTCGCGCTTGAAGCGCATGCCGAAAAGCGTGCAGACCTCCAAAGGAGTATGCACATAGCCGATACTATCCCCGGGGAGTGAACCTGGTGGCGCGGTGATCATCCCGGTCTGGTCGATATTGATCGCCTGCTTCATTGTGCCGGCGGTCATCTCGGGCCCCCTTGACGGGGTCCTGGCAACGGCGCTCTACGACTGCGCGACAACCGGGCAGGTGTCCCTGGCCTTCAACGAGGAGACCATCACCAGCGCCTTCGGCCCGAAGCCGGCCCGGGGCCGCCGGAAGAAGAAGTGAGCTCGTTTTCGCCCTGCGGGTCTCAAGCAGAGTTAAACAAAACGGGGATTAACCTGCGCGCGGATCACTACTGGTCAGGCCGCGTGTCGGCTTCCATCGCGGCGATCAGCCTGAACGCTTCGTCTCTCGTGCTACCGCATACGTCCTCAGAGGGCTGGAACATCGAGCACACACCGGGCCTTTCCGGCATTCCAAATAGCCCACAGAGGTTATCCGGGGTCAGGTGCCCACAGGGAACCCCGGCGGGTTTGCCGTCAGGCATCCCCGGCATGGGGCTGCTTATAGAGATGGCGACGCAACAGGCGCCGCACTTCCGGCAGTCGGCTCCGGGCAAGAAAGCCCCCCTTTGACGCAGTGACCCCCATCGACTGGTTCCGGGTGGTATCCTAATGATAACCGTACCGGGTGGCCGAGGCACGATGCTTCCTCGCATCTACGCATGGTCGCGCCACCGGGTATTCGAGACGAAAGGTGGCGAATGACATGAAGATCACCGACGCGGAAGCATATCTCTGCCACTTTCCGCTGCCCGCCCCGTTCTTCCCGTCCTGGATACCGGGCATCCCCGAGATGAACAACAGCCTCCTGCTGGTAAGGCTCATGACCGACGAGGGGATAGACGGCTTCGCGGCGGCGCCGGCGTTCCTGGGAGAGCTGAAGGGGGTGCCCGAGCTGCTCAAGGTGTTCCTGATAGAGCGCGACCCGTTCAAGGTGGAGGATTTCGCCAGGGTGTTCCGCTCGGCGCGGGCGGTGGGCATCAGGGCGTGGTTCATGGAGATCGCCTTGTGGGACATCATCGGCAAGGCGGCGGGCCAGCCGGTCTACCGGCTGCTGGGCGCGTGCTCGGACAGGATAAAGGCGTACGCCTCGACCGGGGAGCTCCGCGAGCCCGGGCGCCGCGTGGAGGACGCCCAGGCCATCAAGGAGCTGGGGTTCAAGGCGATGAAGCTCAGGATAAGGTACCCGACCATGGAGGAGGACCTGGCGGTTGTCGCCGCCGTGCGGGAGGCCGTGGGGCCGGAGATGGAGATAATGGTCGACGCCAACCAGGCCTGGCCCATCCACGGGTTCGCCGATTACCCGACTTGGTCGTTCAAGCGCGCGCTTGCGACCGCCATGGAGCTCGCCGACCTCGGGGTCTCATGGCTGGAGGAGCCGCTGGGAATGTATGACTACGATGGGCTCTCCAGACTCACCGCCTCCGTCCCGATGGACATAAGCGGAGGGGAGATGAACAGCGACATATTCGAATTCAGGGAGCTCATCAACAGGCGCTGCTACGACGTCATCCAGCCGGACGTGACCCTTTCCTGCGGGATACTTAACGGGAAGAAGATAGCCGGTATGGCCGAGGCGGCCGGCCTGCAGGTGAACCCGCACACCTGGACCAACGGAATCGGCTTCGCTGCGAACCTCCAGCTGATGGGCGCGATACCCAACTGCACGCACTGCGAGTTCCCGTTCGAGCCGCCGGGCTGGGTGCCCGAGGCCAGGGACGCGATGCTGTCCCGGCCGTTCGGTATCGATGAAGAGGGATACGTGCATCTGCCGGAAAGTCCGGGGCTGGGCATCGAGGTCGACATGGAAAAGGTAAGGGCGCACGGGGAGAAGGTGCTCTAGACTTACAGCCGCGTCGGCGCTTGCCGGTCCGCGATCTTCTTGCGGCCCGAACACGCGTGAGAAAGCCTTTTGATTCAAGATGCTTGTATTGTTTGCATTTTCGACCATCCATGATATAATATTTCTTAATGCTTGAGAGAAGGCCCTTGGGGGTCTCTTTTTTTTGTCCGATTTCGGACAGGATTCCTTGTGCATGCTTGAGATCTTTCCTGGCGCAACAATATCGCGCACAAATCACGGGAGCGGGGACATGGACGATATCTTGTGGTTCGAACGCCGACCCCGATGTTCGGGCACATCATGTGGTTGTTATCAGGGGAAAACGTGATTTGGTTGAATTGTTGGGTAAGCGGCCGGGTCGTGATAGAATATCCTTTGCGGGCGAAATCTTCGCCCGTTTTTTTGTGGGGAGCTTGAGTTGAGTGGCGCTCTCTCGTACCCCGGATAACGGACCGTCGGCACCAGCCGGCGGTTTTCGCCGCTTACCGCCCCGGGCGCGCATCAATTAATCGACCTGCTTTCTGGATTGGGCCGGGCTTCTGTAAGCCCCACACCTCGAATCACCCATCTGCCGCGCGGACTATCGTACCAAAGAGGGATACAGGCACTGCCACGAGGAACCGAGACTATAGTACGAGGTCATAGTAAGGCATGTTTGAAAATCTAAGACGGCTCTTGTTGAGGCTTGGGCTCAAAGAAGTGGCCGTTTGGTAAGTTCGCCCTCAGGTGGGGTGGGAGGGAGTGCACCTGCGTCAGACCTCAAGCAAACCGCCTACCCATCTTCTGCCCCACCTGCCCTCCCTACGATGAGTAGGGTTTTTGCTTGTTTAGACTGGCTCTCGCCTGAGGGTTGGGCCCGTCGGTTCTATCTGCCCGGGTCCTGGCTTAGCTAGATGGGATGGTTCTTCAGGTCAGCGCAGTAGTGGGTGGGGTGGTTGCGGGCATGCTTGAGGACCTCGAGAGCCACGTTCTTCACCTGCAGCGGGTCGCCGAACTGCCTCTTCTCGTTGGTGACAACGGCGACCGCGATCTTGATCGCGCTGTTCTTGTCCGCATCACTGTCGTCTACCAGGTCCGGGCATATGTCGCGTAAAGCGCTATCGAACCGCACCGTGAGGCTGCTGAATATCTGCGGCACCCTCAACGGGACGGAGAGCACCACGAAGTCGTCTTCGCCCATGTAGCCAAGGAACTCCTTCTCGACCTTGACGATGTCTCGCAGGATGTCGGCAAGGCTCCGTATCAGGTCGTCGCCCCTCTGGATGCCGTAGCGATTATTGACCAGGCGCAGGTTGCTGATGTCAACGTACATGAAGGCGAAGAACTTGCCGCGCCGCTCGAGGCGGCTGCGGGTCTCCTCGTATATCTGGTGCTTTCCCGGCAGGTTGGTAAGCGGGTCGATGGCCAACCCCTTGGCTGCCCTGGTGAGAACGGCCTTTATACGGGCGAAAAGCTCCGGGTTGTCGAACGGCTTTGCAAGGTAGTCGTCCGCGCCTGACTCGAACCCCTTGACGACGTGCTTTGTCTCGTCCAGCCCGGTGAGGATGATAACCGGTATGTACTTGGTGCGGGGGTCGGTCTTGAGCCGCTGGCAGATCACGTAGCCGTCCACGCCCGGCATCATGATGTCGAGGACGATAACGTCAGGCTGGTCGACCACCGCGGAGACGAGTCCGGTCTCGCCGCTCATCTCGGTGACGACCTCGTAGCCCTCTATCTCGAGATTGGTCCTCATCACCTCGAGAAGCAGGACCTCATCGTCGATGAGCAGGATTTTTCGCTTCTTGAGCTCCGCCATAGCCTCGCCTGGTAGAAATGGTAACCGGATTGTATCACAGGGGCAGGTTGGCCCTTTAGAGGAGGCCGTGCCGCTCAAGCAGCCGGCCGTCGGCGAAGACGGCCTCGGTTCGCCCGTCGGCCACCACCTCCCCGGAGTCCATCAGCACAACCCGGTCGCATACCGCGCGCGCCATGTCCAGGTCGTGGGTGACGACCACCTTTGTGGCCTCGAGCACCTTTACGAGCTCCAGGAACCCGCGGCGGCCGCGTGGGTCGAGGTTCGCCACCGGCTCGTCGAGCACGAGTATCTCGGGGTCCATTGCGAGCACCGTGGCGAGGGAAATCCTTTTCTTCTCGCCGAAGCTCATGTGATGCGGGGAGCGGTCCTCGAAGCCGTCCATGCCCACCCAGGAAAGCGCCCGGGAGACGGCGTGCTCGACCTGCTCAACGGGAAGGCGCTGGTTCAACGGCCCGAAGGCGACGTCCTCGCGAACGGTCGGTGAGAAGAGCTGGTCGTCGGGGTCCTGGAAGACAAGCCCCACCAGGTCGCGCACCTTGCGGACGTTCTTCTTGTTGACCTCTATGCCCATTATCTCCACCCGGCCTCTGCCCGTAAGGATGCCGTTGAGGTGCAGGGCCAGCGTTGACTTCCCGGCGCCGTTGGGCCCCATGAGCGCGACGTTCTCCCCACGCCTGATACGGAGGTCGATGCCTTTCAGCGCCTCTGTCCCATCGGGGTAGGAGTAGTGAAGTCGCTCGATCTTGATCGCGGTCTCCGCGATTATCGGGATCACGCCCAAATCATGACCAGCCTTCCGGATATTGCCGTCAAAGACACGATTATCATAAAGATATAGTCGGCCACGCGCATCCTGGGCTCGCTCCAGCGAGGGAAGGTCCCGTCGAAACCGCGTGCTGTCATGGCCTGGAATACTCGCTCGGCGCGCTCCTGGCTTCGCAGGAAAAGGGAAGCCACCATGTAGCCGATGACCTTCGCGTGCCATATCCAGCGCCCTCGATAGTTGCGCGAGTCGCGCGCGCGCTTCATCCGCTCCGCCTCGTCGACGATGAGGAAGAGGTAGCGGTACATGAACGCCGCGACGGTTGTGAAGAAGCGCGGAACGTGCAGGCGCTCGAAGCCGTGCATGAGGTCGCCGAACGGGGTCGTGGAAGAGAGCAGAATCAGGCAGGAGACGGAGATCAGCCCCTTGATGGCAACGTTCCAGAGCACCAGCAGGCCGTCGCGGGAGACCGAGAAGAGGCCCAGGTCGTAGGAGGGCCCGCCCTTGTGCATGAAAGGTACGAAGACTGCCACCGCCATGATGAAGGGCAGCACCACCAGCACGCGTGTAGCCATGTACTTCAGCGGGAGCCTCGAGGCGTTTGCGATTATCAATACCAGCGCGGCGTATATGGCGAACGGCCACCACGCCTCGGGCGGTGTCGTCACACAGACGATAATGAGGGCGAAGAGCGCAATCGTCTTCGCCCTCGGGTCGAGGCTATGTACGGGGCTTTCAAGCCTCGAGTACCTGTCTATGAAGTCATGTTTCAAGAGTTTGCGCTTGCGTGTCCCCGTCGGCTTTTTTCCTGGTCATCAGCCGGCCAAGCCCATACGCGAGCAGGCCGACAGCGACAGCCACTGCCAGGGTTATCAGAACCCCCACCAACCCGGAAAGCCCGGTGGCCACCTTTTCGTTCTTCACCCCCGGCATGGCGTATCCAGGGACAGGGGAGTGTTTCCAGGCCGGTTCCTTTTGCTCGGCCTTCTCCACGAAGCCTTTTTCCTCGGCGGTCTTGTCCAGACCGTCCGGGCTCGAGGACGCCCAGGGCGATGCGAAAACTGCGAGGAGTACAGCGACTATCAGGCCGGCTCCGACGAAGATCCAGAGGCCGGCGCTCTTCCTGTTGAAGAGTTTCTTCCAGGTGCTTTCCATCACGCGACCTCCTCTCCGCCCATGGGAACCGGCGCCACCGCGCTCCCTTTGTATGCGTTCACCAGGTCGGGTCTCGCCTGCAGTACGACAGCCACAACCACCGTGGTGATTATCGCTTCACCGATCCCGATTATTGAATGTACGCCCACCATGGCGGTGAAGACCGTGGCGAACGGGGCCGTGCCGGATACCGCGAGCTCGATCGAGCAGGCGGCCGAAGCCATCACCACCGAGAGCCAGGAGAAGAAAGCCGTTGCAACGAGCAGGGAAGATTTCTCTCCGATCGCCTTCGAGAGCGGTTTCCTTGCGAGTGCGAGCAGAAAGTAGCTTAGCAGACCGCCGACTATCGCCATATTAAAGATGTTCGCGCCGAGCGCGGTGAGACCGCCGTCGGCAAAGAAAAGGCACTGGACCAGCAGCACCACTACCATGACCAGGAAACCCGGCCAGGCGCCCAGCAGTACGAAGGCGAGGATAGCCCCCAGGAAGTGGCCGCTGGTGCCGCCGGCCACGGGGAAATTGAGCATCTGGGCTGCGAAGATGAACGCCGCGGTTATGCCCAGAAGCGGGATCATCTTCTCATCCATCTTCTCCCGCATCTTGTACAGGGCGTAACCCGTTGTGCCCGCTGAGGCCACAGAGAGGGTGCCCCAGGTCTTTGGGTCCAGGAACCCGTCCGGAATGTGCAACGTTTCCACCTCCTGTTCAGGGTGGCAACAAAAAAGGCCACCAGCACCGATTTCCAACCGGAATTCGGCCTTCGTGGCCAAGGTTAATGGTTTGCTTTGATGTATAGCGTGGAGCCTACTTGACTCCGGTGATCCCTTTTATAGCAGAAGCCGCACCGGCGCGCAACAGGACTAATAAATGGGGTCAGATATGACCCCATTTATTAGAGGCTGAGGATGATCTCGTGGCCGGTGAGGTCGACCTTCTCGATCTTCGCGGTTATGAGCTTCTGCTCGCCGAACAGGTCGGTGAGGAGGAGTTTTTGCCCCTCCGGGTGGACTGTGACCACGTTCTCCATGACCTGCTGCTTCTCCCCGTCCTTGACGACGAAGACGACTGCCTCACACATCAGCTTCCTCCTCGGGCCCGGCGGGCAATCCAGAGTGCTCGCGGACCAGTTCTATCGCATCATTGATGAGTTGCTGTAGCGGCTTCTTGGATATGCCCAGTATCTCGAGCGGGGGGTTCGATATCGGCAGGAGTATCTTGCGCCCTCGAGCGGACGCCACCGCGGTGGCGATGTGGGGTGTCACCTCTCCCATCATGGAGTTCGGAACCAGGATGGACAGCGAGCCCATGATGACGTCGGCCTCACCCACAGAGAAGGCGATGGCGTTTTCCCCGGTGGCGCCCCTTGTCGCCTTGGCTCTCATCATGCTGCCGGTGGCGATGGCGTTGGTACCAAGCGCCATGATCTCTGTCTCCTCGGGCAGGGCCTGGCGCAACCCCAGCACTATCTGCGTACCAATGCTTCCTCCCATCCCGTCGACGACGGCGATTATCATCTGGGCCCTCCCTGGTATGCCTTGCGGGCGCCGATGGTCTCGAGGTACCTCTGCGCGGACAGCGCCGCGAGCGCCCCTTCGGCGGCGGCGAGGATGACCTGCTTGAAGTGGTTGGCCCTGGCGTCGCCGGCGGCGAAAATACCGGGCACGCTCGACTCCAGGCGGTCGTCGGTCACCACGTAGCCGGCCTCGTCGAGCTCGACGACTTCCTCGAGGAACCCGGTATTCGGAGTGTTGCCGACGTAGAAGAACACGCCCGAGACCGGTACCTCAGCCCTTTGCCGGGTGACATTGTTAACGACCGCGGCGGAGTTGACGGTTTGTTCGCCCTTGATCTCGGTGAGCTCCGAGTTCCACATGAACTCGACCCTTGGCTCGGACAGGATGCGCTCCTGCAGGTACGAGGAAGCGCGCAGCTCGTCCCTCCGGTGTACCAGGATGACCTTGCTGGCGAAGCGGGTAAGGTGCAGCGCTTCCTCCACGGCCGCGTCGCCGCCACCGACGACCATTACGACCTTCTCCTTGAAGAGCGGGGCGTCGCAGGTGGCGCAGTAGGAGATGCCGCGGCCGGTGAACTCCTTCTCCCCGGGGATGCCCGTCTTTCGAGGGCTGCGGCCCGAGGCGACGATGACCGCGTTGGCAAACAGATCACCGCCATCGAGCTTCAGCGTTTTGATCCGGCCGTCCAGCAACAGCTCGTTGACCGGGGCGAACGTCCTTGTCTCCAGGCCGAACTTATCGACCTGTTTCATCATCAGGTCAATCAGGTCGGGGCCGGAAATCCCGTCGGGGAACCCTGGATAGTTCTCTATGAGCGGGGAGTAGACGGCCTGCCCGCCCGGCAGTTGCTGCTCGAGCACGACTGCGTCGATCCTGGCGCGGCACAGATATAGCCCCGCGGTGAGCCCCGAAGGCCCTCCCCCGATGATTGCGACGTCCCGGACTGCTTCGTTCATTCGTTACTCCCTAGAAGGACGCGGCGGCTTCGCGCACGCCGGCCGGCTCGAAGGCTGCCTGTGAAATGCAACGCTAATTGTAGCATTTTGACACCGGTGGTCACCGTCCTGCCCGGTGGGCACACGGAAGATTGGAGGAGCCGGGGCGTTTACTGCGAAGATTACTGGTGCCCGCAGCAATTGACGAAAGGCGCGAGAAGGAGGTCTTCAGATGCCGAACGTGTATATCGATGGGCCACCGGTTGATGTCGAGATGAAGCGTACGCTCGCGAAGGACGTGACCGATGTGGTTGCCCGGGCGTACAAGCTGCCGCCGTCGGCCATAATCGTGGTCATCAGGGAGAACCCGGCGGAGAACGTAGCGCATGGCGGTTGCCTGCTTTGCGACGCGCGGGCCGAGATGAAGGACTAGATGCTCGACAGGTACTCAGCCATCGGGAATAAGGAGCGCTTCGCCCTTCACTGGGTGACCCGCTCTGTTGCCTGCGGGGTGGACGGCCTTGCCGAAGCGGCCGAAGAGGAGCTGGCGGACGCCAACGGGGCAGGCAACGAGAAGCTGCGCGCCCTGTGGGAAGCCGACGCCGAAACCCCTCTCGAGCCGGCGTCCTGCAGCCTGCTCGAACTCAAGGTCGAGCTATCCCGGCGCATGCTCGCCCACTGCCGTTTCTGCGAGCGGCGCTGCGGGGCGGACCGTCCCGCGGGCGAGGGCGGATACTGCGGAGTGGGCTCGGAGTCGCGCTACAGCTCGGACTTCCTGCACATGGGCGAGGAGCCCGAGCTCGTGCCGAGTCACACTATCTTCTTCTCCGGCTGCACGTTCCGCTGTGTTTACTGCCAGAACTGGGACATCGCCATGCACCCGCGCTCGGGGTTCCCGGCCGAGCCGGCAATGCTCGCGGCGGTCCTGCAGGAAGGCCTCTCTCAGGGATCGCGAAACGCCAACTTCGTCGGCGGCAACCCGGATCCCAACCTCCACACGATCCTTGAGACGGTCGAGCTGGTGGGGCGAGAGGGCAGGTTTCTGCCGATGGTCTGGAACTCGAACATGTACACCTCGAGCGAGGCTATGGAGGTCTTGAACGGTGTGATAGATGTGTACCTCGGGGACTTCAGGTACGGTAACGATGACTGCGCGAAGGAGCTCTCGGATGCCGAAGGATATTTCGACGTGGTGAGCCGCAACTTCGCTTACGCGTGGGAGACGGCGGAGGTAATGGTCCGGCATCTTGTCCTGCCGGGCCACCTCGAGTGCTGCACCCGCCCCATCATGGAGTGGGTCCGGCGCAACATGCCGGGAGTATATTTCAATCTGATGTTCCAGTATCGTCCCGAGTACAGGGCAGGCCTGCACCCCGGCATCGACAGGAGGCTCACGGCCGAGGAGCGCAACCGGGCGCTTGCCATGGCTTCGGAGTACGCCTTGAATTCATCCTGGGGTCAGACACCATGACATGAATTTGTATCCGGGACACACGGATGCCGCCGCGAATTCATGTCATGGTGTCTGACCCCAGGATGAATTATTCGCCGGGGATCCTTGTGAGGTCGGGGTTTAACTCCGCTTTCGCCCGCTTGGCGCCCATGTCCTTGAGTATCTGGGCCATGTCATCCTCCTTGGTGAGCGGGTTGACCTTCCGCTTCTTGAGTTCCTCCTTGGGGATGCGGACCCCGACGTAGACGTAATCGGCGTTCTTTACGGCGGTCTCGAAACGCTGGTTCATCCGGTATCCAGGCAGGTACATGACCAGCATGACAATGAAAATGACCAGGGCGACAGCCAGCAGGCTTATCGCATAGACGCCGAAGCTTACCCGTATGGGCTCCTGCTCAGCACGCTCTAACCGTTCCTCGGGAGTGGTGTAGTCTCTTCTCCCCATGCTCGAACCCCTTTCGCGAGATTCCGCGTCTAATCTCTATGAAGCCGGGTTCACCGAGGTTTCAGACGGGAATGATAGAATCTATTGTTGGCTTCATGTGGTATCGAGTATATGAGAATGCTTTTTGCTAAACAAGGAGGCAGGGTATATGAACGGAAGCCAGGATGGATTGCCCCCCGGGGGAGGGTCCACGAACGGGCCTGCCGGACCACGTCCGGGGGAGCACGGCGTCCCCGGCCCGGGGTCCGCGGCGCCCGCAAACGAGCAGCCCGGGGAGGCGAGGCCGTCTCCGCAGGCGGCACCGGCACCTCCGGTCGTGGCTCCGCCGGCCGCTAGCCAGGGAGGGCAGGGAGCCGGAATCCCACCTGAAGGTGACCCCAACCCGTTGCCGCTGCCTCGGCGCTCCGAGCTGAAGGGCAAAAAGAGAACGGGGTGCGCCGGCGTGTTCCTGTCGGCACTGGTGGCCGGGCTCATAGGCGCCCTGGTGGTGCTTATTGCCATGCCATGGGCTTTCGGGGTAAACCCCTACGACCTGGTGAGGGGCAGGCTCCGCAATGTGGTGGTGGACAAGGAGACTAACAAGCAGGGGACCCTTAGCGTTGTGAGCCCCTCCGAGGGCGACACGAGCGTGGCCGCCATAGCCAAGAGGGTGGTCCCCTCGATCGTGAACATCGACATAAGGACCG
Organism: Candidatus Geothermincolia bacterium; assembly: GCA_038326775.1. Lineage (GTDB taxonomy): Bacteria > Actinomycetota > Geothermincolia > Fen-727 > Anoxymicrobiaceae > DYIU01. The sequence goes on from JBBQKJ010000016.1 coordinate 26,272, forward strand.
CACCGGAGCGCACTCCGTTCTCCACCACGGAAGGCGGGGAGGGGACCGGCTCCGGAGTCATTTACTCGCAGGACGGCTACATAATAACCAACAACCACGTCGTGGCGGACGCACAGGACATCACGGTGACCCTCGCCAGCGGCGAGGAGCTCAAGGGCAAAAAAATTGGGGCCGACCCGGACAACGACATCGCGGTTGTGAAGGTGGAGAAGGCCGGCCTGCCGGTGCTGGGCGTCGGTGACTCGGACAACCTGGTTGTAGGCCAGCTCTGCGTGGCGGTAGGCAGCCCGTTCGGGTTCGAGCAGACCGTTACCACGGGGATAGTCAGCGCGCTCAACCGCAGCCTGTCCGCCGGCTCGCAAGAGGGTGGGCAGCCGACCGTGCTCACCAACCTCATTCAGACCGACGCGGCAATCAACCCCGGAAACTCCGGCGGAGCCCTCTGCGACGGAAACTCCAAGCTGATAGGCATCAACGCGGTGATCGCAACGGCGTCCGGCGGGTCCGCGGGAGTGGGTTTCGCCATCCCCATAAACACAGCGAAGAAGGTGGCCGACGACATAATCAGCGGCAAGCCAATATCGCATCCATTCATAGGCGTGCTCGGCCAGTCGGTCACCGAGAGCGTGGCCACCAGGTACGACCTCCCGGTAAGCAGGGGCGCATACGTCACGCGCCTGGTGCCGGGCGGCCCGGCGGACAAGGCGGGCATAAAGACCGGAGACATCATAGTATCCATAGACGGGCAGCCGGTTAAGTCGATGGACGACGTGGTGGGCGAGGTCCGCAAGGGCAGCGTGGGGGACAAGCTGTCCGTGACCTACTACTCCGGCGGCAACAAGAAGACCATCGAGCTCACGCTGGAAGAGAAGCCGTCGAACCTGTAGTGGAGGCGCGTGACCGGGTGCGCGGATCCAGGAAGTCAGCCGGCGGGTGCGCGTTTGGGGCGCGTGGTGGGAATTCGCCTATAATGCACGATGCAAGGCCCGAGGCCGTCTTCATAATGGTATGACATGTCGAAAGAGCAGATAACCAATCTCATCGAGAACGCCATCGAGAGCGCGATAGCGAATGGAGAGCTCCCCCCGGTCGAGCACGGCCGCGTTGAGCTCGACCGGCCCAAGCGCCGGGAGCACGGCGACTGGGCAACCAATGTCGCGCTCGCCGTGGCCGGCAGAGTGGACATGAACTCCCGCGAGGTCGCCCGGATAATCGCCGACGCTATCAAGCCCGCCCCGGACATCGTGTCGAAGGTCGAGGTCGCGGGCCCCGGTTTCATCAACTTTCACCTGACCCCGTCGTTCATCAGGAGCGTGCTCTTCGATGTAGCGGAGAAGGGTGAGAAGTTCGGTGCCTCCGACGTGGGCGCCGGGCGCAAGGTCCAGGTCGAGTTCGTGAGCGCTAACCCTGTCGGGCCGCTCCACCTGGGGCACGGCCGCTGGGCCGCGCTGGGTGACGCGCTGGCCTCCGTGATGCGTCACGGCGGTTACCTGGTCGAGCGCGAGTACTACGTCAACGATTACGGGACCCAGATGCAGAACTTCGGCCTCTCGCTGTCGGCGCGGTATCTCGAGTTGCTGGGGAGGAGCAGCGAGCTCCCGGAGGGTGGATACGCCGGGCACTACATAGTCGAGATCGCCGAGCGAATCGTCGCGGAGCACGGTGATGAGTTCGCCAGCCTGCCCGAAGAGGAGCGCGCAGGCCTCTTCATAGAGATGGAGTACCCGCGCATGCTCGATTCCATCAGGGAGACCCTCGAGAGGATGGGCGTCGACTTCGACATCTGGTTCAGCGAGCGGGAGCTCTACCGGAGGGGCGAGGTCGAGGAGACGCTGGCGTGGCTGGAGGAGGAGGGCAGGGCGTACCGGGAGAAGGGCGCGCTCTGGCTGCGAACCACCGACTTCGGCGATGAGAAGGACAGGGTGCTGGTGCGCTCGAACGGCGAGCCTACGTACTTCGCGTCCGACATCGCTTATCACCGCGACAAGATGGGCCGCGGCTTCGACACAATAATCAATATCTGGGGGGCCGACCACCACGGCTACGTCGCCCGCATGAAGGCGTCTATGGACGCCATGGGCTACGGCGCCGGGCACCTCGAGGTCATCCTGGGTCAGCTGGTGAAGCTGTTCAGGGGCGGGGAGCCGGTGACCATGTCCAAGCGCACCGGCGAGATCGTGACCCTGGACGAGCTGCTAGACGAGGTCGGGGCCGACGCCGCGCGCTACTTCTTCCTTCAGCGCTCCAGCGACTCGCCGCTCGAGTTTGACATCGAGCTCGCTACGCGAGAGGCGCCCGAGAACCCGGTTTACTACGTCCAGTACGCGCACGCGCGCATCTGCAGCATCCTCAGGTACGCGGCCGAGTCGGGGGCGGACCTGTCCGAACCCGCGCCGAGTGACCTGGACCTGCTGGCGAGCGAGCCTGAGATGGACCTCCTGCGAAAGCTCGCGGAGCTGGAGGAGCTGGTCGAGTTCTGCGCCGAGCGACGGGTGCCTCACCGGCTCACGGGGTACGCGGAGGAGCTTGCCGCTCTCTTCCATTCGTTCTACCGCGACTGCAGGGTGGTGACCGACGATGAGCGACTCACCAGGGCCAGGCTTTTCGCGGTGAAGGCGGTCAGGCAGGTTCTCGCGATAGTGCTTGGCCTCATCGGTGTTGACGCTCCCGAGAAGATGTAACGGGGGGGGGTGGCTCCACTTGCGCTTCGGTTACCATGTCAGGGTCTCGGGGAGCCCGGTCTCGGCGCTGGTTGAGGGGGCGGGCGCGGGCTGCGAGGCCATTCAGATGTTCCCGGGGAGCCCTCAGCAGTGGGGCACAACCCCCGTGTCCGATGAGGACGCCGCAGGGTTCGCCGAGGCGAAGGCAAGCTCGGGTATCGACCCAGTGCTCCTTCACTCCATCTACCTGATAAACATGGCCGCGCCCTCGGACACCATCTTCAAGCGCTCTGTGGCATCGCTCGCAAGCTCGCTCTTCAAGGCGGACAGGCTTGGCGCCGCGGCCCTCATCACGCACATCGGCAACCACAAGGGCGAGGGCGAGGACTTCGGATTGAGCAGGATTGCCGACGCGGTCAACTCGTGCCTGGACAGGGCGCCGGGGGATGCCATGCTCCTGCTCGAGACCACCGCCGGGGCCGGCACCTCCATCGGCAACTCGTTCGAGCAGTTCGCCGCGGTGTTCGACATGGCGGGAAGGCCTGGGCGGCTGGGCTTCTGCCTGGACACGTGCCACATCTTCGCGGCCGGGTACGACATAAGCACTCCCGCGGGGGTCGATGAGGCGCTGGATGAGTTGGACAGGCATATAGGGCTCGACCGCCTCGGGGCGCTGCATCTCAACGACTCGAAGGGCGAATGCGGTTCTCACCTGGACCGGCACGAGCACATAGGGCAGGGTAAGATAGGGCTGGATTCGTTCGCCTACATGGTCAACCACGAAGCGCTTCGAGGCCTGCCGGCGATCATAGAGCTTCCCTACGGGACTGCCGGCGAGCCGGATGACCTGGCACTGCTGCGCTCGCTGGCGGGGTGAGGCGCGGCTCTCAGCCGCCGCCGTGGTCGTGGTTCTCGGTGGCCTGGCGCTCTTGGGCGTCGAAGAGCAGTTCGGCCGCGGCTTCCGCGTGGGCCATGGCATCCTTGAATGCCGAGGCAACATTGTCGAGCCGCTCGGCTACGTCATCTACTCCCCGGTTCCGGCAAAGAGACGCCCAGTGGCCCGCCGCGGTGGCTTCGTTCTCAAGCCTGGCCGCCAGATGCCGGACCGCCGTCTTTATTGCCACCAGGTCCGGGTGTGCAGTGTGCATTCGAGATCATCCTCTCCAGCAATTGACCGCGAAACGCTTCCGCCGAGGCGGAAGTGAGAAAGACAAGATTTCCGAGCGTAAGTATATAATATGGGTTGCGCCACTTGAAATTGAGGGCTGACGGCGTTTCCGGAGAGAGCTTTGAACGATTTTACTTACAAGAACGATGTGCTCTTCTGTGAGGAGCTGCGCGTCGCCGACATAGCGAGCAAGGTGGGCACCCCGTTCTACCTTTACAGCAAGAACGCCTTCACCAGCCACTTTCGTGCGCTCGCCGAGGCGTTCGGCGAAATACCGCACTTGGTTTGTTATTCCGTCAAGGCCAACAGCAACGTGGCTATCGTCAGCCTTCTGGCCGGGGAGGGCGCGGGCGCCGACGTGGTCTCCGGCGGCGAGCTGTACCGAGCGCTCCAGGCGGGTGTCGATCCCGGGAAGATCGTGTTCGCGGGGTTGGGCAAAACCGCCCCCGAGATCGAGTACGCCCTCAAAGAGGGCATACTGATGTTCAACGTGGAGTCGAGCCAGGAGCTCATGCTCATCAACGAGATAGCGGTCCGTATGGGCGTCGTGGCGCCCATCGCCCTGCGGGTCAACCCTGACATCGACCCCCGGACGCACCCTTACATTGCCACCGGCCTCAAGCAGAGCAAGTTCGGCATCCCGCTGGCGCAGGCAATGGCGGAGTACGAGGTCGCCCAGAGACTGCCCGGGCTCAACCCGGTCGGCGTACACCAGCACATCGGGTCGCAGATACTGGAGTCGGCGCCCTTCGAGACCAGCCTCAAGAAGGTCACCAATCTCGCCAGGAGCCTTAAGGTCCTGGGGATGGACATCCGCTACGTCAATATCGGGGGCGGGTTCGGAATCCAGTACACCGACGAGGAGGCGCCGGCTCCGGAGTACTTCGCGAGCGCCCTGGTCCCGCTGCTGAAGGAGACCGACTGTACGGTGATAATGGAGGTCGGGCGAATGATAGCCGGCAACGCCGGCATACTGGTCACCTCTGTGCTCTACAACAAGCAGGGCGAGGAGAAGAGCTTCGTGGTGGTCGACGCCGCCATGAACGACCTCATCCGCCCGACCCTTTACCAGGCCAACCACCAGATAACCCCGGTCATCCGGCGAGACGGAGCCCAGCCGGTCAAGGTCGACGTTGTCGGGCCGATATGCGAGTCCGGCGACTTCCTGGCCCAGGACCGCGATTTGCCGGAGGTGCAGCCGGGCGACCTGCTGGCGGTGTTTACCGCGGGGGCGTACGGCTTCGCGATGTCGTCCAACTACAACTCGAGGACCCGCGTCCCGGAGATACTGGTGTCCGGGCGAAAGGCGTACGTGATACGGCGCAGGGAGACCTTCGAGGACCTGATACGCGGCGAGGCGATACCCGAGGACCTTTAAACTGCTGCACGGGAGGACACCATGCCAGGGGAATCCGACAAAACAGCAAAAGTCTCCATCGTCGATATAAAGCATGACCTGGCTGAGGCAGTTCAGCGCGTGATGGACGAGCACGGGGTCGCGGACATCATCAAGAACAAACCGCGTGAGGTGTTCGTCAAGGTAAACGCCATCGACTCCAAGCCGTACTGCTTCACAAGCGTCGATGTTGCGGGGGCCGTTCTCGACTACTGCCGGAAGGCCGGCGCCGAGCAGCTCTACCTCATGGAGAACGCCACCCAGGGCAACTTCACCAGGCTTGTGTTCAACGCCGTGGGATTCGATAAAGCCGCGCGCGACAGGGGAGCGACGCCCCTCTACCTCGATGAAGGCAGGCAGGTGCCGGTGACGCTGCCTCACATGGGGTACGAGGTGAGCGTCTCCGAGCACATAAAGCGCATAATAGACGACCGAGACAGGGTGACGTACATCAACGTCCCCAAGCTCAAGACCCACTCCATGACGGTCCTCACATGCGGCATCAAGAACCAGTACGGCCTGGTGATGCACAAGGACCGCGCCTCGGACCATAACTGGAACCTGCACCGCAAGCTCGCCGACGTCTACAGCGTCATCCAGCCGGATTTCACCATGGTGGATGGTACGGTGGGGACGATCTACGGCCACTACCCCGCCGAAGCGCTGCACAGCAAGTGCCTCGTCCCGTTCAACATCCTTGTCGGCGGCACCGATACCCTCGCGGTGGACACGGTCTGCGCGCGGATATTCGGATATACAGTGGACGAGGTCGGGCACCTGGCCGAGGCGCGTGACATGGGCCTGGGGTGTGCCGAGCTCGACGAGATCGAGGTTATCGGCGAGCCGCTCGAGCGCTTCAAGGAGAAATATCCTTACAGACTCTACGACGCTTTTCCTCCTGATGTGGAGATCATCCGCGGGTCGGAGCGAAACTGCCTCGAAGGATGTGACGCCAACACGATGGCCGGCCTCCAGCTCTACTATCTCGACCTGAACGGCAAGGGCGGGTTCACCGTGATAATGGGCAAGGGCTTCGACATGGAGAAGATAAAAAGCATCTCCGGCAAGGTGTACATCGCGGGCGGCTGCGCCTATGACGAAGTCTACGAGACGCTCGTCGGGAGGCTGGGCAAGAGGAACGTGAACTTCACCAGGGAGTGCAACGACCTGGCGGGCAGCATCGGGAGCCTGTCCAAGCTCATGAAGGTGAGCCCGTTCAAGCTGGTGCCCGTAAACCCGCTGACGTCTTTGAGGCTTCTGGTCGCGGCGAAGCTGCACGGGACGACCGCGAGGATACCACCGCTCATCAATATCTGACAGGGAACTTTGTTGGAAGCCTGGGAACTTGCCGACAGGAAGAAGAAGGCGCGGGAGGTAGACCGGCGCCTGGTCAAAGCGTTCGGCTTGACGGTCCCGGAAAACGACCGGGACATGACGCATGAGCTCATCCACGCCGTGCTCTCACAGAACACCCACAGGCGCAACTACAACCTTGCCTACCAGCGGCTCACCGACGAGTTCCCCACCGCGGGGGAGATCGCCTCGGCGCCCCTGGCGAATGTCGAGCGCGCCATCAGGCCGGGCGGGCTTTCGAAGCAGAAATCGAGGGCGCTCAAAGAGATACTCACCTGGCTCGAGTCCGAGCGGGGCGATTGCTCGCTCGAGTTCCTGCGGGGGATGCCGGTGCCGGAGGCGCGCCGGTTCCTGACCTCATTGCCGGGAGTGGGGCCGAAGACGGCGTCGGTAGCGCTGATGTTCGCGGACGGGCGCAAGGTGCTTCCCGTCGACACCCACGTGCTTCGCACGGCCCGGCGGATCGGGCTCATAGATGAGAAGACGGGCGCCGAGCGCGCGGAGATCGAGCTAGAGGAGCTCGTACCCCCGGCCCGAAGGCCCCGCATGCACCTCAACCTCGTGCACCTCGGCCGCGAAATATGCCATGCCCGGGGGCCGAAGCACGAGATATGTCCATTAAACGCGGTCTGCGGCTTCTACCAGTCGACGCGGTGAGAACCCTGGACAGCGGCACCGGTCCGGGCGTTTACGACGAGCGCAGCGTCGGCTGGTTCTGCGCGTACACTCCGATCGAGGTGATAGCCGCGGCGGGGCTCAGCCCGGTGAGGCTCTTCGGGGCGCAGGGTGGCACGGAATCCGCGGACGCTATACTCGGCACCAACATGTGCCCCTACGTCAGGGCCTGCCTCGAGCAGGGACTCGACGGCTCCGCGCCGCGGGCCGTGGTAGTCGCGGGATGCTGCGACAACCTGCGGCGCCTCTACGACGCCTGGTCCTTCTACTGCGAGGCGGACCTCACGTACCTGTTCGACGTCCCGCGCGACAGCACCCCGGCCGCCCTGGAGCAGTACCGCCGCGCCATCGAGGGCCTGGCCGGCGTGCTCGAGGAGTACACCGGCGAGGCTATAACCCCCGGGGCTCTCATCGATGCCATCTGCGAGCGCCGTGACGCCGAGGCGCGGCTCGGCCTGCTCTCGGAAGCGCAGGCGCAGCCGGGCAGCCGGCTCGAAGCCGAGGCCTACATGAGTGAGTTCGTCGCGGAGCAGGCAAAGCCGCCGGCCCCCTCAATATCACCGGGAGACCCGGATGATGAGACCCAGGAAGGACGGCTGGCGGGCCCGGGTCGAAAACCGGTCCTGGTCACGGGCAACATCATAAGGCCGGGCAGGCTCCTCGGGGTGATTGATTCATGCGGGGGAGCGGCGGTCTCGCTCGACCTCTGTTCGGTGGAGAGGTTCATCACCGGGGGCGCGGGCTCTGCCGATCCGGCGCCCGGCGCCGACCGCGGCCAGCTGTTCGCTTACCTCGCTGAGACGTACCTGGCGAGGAATCCGTGCCCGCGCATGCTCAACAGCGCAGAGCGGCACGAGCGCCTTATCGCCGGCTCCCGCAGGCTGGGAGCGCGCGGTGTCATCATCATCCCTCTCATGTTCTGTGACCCGTTCCTCTACGATTTGCCGGCGCTCGAGAGGCGCCTTGACGAGCAGGGCATACCTTCGCTTGTCCTGAACAGCGACTACCAGGACGATAGCCCGGGCCAGGTTACCACCCGGGTGGAGGCGTTCATGGAGATGATATAGGTGCGCTCGGCTGAAGCGCTCGGGGACAGGTTCCGCTCCACCATTTCGCCGGAAAAGCTCAGGTCGCGTACGTTCTGGATGGCAGTCCGCGGCGTGGAAAGATCGCTGCTCCGCCACTCCAGTAGCCCCGCGGAGGCCGCCGGCCTGCGTTACGCCATCGAGAGCACCAGGGACGCGTTCCTGGGGCGCGGTCCCGTTGCCTGGGCCAGCCAGCTCGTCCCGTGCGAACTCGTTCACGGCACGGGAACGATACCGTTCTTTCCAGAGATCGCCGCCGCAGCCATCACCATGGCCGGTCTCAACGAGAGGTTCCTTGAGAGGGCGGCGGCCGAGGGCTTCTCCAATGACCTGTGCTCGTTCCATCGGATAGCGCTTGGCGCCGCGCTCGAGGGGTTCCTGCCACGGCCGGACATCATCCTTTCGACGTCCCGCCTCTGCGACTCGGCGCCTCTTTCGTTCTCGCGCCTCTCGGACTTCTACGGGGTCGAGAACGTTTCCATCGACGTGCCCGCCCGCGCCCCGTCGGCAGACGCGGTAGTCACGCTGGCCGAGCAGTTGGAGCAGGCCGCCGCCCGCCTGGAAGCGGTCTCGCGCCCGTCCGGACGAGAGGCCGCGGGCAGGCTGGCCGCTGCCATCGAGCTTTCGAACGAGGCTCGGCGCTACGGCCTCGAGGTCGAAGAGCTCCGGAGGAGCTCGCCCTGCCCGATGGACGGCTGGGTCGCGCTCGGCTACCTGGCCGTCCTCACCGCGATGCCCGGCACCAGGGGGGGCGCTGACTTCTACCGACTTCTTGCCAGGCAGCTCCGGGACAACGGCACTTCCATGGCCCCCGGGAGGCAGAGGCACAGGCTCCTCTGGATGCATCTGAAGCCTTACTTCCCCACCGGGATCCCAGCGCTGCTCGAGGAGAAAGGCGCGGTTATCGTCTGCGAGGAGTTCAACCGCATGTTCTGGCCGGAGCTCGACCCCGAGCGGCCGTTCGACTCGCTGGCGGAGAAGATATTGAGCCATCCCTCCGGTGGCCCCGCAAGCGGCAGGGCATCCAGGATGGTCGAGCTTGCCCTGAGATATAACGTCGACGGCGCGGTGCACTTCAGCCACCGGGGGTGCAGGCAGTCGACCGGCTGCGCGCGCCAGGTGCGCGACGAGCTGGCCCGCGCCGGCGTGCGCACGCTGATCCTCGACGGGGAGTGCCTGGACAGCCGTGAGCACAACGAGGGACAGGTCCGCACCCGCCTGGAGGCTTTCCTGGAGTCCCTTGACACCGCGCCCGGGACCCGGGACGCCTCACGGCCCCTCAAGTCTCAAAGAGCCGTAGAAGCCTCTCTGGGGGCTTCCAGGGATGTTTCTAGAACATATTCTTTAGACCTGAAAGCCCCGGGGCTCTGAGCGCGATTCATGACACCGGACCCCACGAGGATTTCCCGCGAAATCGGGCGCGGCGAAACACAACAGTATTTGCCCTCGTGCTACTCGATAGTGATAGACCAGGGTCCGCTTGCGTCGACGTTCAGCAGATAGAAGATACCGCTCTTGAGGCTGACCAGCTTGGAAGCGTCGAACGGGCCGTTCTCGTTGGCCATGAGGGCTACCGCGTTCCCTCCCAGCTCAACGATCGTCACCACGAAGTCTCCGCGGCCCGCATGTTCCATCTTCAAGGATATGGGCCCGCCTTGCGTCTGGAAAAACGGCGTCGCGACAGGTCCCTCACCCGTGAACGTCTGGGGCGGGGACGGCGCCTGTGCCGGCGCCGGCTGCTCGATTCCCAACTTCCATGGCCCCGGTGACTCGACCCTGAACACGTAAGTGCCCATTGCGACCCCGAGGGCCTGTGATCCCGACACGGAACCTCTGTAGTCTGCCACCTGGCCGAGTGGAGAGCCCTTGTCGTCCATCAGCGTGACCGTGAACAGACCGCTCCCCGCGTACTCGAAATGTATGATGACAAGCCCCTGCTTCAGCTTGAACGGCACGGTGACCTGTTCACCCTCGCCCTCGATCGTGGTTATTTCCGGCGGGATTGGTGTCGGTTCCGATTCGGGCATGCTCTTGCTGGCCTCCTCTGAGCCGGTCTCTTTCTTGAGCGCAGCCTTCGCTTCAGAGAAAAGGTCCGTGAACTCCGAGGTGAGGGCTTTACCCCTGGATATCCCCAGGGCGACCTCGGCCGACAACAGGCTCTTTGCCTCCGGCTCCAGCCAGAGGTCGTATTTCTCCTCGAGCCCCTCAGCGGCACCCATGACGGCAACCGCCCTGGCCGCATCCTCCTCGGTGGGGTCTTTGAGAAGCTCCCTCACAGAGTCGATAACATAGCTGGACGTCTCACCCGCATTGGTCATCACCAGCATCGCCGAGAGGTCGAGCTTCCAGTCGTCGCCCGATTTGATCATCATCAGCGGGAACGGGTCGGGCCTGTCGAAAGAGTACACCGCCACCACGCACTGACCGTTCGACAGCTTCCTGCTGTCCAGCGACTTTATATTGCTCTCGGACAAGGTCTTTTTCAGCGTCGGGAAGTAGCTCCTGACGAACTCCTCGGCGACCCGGCTCTTCTTTAGATCGGCATCTGGCTCGAAGACGGTGATGTCCTCGGGCGCTCGGTCCGTCGTCTCGGAGATGAGCAACCCCAGGAGCGGCAGGTCACTTGTATCCACCTGCTCGAGTATCGCTACGTAGTCACTATCGGTGACGTCCCCTATGAGCTGCCGGGCGGCATCCTCCGTCGCGGTCTCGGTGCTTGTCTTGCCGGTCCCGATAAACACCGCCGCAAGAACCCATCCGACCACCGCCATGAGTGCTATGCCGATGAATACCATCGGCATCCTGCCGATTTGGTCGGTAATCTTGAAGTGGTTAGACTCCGGCGAGGTCTCGGGGGGGTCTTTGCTCTCCACGATGGTCATTCCCTCTCGCTGCGGGACCTATGAAATCCCGGGCACGATGGGCCGGGGGTTCTTGACAACCTGCCGTAAGCGGGGCAGAAGCCGAAGAAATCTTCGTATTCCCTTTTGCACCTCTTGCAATTCACCCGCGCTTCCCCCAGGTAGCCTGTGTTTATCCTAACGAACATCCGGCGTCATGTCGAACCTCGATGCGATGGAATCGGGCGACCGCGACGTCTAGACCCGCACAGGCTTGAGAACGGGAACGCTGGCTCTGGCAGGAACCACGTTCTTTAACCGATATCCATCATATGCCTCCTCCAACGCCAACATCCTACCATGATTCTTGCCTTTCGGGCACGGTTGACTGCTATTTGCCGCTGGCTCGTCTCTCTGCCTTGTCATGTCGCCTCCGAGTAGCCTGATTTCCCGTCGTCCGGAGACAGTAGTTCCTTGTCTTCGACCACCTAATTGCGCCGTTGTAGCGTTCACAAGCTCAAGACCGGTGCCCTCGCGCATGCCCTGCCCAGGCGTTGGATTCGGGACAGCATCGAACGGAACAGCTTCTCTGGAAAAGCAACCTCTGCCATCTGAAAGATCGTCATCCTGGAGTGGGAGACTATCCTGGCGCCAATCTTTATGAGCTTCAGTTGGATACTGGTAAGCGACCAGTGAGCCACCTGGCTCGGGAGCGCGAAGCGGCGCATGAAGTTCCCCAGGTTGTAAGCGAGCACAAACAGGGCGAGACGAACCCGGTTAGATGCGTACCGGACACACGATAACCTTGTCCAGGTGATGGCGAGCTTACCCTCACGGATGTTCTGCTCACACGTTCCTCGCTTGTTGTAGAAGCCGACGACGGTGTCAGGTGAGGACGACATGTTGGTGACGATGAAGCCGATTCGGGGGAACAGTTCACCGGCATGCCACTCCACCTTGGCTATGACCCTCCTGGGCTTCTCCCAGGACGCGGCCCGGTATGAAAAGTCATGGAAGAACACCTTCGGCTTTTTAGATGGCCTTCCCACCGGCCTGGTCATGAGGTGGTCTATCGCGCGGGAGAGAACCTGATTGGCTGGCAGCCTGATGGCGTAGAGGATGGAGTTCTCCTCCAGGTACTCGTAGATGTCCGGCGAGGCGAAGGCCGCGTCCCCTCTCAGGTAGAGCTTCTTGCCTATGACCTTGTACCTGTCCACGATGGGGGTGAGAAACTGCTTCCACCCCTTTGCCGAGTGGACGTTGCCCGGTCTCAGTACCGCGCCCTCGCAGTCGCCGTAGTTGTTGAAGCAGAACAGAGGGTGATAGCAGGTGGACTCAAAGAAGCCGTTGTAGGCCGAGCCCTCCTGGTTGCCGTGGACAGGAGACTCGGAGCTGTCGATGTCGAGGACGACTTTCTTGGTCTTCGAGAACGATACTGCTTTGGAGACCCAGGAGCTGTTGAGGGAAGCGAGGGCCTCTATGTTCTCATCCTGGGTCAGTATCTCTGTCTCGAAGCGGGATACCGTGCCTGAGCTTGCCGCCATTCTATCGAGAGCCCTCTTGCCGATGAGGGCCCTCATCGCCGGGTCTCGTGAAAGTCCCTCGTGGTCGTTGGTGTCCTCGTATCCTGCGAGACGAGCATAAACAGACTGGCGAAGAAGTCCGGTGACCTGGTGCTGTATGTTCTTGCCCGTCCTCTTGTCTGCTATGAAGTCTCCTGCCATCTCGGCAAGACCCATCACCTCGTCCAGCTCTCTTACCGCCAGCAGACCAGCGTCTGTAGTTATCTTTGCCCCCCGGAATTCCAGCCTCAAACGGCGGTCGAAAAGCAGCTTGATAGCCTCGGTTTTGTCTGCACCCAATGGATTCTCGCCCCCTGAAGTAAAAGATCGCCAACAAATGGCTTTCTAATGCATGCTTAAGCAAAGCAAGGGGAAAATCCTTCCTGTTTCAAATGATTTATGCGGGTCAAGTGCTAAAATTGGATGAGGAGGAGTTCAGCGCGGCCCGCCAGACCGCGAAAAAGGTCATATGATGAAGTGGATTTCCAGCGCGATAACCGGCAGCAGCACCGAGATACTGGTGGAGGTCGAGCGCCTCCTGTCGGATGCCGGGGAATCGGTCGTACCCGCTGCGGAGGTCATTAAGCAGGCGGAGCTAACCCTCGAACTGCTGGTCGACGCGCTGAGCACCAGGCAGAGCACGGCCCTGTTCGAGCGCTGGGAGGCGTTGGGAAGGACCTGCTCGGAGCGAGACCTGCCGATGTCGGAAATCCCACGCACCACCGACATGCTGAAGCGGGCCATCTGGACCGTCATGGAGGAGCGTGTGGAGGCGGGGGAAGTAAAGCTCTCCGACCTCGTCGATGACATGATGGTGGTCGAGTCGGTGCTCGCCGACTGCTGGTTCATGATGATGCACAGTTACCTCGGTTCCCGCGATATCAAGGTCGCCGCGAGGACCGACAGGATGGAAGCCCTCCACACTCTCACCGAGGTTCTATCGGGTGAGACTGACAGATTCAAAATATACCGCGCGGTGGTGGACCAGGTGGCAAGCATCACCAGCCAGGCTCGCTGCGCGCTGCTGCTGTTCGACGAGGATGGTTTGCTGCGGCCGGTCGCCGCCAACTTCTCCGAGGCGATGGACAGGCTTCTTCAGTCATCAAAGGAGGAGCTGGCGTCGCTCGCCACTGTCATAGCCCTGGGTGGGCCGATCATCCTTGAGAGGGGCAACAACCCAAGCGAGATAGAGAGCGTCCTCGCGAAATACGACACCCCACTCGTCCTGATGGTTCCCCTGGGCTCCGCCGGCGGGCAGCTCGGCGTTATCCTGCTCGACGACGAGGGGGCGGGCGAGTTCGGGCACGAGCAGATCGAGCTGGCAATGGCTACGGCCGGCCAGGCCGCTCTGGCTATAGAGAAGAGCAACCTCATGGCCGAGATGGAGACCCGGCTCAAGCACATGGCGGCCATCGGCATAGTAGCCCGCTCGCTGACCTCTTTCCTGGACCCCAAAGAGCAGAGGCTGAGCCTGCTGGAGATGGGCTGCTCGCTGGTGCGCGCCGACAGCGGTGTGATACTCATCAAGGACGAGATGTTAGACGAACTTGAGGTCGAGGCCACCAGCGGCGACCCCAGGTGGGCACTGGGCAAGTCTTTCGATAAGGCCGCGCGATGGGTAACCCAGCGCGGGGAGTCTATCCTCTGGAGTAAAAGCGCCAGGGGCAACCAGGTCGTCGACCTTTTTCTCGAAGCGGAGGCCGCCATCATCGCCCCGATGCTGGTACGTGACAAGGTGCTCGGAGTCCTGGCGGTGGGCTCCTCCAGAGTGGGGGAGGATTACAGCGGGGACGAGCTGGAGATGTTCAAGAACTTCGCCGCGCAGGCCGCCATCTCATTCGAGAATACACAGCTCTACGAGAGACTTCAGAACACCTACCTGGGCATTATCGGCGCGCTGGCGGCAGCCATCGAGGCGCGGGACCCATACACGGTGGGCCACTCCGCACGTGTAACGCAGTACGCGGTCGCGATTGCCGAGTCGATGGGGCTTTCCCCGGAGGAGGTCGAGGAGGTGCGCCTGGCCGGGCTGCTGCACGACCTCGGCAAAATAGGTGTGCCGGATAGCATACTGAACAAACCCGGGCGCCTGAACGAAGAGGAGTACACCGCCATCAAGATGCACCCCGCGCTGAGCATGCGCATCATAGAACCGCTGCCGCACCTGGGCAACATCATCCCCATCATCTATCACCACCACGAGCGTTACGACGGACGAGGTTACGTGGAGGGCAAGTCGGGCGACAAGATTCCGCTGGGGGCGCGAATAATAGCGGTCGCGGACTCCTACGAAGCCATGACTTCGGACCGCCCCTACCGGTCCGCGCTCTCCCGTCAGGAAGCGTTGGCCGAGCTGCGCTTTAACGCCGGCTCCCAGTTCGACCCCGACGTGGTGCGCTGCTTCCTGGAACTCCTCGAGAAGACCTTGCCCGTCTTAATTCTTGTTGGGGTCAGGCACCATTAAATGAATAGCTATCGTTTCCCGGGAACTAGTGGCAGGATTCCTGTCATGGTGCCTGACCCCAACATGAATGAACCAGCGTGCAGGCGTCGGGGCGCATGTGCCGAAAATCAGTTATCATGGACCATCGTCGGCGATCCGCGCCCGGCGCGTGACCGCCGACCTGGAGATTGACGATTTCCGGAGGTGGATATTGAAGCTGGCAATCAGTGGCAAAGGAGGAGTGGGCAAGAGCACCATCGCGGGCGGCTTGTCCCGGAGCTTCGCGGCCGAAGGCCGGAAGGTGCTCGCGATAGACGCGGACCCCGACGCGAACCTGGCGGTATCCATCGGGATATCTGCTGACGCCGCCATGGACCTGGTTCCGCTTGCGGAGATGAAGGACGTGGTCGAAGAGCGCACCGGGGCGAAGCTCGGCACCTTCGGGCAGATGTTCAAGATGAACCCCAGGGTCGACGACCTGCCCGACCAGATATGCCTGACCCACCAGGGAGTGAAGCTGCTCGCCATGGGCACTGTCAAGGAAGGCGGGGGAGGCTGCGTCTGTCCCGAGGCGGTGCTGTTGAAGGCGTTGATGCGGCACATACTGCTCGACCGCGATGACGTTGTGGTAATGGACATGGAGGCCGGCATAGAGCACCTGGGAAGGGGCACCTCTGAGAGCGTGGACGCTCTTATCATAGTGGCCGAGCCGGGCCTTCGCAGCGTGCAGACCGCCAGGACCACCGCCAGGCTGGCGCGTGAGATCGGGATCCAGCGCCTGTTCGTGGTTTTCAACAAGGTGGTTGACGACAGGGAAGTCGAGATGCTGAAGGAAGACCTCGGCGATGTCGAGTACATCGGGGTGGTCCACTTCAGTGAAGAGGTCCGCAAGGCCGACCTCGAGGGGAGCTCCGCGTTCGACGTCGCCCCCGGATTCGTCGCTGAGATAGAGAAGATAAAGAAGAGGCTCGAGAAGGAGCTGGAGGGTGAGCGGGTTGGCGCCTGAGACATTCGAGATAACCGATAAGGAACAGTACGCGCCTGACGTCTTCCGCATGGCCGTCCACGCTCCGCGCATACCCCCACACGCGCGCGCGGGCCAGTTTGTGATAGTGCGCCCGGACGAGAAGGGCGAGCGCATCCCACTCACACTGATGGACTACTCCACGGAGCGGGGGACCATCGAGACTGTCTTCCAGGTCGTTGGCACAACCACCGGGAAGCTGGCGCGGCTCGAGGTCGGCGAGTGCCTCCAGGACGTTGTAGGCCCGCTCGGGCGGCCGACCGAGGTCGAAGAGACAGGCAGGGTCGCCTGCGTCGGCGGCGGCGTGGGCATCGCGGCCCTCTACCCGATCGTGCGCGCGTTCGTGCAGGCGGGCAGCGAGGTCCGGGTGCTGCTGGGCTCGCGCGACCGCGAACACCTCATCCTGGCCGACAGGATGGAGGCGCTGGGGTCGGACCTGCAGATAGCCACCGACGACGGTTCCCTCGGCGAGAAGGGCTTCGTGACGGCGCTGTTGCTGCGCGCCGTAAAGGAATGGAAACCAGACAGGGTCGTGGCGGTGGGGCCGGTGCCGATGATGCGCGCGGTCTCCATGCTGACGAAAGAGCACGGCGTCCCAACGGTTGTGAGCCTCAACGCGATAATGCTCGATGGGACCGGGATGTGCGGCACCTGCCGCTGTGAGGTCGGCGGCGAGACCAGGTTCTCCTGCGTGGACGGGCCCGAGTTCGACGGCCACCTCGTTGATTTCGACATGCTGACCACGCGCCTCGGGGCCTATAATGACGAGGAGGCGGCGTCCAGGCGGCTCTTCGCCGGGATGGCGGACGGCTACCACCATCGCTGCAAGGAGGGGCCGTGAGCCCGACCGGAAACGAGCCTGGCAGCCCGAGGGTGAGGTTCGCCCCGAGCCCCACGGGCAATCTGCACCTGGGCTCGGCCCGCACCGCGCTGTTTAACTGGCTGGTCGCGCGCGGCGGGGGCGGCTCCATGATACTCAGGCTCGAGGACACCGATAAGGAGCGCTCCAGCGCTGAGTTCGAGCGCGACATCATCGGCTCGCTCCACTGGATGGGAATCGACTGGGACGAGGGGCCGGACGTGGGGGGCAGCCACGGGCCTTACCGGCAGAGCGAGCGCATGGGCATCTACCGCGAGCATGCCGAGCGGCTGCTCGAGGACGGCAAGGCTTACCGTTGCTACTGCACGCAAGAGGAGCTCGGTGCGAGGAAGGAAGCGGCGGTGAAGGCCGGGCGCGCCTGGCGGTACGACCGGCGATGCCTGGGGCTCGACGAAGCCGAGCGCGAGAGGCTCGAGGCGGCCGCAACGCCGTGGACGGTCCGCTTCCGCGTGCCGGAAGGCAAGGTCACGGTCGAAGACATGCTCCGCGGCGCCGTGGTGGTGGACGCTTCAGAGATAGACGACTTCATCATTCTGCGCTCTGACGGGAGCGCCGGCTTCCACCTGGCCGTGGTGGTGGACGATATCACCATGGAGATCACCCACATCATGCGGGGCGACGACCACCTGACCAACGCGGCCAGGCACGTCCTGCTTTTCGAGGCCCTCGGCGCGGAGACCCCGCGTTTCCTGCACCACTCGCTTCTAATGGGGCCTGACGGCTCCAAGCTCTCCAAGAGGCACGGTTCGACCTCGGTCTCCGACTACCGCGAGCAGGGGTACCTCCCCGAGGCTCTGACCAACTACCTGGCGCTGCTTTCGTGGTCGCCGGGCGATGACCGGGAGATATTCTCGCTGGGTGAGCTGGTCGGGGAGTTCAGTATCCGGGGGGTCTCCGCGAGCAAGGCTATTTTCGACTTCGATAAGCTCAACTGGCTCGACCGCCAGCATATAAAGAGGCTATCAGACTCCGAACTGACCGACCGGGTGCTGCCGTTCCTTGAGCGCTCCGGGAAGTCCGAGCTGCTCGAGCTCCCGCGCGAGAAGCTGGAGCTCGCCGTCGAGTCGGTGCGTAACGGCATGGAGAAACTCACCGACGCGGTGGGCCCCACGGACATCTTCACGCGGTCCGCGGGCGATGTCGACCAGAAGTCGATGGCCGAGTTGAAAAAGTCCGACGTGCTGGACGAGGCACTTGAGATATGCGCCGGCGCGCTGCGCGCGGAGGCCTCCGCCGACCGAGAGGCCGCCGAGCGTATAGTGAGCGTACTGAGGGAGGCCGCCAGGGAAAAGGGCTGGGGCGCAAAGAAGGTCCTGTGGCCGTTCCGGCTCGCGGTAACCGGGCTGACCGTCGGACCGGACCTCGCATACCTTATAATGTTCTGGGGGCCGGACGGGTGCGCTGACCGTATCGAGGCGACCCGCCGAACGCTGGAGGTCGCAAATGAGTAGCAGTCTCAGGAGCGCGCTCGATTTTGCCGGAAGGGCGTTCGAGGTGCTGGGAGAGGACGTAGCCGCGGTGCGCGACCGCGACCCGGCGGCGACCAGCACGTTAGAGATAGTATTGACCTACCCCGGGCTGCACGCGATCTGGATGCACCGGCTGGCAAACCACATGCACAAGATGGAGGTTCCCGTCCTCCCGCGCTTCGTATCGATGTTCGCCCGGCTCGTGACGGGTATCGAGATACACCAGGGCGCCACGATCGGCCACGCCTTTTTCATAGACCACGGCATGGGAGTTGTCATCGGCGAGACCACCGAGATCGGCGATAACGTGACGCTATTCCAGGGCGTGACCCTGGGGGGCACCGGTAAGGAGAAGGGCAAGCGTCACCCCACCATAGAGGACAACGTGGTCATCGCCACGGGCGCAAGCGTTCTGGGGGCGATAACAGTCGGCAGTAACGCAAGGGTTGGCGCGGGCGCGGTTGTGCTCCAGGACGTTCCCGCCAACTGCACGGTGGTTGGAGTCCCGGGACGGGTCACAGTATGTTCGGGTGAGCGGGTGAGCCCCATCGACCTGCACCACGAGGACCTGCCCGACCCGGTGCTCGACATGTTCAGCGCCATCGAGCGCAGGCTTGACAGGCTGGAACAGAGGCTCGCGAATCCACCGCCGGCGAATCCTGTTCCACCGGCGAGCGCCGAACAGGATGATGACAGCGCCGGAGGAGACGAGGACAATCCAGGGGTGCCAGATGGCGATTAAGGTCTACAACACCATGAGCCGAACCAAGGAGGAGCTCGTCCCCCGGGACGAGGGGAAGATATCCATGTACGTCTGCGGCCCGACTGTTTACAACTACATCCACATCGGAAACGCGCGCACCTTCCTCAACTTCGATATGGTGCGGCGCTACATGGAGTTTTCCGGCTTCGAGGTGACCTTCGTACAGAACATAACCGATGTGGACGACAAGATAATCAACAGGGCGAACGAGGAGGGCGCGACCGCGGACGAGGTGGCCGCAAGGTACCGCGTGGCGTTCGAGGAAGACATGGCATCGCTTGGCGTCAAGCCGCCGGACATCGCGCCGAAGGCGACCGACCACATCCCGGACATGATTGAGGTGATCCAGGCGCTGCTGGAGAAGGGCTACTCCTACGTCTCCTACGGGGACGTCTACTTCGATATATCGAGCTTCGAGGGTTACGGTAAGCTCTCCGGGCGAGAGCTTGACGAGCAGCAGGTCACGGTACAGTCCAGCGCCGAGATGGACCGTAAGGACGACCCCTGGGACTTCGCGCTCTGGAAAGAGGCCAAGCCGGGCGAGCCCTCTTGGGACAGCCCCTGGGGACCCGGTCGCCCTGGGTGGCACATCGAGTGCTCGACGATGGCCATGAAGTACCTTGGCCGGGGGTTCGACGTTCACGGCGGCGGGCTCGACCTGGTCTTTCCCCACCACGATAACGAGATCGCCCAGGCCGAGGCCTACGCGGATGGAAGCTGTTTCGTCAGGTACTGGATGCACTCGGGCATGCTCAACATCGACCAGGAGAAGATGTCAAAGTCGCTCGGGAACATCAAGACCCTGCGCGAGGTGCTCGACGAGCACGACGCAGACACGGTTCGGATGCTCATGCTGGGCACCCAATACCGCAGCCCCCTTAGCTTCTCGGATACGAGCTTGTCCGAGGCGCGCGGCTCGCTCGAGCGCATAAAGAATTGCCTGTACAACCTCGACGACCTCATGGCGCGAGTCTGCGGTGGCGAGGCGGACACGACGCCGGGCAAGCGGGAGGTTGCTCTCGAGCAGTCCTTGAAGGAGGCGGGCCGGGAGTTCCGCGAGCACATGGACGACGACTTCAACTCGGCGGCGGCACTGGGGGTTGTTTTCGGGGCGGTGCGTGAGGTGAACACCTACGTCGGCAAGGTCAGTGCGACCGAGGTCCCTTCCTCGGCGGTAGGTAGCGCGCTCGCGGACGCTCGGAGCTTCCTCGAAAGCCATTGCGGGGCGCTCGGGCTGTTTCAGGACGGCGCGGCCGCCAGGGCGGAGGCGGCGGTTGAGGGGCCTGATGCCGCGAAGCTGGTCGAGCTGATGTGCGCCGCCGGGGCCGGGGAAGCCGGGCTCGCGGAAAAGACCGCTGAACAGTTGGTCGAACTCCTTCTCGAGAAGAGGCAGGGCGCGCGGGCGGGCAGGGACTTCGCACTCGCCGACAGGATTCGCGACGGGCTGGCCGGCCTCGGCGTGCGGGTCGAGGACGTGAGGGACGGCTTCCGCTGGCGCTTCGAGAGATAGCCCTCAACAAACCGGGGTCGCGGTCATGCCTACCAGCAAGAATCCCACTCACGAACAGGTCGAGGGACGAAACCCGGTCCTCGAGACGCTGAAGGGGCCGCGCCGCGTGCACGAGGTCTGCGTGTCCGGCGGCGCCGAGCGCAAGGGTATCATCGCGGAGATAATCGAGCTTTGCGAGGAAGAAGGAGTCCCCGTGCGCGAGATCTCGCGCGAGCGCTTCGAGGAGATGGCTCTGACTACCGCTCCCCAGGGAGTTATGG
This sequence comes from Candidatus Geothermincolia bacterium, assembly GCA_038326775.1. Classification (GTDB taxonomy): domain Bacteria; phylum Actinomycetota; class Geothermincolia; order Fen-727; family Anoxymicrobiaceae; genus DYIU01. The sequence goes on from JBBQKJ010000016.1 coordinate 47,360, forward strand.
CGATGGTGTCAGCGTACCGTTACGCAGGGCTAGGTGACATTACGCCCGCTAGCGGTGAGCATGTGCCCCTGGTACTCGTACTCGACGGGGTCGAAGACCCCCGCAACTTCGGCTCGCTGCTGCGCGTCGCCGACGCGGTGGGCGCCGACGGCGTCGTAATCCCAAAACACCGGTCCGCAAGCGTTACCCCTACCGTGGCCAAGGCTTCGGCGGGCGCGGTCGAGCACGTGCTTGTGGCGAGGGTCGCAAACATCCCGAGCGCGCTGGTCCGGCTCAAAGAGGATGGCTTCTGGGTTGTAGGCGCCGAGTCGAAGGGAGGCGTTCCGCATTACGAGCTCGACCTCACGGTGCCTCTTGCCATAGTGCTCGGTGGCGAGGGCCGGGGTCTCGGCCGCCTGGTCAAAGAACGCTGCGACCACCTTGCCCGGATTCCCATGCTGGGAAAGGTCTCGTCGCTCAACGTCGCTAACGCCGGGGCGGTGCTCCTGTACGAGGCCGTTCGACAGCGGTCAGGTAAGGTGCGGGTCTGAAAGCATTAGCCCGAGGATCGATTGCATGCCCGATAAGCTGATTGTCGACGGGTACAACCTGATGCACGCGAGCGACCACCTGCAGGCGCTCATGCGCGACGACCTCGAAGCCGCGCGGGAGAAGCTCCTTGCCGAGATGGAGGATTACTGCGCGCGAGAGGGGCGCACCGCGGAGGTTGTGTTCGACGCGGGAGGTCGGGTGGGCCCGGCGAGCCGGGAGGAACGCTCGAGGTTCCTCATTGTCATCTACACCCGAGAGGGACAATCCGCCGATTCCTATATCGAGAAGATGGCCTACCGGACCCCCGCTGTGGCCGCCCGCTCGGTGCTGCTGGTGACGGGTGACTACGACCAGCAGAAAGTGGCGGCTGGCGCCGGGCTCCTGCGCATGTCCTCTCGCGAGTTCCTCCTGGAGATGGTGGATTCAAGGGAGGTGTCGCTCGAGGAGGCGCGCAGCCGTTCGAAGAGGGGCCGGCGGGTGAACCTGTCGGAGAGGCTCTCCGAAGAGACAAAGGCTGCCCTCCAGCGGTACAAACGACACCAATAGTGAACAATATCAACATCCTTACCACTTTCCGGTTTTATTGTTTTTTACTATTGACTTCCTGGTGCTCGCAACATACTATGTGCAAGAAATAGCCTTGTACGGTAGTAATCAAGGGTTGTGCGGTTGAATTGGGATGTCGAGCGGAGTCGGGGGTTTAAGCATGGGAAACGTGTCACAGCTTACAGACCGGATTGGCGCTCGCTATGTCGGGAAGAGCGACTCTGAGCTGGCAGGTCTGGCGCAGGCGGATGACACAAGAGCGCTGGTCACGATGCTCGAGCGATACGAGGATTTTGTGAGGCTGAAGTCGCGCTCCTACTTCCTCATCGGCGCCGACCGGGAGGACCTGGTCCAGGAGGGCATGATCGGTCTCTATAAAGCTATCCGGGATTACCGTGAGGACCGCGAGGCGTCGTTCAAGGCGTTCGCTGAGATCTGCATAACCAGGCAGATAATCACTGCGATAAAGACGGCGACGCGCCAGAAGCACGCACCGCTTAATTCCTATGTTTCTCTGAACAACCCGATCAGCGAGTCCGACGACCCCGACCGGCTTTTCATGGATTTCCTTTCCGACAAGACGCTGGACCCGGGAGAGGTCGTCATCAGCGTGGAAGAGGCCGAGAGCATAAGGGAGAACTTCCGGCAGATGCTCTCGGACCTCGAGACTAAGGTCCTCAGGCTTTACATCGAAGGACGCTCCTACCAGGAGATAGCCGAGGCGCTTGACCGGCATGTCAAATCAATTGATAATGCGCTCCAGAGGATCAAGCGCAAGGTCGAGCAGCATCTCGAGCACCGCGAGATGCTCGCCCGGGGCATCCTGCCGAAAGGCAACGGCCGGGCTCGCCCGCTTGCAAGCTAGCCGGCGTAGCTCAACTGGTAGAGCAGCGCACTTGTAATGCGCAGGTTGGGGGTTCAAGTCCTCTCGCCGGCTCCAACGCCAAATAAGTTGCCTGGCCTTATGGTGCATAGGCTCTTTGGCTAACCCCATCGTGAAGTGTTCTTGTTTATCGAGCGTGTGACGATGGGGACCTGCGACTTGAGTAGCTCCTGCAGCCTCCCACCTGCGCTTGCCGGCACGGTCTTAATAGACCGCGTAGTACCGGGGCTTGCCGTCCTTGCCGCGTTTGCTTGCTATGTAACCCATGGCGGGATCATACATCACCACGCGGACAGCAATTCGGGCAACAATGTGAAGCTAAGAGCATTGGAGCCGATAGGTCCAGAGCGCCCCGGAGGTTCACGGAAAACGGCAGTTGGCAGAAGGACGTTGTGCTTGACGAGACAAAAGACGTGTTCAGAATGACTCAATCGCACGACAACAAACAAGACTTGAAACGCCTCACCACGCCCGCCGACTCGACCAACACCAAACCCCAAACGTCTTTTGTCGAGTTGTCACTCCCCGGCTGTTCTTATCCAAACCACATACTCTATTTCCCCAAACTCTTGAAACCCACCCGCCCACGGGGTCGCAACACATATGTTGGGAGCTGTGGTGGGGGTACGGTGGGACTTGTCAGAACCCAGAAGACGGATGGATTCGGAATCGACTGACGCATCAATCTTGCTTCCAGGGTCCGGGGCCGACCAAGTACCCTCGAAAGACCTGTCTCCTTCAACGGCGAACAGCAAAGGGCTAATGAATGCGGCGATCGATTCGACTACTTCCTCAAGGTCAAGTGGAACATATTCAAGGCGGTTTTTTCGGCAGAAAGCACGCCATTGTGCAACCTTGCCCTCATCTCTCGAAAAAGCGCCAATAAGATCAATGAGTTCAGGAGAAGCCGTAGCGCCTCGATTTGAAAACGTTCTTTTGATTGCCGTTTCAAGTGTTTTCCCATCGAAATCGTACTGCCTTGAAAGCAGCCAGATGTCGAAGAAGTCTTTCATACGGCTGTTTAGCATCCCGAACCTTGCCATTGATTCGAGGTTTTCAGCAATGACACTCTCACGGCTATAACCGCGGATCCGCGGTGCCGGCATTTCAAGCAAGACTGGGTATGTTAGTAAGACCGGAGCCGGCACAACCGAATCTCCGAAACCCACGTCGATCTTGACATTTATTATTGCGGTTCCGAGGTTGCCTCTGACTTTTACCCTTACTCCCTGATATTCGGCGATTTCCACGATTGCTTCCCCCGTGACGCCATCCGCATCGAAAGCAAGTCCATCAGGCTCGACGTCCTGCATGCAGATCTTTCTCACGACCGAAACAACCGCGGCAACGTCGTTCTCAATGCTGCCGAGCAGGTCTATATCGGCAGTTGGCCGGTAGGTGGGAGCGTCCCAAGCCACAAGCATCAGCGCCCCTTTCAATACAAACTTACGCGAATACGGTGATTTTGAAAGTCTGTAGAGAAAGCGCTCCATGGCGTAGTATCGGAGGAGTTCGTTTAAGGGTCGTTTCTCCTCACGGGCCCTGTTCAGGAGACGTCTGTGGACTGAGGCCGATAGGTCCTTGATCTCCGCGCCGCTCACAGCAGTGCCTCTACGTATGGTCGCATTACGTTCTCAACCCGGCAGACACGCGCGAAATGCATAAGCTCCCTTACACTGAAATTGGATGTCTTCTGGTAGGACTTCAGCGCCTCAATTGCAACGTCCAGGCCGATCTTGTTCCTGAACTTGAAGCAGTCTGCGATCGTCTTCGCGGGGCAGTACATATGTACGGGGATGCCATCCAGCTCGTGAACATCGATCCCTTCCGAAAAGGCACGCCCGGAGAACTTGAATACGCGGATCGGTGGCCACTCAATGCGGGGCTCTTCGGAGCCCCTTTCCAGCGCCACGTGGACCTCATGAGGAATCTCGGTTGTCAGCTGATGGAAATCCAGTGCTGACACAAGACAGATTACTCCTTTTGGCACCCTGAGGGCAATGGTCGCCAGGTCGAGGTTATAAAGCGGAGGCAGTTCCGCCAGCCTGTACCTCCCGCGGCTGACCATCTCAAGGACTCCCTCGTCCCTCATAGCGTATAGGGTGCGTGGATGGATTCCGGATTCCAGGGCTTTCTTCGTCGACAGCACCCCGCCATGTTCACGGAAAATGTTCTTAGCTTTTTGAAACGACTGTTCACTCATCTTTCCTCACCTGGATAATTATACCATCATATGTCAATAAGTAATGGTAATAATATCCGCAGACGGGAGCTGACTGCGGCGGGAAATCTGACTCGCCTCCTGTGCCCGTTCGATAGAAGTGATCTTTGCAACCTTATGCTAAAGCCCGATGATTCTATCAGAGCGTTAATATGCCATTCGCTTGCGCTTGCTCAGTCACATTAGACGACTTATCGACTGGAGAACCTGGGATACGATTACTTTTTTCTCCTGTGCAACAGGGTAGCCCAGGGCCGAACTGGCTTGGAGGCGACATGGAGAGGCCGGGCGCTGAGCCAGCGGCGAATACCAGTAACTGAGCCCGAAAGGCCAGAATCATGGTAGGATGTTGGCGTTGGGACCGCAGATGGGAAATAGCACCTTAGTAGTTCAAGTACACTGGGGAGGGTGATAACGATGGTCTGCTCAAGTTGCGGCACTTCCAATGCGGAGGGAACCAAGTTCTGTTCGAGTTGCGGAAACGCTTTTAAGATGAAAGGGCGATGGTCGAACAGCGTGGGGCTGGTGAAAGAGAGCTGGAACGTCCTGCGCAATAACAAGGCGCTCGTCGTATTCCCCGTCATATCCGGAGTCCTCTGTCTGATTCTTCTGGCGGCGGTCATGGTTCCGGCGGCTTTCCTGAGCGGAATAACCGGGGGTAAACTGGACAACCAGTGGGTGTTCTACATCTTTTTCTTCATCTTCTACTTCATCGCGTCTTTCATAACAATCTTCATGAACACAGGTTTGATAGCGTGCGCTCAAATCAGCCTGCAGGGCGGCGACCCCTCGTTTTCGGACGGTATTGACGCGGCAAAGAAGCACCTCGGAAAGATAGCGGGGTGGGCGGCAATCAACGCGACAGTCGGCTTTGTGCTTCGCATGATAAGGGAGCGCGGGGGAATCTTCGGAGCCATAGCCGCGAGCATCGTCGCCGTCGCGTGGAACCTCATAACATTCTTCGTGATACCGGTGATAATCTTCCAGGAAATGGGCGTCATCGCCTCAATCAAGGAGTCTGCGGAAATATTCAAGCGGACTTGGGGCGAGAACATGGTGGCCCGTTTCTCCATCGGGCTCATTTTCTTCCTGTTCGCCCTGATAGGAATAGTGCCGATGGGGCTCGCCGTGCTGACCAGGCAGGCGGCTGTCATAATACCGGTTGCATTCATCGTGGTGCTCTACTGGACTGCGCTGGCGATAATGACAATGGCACTCAACGGCATACTGGCCACGGCTCTTTATGATTACGCTGTAACCGGCCAAGTGCCTTCGGCATTCACAACGGAAACGATAACCGGCGCTTTCGCGCCAGGTAAGGAAAAGAAGAAGTTATTCCGTTGACGCCCTCCGGGGTTTAACCGGCTACTTCTTAGAAAGAATCTGGGCTTCGACCGCTCCCGCAGGCGGGCTCGACCATGGAGCCCAACTCGCGCAAGACCGTCAACGCGAACAGCGTAGTGGAAAAGAAGGACCGCTCCATACACGTGGCAGGCTCCCTCCCCATAATCGCCGAGAGGGCCATGCAATGGGAAGCGGGGACACCGCTCGGAGAAGCATGCCACGACTCCACTCGGGCTACGCCCTCCCTCCTTTCCCTCAACCGAAGAGATCTCGTCCTTCTTCTTGTCCAGCAACACCCTCATGAGACTGCCTCCTTCCCGCCCTCAGTTAGACACTAAACTATTGGGGGGTAGCTGTCTCACTCATGTTGGCACACAGGGCGCACACTCGGGCATCAACGGAAGAGCCTCCATAATGGTCACCTCCAAGACCTCAGGCCAGAAGATAATGGTGGAGCGCGCCATGTACTGGAACTCCAGAGGCGCCGGGACCGATACCATAGGGGGTTTCGGGGATTAAGCGCGAGCCTGGGAAAAAGAACTATCTGAAGGACCAGCTCGGAACCGAACCGAGAATATATAGAAACGGTAGACTTCTTTCCACCTGTTTTCTACCGGATATAATGCGCAGGTTGCCAGCCCGAGTCTGACGTTGGGACCCCTGCCACCAGTGCCTGATCCATCCCATTGCACGAGCTTGGCGAACCTCCGACCAGGCAAGAATATTTACAAAATCCGGATCTCGAACGTCCGCTGCGGGCGCAGGGCCTGCTCGCGTTGTCGGTTCCGCTTGCGCGCAGTCACTGTAAATGAGTAATCTTGCACGTGTACTGGAGATAAGAGTCCGAGTTTTCGGACCTGGTTGCATGAAAGGACAGAAGAACTATGGAGAAACCGAGAGAGGTCGTTATCCTGTCGGCCGCGAGAACAGCCGTCGGGAGGTTTGGAGGTATGTACCGCGACCTTCTGGCTAATCAGCTGGCGATACCCGTTGCCGAGGAGGTCATCGCCGCGGCGGGCGTGGACAAAGAGGATCTGGGGGACGTCATCCTGGGCAACTGCATACAGCGCAGCGACGAGCCGAACCTTGCCCGCGTCGTGGCCTTGAGAGCCGGCATCCCGTTCACGACTCCAGCCTTTACCCTTACCAGGCAGTGCGCCTCCGGCATGCAGGCCGTGGCGTCCGCCGCCATGGGCATCATGTGCGGGCAATACGACGTGGCGCTGGCGGGCGGGGCCGAGAGCATGAGCAACGGGCCGTACGTCCTGAAGACGGCCCGCTGGGGGCAGCGCCTCCAGCACGGGGAGATGACCGACGCGGTCTGGGAGACGCTGTTCGACCCTGTCCCCGGGATGATAATGGGGGAGACGGCCGAGGTGCTGGCCGAGGAGTTCGGCATCACCCGCCAGGAGCAGGACGAATTAGCGCTCACATCCAACCAGAGGGCCAGCGCGGCCCGTGAGGACGGCACCTTCGCGCAGGAGATAGTGCCGATAATACTGCCACAGAGGAAGGGTGATCCCAAGACCCTGGACCGTGATGAACACCCTAGGGCGGACGCCAGCATGGAGACCCTGGGCAAGCTTCCCACCATCTTCAAGAAGGGCGGGACCGTGACGGCGGGCAACGCCTCCGGAATGAACGACGGTGCCGCGATGGTAGTGGTGGCCGGCGCGGACTGGGCCGAGAAGAAAGGGCTCGAGCCGATCGCCCGCTTCGTGGACTGGACTGTGGCCGGGGTGGAGCCGGAGCGCATGGGGTACGGGCCGGTCCCTGCCGTCCGCAAGCTGCTGGAAAGGAACAACCTGAAGCTCGAGGACATCGACCTTTTCGAGCTGAACGAGGCGTTCGCCGCGCAGTACATAGCCTGCGAGCGCGCCCTGGGGCTGGACCGCGAGATAACCAACGTGCACGGCTCGGGCGTAGCGCTCGGGCACCCGGTGGGAGCGACCGGCGCTCGCATCACAGTGACGTTGATCAACGAGATGCGCCGCCGCAAGGCGAAGCGCGGCGTGGCTTCCCTCTGCGTGGGCGGAGGGATGGGCATAGCCTCCCTGATAGAGACCGTATAGAGGCAAGATTCATGATGGGGTCAGACACCCATACCAGAATTCATGTAAGGGTGTGTGTCCCCAACAAGAAATGGAGGGGCTACTCGATCCTCGCCGCGCGTTTTTCCGCCCGCTCCTCGCGCAGAGGGTAA
>JBBQKJ010000017.1:0-52518 GCA_038326775.1 Candidatus Geothermincolia bacterium
TCCGTTTATCCTCTCCGTGGAACTCACGGCGAGCATTCTTATGTTGTCCGCTGCGTTGTCGTCCCTGTCGGCGGCGTGTCCGCAAGCCTCACAGGCGAACGTCCTGTCCGAGAGTGTGAGGTCTTCCTTCATCCAGCCGCACTTCGAGCACGGCTTGGATGTCGCCTCGAAGCGGGGGACGACGACAAGCTCAATGCCGTACCAGGCGCACTTGTAGGTGATCTGCCCGCGGAACTCACCGATGGAAGCGTCAGCAACGGCCCTGGCCAGACGGTGGTTCTTCATCATCCCCGACACGTTCAGGTCCTCGATGCCGATGACACAGGGCCTCATCTGAGGCGGCCTGGCTTTCGCCGCTATCTGTGAGGTCGCCTTATGTATGGCATCTGAGCGGACGCAGGCCACCCGGTAGGTGCTGCCTGGCGATCATCCGTTTTGTCGCCTGTCTGCGGTTGGAGCCCTTCTCCTGGCGGGAGAGCTTCTTCTGGAGCCTCTTGAGCTTCTTAACCTCGGCATAGAGCGCCTTCGGGTTCTCGTAGTGAAAGTGCTCATCGGCGCCGCAGGAGACCGCGGCGATAGACTGCGCGCTGATGCATGGTTGTCCGCCCCTCGATACCGTGGTGGTTGAAACCGGACGGGCCTTCGACACCATCTCGCGCACTCAGTCGCTTTTGCCCTGGCCCTCGATGATCAGCCGTCCGGCGATGCGCGCGGCCGTTTCCGCCGGGATGCGGCATTTCTCGGCGGCGCCGGCCTTGACAAACTCCACCTGTTCGGTGGGGTCGGCAAGGTCGAAGCTCCGGCCGAAAAGCTTCTGCTGGACTTCGCGGCACATGCAGCCGCCGAACTCATCCTCGAACCTCCTGCAGAAATCGCGAGCCGCCCCCATCGTACGGACAACCGAGCGTATATCCTCCGGTTTCTCCCGGCCGAAGGCCATGCCGAGGGCCATCAGCGACCCGATGACCGCTCCGCAGGTCTCTCCTCGCAGCGCGATGCCGGGCATGGCGGTGGCAGACTTGAGGGCGAGAGGGCTCTCCATGTCGAACTGCTCCTGGAGCGCCAGGAGCGTGCCCTGTGCGCAGCTTCCGAAAACAACGACGTAGTCACCGGCCTTCCGCCCGAGCAGTCCGAGTACGTCTTCCGCCGGTTCCCGGTCTTTCACCTATCAGTCCTCCATCTCGATCCTGTAGCGGCAGCAGCTGTCACCTTTAGTGAGCAGACAGCTGAACCCCTCGGTCTTGAAACTGGGGTTGAGCTCCTCAAGCATCCCGACAAACGACGAAGCGAGCATGACCTCGCAGAGGTCGGGCTCCCTCGACCAGTTCCTGGCCACCGGGCAGGTCTTGAGCTCTTTCTCCAGGGCTGACGGGGTGTTCTCGACGTAACCGTCCCAGAAGTTGGCGAAGTTGTCGTCGATAAAATCCTGGAGCTTCATAAGGCCCGCGCAGTCGGCGAAGTCCTCCGGATGACAGCCAGCCATCGCCGCCAATATCGGGGCGCCCTTCTTTCCCTGACGGTGGAACTCCTGTCTGAGCCTCTCCACAAACTCCTCTCCGCCCACTTCCTTACCGATCCTGTAGAGGGTCACCACCTGCCTGGAAAGTGCCTCGGTCCAGTTCTTGTATCGCCTGCCCATCTCTTCATCGCTTACCGGGTACTTTTCGAACTCGGGAATATCGTCCATTTCCGTGCCTCACTTTCTGCTTCGCCTCGCAGCGACCCATGCTGTGGTGTCCAGGATGTCCGCGGTCGGACAGGGAATAACCTTATTGCCGAAGTAAAAGAACTTCGAAATTGTGCCGACTGAGTTCTGTATTTTCCCGTCTCCACGACCTGAACATCTAAAGACCACGTCACATGACGCAGTCTATCACCAGGACCTATGCCACCGTACAGATACCCAAACTCCTGGAGCATAGCAAAATCTCTTTCGGTCAATCTTCTCTTGAGGAACCGTGCAATTTCAGGCTCATCTTCGACTACTGGTACTCGCATCTCGTTGCCGATCGGAGCAAGACATAGACGCCCGTGGTTCCTTCCCACATTGAAGGTCATCAAGACTAAGAAACTGATTAAGTAGCAACGTCGGGACAAGGCCGACGCTTACGCCTCTTAAGCCAAACGGCGTTTGAACGAGTTTAAGTATGTTGAAGAACGGGGAATGACGAAGTGGTATCACTCGCTCGCCCGGGACGCCGAACGTGGCATCGGCAACACTTACAACCATGGGAAGAGGCTGAGGGCGGGAGCCGCGCAATAAGTGACGGCAAAGGCGCTGGCGTTGACCTTGAGGCTCGAACGCCTGCTCGGAAACGCCCTCGGTAAGATGACGCCGGCTGAGAAGGAGAACGCGGAACGAGGTCTGGAGAGCTTGCGGCTTCAGCTCCGCATGCGAAACGGAGCGCCCGCGGGGCCATCCCAGCAGAATGGACTGCCCGGAAGCCAGAACGATCAGCGAAACAAAACGCCGGGCGGACCGGGAACACAACCAGGATCAGAGCAGAAGCAGAACCAGCAAACGCAACCCGCGTTTTTGCATATTGATCCACATCTCGATCCGGTGGGGGTAAAGAAGGGTCGGGCCTCCGATACCATTCTTGCGGAGATTCAAAATTCCGGGCCGGGTCTACTTCATTGGGCAGGTCAAAGGACAGGGCCAGGGTCAGGTGGCGAACTTGAAGATGACTACGTCCCCATCCTGGACGACATATTCGCGCCCTTCGAGCCGGAAGGTCCCCGCCTCGCGCGCCGCGAGAAAGCTGCCCGCTGACAGGAAGTCGTCCTGGTGCACGACTTCGGCCTTCACGAAGCCAAACTCGAAGTCGCTATGGATTTTCCCGGCGGCCTGGCTGGCTGTCAAACCGGCGCGAATAGGCCACGCCCGCGACTCATCCGGGCCGACGGTGAAGAACGTTACAAGGCCCAGCATCTCGTAGCTCGCCTTGATGACGCGGTCGAGGCTCTCCTCTTCGATGCCCATCTCTTCGGAGAACAACGCGGCATCTTCCGGGTCGAACTGCGCAAGCTCAGCCTCGACAAGGGCATTGACGCTCAGGACACGCATTCCACGGGGATAAGCCCATTCCCTCAACTCGCGCTCGTTTACCTCGGAATCGTCGCCTGGTTCATCGACGTTAAGCACTAGCAAGGTGGGCTTGAGAATGAGGAGTTTCATATCTGGAGCGAGAAGCGCCAACTCCCGGGCGATCGAGGCGCGATCCGATATGGTCTCTGAGCTTATCACTTCCTCGATCCTCTCGAGTGCCTTGACCCGTTCCACGCAGTTCTTAGTTCCGCTTTTTGCCAGGTGCCGCGCCTTCGAAAGCTCTCGTGCGACGATCTCGAGGTCGTAGAGCCGCAGTTCCGTCTCGATAAGTTCCACGTCTCGCACGGGACCCATCGCGTCCCCCTGTTGAGAAGCGTCACCCCTTATGAAGCCGCGCACCACGTGGACTACAGCGTCGACGTCTCGGATGCTTGAGAGAAACCGGTTCCCGAGGCCCTCCCCGCGGCTCGCGCCTTCGGCAAGTCCGGCGATGTCGACGAAGCTCACCGTCGCCGGTACGATGCGAGCGCTTTCGGTGAGCCGGGAAAATTCGCCGAGCCTCGGGTCGGACACCGGGACGACGCATACGTTAGGCTCGATGGTCGCATATGGATAGGAAGCGACGAGCGCCCCCGATCGGGAAAGCGCGTTGAACAGCGTGGTCTTTCCCGAGTTTGGCAGCCCGACTATTCCTACTCCGAGTGAGCTCATGCTTATGCGTTCCCCTTGTTTCTAACGCGTCCTCGACGACTTCTCATTTCCACGCATAGTCTACACATGTTTGAGTTCTGTCACCTTCACCGACGAGATTCCCGCGCGGATCCACAGCGCCAGTGACATAAACTGAATAGCAGCTAACCGAGCACCCGCCCAACTGGTAGGATGCTTGATTGACCTCGAGCCTGCATCCTTGCGTCCCTTCGCCAGAAGTTCTAGATACCAGTTTGACACCAAGCGGACATTCATGGTCGTCAGCCCGGCAGGGGGTTCATAGTCGTGAACGACTTCTTTGGCCGATATCCGAATGGAGGTCTCCCGTACGACGTTCCTTCAGGGTGCTCAAGGAATCCCACCGGAAGGTGGCCACCGTGCTTGTCCAGGGAAAGGCGCTCGGTATCGAGGGAGGGGACTACTTCCTCGCAGGCGATACCCCGCATATTCGAATGCGTTGAATGCGGCATTAGCCGGGAGGAGCCTTCCGGGAGTGGGGTAAGGGCCTGAGAAACCGCATGCTCCGAGTGCAAAGGGGGAATGAGACCTGCGGGCACGAAGCCGAGGGCTGTGGGTGTACCCACTGGCAGCGTTTAGCGAGAGGGAAGGTTTTACGCTTCTGCGCACGCGTTCCTCATGCCGGTAAGCGAGGCGACAGGCTTGTAATCAAGGTGAGAGAGGCTCCCTCAAGTCTGGCCCGGGAGTTGGGGTCGGAGCACATACACGGGGTGCCGGGTAACTCCATCCACAACCGATTGTCGATCGTGCCAGACCTTTATTGATAAGTGCTTTATGATCTAAACTCACTGTGAACGATGTGCCTGTCGATGCGGGGAGACATGAGCGACGGAGTTGTCAGCAGCGGAATAGCGGCCTTTGACGATGTGCTGCAGGGGCTCAGGCTCGGAGACAACGTCGTGTTTCAGGTCGAGAAGCTCTCGGACTATCGCAGTTTTGCGGAGCCTCTCCTCGAGGCCGCAATGGCAGAAGGCAAGACCTGCGTCTATCTCCGTTTCGCTACTGACGAACCCGTCGTTGAAAACCTCCTCCGGCTCGAGGTCATCGAGGTGGACCCCGGGCAGGGTTTCGATCACTTCAGCCGCGAGGTCCACAATATCGTTGAAGAGCGCGGAAGGCGCGTTTTCTATGTGCTCGACAACCTCTCCACGCTGGCTGTGGAATGGGCGACGGACGAGCTGCTCGCCAATTTTTTCAAAGTCACGTGCCCGTACCTTTACGAGATGGAATGCATAGCCTACTTTGCGGTAACGCGAGGCAAGCACGCGCATGACGCGATCGCCCGCATCCGCGATACCACGCAGATACTCGTCGACGTCTACAGCGTCGACGGGCAGATGTACATTCACCCGCTTAAGGTCTGGGACAGGTACGCACCACGGATGTTCCTGCCACACCTGGTGGACCAGGACAACTGGAAGGCCATATCCGAGAGCGGGGCCGCAAGGCGGTGATGTTTCTCGAGGCGTGAGGCGCGTAAGATGCATGATTAACGCAATCGAAAGGACGGCGAAAGACCAGTCCGACTTCCTGGTGACCTCCCACTGCGTGAGCCTGTTCGGCTACTGCGGTGATTGCCTGGTTCAAGGATTGTCGGGGCGGCACACCGAAATCATGAGGCCACTTCGAAATTATGGGCAGGTGCTGATGAGAACAATTACCAGGAGGAGCCGCGAGCTGGGGGCCTGGGTCACACTGACCTGCGCTGCCTTGATAGCTGTGTCACTTATCGCGGTTGGCTGCGGCAGGAAGGAGGAAACCGGGAAGCTGAAGGTCGCCGCCTCAATTGTTCCTCTAGGCGACTTCTGCCGGCGCGTTGGTGGCGACATGGTTGAAGTCAGGGTCCTTGTCCCGCCGGGTGCCAGCCCGCACACTTTCGAGCCCACGACAAAGCAGATGAAATTCCTGAGTGACGCGGACGTCCTGGTCCTGAACGGCCTCGAGCTCGAGACATGGGTGTCCGATGTTGTTGAGAAGGCGGGCAACACCGGCTTGTTGAAAGTCGTCGCCGGAGAAGAAGTGCCCGGGGCTGATCTTCTCAAGACCGATGAGGAGCGCGGAAGCGGGTCTGAACACCACGAGCACGGGGTATACAATCCACACGTCTGGCTGGACCCGATGCTTGCGATATACGAAGTGGAGGCGATCAGCGAAGGGTTTGCCGAGGCCGACCCTGACAACGCTCGGCAGTACAAGAAGAACGCCGAGGACTATATCGATAAGCTCAAGGCCCTTGACGCGAAAATCAGGGCCGAGACTTCTTCCTTCTCCAGGAAGCAATTCATCTCGTTTCACCCGTCGTTCACATATTTCGCTCGCCGGTACGGGCTCGATGAGGTTGGGTCCATCGAGGAGCTGCCGGGAAAGGAACCAAGCGCCAGGGATTTCGCGGCTCTTGTCGAGAAGATGAAAGCCCAGGGAGTGGTGGTGGTGTTCGCCGAGCGCCAGTTAAACCCACAGACGGCGGAGGCTCTGGCGAACGAGGCCGGCACAACCGTTGCCGTCAGGACGCTGGACCCGTTGGGAAACCCTGACGACTTGGAGACGAGCAGTTACTTGAAGATGATGGAACATAACGTGCAAGTCATGACCGGTGTGATGAAATAGAGCAGGGCAAATGCCGTTTGCTGATTCCTCGGAGCGGCTCAATCGCGGTCTTATCGTCGCGTGCGGCAGGCGAGCGCTTCAAGGCGGTCGTCAATGAACCCGGCCGAGCGCATGGCCAGGGCGAAGATGGTCATCTGGGGGTTGACTCCCAGGGAAGTCGGGACGGTGCTGCCGTCGCAGATGAACAGGTTTTCGACTTCCCATGTCTCTCCGGTGTGCATCACCACCGAGCTGCCGGCATCGGAGCCCATCCGGCAGGTGCCCAGCGGGTGGTAAGCGCTCGAGGGCATGAAGTCTGACACCTTCGCTTTCTGCCTCTTGAACCGAGAGAGGTCGGAAGGGCGCATCTCGGCAAAACTCGCGCTGGTGGTGAAGAGGCTCTTCGCGCCCAGGCTGAACCATATCTCGGCCATCAGTTCGGTCAGGAACTTGTACTTGCGCCGGTCCTCACCTCTAAGGGTGTAGAAGATCAAGTGGCGCCGGTCGTCAAGAGGGTGCGGAACGACGCGTCCGGTGGAGCAATGCTCGGAAAGCATCCCACCGAATATTCCAAAGTTGGGGTATTCGCTCATGAACTCCGCGAGGCGCCTGCCCTTGTGGGGAAGAAGCATCGCGATTCCGAGCGGGGGCGTGGTGCCTCCCTCGAGCATGATACCGTCGTCGGCGAACTCATCTATATATGTCGCCTGTGGTATCCCTTTCGGGTTGCCCATTTCCTCGTCCATAAGCGCGACCGTACCGCAGCAGGGGTGGATGGTAAGATTGCGGCCAACCTGCCCGCTGGAGGTGCACAGCTTCTGCACCTGGAGCATGCGGGGTGTGTGGAGTGCTCCTGCGGCGAGGACGACAACGTCAGCCTCGACCTCGAGCCTCGGGCCCGCGGCGCCTCTACTCGTGCCGCAGAACCGGCCCCTGACACCCACCGCCCTGCCGCTTCTGACAACGACCTCTTCGACAGTGCAGCCGGTATAGACCTCGCAGCCAGCCTCCACAGCGTCCGGGATGTAGGAGATGTTCGCGCTCTGCTTGGCGTTCGAAGGGCAGCCGAAACAGCATACCCCGTATCCCTCACACTCCTTCGCGTTGCGGGACAGGATGCCCCCGGAGAGACCGAGCTTGCGAGCCCCTTCGAGGAACAGAAGGGCGTTTTTGCCCATTACCTCGGGGTCGCATTTCTGCACGAACAGGTACTCCTCGACGGCAGCGTAGTACAGGTCAAGCTCTTCATCTGCTATCTCCCAGAGCCCGAAGTCGATGTGCCACCTCTTGAGCACCCGGTGGGGCATGCGGAAGCAGGTCCCGGAATTGATGGTTGTAGTTCCGCCGACGGTCTTTCCCTGTGGAAGCAGGAAAACAGGACTTCCGAGCGTCATCACCTGTGCGCCGTACCAGTACATGTTGATGAAGGCGTTGTCCATGCGGAAGTTGAAGTCGTCACGGGTGAAATGGCGGCCCGCCTCCAGCACTACCACCTTGCGCCCCGCTTCTGAGAGCTCTTTGGCGACTGTGGCACCTCCTGCCCCGGAGCCGATGACAACGACCTCGGCGGATAGCCTGAGGTCGCCGGTGATTTCCTCGACAGAGCGGATCACAGCGTAGTCTCCCCAGGGCTCGTTTCGGCATCCGGTTCGCTCGGCTGGTCGAGCTCTCCACGGCGAGTGACCACGCGCTTCCCTGCTTCTTCTTTAAGCGCGGCTATATCGAACCCAAGAACAGCCTGGACGTCCTCCCTGCTGTAATAAGCGGTCACGGCCGGGGTTGAGAGTAAGTAGACGAACAAAAAGGCGATTGCGCTTTTCATGCCGAAGACCCTGCCCATGACAGCTGCCTGTGCACCATGGTCGAGACGAGGAAACGTGCGACCTTTCCGCATGAGGCAGTAGAGGTTCAGCGACAGAAAGGCCAGGGTGGTTGCAGCCTGAAACTCGGGGATGCTGCTCTCGAACCAGTCGGACAGGAGGTCGGTGGAGTCACGCGGGACGGCTTCGGGAAGGTCCTCGATCGCCCCGGTACCCAGCACGTGTGGGGTGACCGCCCTCACGCTCTCCTCGACGATTCGCAACACCGCTTTCCTCCTTGGGGGAATCCAACATTCTACCGAGAGGTTGGTCGAAATATATCAGGTCAGAGGCGCCGGTGTCCACCGGCACGCAATGCGGGAAAAAGAAGCGGCGGGAGCTTACGCGAACCCCCGCCGTGACCATCGTGGGGGGGGCTTTACTTCTTCTTACGGCTCAGCCGATGAGAGACGAACTTCGCCGCTATCAGGAGGCCTGCCAGCGCCGGGCCGTAACGCATCGCCGGCCTGATAATGGGCATGAGGCCCCGGTCGGGGTTGAACTCCTCGTTGAGCGATATGGTCTTACCGAGCTTGTCGGCGGCGATAAGCTCGGAGCAGTGGTTGGCCGTCCACGTCGCGGCCTCCATCCCTCCGGAGGAGACGTGCGTCTTCGTGTAGTCACCGGCGAGATAGAAGTTGTCGTACGGTGAGCGCTGGTAAGGACGGTGCTTCTCCATCCCCGGGTATGCCCGGTATACGCCCTGGCGCTCGCGGACCACCTTCCACTTCTTCACCTCGGCCTCGCGCGCCTTCGGGAACAACTCCTTTATCTGCTTGATAGCCTTATCGAATATTACATCGTCG
Organism: Candidatus Geothermincolia bacterium; assembly: GCA_038326775.1. Taxonomy (GTDB): domain Bacteria; phylum Actinomycetota; class Geothermincolia; order Fen-727; family Anoxymicrobiaceae; genus DYIU01. Next base: position 9,030 of record JBBQKJ010000017.1, read on the forward strand.
GGCAGGCCCTGTATGTGGTCGGCGGGGGAGAGGACCATCTCGAACATGCTTCCGCCTTTGAAGATGTGGGGCAGAACGTTGGAGAGGTCGGCATAGGTGTTGAATATGCAGTCTGTCGAGAAATAAGTCACGTCCACGTCGGTGAGCTTGCGGTCGAACCAGACCTGCAGAGAGAGCGACGGGGCGAATTGGAAGTGCATGAGGTCCTGGAAATAGTCGAGCTTGAAGCTGTCGTCGGGCAACACATTTCGTAGCGAGTACGGGCTCATCGTGGAGACGTACAGGTCAGCGGTCCGCTCCTCGGAGCCTTCGACGGTCACGCCAGCCACCTTGCCGTCCATTATATTGATAGAGGTGACGGCCTTTCCCAGCTCGCAGGTACCGCCTTTCTTTCTTATGTAGTCCAGGCAGTTGTCAACCCATATCTCGCCGAGGCCGCCGTTGGCGAAACCGATTCGGGAGGTGTCAGGCCCCGCGCTGACCTTCTTGAACCAGTTGATCATGACCTTCGCCGAGATCATCGACGATGGGGTGAAGGTCAGGCCGTTTATGCCCGGCTCCATCGGCTTGAAGGCGCCCCTGGGGGCAAACCTGGAAGACCACATGCCGAACGTTATCTCGTCGAGCTCGTTAATCTTTTCCTTCGAGTACATCGACACACCGACGCCCATGGCGAGCGCCGTAAAAAGCATCTTCCACTTCGGCAACTCGGTGTAGTTCCTGATAAGCGAGAAGTAGGCGGCGGCCGCGTGAAGGGGGGCGGGAAGGTTCGCAAACTTGAGTACCGCCTCCTTGCCGTCTTTCTGCATGTAGTAGAACTCCGGAGCCTTCCAGGTGATATTCTCGTAGATACCCATCTTCTTGAAGAAGTTAATGAGGTTTACGTAGTAGGGGAAGAACACGTGCAGCGCGTTGTCGATCATGTCTCCATCTTTGTCGAGCCAGGAGCTGGCCCTGCCGCCGAACATGTCGTCGGCCTCGATGAGCTCCACCTCCACGCCGAGGTCGAGCAGGTTGATGGCTGTGGCCAGGCCGGACATCCCACCACCCATTATCAGTGCCTTCATCTGGTCGTTCTCCTTTCTGGTTTATTGCTGGTGATAGAGGCGAGCAGCCTCTCCACCGCGGTTAAAGCCTTGTCCCTGGTGAGGACGTCCTTAAAGTCCAGTATTGAAGCGAAATACAGAGTGATCCCAAGCGACACTATCTCCCAGGCGACAAGCGGCACGTCGACATCCTGACGAAACGCCCCCTTGTCAACCCCCTGCCGAAGCACGATTTCCACCATGCCGAGGAGTTGCGAGAACTTGGACCGCAGGCCATTGCGCATCTCGTCGTTCCCGGCAGCGCTGAGGGCGTCGAAGAGCACCCTCGTCTCATTGGGATGTGACATCACGAAATCGTAGTAGGCGGCACTCATGAGCCGGAGGCGCTCGATCTCGTCCTCCTCGGAGCCGGCGGCGGAAACGGTGTGGCGTATCAGGCGCGCGCTCACTTCGTCGAGCGCCGCGAGGAGTATCTCCTGCTTGTTCTTGAAATGCCGGTATAGAGCGGGCTCCGAAACCCCCACCCCCGCGGCGATGCGTGCAGTGGTAGCGCCCGCGAAACCGTGGTCATACATGAGGTTCAAAGCGGAGTTGATTATCTGTGAGCGTCGATCCGGGTTTCCTTTGTCCACCGGTCCAGCCAAGGCGCACCTCGCAAGTTAGTAATCACTAACGTTAGTAATTACTAACTTAGCGGGACAGGTCAGCTTTGTCAAGACCCCTCGGGTGCGCGGCGGCTCAATCGTATCGAACGGACTTGCCGTACATCTCTCGAAGCTCGAACTTCAGCACTTTCATAGCCGCGTTTCGAGGCAGGGCGTCCATGAAAGCGATTCGCCTGGGCTTCTTGTAGCCGGCAAGGCGTTCGCCGCACCAGTCAACGACCTCGTCCTCGGTCAACTCGACGCCTTCCTTGGGGACGACGACCGCCATGACCATCTCTCCCCAGGTATCGTCGAACGAGCCTATGACGGCCGCCTCCAGTATCTTCGGGTTTTCATACAACACGTCCTCGACTTCGGCCGCGTAGACGTTCTCCCCGCCGGAGATTATCATGTCTTTTTTCCGGTCAACGACGTAGACGAACCCTTCCTCGTCTTTCTTCACCAGGTCGCCCGAGTGGAACCAGCCGTTGCGAAGGGTCTCCGCGGTTGCCTCGGGGTTGCGGTAGTACTCCTTCATGACCGTGGGCCCGCGGTACACTATCTCGCCCACATGGCCCACCGGCACCTCCCGGTCGTTATCATCGAAGACCTTGACTTCCACGTTCACTACCGGCCTGCCGACGGAAGCGACCTTACGCCTGCCGTCCTCCGGCTTGAGCATGCAGGACACGGGGCTCATCTCCGTCTGGCCGAAGACGTCGAAAAGAAGGATTCCGGGGAAGGCGTCGTATATCTGCTTCCTGGTCTCGGTTGGCAGGATGGCTGCGCCTGATATGTAGTACTTGAGCGTCGAAGTGTCGTATTTACTCAAGTCGACCATGTTCATGAGCAGCGTGGTCATGACCGGGATGAGAAGCGTCGCCGTCAACTTCTCGTCCTGGATCTGCGCGGCCACCGCCTCGGGGATGAAATACTTCTGGATGCACAGCGCGGCCCCCTGGGAAAGTACGACCAAAGCGAACGCCAGCGCCGCCTCGTGAAAAAGGGGCGCAACGAACTGCACGCGGTCGTTTCCCATTCCCGGCGCCACTTTCAGCAGCTCGATGGTGCAGTTAAGGACATTCATCATCTGGTTCTTATGGGTGAGCACCGCGCCCTTGGGCTTTCCGGTTGTCCCGGAGGTGTACATGATGAACGCCGGGTCGTCGTCGTGGACCGTGACACCAACAGGCCGGTCCTCCCCGCTGTCAAGCAGTTCCTCGAAGGGCCTTGCGAAGTCGGGGACGTTGGCGCCGACGCAGACGAAGGTCACGCCCGGTATCTCGCTTCTAATCTCGTCAATGACTGCGGTGAACTCCTCTCCGAAGATGATGAGCGAGGTCTCGCTGTTGGTTATCTGGTAAAGGATCTCCGGCCCTTTGAGCCGGAAGTTCAACGGCACGTTGACGGCACCGAGCTTGCAGACCGCGAAGTAAGCCTCGACGAGCTCACTGCAGTTAAAGAGCAGTTGGGCGACTTTGCCCTGCTTATTGATTCCAGCCGACGAGAGGGCGTTGGCCAGCCTGTCGGTCCGCTTGTCGAAGTCCAGGTACGTATAGCGCCTGTCCTCGAAAACAAGCGCCTCTTCCCCTGGTTGAAGGCGCGCCATGCGCGACAGCATCTCACCAATGACCAGCTGGCGCTGGTTGACGTAGACTGGGTCCTGGTAGTCAAAATCCATCCGCTCGCCACCTCCCTGATACCGCCAGTGTTAAGCAATCCTACCTCACGGCATGGGTGTCAGGTCAACATGCAACATTGGGGTCAGGTCACTTTCTTGCATATCTTTCGTCCACGGGGAACGGGTGCTGTGCCTACCTGGTCATCGCAGCAGCCACAACCGAGGCACGCGATTGACAAGTTCATATTACGCCTATAATATAACGGTCGTAATATGAGATGCGGCCGGCCGGGGTATGGCTTGAACAACGGCTTTCCCGCAAGCGTCGGCTGCACGCAGCGGAACTGGAGGTTGATATGTCAGAGGATGTATATGTGCAACTGGCCGCGCATCTGGACAAGGCGATAGCCGGTGCGCCGATGTCTCCGGCGCTGATGGGAATCCTCGAGATCCTGTACCCCGGCGAAGAGGCCGAGGTCGCATGCCGGCTCAGCATCTACGAGAACAAGACGCTGGCTGAATGTGAGGAACTCGCGCCCGAGAAGGCTGGCCGGCTCGAGGGGCTGCTTGCCGCCATGGCGCGCCGCGGGACAGTGCTCACCGAGCAGAAGCCGGGCCGAGAGCGCATATACAGGCTGCTTCCCAGCGTGGTCGGTTTCGCCGAGGTCCCGTTCCTTTCGGGGGAGGACACCCCGGAGAAGCGGGCGCTCGCGCCTCTCTGGAGGGACTACATGCGGGAGGCGTTCGGGAAAGAGATGGAGAGGGGGCTGCCGCTGATCAGGGTGGTTCCAATCGCCGAGTCGCTCGAGGACGAGTCTGAGGTGCTCCCTTTCGATGCCCTCAAGGACAAGTTGACCGAGGCGTCGTTCATGGCGGTGGGGCATTGCCCATGCCGGCAGATCGGGACTTACCTCGGGGAGGGCTGCGAGCGGACGACCGAGAACTGCATGCACTTCGGGAGCCTCGGCAGGTACATCGTCGAGCAGGGCATGGCACGACAGATCAACAGGGACGAGGCGCTCGAGATACTCAGGAACTCAACGGAGGAAGGCCTGGTCCACGTCTGCGACAACGTACAGGGCAGCCTCCGGACTATCTGCAACTGCTGCTCCTGCTGCTGCGCCTTTTTCCGGGCAAAGCGCGCTGATTTCGATACCATATCGCGTTCCAACTACGTGGCTCGTGTCGACGCCGACGGCTGCGTAGCCTGCGGCGTGTGCGAGGACAGGTGTCCCGTCAACGCCATAACTGTCGACGACGTCGCAGTTGTGGACGCGGATGCCTGCATCGGGTGCGGCGTGTGCACCCCGACCTGCGGCGGCGATAACGCCATCCTTCTGAAAGTCAGAGCCGAGACTGTTCCTCCACCGGACGCTCAGGCGTTCCTCTCCGCCAGGATGAAGACGTGAGACTCGATGCAAGCAGGGTTGTATCGGTGGATTGGAGGTAATCGGTATGTCTGAGAACATATACGAAGAGCTTGCCGCCAGGCTGGACAAGGCGCCGGCCGGCGTGCCCATGTCACCGACTCTCTTAAGGATACTAGCGGTACTGTACCCCGGTGAAGAGGCGGAGGTGGCGCTGAATCTCAGCCTCTTCGAGAGCAAGACCATGGATGAGCACAAAGCGGCGATGCCCGGGAAGGCCGGCTCCCTGGGGGATTTGATCGAGAGCATGGCGCGCCGGGGCACGGTTTTCAGCCAGCAGAAGCCCGGTGAGGAGAGGAGATACCGCCTGCTGCCAAGCCTGGTCGGTTTCTCGGAGACCCCGTTCTGGGCAGGAAAAGAAACCGAAATGACCCGGGCCCTCGCCCCTCTGTGGGTAAAGTATATGAGTGAGGAGTTCGGCGGTGAGCTGGCACGCGGGGTGCCGCTGGTCAGGGTGGTCCCCATAGGGGAGTCCCTCGAGGACGCCTCGCAGGTGCTCCCTTACGACGCGCTCGAGTCCTTGATCGGGGAAGACACGTTTATCTGCGTGGCGTTCTGCCCGTGCCGCCAGATGAAGACGTACGTGGGCGAGGGGTGCGACCACTCGCTCGAGAACTGCCTGCACCTCGGGAGCATGGCCAGGTACATGGTCGAGCAGGGGATGGGCCGGCAGATCACCAGGGTCGAGTGCCTCAAGATACTGAAAGATGCGACCGAAGAGGGGATGGTTCACAACTGCGACAACATCCAGGGCAGCCTCACAACCATATGCAGCTGCTGCGAATGCTGCTGCGCGTTCATACAGGCGAAGAAGGTCGCCGGGCTCGAAACGTTTTCCCGTTCAAACTACCTGGCTCGCGTCGACGACGAAGCGTGCGTCGGCTGCGCCACGTGCGAGGAGAGGTGCCCGATGGAGGCCATCACCATCGAGGACGACATCGCGGTCGTGGACGAGGCTCTCTGCATCGGGTGCGGGGTCTGCACGCCGACCTGCGGGGGAGACGGGGCCATAGCACTCGTGCTTCGCGAAGTAATCAAGCCGCCCCCGGATGTCGCGGAGTTTGTGGCCGCCAGGATGAACGGCTAGCGAGTCGCCTCGCGTGGCAGCATCGGGAAAGGAGGCCGCCCTGATGACCAGGTATGAGGGCAAAGGGAAGAGCCGACAGAGGATACTGGAGTCAGCGGGTTGCCAGCTCAAGGAGAAGGGCATCGCGGGCACCAGCGTAGCGGGTGTCATGGACGGTGCGGGGATGACCGTCGGTGGTTTCTACGCGCACTTTCCCTCGAAGCAGGCGCTGGTCATAGAGGCGCTCCGGTCGTCTTTCAGGGAGGCCGCAGAGCTTCTGCAGACAGGACTCGAGGACAGGCGCGGGGCTGAATGGATCGAGGCGGTCGCCCACAGGTACCTTTCGAGGGCCCACCGGGACGCGCCCGTCCACGGATGCCCCCTACCCGCCACCGCGGGCGAGATCGCACACGCCGACCAGCCCGTGCGGGACGCGCTCGCGGTGGAGATAGACTCATTCGTCTCGGAGCTCGAGCCGAAGCTCGGTGAGGCCGGGGTCGCCTCACCGCGAGGCGAGGCCCTGGCATCGCTGTCGCTGATGGTGGGCGGCATGACGCTTGCACGTGCGCTCAACGGCACACCTCTTTCGGACGAGGTCCTGCGAGCCTGCCGCGGGCACGTCGCGAACCGGGTGACGTAAAGAAGTTTGCCCTGCCGCCTGCCCGCTCCGGGTTATTTGCCCGGAGCAGGGTCAATATCGGCGAACCAGTTGAACTTGCCGTTCTTTATCTGGATTATGACGCCGCACTTGCTCGGGTCGCGCGAGCCCGGCCGGAAGAGCATGGTGCCGGTGGCGCCCTTGTACTCCTCGACCTTGCCCATGCCTTCCAGGACGGAGGCGCGGTCGAGCCCGCCACCGTTGCCAAATGCCCCGGCCAGCAGCCCGATGGAGTCATAGGTGAGCGCGCCCACATCGTCGGGCACGCTCCCGTACTCCGCCTTGTACGCTTCGACGAACTTCTGTGTAAGCCGGTCGGGCGACTCGGATGAGTAGTGATTGAAGAGGTACGAGCCCTCGATGTTGGCTCCGCCCATCTTTATGAGCTCCGGCGTGCTCCAGGCGTCACTTCCGATGAAGGTGGCGGAGATGCCTTTTCCCCTTGCCTGCTCGACCTGCGTTGCGACGTCCGTGTAGTAGGAGGGGAGGAAGAGGATGTCAGGCGCGGCCGCCTTCACACGGTCGAGCTGCGAGGAGTAGTCCGGGGCCCCCGCCTTGAAGGTCTCGAAGGCGACGACCTGCCCGCCGTTCGCCTCAAAGCTTTTCCTGAAGAGCTGAGCCTGGTTTTTCAGCACGTCGGTCGAATCGTCGTACAGGACCGCCGCCCTGAGCGCGTTCAACTTGTCCCTTGCGAACACGCCGAGCGCCTCCGACTCGAAGTAGTCGGTGAAGCAGGCGCGGTACACGGTCTTCTTTGGCTTGCCCGTCTTCTCGTCGATCGTGGTCTTGGGGTTGGTCGACCATGGCGCTATCAACAGAACGCCGGCGCTGTTGGCAACGTCGGAGGCGGCAACGGCGTTGCTGCTCGAGTTGGGCCCGACGATTGCCAGGACGCCGTCCTGCTCGATGAGCTTCCTGGCCGCAGCCGCCGCCTTTTTCGGCTCGGAGGCGCTGTCCTCTATCACCAGCTCGATCTTGTACTTCTTCCCGCCGACAACGATACCGCCGGAGTCGTTTATCTTCTTGACCGCAAGCCTGGCCAAAGTCTCGCAGGACTTTCCCACCGCAGGCATGCTGCCGGTAATCTCGGCAATCACTCCTATCTTCACAACCGACGGGCCGCCGCAGCCGGGCAGAGCGGATGCCAGTAGGAACAGGACAAATGCTGAAATAGCTGTTTTCTTCATCAAGGGCCTCCTGTACCGATATTGGAAGACTCAGTGGAGCTAACTCTCGGGAAGAATACTATCAATCCCGTTCGTGAAAATCAGCCCCACCCCGGTCGTCAAACGCTGGTTCGGCTCGAACAACGCCCTGACATGATAGCTTGCGTCACCAGAAGACGCCGGCAATGCGTACGGCTGCCCCTAAAACCTAGAGGCGGTGGAAGCCCAGGTACGCGGCCAGCGCGCGGCAGGCGGCGTTCGGCGAGAGGTAGCAGGGAATCCGCGCCCAGTGCAGCTCAGCCATGTAGGGGAATGCGAACCCGGTGGGCATGCCTATGACGACCATGGGCTTGTCTATGGCGGCGGCGGCGTCCTTTATCTCTCGGGTGTGCATCTTGATGAGCCCCGGGTCTCCCTCGCGAAACGCGGGAGCGCCCGCCACGACCATGATGATGTCCACGTTCGGATCTGCTGCCGAAATCTTTATTGTCTCCAGCAGGTTTCCGGGTATGACCGCGCCGAAGCCCATGTCCACGGGGTTGTTGAATCCCGTGCCCTCGCCCGGCAGGAAATCGCCCAGGCGCCCGATGGTGCTGTCGTCGAGGGCCGGAAGAGGAAGCCCGTTCCTTTCCGCGGCGTCGGCCGAGTTGACCGCAATACCGCCGGGGGGGCTGATGACGCATAAACGCCGCCCGCCAGGCCGGCTCAAGTGATAGAACGTGGCGATGGTGTCGATGGCTTCAGCCAGGTCCTCGACCATGACGATGCCCGCCTGCACCGCCGCCGCGCGCCAGATTGCCTCGCTGCCCGACATCGCCGACGTGTGCGACGCGGCCGCTCGCCGCCCCGTTCCAGTCAGGCCAGCCCTCCACACCAGGTGAGGTTTCTTCCCCTTGATCCTCAATGCCGCCTCCAGGAACCGTCGCGCATCACGCACCTGCTCGAGGTAGCTGGCGATTATTTCGGTCTCCGGGTCGTCGGCCAGGTACTCCAGGTAATCGGCGCAGTTCAAGTCAAGCTCGTTGCCGCCGCTCACCATCTTGGAGAAGAGTACCGCCCGCTCGGCTCCGAGGATGTAAAGCATGGACGCGATGGAGCCACTCTGTGAGATCAGGCTGACCTTCCCACCCGATGGCCGCTGGCCCCCGAAAAGGGCCACCCTTCCGGTGGAGGAGTATATTCCAAGGCAGTTGGGGCCGACGAGCCTCAGCCGCGAGCCGCTCAACGCCTGGAGTATCTCGCGCTCGAGCCGGGCGCCCTCCGGCCTGCCCGTCTCCGAGAAGCCGGCGGTGTTTATCACGCACGCCGACACGCCGGCCTCCACGCATTCGGCCACCGCGCCGGGAACCGAAGCGGGAGGTATAGACAGTATTACGAGGTCCGGTGGAGATGGAATGTCTCTTATCGCCGGGTAGCACGCAAGCTCGAGGACCTCGCCGTACTTGGGGTTCACGGGGTAGAGCGGGCCCTCGAAGCCCATGTCCTTTATGGAGCGCAGCAGCAGGGTGCCGGGGTTGTCCATGCGTGAAGAGACCCCGACTACCGCTATCGAGCGAGGGCGGAATACCTTGTCGAGTTGCCCGGATAGTTCGCTCACGGCCTCATTCCCGTCTTCGCCGCCCAATGCCTTCTGTCATCGCCGATCGGGCGCCCGGTCATCACGGGCGCGGCTTCAATCTCGTGACGCCGGACAGCGTGCCGTAGTATATGGCGCCGTCGGGGCCTATCTCGGTTGCCGCGTAGAAGCTGTTGTCCCATGGCCAGGGGCTCAGGTAGCGGCGGAACCTGGACTTCCCGGTCCGCCAGTCGATGGCTTCCAGGGTCCAGAAACCGAAACGCTGACCGACGCAGTAAACGAGACCGGTTGACGAGCTCATGCACGGTATGGCGTTTGGAAGGCTCACCTTCCTGTTGGCCCATCTGCTCCGGCAGGTGCGCGAGGCCGGGTCCCACTCGAACTTCTCGATGCCGTAAGGGGCAATCCACGGGATGTTGGAGAAGAGCATGGAGAACGGCTGCAGGGCCTGCGGGAGGGCGTCGAGCAGGCTGCAGCGCAGGTCGTTGTTGACCACAACCGCGCCGTACCCCCGCACCAGGACGGACTGCTCCGAGTTCGATTCGGTCGCCCCGGGGTCACCGAACGTTACCGGGACCTCGGCCGCCATGCGCCTGTCCTTACCCGGCGCGACAGGCTGCCAGTCGGAAGGTATGCCATCCTTCCAGAAAAGAACCAGGTGCATCAGCTTCTGGCCGTCCGTGATCACGATAAACTTGTCCTGGTTGCCGGTGCCCATGACTGTCGGTGTAGCCCCCGAGCCCTTGCCAAGCCGGCCCGCCTGCTCGCCCGTGCCGGCATCGTAGGCCGCGCACCAGCCGCCCTCGGCGTCTCGAATCGACAGAGCGGACCCTGACCACTGCACGCGGTACAGCTTCCGGTCGGTCACCACGTAGATGCCCCCGCTCTCGTCAGCCGCTATTGAGTTTGAGACCTGCTCCAGTTGGTCGTCCGGGGTGTCAGCGGGCACGCCTTCGTTGAGTGACAGGTAACGAGCGGAAGCTGCCGAGAGGTCCCGGCCGACCACACCAACGGTTCCGAACCTGGTGGCAAAGGCGACCATGCCGTCGTAAGTCATCGTCATGCCGACTATACCGTCCACCCCTGGACGGAGCAGTCTCTCATCGGGGATAAGAAACCGTTTTCTGAGGGATATCGAGGAACCGCTTACGCCTGGTTGCCGGTCGCCGAAAGCGTCAATGCCACAGCCTTTCCAGCTGGGGACAAAGAAATTGCCGTCCCTGTCCAGGACGCTGTAGGCGCCGCTCACAGAGGAGCCGACCTTGAACGGCGCACCTTCCCTTGCCATCGGATTGTAGTCGTCGATGACAGCAAGGTTGTCGGGCTCAAGCTTCAGCACACGGCTATGACCGAAGGCGACGACGGTTGACGCCCAGATCGCGCGTTTGCCATCAGGGTAGGCGCTCGAGAACTGCAGGTTAACGGGAACATCGAAGCCAGTGAAGCGGTGCGTGTACTCGAGGCCCTTGCCTTTCGTTGGACCCGGCAGAGGTGTTGAAGCCTGGCAGTAAGGATTTCTGTGGCTTACAGCCCACGGCGAGTCGGCGAGGTATGGATTGCCCGGGGGCTCGTCCTCGGCCGGTCCGCCAGGTGAACAGAATGCCCCCGGCAACCATGCCAGCAGAAGCGCCATAATGACCGCGACAACGATTGCAATACGCCTGGAATCACCCCGTGCCATACCGCGCCCTCCTCGGTTTGCAGCCCATGTGCCGTTATCTCATCTTAGCATACACTTTCAGGAAAGCCTGACGGCTCGCCCTGAAGACTCGGAAAGCCAGCGCAAAGGCCCTGGCGGCGTTCGAATGCCGCGGATACTGCTGGTTTGAGGTTTCGCCCTGCGATAAGCTACCCTCGACACATCTCTAGAAGGAGGGCCGGCCGTGAAAAAAGCGCTTGTGACAGGGGCTGCGGGATTCATTGGTTCCAACGTTGTACGCGTGCTGCTGGATGAGGGCGTTGACGTGCGCGCCCTGGTCCTTCCCGGCGAGGACCAGCGCAACCTTGCAGGGGTGGACATTGAGACGGTCGAGGGCAACGTGCTGGACGTCTCGAGCATCGACGCCGCGCTGAAAGGCTGCGACACCCTTTTCCACCTGGCCGCGATATTCGCGATCTGGGCGAAGGACCGAAGCATCTTCTACAAGGTGAACCTCCAGGGCACGCGCAACGTCCTCTGGGCGGCCAGGCGCTCAGAATTGGAGAAGGTTGTCTACACGAGCTCCATCGCCGGGCTCGGGCTGGCACCCGGCAAGCAGCTCTCTGATGAAACTACCGAGTTCAACCAGTGGAAGAAGACGAGCGATTACATACTTACCAAGCACCTTTCCCAGCAGGAAGCGCTGACCTTTGCCAGGGAAGGGGGGCTTCCGCTGGTCGTCGTCAACCCGTGTTTCCCGTACGGGGAGGGAGACGTAGCCCCGACTCCGACCGGTAAGATCATCCTCGACACGGCCAACGGCATGCAGCTACTCGCCTTCGAAGGCGGTGTGAACATCGTTGACGTAATGGACGTCGCGAAAGGCCACGTGCTTGCGGCAAAGCACGGGGAGGTCGGCGAGATGTACATTCTCGGCAACAAGAACGTTACCATCCAGGAGCTCCTGGAGATGGTTGCCGCGGCGGCCGGCATGGACATCCGTTTCATCCGGATGCCGGTCCCGGTCGCCAGGCTGTTCGGAAACCTGTTCGAGAAGCTGGCGGACTTGAGAGGCCAGCCGCCGGTGACCACCGGCAAGGAGATCGCCTACTCCGCCCAACACCTCTACTTCGATATTGGAAAGGCGAAAGAGAAGCTTGGATATGTGCCAGGGCCGGTCGAGGAGTCTATACGGAGGGCCATCGACTGGTACAGGCGTGAAGGTTACATACCACTCAAAGGCCCGCTGGCGACGATTATGAGGAACGCGGGCAAACTACTGAGTCATATTCCGTCTTAAGCTTCGACCGGTAACCGGCAAGCATTCAAAATAAGCGTCAGGCTGCTTGCCTGGCACTACTTAGCGGTCCGCCCCGCCTTGGAGGCCTCTATTGCTTTTTCAGGGTCTATCCTGGGCGAAGCCAGGGCCCTTATCTGATTGTCCACGAACTCGTCGGCCATTTTTTCGAGGTCTGCGCGTTTTTCCCGCAGTATCTGGTCGGTTGTTATGTATGCCGCAGCGCCAATGACGATGGAGACGGTCACGTCCATGTCGACGTCTCTCAGCAAGCCCCTGTCGGCCATCAGCTTGAAACCATCGGCCAGCTTTTTCCTGGCGATGCCGGTAAGCTCCGCGAACCGAACGGAGAAGTCCTCGTCCCTGCCGATGGCCTGCCTGTAGACTATGTCCGCGAGCTCCGGGTTCTCGCTGTGGAACCTGAGAACGTCCAGCGCGTTCTCCCTCCAGCTTCCCAGAGGATCATCACCACTCTCGAACGCTTTTTCCAGGCGCTCCTGGTTTTCCCCCAGAATGCGGGCGTACTGCTTGAAATAGGACTCGATGATCTCGAGGAATACGTCTTTCTTGGAGTCGAAGTACAGGTAAAATGTCCCACGGGCGATTCCCGCGTTCTCGTTGATATCCGTTATTGAGGCGCTTCGGTAACCTTTCGCCGCGAAAACTTTGACCGCCGCGTCGAGGATCTCCGCTTTCCGCTGCTCCCTTGGAATCCGCTTTCTTGAAGATGCCATCAAGGTCTCCTTATCTTTAACGCCAGGTTGATAATATGATGACACGGCAGCCGAAGCAACCGCCGGCAGTATCGCCTGGAACGGTGTAGACTTGTTGTTTACTATTGTTCAAGCGGTCGATTGGCACACTGGAAGCGCCCGTATTGAATGGAACATCGGATGAGCGAGCGGAGGTTCAAATGGAAAAAGTGTGGCTCGAAAACTACGACTACTTCGTGCCGGAGAGCATTCGTTACCCGAAGATACCCCTGCAGCAGGTCCTGGAATATGGTTGCCTTCTCCATGAGGACAACGTTGCCACGATATTCTTTGACCAGTTGATGACCTACGCCGAGCTGAAGGACAAAGCGAGGCGCATGGCTACCGCGCTGGTTGACATGGGGGTCAGGAAGGGTGACCGGGTCGCGCTCATGCTGCCAAACTGCCCGCAGATGCTCATCTCGTATTACGGCGTGCTGGAGGCTGGCGGGGTGGTCACCAACATCAGCCCGTTGCACGTCGAGAGGGAGATAGAGTACGAGCTAAACGACTCGGGCTCCGAGACCATTATCTATCTCGACCTCTTTCATTCCCGAATCGAGGCGGTTAAAGAGAGCACGACTCTCAAGAGGCGCATCGTGACCAGCATCACCGACTACATGGAGACGCCGGTGAAACCGGCCGCTGAAAAAGCTCCGGATATCTACTACTTCCTCGACGTGATAGCGGAGTCTACGCCTGATATCCCGGACATCGAGATCGACCCGCTGGAGGACCTGGCCGCGCTGCAGTATACGGGCGGGACCACCGGCGTGGCCAAGGGTGTCATGCTCACCCACCGGAACCTCCTGGCGAACGCGCTCCAGATAGGCGCATGGGGCAGGGAGTTCATCCAGCGGGGCAAGGACGTCTACCTCTGCGTCATACCGTTTTTCCACTCGTACGGCCAGTCCGTGGCGATGAACAACGCTGTTTTCAACGCCTCGACCATGATCCTCATACCGCAGTTCGAGATCAACATGCTCCTTCAGGCAATAAAGACATACAAGCCGAACTTCTTCCCCGGCGTGCCGACGATCTATACCGCCATCCTGAACCATCCGGAGGCTCTCGCTTACGGGGTCGACAAGATAAAGCTCTGCAACAGCGGCTCGGCGCCTCTTCCGGTGGAGGTGCTCAAGAAGTTCAGCCACATCTCCGGGGGTATATTCTGCGAGGGGTACGGGTTGTCCGAAGCCTCCCCGGTAACCCACTCGAACCCCATCCTGGGGATGAAGAAGATAGGCTCGGTGGGCATCCCGTTTCCCGACACCGACTGCAGGATAGTGGACCTCGACGATGACGGGTTGGAACTCGGCGTCAACGAGCCCGGAGAGCTCCTCATACGCGGCCCACAGGTGATGAAGGGCTACTGGAACAAGCCCGAGGAGACCGAGGAAACGCTAAAGGGCGGCTGGCTTCACACCGGTGATATCGCCACGATGGACGAGGACGGCTACTTCTATATAGTCGACCGCAAGAAAGACATGATAATCGCCGGCGGCTTCAACATCTACCCGCGCGAGATCGACGAGGTCCTTTACGAGCACCCCAAGGTCGCCGAAGCGGTCGCCGTGGGCATCCCCGACGAGTACAGGGGAGAGACGGTAAAAGCGTACGTCGTGTTGAAGGAGGGTCAGACCGTCACCGAAGAGGAGATAATCGAGTTCTGCCGGGAGCGGCTGGCTGCTTACAAGGCACCCAGGCATGTCGAATTTCGCGCCGAGCTGCCGAAGACCCTTGTGGGCAAGGTCCTGAGGAGGGCCTTGCTGGAAGAGGAGCTCGCCAGGCGCAAGGAGTAGGTTCTACCTGGAGGGAGCACTTAGACCTCGAGCCCGGCGGCGTGGCCTTCGTGCACGGCCTCGATCAGCCTGCGCGGCGACGAAGCGTCGCCGACGACGGCGTGCGGGATGCCCCGCTCCTCGAGGGCTCCCAGCAGCTCCACCTCGGGTCGAGCGCCCATGGCGTTGACTACAGGTCCGGCGGGCTCGAGGGCATGTTCCCGGCCGTCCTGCACATAGGTGACCGCATGGGGCTCGATACCCACGACTTCGGCGCCGAGCAGCAGCGTTCCACCGACTTCCTTCAGGCGCTTGTACATCCACCAGCCGTGAGTGGTCAGCTTGCTCACCGGGGGCGAAAGGCTCATCTCGAGCAGTGTCGCTTTTATGCCCCTGGCACTCAGGTAGTCGGCGGTCTCCATTCCGACATAGCCGGCGCCGAGGATGACCGCCCTGCTGGCGAGGGTCGTCCTGCCCAGAAGAAGCTCGCGCGCGTCGACCACGTTCTCGGAGTCGATGCCGGGTATGTCCGGCACCAGCGGCCTGGCGCCAGTAGCCAGTATCACGTAATCGGGCTTGCCTTCCACGATCCGGTCCCAGGTGAGAGCCCTGCCCGTGTGGATCTTCACACCTGCCGCCTCGAGCCTGCGCGCGGCCCATTCGACCCAGCTGGTGAAGACCTTCTTGTTGGGCGGCCTGCTCGCGGGAAGGAGCTGTCCGCCCAGAACGTCACCGCGCTCGAACAGGTCGACCGAGTGACCGCGCTCGCTCGCGCTCATAGCAGCCGACAGGCCCGCAGGCCCGCCGCCGACGACCCATACTCGCAGCGGTTTCTCCACCGTCGCGGGTGCGCCCTTGTACTCCTCGCCGCACTCCGGGTTGATGGTGCACGTCACGGCTTTGAGCTCGAAGGCAAGGCGTTCGATGCACCCCTGGTTGCAGCAGAGGCACTCTCGGATGTCCTCGAACTCACCCCGGCGGGCCTTTGCCAGGAAGTCCGGGTCGGCCAGGTGCTGGCGGCCGAAGCTCACGAGGTCGGCATCGTCGACCTCTATGGCTGTGTCGGCGAGCCGCGGGTCATTGATGCGACCGACGCCGATGACCGGGACGTCCACCACCTGCTTTATCGCGCGGGCGCGCGGAAGGTTAAACCCTGCCTCTGTATCCATCGTTGCTATCGTAAGGCCACCCGGGGTAGAGGCAACCCCCACCGAAACGTGGATGCAGTCGGCGCCTGCCTCCACCAGCCTGGGCGCCAGCCACTCCATGAACTCCATGTCGTAACCGCCCTTGACGACCTCGTCGGCGGATACCCGGATGAGGACGGGAAAGTCGCCCCCGACCTTTTTGCGTACCGCCATCAGGACCTCGAGGGCAAATCGGGCCCTGTTCTCCTCCGAGCCCCCGTACTCGTCGCCGCGCCGGTTGCTGAAAGGGGAGAGGAACTGGTTCACGAGGTAGCCGTGGGCTCCGTGCACCTCGACCGCGTCGAAACCCGCCTCGCGAGCCCTGCCCGCCGCGCAGGCGTACGCCTCGACGACCTCGGCAATGCGCTCGGTGCTCATTTCCTCGCAAGGCTGTTTGAGGATAGCGCTGGGTATCGCGGAGGGAGCTTCGGGCGGAGCTCCCGCAAACGCCTCAAAGGTCTCACGCCCGGCATGGTGCAGCTGGAGCGCCGTTTTTGAGCCCTCCCTGTGCACGGCATCGGGTATCCTGGCCAGGCTCACGGTCAGCTCGTCGGACCAGGCCCCTATCTCGGAGGGGAAGCCCTTGCCGCGTGTGTCGACGGCGCAGACCTCGGTGATTATCAGACCCGCGCCCCCGCGGGCGCGGCGCGCGAGATAGGCGACCAGGCGGTCGGTCACAGTCCCGTCCAAGCCGCCATAGCCGGTGCCCATGGCGGGCATCACCGCCCGGTTGGCAAGCTCGAGCTTGTTGATCTTAACCGGGCTGAAGAGGTTCTCGAGCTCAGGCAATTGGCACACCTTCCTTAAGTCTTGAGGGTGGGGTCAGACCCGGAATGCAGGCAGTTGTAACACCCCTTCGAACATTATATTCGCGATAAAGCAAATGAGGGAGCCTTTAAGCCCCCTCATTTCTCGGGCGCGATACCATGTTGTCCTTTATTCGACTCTCTCCCAGAGCGAGGCGTTGCCGTTGCCGAACCCGCCGCACATCATGGCCATGCCGAACTTCGCGTCCGGTTTCTCTTTTTTCATGACGTTGACCAGGGTGATCACAAGGCGCGTTCCCGACTCGCCCAGCGGGTGGCCGAGCGCAAGGGCGCCGCCCCAGAGGTTCGCGTTCTCGAACGGAGCGTTCTCGGCGATACCGAGATTGCGGACGCACGCCAGCGTCACGACGCTGAACGCCTCGTGGACCTCGAAGACATCCACGTCGCTCGCCTTCATGCCTTTGCGGTCGAGCAGCTTCTTTGCGGCATGGTACGCGGACATGCCCATCATGGTCGGGTCCCAGCCGTGCATCTGGCCGCCGGCGTACTTAACGTGATAGGAAAGGCCGAGCTCGTCGGCTTTGTCGCGGCTCATGAGAAGCGTAGCGCACGCCCCGGTGGTGAGCGGAGAGCTCGTACCGGCCGTTACCACCCCGTCAGGCCTGAACGCCGGCTTCATCCCGGCCATCTGCTCGAGCGAGGGTTCGTCCCTTATCCACTGGTCCTTTGTGACCACGGACTCGTTGCCCTCGTCGTCGACCCCCGTCACCGCCACGATCTCATCGTCGAACTTCCCGGCGTCGCGCGCCGCTTTCGCGCGCAGGTGGCTGTGGTATGCGACCAGCTCCTGGTCGGCGCGGGTGATACCCTCTGCCTCGGAGAGCTTCTCCGCGGTCGGGCCCATCGGCAGCTCCGCCGGGTTGAAGTAATTGGCGAGCCTGGGTGGGAAGTCCATCCCCATCCCCATCCCGATGTTCATCATGTCCTCGACGCCCGAGGCGATGTAGATATCGCCCTCGTCAGCCATTATGGCGCGCGCGGCGTGCTCGATCGCGGCCATCCCAGAGGGGCACTGCTGGTTGATGCCGTTGGTGGGGACCTCAACTGGCAGGCCTGAGGCGAGCCAGCCGAACCGGGCGACGTCGTTCTGCATCCCGGTCTGGTTGGCGGTCCCGCAGAAGACCGCCTCGATTTCCTCGGGCTTCACCTGCGGGTTCCGCTTGAACAGCTCCTCGTAGACAACCGTAAGCAACTCGTCGGGCCTCAGGTTCCTGAACCAGCCCTTCGCCGGATGTGCCCTGGCGTTGGGCGTCCTGACACCGTCGACCAATACGCATTCCCTTATTTCCGCCATATCTTCCTCCATTTCCGTTCGACTCATAGACCCCGAGCGAGCGTTCCCGCTCTTGCCAGACAACCAGCCTTCCACCCGGAAGGTAATTGACTGCTATAAGGAATTATATTGATTGGCAGCCCACAAGCAATATATCACTTCAAAACGCTGGCAATAACTGCTATTTCACCAGTTTCAGGGCTTGCCTGAACTCGTCCGTCCCCGCGCGCTCGAGAATCTCGTACATTACCATCTCGGTGGAGGAAACGACCGCGCCGGCCTGCCGCATTCGCTCGATGGCGACCTCTTTGTGCTGCGGTATCCGGGAGGCAACCGCGTCGCTCACGACGTGCACTTTGTAATCAGGCAGCAGGTGCAGGACTGTCTGTGTCACGCAGATGTGGCTCTCTATACCCGCTATGATGACGGAGTTTCTGCCAAGTTTCGCGAGGGCATCAACAAACTCGGGCCGCTTGCAGGCATCGAACTCTATCTTCGTGATGGCCTCGAACCCGGTCATCACCGACCTGGCCTCGTCGACGGTGGGGCCCAGGTTCTGCTGCTCGGTCACCAGCACCGGCAGGCCCACGATGTCCGCGAACCGGAGCAACTTGACGGTGTTCTCAAGAACTCTTTGACTGTCGTCCATAAGGGCGAGCAGTTTTCCCTGGAGGTCGATAACGACCAGTGCGCAATCATCGGGGGCGAGCATCTCGTGGTACGGGTTTCGATCGTTCTGCATAACGTGACACCTCTTTCGATAGTCTTATTCTCCATCGGTCGTACCGCTCAGGGATTTTATCATAGCGTAGGCGTCGTTTTTTCGGACTCCTTGCGCTTCTCCTCTACGTGGGCTATTGACCACAGGTGTCATAAAGCATATTATACTGACCGGTCAGTTTGTTACTGAAAGTGGGGCATGGTATAAGCCAGTTGCTTAAAAGGAGGTATCTGGAATGGCGGAAGTGCCGGAGAATGTAGGTGTAAAGCAGTACTTCGACGAGTTCGTGCCCAAGATCTTCGCCGAGCAGGTCGCCGGGGCGGCGGCGCTGGGTATGGAGGGCACGGTCATCGGCGTGCAGTTCGACGTTGACGCGTCCACTTACGGCATCGTGGTGAAGGACGGGAAGGAGCTCGAGGTCAAGGAGGGTCCGATCGACGACCCCCTCGTCAGGCTGAAAATGACTGAAGACGTCTTCCGGGCGGCCGTCACAGGCAAGATGGAAGGCGCGACCGACATGTTCACGGACATGAGCCAGATGAACAAGGCTCGCCTGGACCAGATCAAGGGCGTAGCGGGCACCATCGTCCTAGACCTCACCACCGCTGACGGAGAGAACGCGGTGATAAAGGTCACCCTCAACGGTGCCGACTCCCCGGAAAGCACTTTCAAGTGCACTGTCGAGGACTGGATATCCATCAGCAAGGGTGATATCGCCGGGCCGACCGCTTTCATGAGCGGCAAGCTCAAGATAGAGGGTGACATGCCCTTCGCGATGGGCCTCTCAAGCCTCACCGGTTAGTCTAGCGCTCCAGGAGATAACGAATACGGCAGATACTGGGGAGTTTCGCCAGGGCAATGGGCGGGGCTCCCTTTGCTTTCTAACCGATCAATGCTTGCCTGCGAACCCGCCATCCGGTTTCTTCGCGCCGGGCAGCTTCGACAGTTTTTGAAGGATGCGGTCGACGTCAACGCCCGCGGGAGCCACCGCCCTGGCGTGGTAATCTATCAGGCGGTCGGCGAGGGATTCGATGTCGGTTGTTTTTTTCCTCAGGACGAAGTCCATGATCACGTAGACGATCGACCCCAGGCTCACCGCGGCCACCAGCTCGATGTCGGTGTCCCTCATGGCCCCGGCCCGGGCCATCATCTCGAACTCCTGGACAACCATGTCGTTGGCGCGCTCGGTAAGCTCGTTGACCCTGTCGGAGAAGTCATCGTCGCTTCCCAGCGCTTCCTGGTAGACGACGAAGGCGAGGTCGGGGTTATCCACATGGTATTGGAGGATATTGAGTACGTTTCCCCTCCAGGTCCTTATGACCTCAAACGCGCTCGCG
The DNA here is from genome assembly GCA_038326775.1 of Candidatus Geothermincolia bacterium. GTDB lineage: Bacteria > Actinomycetota > Geothermincolia > Fen-727 > Anoxymicrobiaceae > DYIU01. Next base: position 29,048 of record JBBQKJ010000017.1, read on the forward strand.
GTGTGGGAAAACGTCTCCTCGAGCGCGCGATGGTTCTCCTCGAGGACGGCCGCGAAGCCGGCGAAGTATGATTCTATGAGCTCGATGAACGCCTGCTTCTTTGAATCGAAATATATGTAGAAGAGCCCCTTGGATACTCCCGCCGCCTCGACGAGGGTATCGATGGTCGTGGGCCGGTAACCTTTTTGAGTGAAGACCCGGGCGGCGACCTTGAGGATGTCCTGCTTGCGCTCTTCTCTTGACATGCGACGTCTTGGTTTAGTCATCGATGTGTTCCCGGCTTGATAAACGAGCCTCCCGGTTAAGCCTCGCGAAAGAGATCGCAGTCAATGCTTCTTCAGTTATTATACTGACCGGTCATTATATGGCAACTAAGCTTGGCATGGACGGAAGGCCTTTAAGTTGCGTAGACTGAAGCTAATGAGGCAGGTAAGGGATACGGTGTTACTGACGAGGGAGGCGAAGGAATTGTCGCTGAACCATGAGATTGAGGAGTTCCTCCAGGAGCGGGGGGCGATAAAGGTAGGTTTTGCCACAAGGGAAACGCTGGCCGGCGGCCCACCCAGCGCGGACCTCACCTACATCCTTCCGGAGGCACGCTCCGCCGTGAGCTTCGCCCTCCCGCTGGATAGGGACAAGATCCGCGACTTTCTCTCTAAGCAGGACCACACCGCCCACGAGCGGGACAACTTCGACACCAATGTGAGGTCTTCGCGGCTCGCCAAGGCCCTGGCGCTCTGGCTCGAGGAAAAGGGGTTTGCCTCCAAGAGGGTCATCTCTAACACCATCTATCGCACGGAGGTCGAGGGGTGGCAGCTAAGCATGCCTCCCGACCTGTCGCACCGTTACGTGGCTGCGCGCTCTGGGGTCGGAGCCTTCGGCTGGTCGGGCAACATCGGGATAAAGGGCTACGGCGCCGCGATACTCCTTGGGACCACGGTTACGGAAGCTGAGCTCGAGCCCACCGAGCCCGAGGCTCCGGAAGATTCGTTCTGCGATAAGTGCAAGAGTTGTGTGGCGGTGTGCGCGTCGGGCATGTTCAGTCCCGACGAGGAGATGAGCGTGACCCTGGGCGGAGAAACCTTCAGGTTTGCCGCTCGGACTTCGTACCTCGGCTGCCAGTTCGTGTGCGGCGGTTTCACTGGATTGAGTCGGGACGGCAAGTGGTCGACCTGGTCGCCAGGTCGGTTCAGCGTACCGGAAGACCATGACGAGATGATGAAGGTGTTTCTCGAAGCCGTAGGCAAATACTCGAAGTGGCCGGAGCGCACGGACGGTGAGGGGGGCTACGTGAACCCAGCTCTGGCGGAAGAGAGCCTTCGTCTTACCTGCGCGAACTGCCAGCTGGTCTGCTGGGGCGACCACAAGCAGACACGGGACAACTATCGCCTGCTGAAGAGGTCGGGCTGTGTCATCCAGCGCGAGAACGGCGATATGGAGGTGTTGAGCGCCCGCGAGGCCGCGAAGACTTTCGCGGCACTGCCCCCGGAACACCGGGAGCTCTACACTGACACCGAGTAGCGCCGCGTTGTCGGGAACGCTGCAGACAGAGAACATCGGGCTTGAAAAAGTGATTTGCAACATAGTCTCAAACCCCAATATCCCTTACCTGGTGATGGGAGGCCCGGAGTCACCTGGGCACCTCATAGGAGACGTGATCAGGGCGCTTTTCGCGAACGGAGTGGACTAGAAACAGCGGATAATCGGGACCGACTCTCCTCACCCGTTCCTGTTCAATATCTCGCGCGAGATGATAGAGAGGTTCAGGGAGCAGTTGACGCTGGTCGATCTCCAGTTCCAGGGAGACCCCGACCTGGTGAGAAAAACAGTCTGGTCCTGCTACCAGGAGGAGCCGGTCGAGTGCATGGGGTACGAGCTCTACGACATGGGCGCGTACCCGGAACCGCCCCTGAGCGGCACCATCACCTGGAAGATACTCCAGCCTTACTGGGAGCCCGAGGATGAAAAGCAGAGAGAGGCCAGGCGAAAGGCCCAGGACTTGACGGAGCGGATAAAGCAGAGGAACCTGGAAAAGGCGGCTGATGAAGCTGCCTCGAGAGACAGTTAGCCTTTACCGGCTGCAAAAATAATTGAGCCTGCAGTTCGACTCGTCTTTTTGATAAAATCGGTTGATTGACGTTTACCCGGCGATGCCTGGGAATAGGAAGGTGAGTCAGATATGGAATATGACGAGATAATGGAGCGCAGGGCCAGGTGCATGGACGACGACCTGCACCCCATCCCCGAAGGAGTCCTGGAGAAGGTCAAAGACGAGTTCTACAAGACCCACGGGAGGTCGCTCGAGATATACGAGGAGCTCAAGAGTCTCATCCCCGGAGGCGTCGAGCACAACCTTGCGACAAGCCACCCATTCCCTTTGACCATGGACAGGGCCAGGGGCTACAAGATGTGGGACGTGGACGGCAACGAGTACATCGACTACCTGATGTGCGGGGCGCCGATCATCCTGGGCCACCATTACGACCCGCTCGACGACGAGATAATCAAGATAATACGGGATAAGGGGCCAGCGACCGGGCTCACCTCGGAGTACGAGCTGCTGGCGGCGAGAAAGATAATCGAGCACATGCCGGCGGTCGACGTGGTCCGTTTCCTTCAGTCCGGCACCGAGGCCGACATGGCGGCGCTTCGTATCGCGCGGGCGGTCACCGGGCGGCAGAAGGTGATAAAGGTGGAGGGAAGCTACCACGGCTGGTACGACACCTACGTTTACAACCTTCACGTGCCGGGGACGGCGGGGCTGAATTCCCCGGGAATCCCGCCCCAGACGTTTGACTTGCTGGTGGAGGTCAAGCCCAACGATTTCGACGGTCTGGAGAAGGCCTTCGCGGACAACTCGGACGAAATAGCATGCATGGTCGTAGAGCCGGTGGGAGGGGAGTCGGGTGTCCACCCGGTGCACCCTGACTGGAATAAGCGCTGCCGCGAGCTCTGCGACGAGCACGGCTCGCTGCTCATCTTCGATGAGGTCGTAACGGGCTTCAGGCTGGACATGGGCGGCGCGCAGAAGTATTTCGGCATAACTCCCGACCTCACGGTGCTCGGCAAGATAGTCGCTCACGGTTTTCCCTCGGCGGGAGCGGTGGCCGGTCGCAGGGAGGTCATGGAGATAGTCGGCGCGGGCATGGGACAGAGGCCCTACCTCGGCGGGACGCTGGCTGGAAACCCGATATCTTGCGGCGCTTGTTACCACGCGATAAGGCTCATGGAGGAGAACGACGCGGTCGCAAAATCGACCGCTTACGCCGACAGGCTCACCGGCGAGCTGAACAAGCTCTATGCAACGAGGCCCGACCTGCCTTTCTTCGTGTACAACTTCGGCCCCATAATACAATACGTCACAACGGGGTTCTTCTGGGTCGATATCTCCGGGCCAAAGGCGTTCGAGATAATCTCCCGCAGAAAGGCCGCCGAGGATTACCAGATGGTCGCTTCGCTCAACGGGCTTAACTCTCTTGCCGGCACCAGGATGTACACCTGCATGCAGCACGACGATGCTTCGCTTGCCAGAACCCTCGAGGTCTGGGAGCACATCCTCTCACTGATACCGAAGCAGTAGAGGTGGCTATGCCAGGTTCAGATCTGCGCGCGTTCTTCGATCCTGCAGGTGTCGCAATCGTCGGAGCCCGACGAAACCTCGGGTTCGGCTACGGCATTCCCATCATGCTGAAGATGAGCGGCTGGGCCGAGCGGATGCGCCTGGTGAACCCCACCGGCGGTGAGCTGCACGGCCTTCCCGTCTACAAGAGCGTGCTGGAGGTGCCCGACCCGGTGGACCTCGCGGTGGTGCTGGTCCCCGCGGCGGTGGTACCGTCAATCCTCGAGGAGATAGGGGATAGGGGCATCCGGCATGTCATCATAGAAAGCGCGGGGTTCGCCGAGATCGGCGAGTCCGGGCGGGTGCTCCAGGAGGAGGCCGCCGCGGTCGCGTCCAGGCACGGAATCAGGGTCATCGGCCCGAACTGCGTGGGGCTGGTCAACACCGGGAACCGGTTCAGCACGGTCGAGATAATCGAAGAGGCGTTGGAGCCGGGGCCAACAGCGATAATCGCCCAGAGCGGCGTCTTCGGAAACTGCCTGCTCGATGTGCTTCCAGCGTACCGGCTTTTCGTCTCGAAGGCGGTTACCCTTGGCGACCGCATGGACGTAGACGAATGCGACGTCCTCGAGTACCTGCTCGACGACCCCGCGACCGAGGTCATAATGATGTACCTCGAGGGCGCCGCGGACGGCGTCCGCCTCAAGGATACCCTGGCCGCCGTCACGAGAAAGAAGCCCGTAATGGTCCTGAAGAGCGGCCGCACGCCCGCGGGAAGGGCCGCGACCGAGTCGCACACCGCGAGCCTTTCCGGCGAGGACGAGCTGTACGAAGCCGTGTTCACACAGACGGGCACCATCAGGGCGGCGAACCTGGAGGGGCTCGTTGAGATGGCGAGGATGTTCTCGACCCAGCCGGCGCCCGCCGGCAACCGGCTCGGCATCGTTACTTCCAGCGGAAGCCTGGGTGTCATGGCCACAGACACGGCGGCGAACTATGGCCTGGTCGTCCCTGCGCTCTCCGAAAAGACAGCGGAAAAGATGCGCGCCGGCGCTCCGGCGTGGATGAACGTGAAAAACCCCCTGGATGTTGGGCCTTCGGGTCAGTTTGCCGCCGCCCTGGCGGCGCTCCTCGAGGACCCCGGCATCGACATGGTCATCGCGGTCACCATCATCCCTTACGCGGTGTTCAGGGAGCTCATGAAGATGGGGTTCGACGGTAGAGGGTGGTTCGGCGATATCGCCGAGATTCGAAAGTCAGCGCCGGAGAAACCCCTGGCCGTGGTCGCCGTGGGGCACCGCGAGTTTATGGAGCACATGGGCGAGGTCTGCGGACCGGACGTTCCCATCTACGCGTCGCCGGAGCCGGCCGCGCGCGCCCTGGCAGCATTGCACCACTACTGGCGTTGGAGGGAGGAGAGTGGACAGGGCGGATTCCGCCAGTGCTACTGACACGACTGCGGGGCAGGCTCAGCGCATCGCCTGTCTGGCCTTGTGGCCCGATTTAGCGGATGCCTTCAACAGCCTGTCCCAGAAGCGCGGGAAGTACCTCGAGACGCCGTATATCACCTTGACGTAGAGAGGGCAGGCAACAATAGGCCTGTCCTTTATCATGCCGACCAGCAACCGGTCCGCGAGCTTCTCCGCGCTCATCGCCAGCCGCCTGGCGGTGGCGGATTCATCGTCGGCCTTCTCCCGCGGGTCCGTGCTCTTCACGTTTTCGAGCATCGGCGTCAGCACGAAGCCCGGACAGACGGCCGTTACGCTCACGCCGTGCGCGGAAGCCTCTGCGCGCAGGACACTGGACAGCCCGACCACCGCGTGCTTGGAAGTAGTGTAGAGCCCGGCCTGCGGGAGGGCGAACAGTCCCGCGGCGGAAGCGAGATTGACGATGTGGCCCGAGCCGCGGCGGTACATGTCTCCGACGAAGAAGTGAACAGTGTGGATGATTCCCCAGAGGTTGACGCCCAGCAGCCAGCGCCAGTCATCCAGGCTGACTTCGTCGATGGCCCCGGACATTGCGACGCCGGCCGAGTTGATTAGGATGTCCGGAGTCGCGTGCTCGGCGGTCACGAGCTCGTGAAGTCTCGCGACCTGCTGCGCGTCGCTCACGTCGGCCAGGTACCACGAGGCCTTCGCGCCTGTGGCCTCGACCTGCCGGGCCGCCTCCTCCAGTCCCGCGCGGTCGATGTCGACCAGGATGATGTTCGAGCCTTCACGCGCCAGCCTCACTGAGACCGCTCGGCCGATGCCGTTGGCCGCGCCGGTAACAAGAGCAAGCTTGCCGTTGAAGCCACCTGTCATTCGATTCCCTCCCACGTACCGTTGTCACCACCATGGACGCCTCATTGTATCATCGTGCCGGGAGCGCTAAACGAGCTACTCGACCGGGCCGATAGAATAGAGGTGAGGCGAGATCGAGGCTGGGAGATGCCATGAAGGAACTCGGCGGAAAGACCGTGCTGGTGACGGGCGCAGCAAGCGGGATAGGAAGACAGACCGCCCTGGCGTTTGCCGGGGAGGGCTCCATTCTGTTACTGGCGGATATAGACGAGCTCGAGCAGGCAGCGCGCGAGGTCAGGGGCATTGGTGCGGAATGCAGAACCTACGCGCTCGACGTGTCGAGCCGGGAGCAGGTTGAGCGGGTTGCCGCACAGGTGGTCTCAGAGTTCGGCGGGCTGGACGTCCTGGTGAACAACGCCGGGGTCTTCGTCTGGGCTGATTTTCTCGATACGACCCTGGAGGACTGGGAGTGGATGACAGGGGTGAATCTCTGGGGAGCCGTCTACACGATGCGGGCGTTCCTTCCGGGGATGATAGCGCGAGGCAGGGGCCATATTGTGAACATCGCTTCGGGGGGTGGCCTCGTGACCCTGCCTTGCCTGTCGGCATACAGCGCCACAAAGTTCGCGTTAGTCGGCTTGAGCGAGACCCTCCAGCACGAGGTGCGGGGGCACAACATCGTCGTGACCACCATCTGCCCCGGCAGCACGAAGACGCCCATAATCAAGAACATCCGGGTGCGCGGTCTCGACCGGGAGAAGCTGAAAAACGTCGTCTTCCCGATAGCAAACAGGTACCCCGCGAGCAAGACGGCCGCCATCATCGTTGACGCGGTGAAGCGCGACCGGCGGCTGGTTGTCATCACGGCCCAGATGAAGGCCATGGTCTACATCAAGAGGATATCCCCGGCGCTCTACAGGGCCATGGTGCGCCCGTTCACCAGGCTGTTCTACTCGAGGATGCGTTAAGTGACCAAAAATCAGAGGTCAAAAGGCGCTACCGAAACTCCAGGGCTTCTTGCCGGGAATCGCTCCTGACGGTTAACACGATCAGCAATACGATTGCGAAGTAGGTGGGGGCGATCACGAAGCAGAGGTAGGGTCTCCACATGGCCAGGAGCCAGATGACGATCGCTCCGGCAGCTACGAGCGCGAGATAGTAATAGATGTCCGGAACCCCGTACTTCCTCAACAACAACAGGAGCGCCGCAACGAAGACGAAGCTCAGCGCGGCTTCGAGGAAGGCGATCTTGAATGTTGCGCAGATCGAGGCGAGAGGGGGGCTTGATCGAGCAAAGCCTACTCTGCGGTTCAACATCGACAGCAGGAAGGTGTTCTCCATTGCGTCGAAGACGGCGGCGAGGATCGGGGTGAGCGCAAAGAAGAAGCCGATCTTACGAAGCCCTCCCTTGAGTCTCCTCGCTATGAGCAGGATCACCAGTGCGGCGAGGATTCCATAGACGACGAGATACAGGTTGTCCACCTGGTGGGTGAATACCTGGTAACGCACCTCGGCAGTTCCCCATGCGGCAAAGATCCTGTGCACCATGCTCGGCGTCCAGGCGAGCTCGAGGTCCAGCACCCCGTAGCCCGATGAAGCCATGAGGGCTCGCTCATTGAAGACGAAGAAAAGCGTCAGAAAGAAGAAGGGTATGAATAGCACGAGAGTGGTCAGCGCAAGGGTACCGCCCCTCGGGACCTCTCTCAACTTCTCAAACTCGAGCTTCTTCATTCGAGTCCCCTTCAGCCCGGTGTGATGAATATGTCGATCGCCCATTCTCCCTGCGGCACGGTCCACTCCAGCTTGCCCTTCCCGCCGACCAGCGCCTCATGGTATCCCAGAATCTTCCGACAGACCAAAGCTTTGTTGAAGGGGTTATTCACCCGCAGCTTCAGCTGGTCGTTCTCCAGGGAGAATTCGAGTGGGTTCCCCATTCCCCGAAAGGAAAAGTCGGCGAGTAGAATCGCAATATCCTCGGAGGGGTCCCCCTTGACCTGGGATTCTCCGGAGTGTGAGAGGCGCAACCCGAACTCGTTTAACCTGTTGACCGTAAATGCTCTCTCGGCGTCGATTATCAGTCGAGGTATTTCCTCGCCCAGTTCCTTGGTCAGCTCGCCGTAGAGCACCTCTAGCATCCAGCTCGGGGCCATCATTTCCTCGAGGCCGCTGAGTGAATTTGCAACGGTTCCATTGTTCCAGTTCCACGTGTAATGTGTTAAATACCGGGCTGCTGCCCGCCTTGTTTGTACGGATAAGCGGCGGGACAATTCTCAGCATGTCCCGGGCCCAGACCTTGATTGCCCTGCGCTCCGCCTCTGTGATAATTCGGTCGATATTGAACCCCAGGGCCTCCTGTAGTGAGGCGAAGATTCCCCTGCATTCTTCGACTTCTATGATTATTGAGGGAGGAGGCTCGAATCCCAAGAGGTGATTCCAGATTAAGCTGCCAGGCGTCCAATCCGTCGAGAGCGAGATAACTCGAGGCAGGCCACATTCGGAGCACTTCAATCTCTTTATCAGGTTCTTTGAGGCCGAATGAAGCGTAAGATCAGCCCCCGTTCCTCAAACGCTTGAGCGACTCCCTGAGATCAGCTCTCCGTGGGCCCGGTGATTCCCGCACCCCATTGGATTCTTGCCTCCTGAAGTATCGGATGGCCAACATTTGGCTTCCTGATGCATGCTTAAGCAATGCAATGGGAGAATCCTTCCTGGTTCAAATGAATAATGCGGGTCAAGAGCACTTCTCTTGATTCCTGCCAGACCGCGCTCGGCGGTCGACCGCACTCTGGTATCATATCTGGCGTTGCCGATAGACGGTCCTGCTTCAAACAGGGAGGAGAAACTGATGTTCAACGGGATATTTCACATACGTAAGCCGGAGAACGAGCCCGTGCTCGGCTACGCGCCGGGCAGCAAGGAGCGTGCCGAGCTCAAGGCCGTCCTGAAGGACATGATGGCCAACCCGGTCGAGGTCCCGAACATCATCGGTGGTAAAGATGTCACCACGGGCGACCTGGTCGAGATGAAGGCGCCACACGACCTCTCGCAGGTGCTCGGGACTTACCACCGGGCGGGGCCGAAGGAGGCCGACCTGGCCATCGACGCCGCAAACGAGGCCAAGATCGCCTGGAGCAACATGCAGTGGTCGTCGCGCGCGACGGTGCTGCTCAAGGCCGCCGAGCTGCTTGCGGGCAAGTACCGCCAGACCTTGAACGCGGCTACGATGCTCTGTTTGAGCAAGACATGCCACCAGGCGGAGATAGACTCCGCGTGCGAGCTGATCGACTTCTGGCGCTTCAACCCTTACTTCATGACCGAGGTGTACGACGACCAGCCGATCTCCACCCGGGACTTCCTCAACTACATGGAACACAGGCCGCTCGAGGGGTTCGTCTTCGCCATAACCCCGTTCAACTTCACATCGATAGCCGGCAACCTGCCCACGGCCCCGGCGCTCATGGGGAACGCGGTTGTCTGGAAGCCGGCATCCACCGCGGTGCTTCCTGCTTATTACATTATGAAAGTGCTTGCTGAGGCCGGCATGCCGGACGGCGTCATAAATATGGTCCCGGGCCCCGGGCCGGTGATCGGCCCGCCGGTGCTGAACCACCTCGACCTGGGGGGTGTCCACTTCACGGGCTCGACCTACGTGTTCTCGACGATCTGGCTCGCCATCGGCTCGGACATCCGCAAGTATTTCTCCTACCCGAGGATCGTCGGCGAGACCGGCGGGAAGGACTTCATATTCGCGCACGCATCGACCGACGTGGATGCCCTGGTGACCGCGGCCGTGCGTGGCGCTAACGAGTACCAGGGGCAGAAGTGCTCGGCCCCAAGCCGCATGTACGTGCCCGACAGCATCTGGCCGGAGGTCAAGGAGAAGATGCTCGAGGAGATCTCGACCATAAAGGTCGGAGACGTTTGCGACTTCAGCAACTACGTGAACGCGGTTATCGACAAGGCCTCGTTCGACAAAATAGCCGAATACATTGAATTCGCGCGGCAGGACCCGGACATGGAGATCCTCTGCGGCGGCACTTACGACGACTCGGAAGGGTACTTCGTGCAGCCTACGGTGGTCGAGAGCAAGGACCCGCGCGGCAAGCTCATGTGCGAGGAGATATTCGGGCCGGTGCTCACGGTACACGTTTACCCGGAGAAGGAGTACGAGAAGACCCTCGAGGTATGCAACACCACCAGCCCCTACGCGCTGACCGGCGCTATCTTCGCCCAGGACCGCTTCGCGATAGTCAAGGCGGTAAAGGCGCTGCGGGGCGCGGCGGGGAACTTCTACATCAACGACAAGCCGACCGGGGCGGTTGTGGGCCAGCAGCCGTTCGGCGGCTCGCGGGCGTCCGGCACCAACGACAAGGCCGGCAGCTGGATCAACCTGGAGCGCTGGGTCTCGCCCCGCGCCATAAAGGAGACGTTCCTTCCGCCAACCGACTACCGTTACCCGTTCCTCTCAGAAGAGTAACGCAACATTGGGGTCAGGTCACTTTTTTGCATCCTTAACCGGAATCAGGAGATGCAACAAAGTGACCTGACCCCAATGTTGCGTGAATCATGACTGGCGCGGTGACAAGTGATAAGTTAGATTGACTTATGAGTCAGGCAAGGTATTGAAAATGGCGGGAGGTCGGAAATGAAGGCGATAGTAATGGGCGGTGGAATGAGCGGGCTCGCCGCGGCCATCAACCTGCTCGACATGGGTGTCGAGGTTTCCCTGGTAGAGGCGGACGAGATATTCGGGGGCAGGGCGAGCTCGTGGCTGGACTCCGACGGCGACATGATCGACAACGCCCTGCACGTGTTCATGCCGTACTACGTCAACCTCCTCGGCTTTTTCAAGCGCATGGGGATATACGAGAACATCGCCTGGAAGGACTCCAGGTTCCACTTCAAGATGGCGGGCGGTGAAGAGGCAGTCCTGAAGTTCGCAAGGCTCCCGGCGCCGCTCCACGCGGTATACGCGATGGCGCACCTTCTCAAAGACTTCAAGGCGGCCCCGCGCTGGAAGCTCATAGCGGGCGGATTTCCGATGGGCTTCGGGATGTTCAAGGCGATGCAGAATATCGACGAGGCTGACGAGCTCAGCATGGAGAGCTTTCTCTCGCGCTACGGTTCGCTCGAGGGCATGCGCGCCCTGATGGAGCCGGCCATAAACGGGCTGACGTTCACCCCGGGTTATTCCGTGTCGGCCAAGGTCATGATCAACTGGTTTCTGAAGATGTTCGTCTCCGCCGAGAACTCCCGGATAGGGTTCGCCAACGGCGGGCTGGGAGAGATATGGGTCGACAACTGCCTCGCCTACATAAGGAAGAAGGGCGGCGAGGTGGCGCTGAACAAGGCCGTGACCTCGATCAACTTCGACGGACAGAACGTCAAGAACATCGAGCTGGAGGACGGCACGACCATGGAGGCCGACCTTTTCATCTCCGCGATCAGCCCGTACTCGCTGCGAAAGGTGCTACCAGACGAGGCGTTCGACAAGGAGTACTTCCGCCAGCTGTGGCGTTTCATGTACGCTCCATCGCTCTCACTGCAGGTCTGGTTCGACCGCAAGCTGACGGACGTGGATGTCACGTTCTTCTCCAACGACTGTATCTTCAACACGTACGCTGACCTCTCTAACGTGCTTCCGCATATCTTCTCCGGCGGCAGCATGCTGGAGATGGTGCTCTCGCCCGCCGACCACGTCGCGGGCCTGCCTGACAAAGTCATATTCGACATCGCCATAGAGCAGATACGGGAGATGTTCCCGCTGGCGCGAGAGGCCGAGGTGAGGAAGTGGGTCGTGGTCAGAAAGCGGCAGGGCGTCTACCGGCCTTACCCCGGCATGGAAAAGTGGAGGCCTTACCAGCGGACGCCGCTGGATAACTTCTATCTTACCGGGGACTACACGAGGACCCACGTAAGCTCCGGCGGAATGGAAGCGGCGATATGGACCGCGAACAAGGTGGCGGAGCTGATAGCGGCGGACAAGCTGGGGAAGAGAATATCCCTTAATATCGATTACATGCCATACGAGAAGATGGTTCACGCGGTCAGGCTGCTGATGCCGCTTCAGATGGCCGCCTCGGCGTGCCTGCTTTTCAAGATCTTGAGAAAGCGGCTCGGCAGGTAGCACCCGGTGAAGGTCCTAAAGCCCCATGTCGACGAGCTTCTCGCGCGCCTCGGCGTTCAGCCCCTCCATGAGTGGCGCGCAGTCATCGAGGCTCTTGTTGCCGGCGACGAGTTCCCCCGCGTAACCCATGCATGATGGAAGGCCGCACTCCTTACAGTTGGTGCGGGGCAGGACCTTGAGAACCTCCAGGATACCGGGCTTTTCCCTGGCGGTATGGTCGGGCATCAGCTCGGAGCGCCTCTCCCAGACCCCGTTAAGCCAGTCGATGGCGCGGTTGACCTCCTCGAGCCCCTTCGCCCGGCCGTCAAGGTTGCTGATCGCTATCTCGTGGGGCCGCAGCGCGTACTTGTGCTCTCCATCCTTCCAGGTCAAAACGGGGATGCCGGGAACATATTCGCCTTTGACGAGGCCGTTGACGTACGTAATAAGCCCGGTGAGGTCGGCCTCGACCGCCACCTTCGCGAACAGCTCGTCACAGCTGGGGTGCTGGCAGTCAGGAGTCTGGAAATCTATGTCGAAGGAGTCTATCAGCGCCATATCAGTGTCATTCCTTTATGAGCGTAAGTATCATCTTGAAGCGGCCGAGCGCCTTGAGTGAGTGCGGAATGCCGGCGGGCATTATCACCATCCGGCCCTCCTCGAGGCGAAGGGGCTCGCCTGATATCGCGACCTCTACAGCGCCGTCGATAACCTGCACGATGGCATCGAACGGAGCGGTATGCTCGCTCAGGCCCTCCCCTTCATCGAACGCGAAGACCGAGACGGTGCCGGCGCTCCCCCTGACGATCTCCCTGCTGACGACCGAACCCTCCTGGTAGACAATAAGTTCCTTAGCGTCCAGCACACGTCCTTCAAGCTGTTCGTCCCTGGTCTTGCGGTTTTCGCTCAAGACTCACCCCGCATCACTTCGAGGTGCTGAGCTTCTTGACCATGTCCTGCCAGGCGACCTGGAAATTCTTCGCCGCCACCTGTATGTCTGCCAGTTTGTCGGGCAGGGGTTGGTCGCTGGTGATGGCTTTCTTGAGACCGCTCCACGCGTCCTGCAGGTCCGTGGTCTCGATATCGGTGACCTGTTTTGCCGAGCTCACGACGTCGTTAAACGACTTTTCGATAGTGGCAGCCGCTTTGTCGAACGAATCCTTGCTGGCATAGGTGGTCGGGTTGACAAGCTCTGCAAGAGCGGCCCCGAGAGACCGCAGGTCCGTCTCGAGCTTGGCCCTGGCTTCCTCGGGCGTAGGCTTTCCACAGCCGGAAACAGCAAGGACCGCCACCGGTGCAGCGACTGCCAGTACCAATAACACGACCAGGATTCTTTTCATGCTGACCCAACTCCCTTTTTTCGTCGTCATGCTCAACAGAACATTTCCATGCACTCTGTTATTGATTCACCCGCCGCTCGCGCAATCCTGTCTGAAGAGGCCCTCGCCCTCACGGGAGGAATTCGCGAGGGTTAAGAAAGTATTGACACTATATACTCTCAACATATATAAAATACACATAGTCGATGGTAACGCCATCCCAAGGGGCTGATATGTCCGTAAAGTACACCATCCTGGGGCTCCTGCAATACAAAGACATGCACGGCTATCGCATAAAGGAACTCATCGAGAGCGATTTCGGGCACATGTGGTCGATAAACCACGGCCAGATTTACCAGACTTTGCGGAAACTGGAGGCGGAAGGCCTCGTTGCATTGGTGGAGGTTTCACCGTCTAAAAACGGCGGCCCGCCCAAGAAGTCCTACTCGATAACGGAATCCGGGCGAGAGGAATTCGTAAGGTGGCTCGCGACCTCACCGGAGAGGCAGATGATACTTCGCGACCCGTTCCTCACGCGTTTTGTGTTCTTCGATTTCGGTGAGCGGGAAGATGCCCTGAGGATAATCGAAGAGCAGATAGCGCTTTACGAGGAGCAGCTACGTAGCCGGGAAAAGCAAATGCCACGGCGCATGCGGAAGGGGGTCTACGTGAGACTGATCTCCGAGCTCGGAGCGAATTTCAACGAGATGTACCTGGAATGGCTAAGGCGTGCCCGCGACGAGATAGCGTCGGGCGCCGAGCTTAAAGACCGTCTGGGCGTCGGGGGTCCTTCGGAGTAGAATCAGACAGGCATATTCGGGGGTGCGGCCATGGAGTTTGACGGTATTACGCTCGTAACCGGCGCGGCCGGGTTCATGGGCAGTCACGTTGTCGAGTACCTCTCGAAAATGGGGGTGCGCGTGCGCGCGACGGCGAGGCCCCGCAGGGCCACGCCTTTCTTCGACGGGCTCGGGGTCGAGTTCGTGGGGGCCGACCTCACGAAGCCTGAAACCATCCCTCCACTGTTCGAGGGGGAGGTGGACAGGGTCTTCCACCTCGGGGCCATCTGCAACTTCTCCACGCCATACGATAAGCTCTACCCGACGAACGTACTCGGGGTGGAGCGCATCACAGAGGCGGCGATGAAGGCGGGCGTCAAGGTCTTCGTGCACGTGGCTTCCACGAGCGCATACGGGCCTTACCGCGGCCGCCCGTTCCGCGAGGACGATCCGCGTGAGCCGCAGGACGACTACGGCAAGAGCAAGCGCGACGGTGAGAACGTGGTGCTGAGACGCATCGAAGAGGGCCTTCCCGCCGTTATGACGCGACCCTGTACGGTCTACGGGCCGAGGTGCAACGACGGCGCGGGTAAGGCATTCTCCAGGCCGTCCTCCATCAACGCAATACCGGGCAGCGGCAGGCAACTGCTCTCCAATATCCGCGCCGAGGACGTCGCGGGAGCTATCGAGTACCTGTCCCACCGCGAGGAGTCTATCGGCCAGATATACAACCTGGCCGACGAGAGCAATCCGACCCTCGAGGAGACGCTGACGATAGCGGCGGAGGTTTTCCGCACAAAGCCGCCCAGGATGCACGTCCCGCTTGGGATCGTGAAGGTGATGGCCAGGGTGCAGGGGTGGATGGCTGCCAGGAAAGGCGGGATACCGGACCTGGAGTACGACGCGGTGCGATACCTGTATGACGACTATGTCGTGGACATGAGCAAGCTGAAAGCGACCGGGTTTGAGCTTGCTTACCCGGATTTCGCCGAATCCATGAAGCAGATGAAGGAATGGTTTGAGGCGGGCGGCTGTGATGCCGAACCGATGACCGTTAGAGCTTGAGCGAGAGGGGGCTTTCAATGTCGCAGGTAGTGGTGATCACGGGGTTGGGGGACGGCATGGGGCGAGAGGTTGCGAAGCTGCTCGCGAAGGCGGGTGACTCGGTCGCCGGGTTCGACGTTGACGGCGACGGGATAACCTCGCTCGCGGCCGAGCTCGAGGGGACCGTTGGCGAGCACCTGCTCGAGACGCTCGACATCACGGACCGGCCCGGCATCCTGGCGTTCCGCGACCGGGTGCTCGAGAAGTACGGCAGGGTCGATATCGTTATCTCGAACGTAGGAATCGGCTTTTTCGGGCCGTTCGAGGAGGTCGACCTCGAACTGGCCTTCAAGTGCATGGAGATAAACGTGGTGGGGGCAGCGGCCATATTTCAGTCGTTCCTGCCCGCCATGCGGAAGGCGGGCGGGGGAAAGCTGATCGCCATGTCGTCGCTGGTCGGTCGGATACCGTTCCCTTTCGAGTCCATATACACGGCGACGAAGTTCGGCCTCGGCGGCCTCTTGCAGTCACTGCGGCTTGAGGTCGCACCTTACAACATCAAGGTCGCGATGATCGAGCCGGCCCAGGTCTCCACGAGCTTCGCCGCCAAGATACACAAGCTGCCGCCGGAGGGCTCTCCTTACCGGGAACGTGTGAAGCGGTTCATCGACAGGGACAACGAGCTCATCAAGGGCGCCCCCGACCCCCTTCAGGCCGCGGAGAAGATCGTCAAGACGATAAGGAAGGACAACCCGCCCGTTTACAGCCAGTTCGCGCTCAGGGACAGCTTTTTCCTCTTCATCAACCGCATGCTGCCCCGGAGGATAAGGGACAGTATCCTGGTCGGCTTCATGGACATCAAGGTGAAGGATTGACATAAAACATACCGTCGGTCCGCCCGGCCCGGGTAAACTCCGGGTAGTCGGACAGGAGGGCAAAATGGAATCTCAGGCAGTTTCGGTAATCCCCGGCGGAGAGTCTCGCGTCGGCAGGCTCAGGGATCGGGTCGTCAACGCTCCCCAGGAGGTGGACATCGAGAGGGCGCGATATCTCACGCGCTCCATGGCAAAGCACTGGGACGAGCACCCGCTCACACGCATCAGCAAGGCGCTGGAGCATATCCTGGAAAACATCAGCGTCACCATCCGTGACGACGAGCTAGTGGTAGGCTGCCGCACCTCCAAGCTCAAGGGCGCCCCGCTCTTCCCGGAGAACAAGGCCAAGTGGATCGAAGGCGACCTGGACAGCTTCGAAAAGCGCGTCCTTCAGCGCGCTCTCATTACCGAAGAGGAGAAGGTCGAATTACGAAACGACATCCTGCCGTTCTGGGAGGGGCGAACCGTCGAGGACCGGTTGTATGAACTCCTGCCCCCGGACGTCGAGGAGGACATGGACAAGTACGTCTTCACCATGATGCTCGAGATAACTTACGGAATAGGCCATTTCACCATGTACCATCCGCTGGTTCTCGAGAGAGGCCTTTCCGGCATCATCGACGGCGCCAGGGCGAAGCTCGAGGCGCTTGACCCCGACGATCGCGCCGGCGAGAAGGGGCTGCTCTACGAGGCGATGATCACTTCGATGAAGGCAGCGGTCAGGTTTGCGAACCGATATGGCGACCTGGCGCTCTCCATGGCGAAGGACGAGGCCGACCCGGCGAGAAAGGCGGAGCTCGAGCAGATAGCCGCGATCTGTCGGCGCGTGCCGGAGTTCGGCGCGCAGAGCTTCCGCGAGGCCGTCCAGAGCGTGTACTTCATACACCTGATAGCCCAGATCGAGTCTGGTGGAAACTCCATATCGCTGGGGCGGATCGACCAGGTGCTATACCCCTATTACGCCGCCGACCGCGCGTCGGGCCGCATCAACCCCGAGCAGGCCCGCGAGCTCATCTCGCTGCTGTTCGTCAAGACGTGCGAGATATGGAACGTCCTCGAGGAGGCTTTCATTCCGGGCGGAGAGGGCACGGAAGGCAAGACAACCCAGAACGTTGTCGTCGGGGGGATGAACAGCGACGGGGAGGACGCAACCACCGAGCTCAGCTTCATCGGGCTCGATGCCTACGCGGACATAAAGACCGTCCAGCCCAACTTCGGTGTACGCATAAACAAGGAATCCCCGCCCGAGTTCTTCCGCAAAGCGGCGGAGTACGCCAGAGACGACGTCGTCATGCATTTTCTCAACGACGAAGCGATAGTGAACACGCTCGTCAACGCCGGCGTCACGCTGGAGGACGCTCGCGATTACGGGTTGGTCGGGTGCGTGGAGCCCAACGCCCAGGGGAAGACGTTCGGCTCCACGTTCGCCGTGCAGTTCAACGGTATCAAATGCCTGGAGTTCGCTCTGTCGAACGGCATCGACAATGTCTTCGGGTACCAGGCCGGCGTGGCGACCGGTGACCCGGCCGAGTTCACATCTTTCGACCAGGTGTGGGACGCGTATGAAAGACAGGTCGGTTACTTCGTGGGACAGGTGGCCAAAGGCATGGGCATACTCGACCAGGTTATCGCTGAGCTCCTGCCCTCACCGTTCGCCTCCGCAATGGTCGAAGGCCCGATGGACAAAGGGCTGGACCTCACCGCCGGTGGCGCCGTATATAACTCCACCGGCGTTCAGTTCATGGGGTTCGCAAACACCGCGGACAGCCTGTACGCCGTTGACAAGGTGGTGTTCGAGGACAAGACGTATGGCATCGCCGACCTTGTCGAGTGGATGGCCACTGACTGGATGGACGCCGAGGACAAGCGCAGCTTCTTCCTTAATAAGCTGCCCAAGTACGGCAACGACATCGACGAGGTCGACGAGATGGCGGTCAGGGTGCTGAACCACTACTGTGACGAGCTGGCCGGGCACAGGAACTTCAGGGGCGGCTGTTTCTGGCCGGGGGTGTTCTCGGTCGGCTTCCACGTGGCCATGGGCGCGTTCACCGCCGCCACACCGGATGGGCGCTTCGCCGGCGACGTGCTTGGCAACGGCCTGACCCCCACTACCGGCAACTCGCTTGCCGGGGCCACTGCCGTGATGAACTCCGTGACGAAGCTTCCGCTCGAAAAGGTGCACAACGGCGTCAACCTCAACCTCCGGTTCCAGGGCAGCAGGGTCAAGCCCCAGATTCTTGTCCACCTTATCAGGACCTTTTTCGACAACGGCGGTTTCCAGGTGCAGTTCAACATGCTCGATTCGGAGGTCCTGCGAAAGGCGCAGGCCGACCCGGAGAAGTACCGCGACCTGGTGGTGAGGGTCAGCGGCTATTCCGCGCTTTTCACGGGGCTTAGCGATACGGCGCAGGACGAGATAATAAGCCGCACCGAGTACGAGCTTTAGGCGACCTTCCGCCGGGGCTGCAGAGCCCCGGCTCAGTCCAGACAGATACGAGCGAGATGGCATAAGCTGGGGGGCCTGTCATGAGTAAGGTCGTGTCCATGAAGGAGGCTGTCGCCGCGCACGTCAACGACGGCGATTTCCTCTTCATCGGGGGCTATATCTGCAGGACTCCGTTCTCCGCCGTTCACGAGATAATAAGGCAGGGTAAAAAAGACCTCACCATCACCCGAAGCAACGCCGCTGATGATTTCGACATGATGATCGGCGCCGGGGTGGTGAATCGGTATATCTCGACATTCCTGTCGCTCGGGCTCTACGGGTTGGGGCGCTGCTTCCGGCGCTCGATCGAGGACGGCATCCCGCACAAGGTCGAGCTCGAGGAATACACGAACCTGTCCCTCCCCATGATGCTGATGGCCGGCTCGATGGGGATGCCGTTCGTGCCGGTCAGGGATATGGTGGGCACGGACCTCATGAACATCCGGGGGTTCATGGGCGAGAACAAGTACAAGATGATCGAGTCTCCGTTCGACGGGAGCCCTGTCATGCTCGTTCCAGCGCTCAACCCCGATGTTGCCATCATCCACGTCCAGCAGTGCGACGAGAACGGCAACGCCCAGATGTGGGGCATCGGCGGCGACTGCCAGGTGGGCGCGAACGCGTCGAAGAAAGTGATTGTGAGCTGCGAGCGCCTTGTTGCCCGTGAGGTGATAGGCAAGGACCCATCGCGGACCATCGTGCCGGACTTCAAGGTGGCGGCGGTCATCGAGGAGCCGTTCGCGTCCCACCCCGGCTATACTCCAGGCTTCTACGACGTGGACATGAACTTCGGATATATGTACCAGCAGGCCTCGAACACCGTAGAGGGTTTCGGGGCGTTCCTCGACGAGTGGGTGTACGGGGTCGAGGACAGGACCGCCTACATCAACCACTACATCGAGCGCTTCGGATACAAGCAGTTTGCCGACCTTGCCGCCGCCTTCGACTACGGTTACCCGGTCAGCTACTCGTATTGAGGGGGGAGAGGGGATGAGCGTGCTTGACGAGCCCTGGATAAAGCCCGAGCTCATGGCCTGCTGCGGCGCGAGGGAGATCAGAGACGGCGACAGGGTGATAGTGGGCACCGGGTTCCCCACGTTAGCCGCCAATATCGCCAAGCACATCCAGGCGCCTCACGCGGTGATGATGCAGGAGTCCGGCGTGTACGACGCGGACCCCAGGCGCCCCGCCCTTTCGGTCGGCGACCCCTGTCTCAATCCCGGTGCCGCGATGATCGGCGGGCTCATCGAGGTCATGGGCATGTTCCTCCAGGCGGGCTGGGTCGACGTGGGCTTCCTCTCCGGGAGCCAGGTGGATAAGTTCGGCAACATAAACACCACCGTCATCGGCGATTACCGGGGCCCGAAGAGCCGGCTGCCCGGCAGCGGCGGGGCCAACCCGATAGGAGCGCTTGTGAAACGCGTGCTCATAATCGCGCTTCACGATACGCGGAGGCTTGCCGAGAGGGTAGACTTCATAACGACCGCCGGCTACCTTGACGGGCCCGGCGCCAGGGAGAAGTGGGGCCTGCCGCCGGATACCGGCCCCGAGGTCATCGTTACCAACAAGGCGCTGATGCGGTTCGACAAAGATACCAGGGTCGCGTACCTCGCGTCCTATCACCCGGGGAGCACCATAGACGATATTGTTCTGAACACCCCCTGGGACCTGTTGGTGGCCGACGACGTCCACGAGACCGAGCCGCCGACTGACGAGGAGCTCAGGGTAATAAGGGAAGTCATCGACCCGGCTCGGATGATAAAGATCTACGAACGGCGTGGATACGTTTGATCGTCGCGATGGGAGGCGGCCGTGGAGTACACGCGAGAGCTTGCTAGTTTCTGCTCGGAGATTTCGCTGGACGCGCTGCCGGCGCAGGTGGTGCGCAAGGCGAAGCTGTGCGTGCTGGATTTTGTGGCGAACGCCTACGGCTCGCTCGAGCTGGGGGACGTGAGGAGGGTCGTCGACTGCTTCCGCGCCGGGAAGGGTCCCGGCGAGGCCTCGGCCCTCGGATGCGGCTTCAAGACTTCTGCTCGCGACGCGGCGTTTGTCAACGGGACGCTCGCCGAAGCCATCGAGGCTCAGGACGGGCTTCGCTTCGGAGGTAACCACCCCTGTTCTGCCGTGATGCCCGCCGCTTTCGCGACGGGCGAGAAGCACGGCCGGAGCGGCCGCCAGGTGCTCGAAGCCATAGTGGCTGGCTACGAGGTCGCCGACCGCGTCGCATCCGCGGTGCACCCCTTCCACACTTTCTCCGGATTCCTGCCCACCGGCACCTGCGGCACTTTTGGAGCCGCGGCAGCCGCCGCCAGGCTGACAGGGCTCGACGCCGGTGGGATGTTGAACGCCCTGGGGATTGCCGGTTACCTGGTGCCTATTTCCATGGCCGAGGACCTCATGGGCGGATACACGGTCAAGATCGTCCAGGGAGGGCAGGCGGCGAGCGCCGGCATAACCGCGGCGGCGTTATCCGGTGTCGGCATAACGGGGCACCACCAGGCGCTGGAGGGCTCGGAGCTCAAGGGGGGCTTCACCCAGATAACGGTGAAAGCCGAGCCCGTGCTGGAGCGCCTGACAGAGGGGCTGGGCGAACGCTACACCATTTTGGACATCTACTTCAAGCCGTACACGGCGTGCCGCCACACTCACGGCGCGGCGCAGGCCACTCTCGAGCTCATCGCGGAAAACGGGATAAAAGCCGACGACGTGGCTTCGGTGGCGGTCCGCACGTACGCGATAGCCGCCCTGGCGGTCGGAAAGGGCGTGCCGGAAGGTGGCTCGTTCGTGTCGGCCCAGTTCTCCACACCTTACGTGGTCGCGGCGTGCCTGCTCGACGGCGAGATGGGGCCCGCGCAGCTTACCGAGAAGCGCATGGCCGACCCGGCCATCATGGAGCTCGCCGGAAGGGTCGCGGTCGAGATGGACGACGAGCTCAACGCTATCTATCCTGACAAGACGGCCAGCCGCGTCGAGCTGACCCTGAGAGACGAAAGAAAGCTCGGCAGGCAGGTCGAGATACCTCGCGGCGACCCCCGCGACCCGATGGAGGAGGCAGAGATATCGGACAAGCTGAGGCGCTTCGCCGGATTGCGAGAGGGACGCGACACAGAGAGGATCATCGACCTTGCGCTCCACCTCGAGGACGTCACGAAGATACAGGAGTTTACAGAGATCATCTGACCTCTTTGAATTGAAAGGAGAGACATGGACTTCAAGCTTAGCGAGGAGCAGGAGCTGCTCACGCAGACCCTTAGGGAGATGGGGGAAAAGGAGGGCTTCAAGGACCTGGCCGCCGAGGTGGACAAAACCGGGGAGTTCCCGTGGCAGCTGCTGCCCAGGTACGCCGAGATGGACTTGCTCGGCATGACCCTCTCGCCGGATTACGGCGGGCAGGGGCAGTCGGCCCTGACGGCCGTCCTGGCTATAGAGGAGCTCGCGAAGTTCAGCCCAATGATGGCGGCGCCGGTGTTCGAGTCGAACGTGGGCCCCGTACGGGTCGTCGACATGTTCGGCACTGACGAACAGAAGAAGAAAATCGTGACCGGGGTGTGCAACGGAGAGCTGTCGGTGAGCGTTTGCATGACAGAGCCCGAGGCCGGCTGCGACCTTACATCGCTCGCGACGAACGTCGTGAAGGACGGCGACGGTTATATCCTCAACGGCCGAAAGATATTCATCACCGGCGGAGGGGAGGCGAGCCACTACCTGGTCTACACGCGCTTCGGCGATATCATGGGGTACAGGGGGATAGGCGCGGTCATCGTCGAGAAAGGCATGCCCGGCTTCAGCTTCGGGCCCCAGGAGGACATGATGGGCCTGCGCGGCATGCCTTCGTGCGACCTCATCTTCGAGGACGTGCGAATCCCCGAGGAAAACGTGGTGCTGCGCGCGGGGGATTTCAAGAACCTGATGCTGACGTTCGATATCGAGCGATGCGGCAACGCGGCGATGTGCCTCGGCGTCGCGGGCGGCGCGCTCGAGGAGGCGCGGACTTACGCTTTGCAGAGGAATGCGTTCGGCCGGCCGATATGCGAGTTCCAGGACATCCAGTTCAGGATAGCGGACATGGCGATGAAGCTCGACGCAGCGCGCCTGCTGGTCTACCGGGCCGCGACCGGGGCGGGGGGCGGCCTCCCTTCGATATACGAGGCCTCGATGGCCAAGTGCTACGCGAACGAGATGGTCATCGATGTGACGAACAGCGCGGCGCTCGTGTTTGGAGGGTACGGCTACTCCAAGGCGTTCCCGGTCGAGAGGATGGTCAGGGACGCCAGGGCCTGGTGCGTGGCCGGCGGGACCACGCAGATGCTGCGCACCACAATGGCCAGCGTCCTCTTCGGCCGGCGGTTCGACCAGCGGCCCGGCAAGTGAAGCGATAACTGGAGGTGCGGCATGGGGCAGTATTACGTTGATATTGACCAACTCTACGAGATATACGGCTACTTCCTGGAAAAGATCCTGACCGACCCCAGGATCGGTCCCAAGATGTCCAAGGCGGGGATCATCATAAAGTTCATCTACACCGACCCGGACGGCGAGATAACCATCGACCTGAAGAACCCCCCCACCAAGCCGGGGCACTTCGGCGCATATTACCTGGGGCCGTGCGACCTCTCCGAAGACGTCTGGTCGAAACAGGCGGCGGACTTCTCGCACAGCTTCTGGCACGGACACGAAAACCCCATCGCCGCCGTCACCAGGGGCAAGGTGAAGCAGGGCGGTAAGGTGACCGCGATGATGAAGCTGCTGCCGGTGGTAAGGCCGGCTTTCGGACAGTTCCCCATCGCCCTCGAGGAGATGGGATACTCGGACAAGGTGCTCCAGAAGAAATAATTCATGTTGGGGTCAGGCACCATGACATGAATTTGCCTTGACGGTCGCATGTTTTCGGATAGGAATTCATGTCATGGTGCCTGACCCCAACATGAATTATTTCTTCTGGAGCACCTTGTCCGAGTATCCCATCTCCTCGAGGGCGATGGGGAACTGTCCGAAAGCCGGCCTTACCACCGGCAGCAGCTT
>JBBQKJ010000018.1:0-52057 GCA_038326775.1 Candidatus Geothermincolia bacterium
CGCCGGCTCCCGCCGTCTACGTCGATAATATTATCGCGGTTACATCTTGGGTTCTGGCACCTTGAATTTATTTCATTAAAGGGTGCCTGACCCCATTATGAACCCCAGGATGAAAGGATGACGATGCCTCGCAGAGATATGGGAATCGCGGAGGCGTGCCGCCGCGTGAAAGCTGAGGGAGGCAGGGTCATACCGGAGCCTGTCGTCAAGGAATGGTTGCGAGAGCGCGGGGTGCCGGTGCCGGAAGGACGGCTCGTCGAGACCGGGAGAGAGGCGGTAAGGTTCGCCGGGCGGCATTACTACCCGGTGGTGCTCAAGATGGTCTCAGACCGCCTGCTCCACAAGACCGAGGTCGGTGGGGTCATGACGGGCATCGACTCCGAGACCGCCATCCTGGACGCGTTCGACGAGATAACGGAGGCTGCGCGCCGGGCGCGCGACCCGGGATACCTGGGCATTCTCGTCGAGGAGCAGATGCCCCTGGGCACCGAGATAATAGTGGGCCTTCATAACGACCCTCACTTCGGGCCGGTCATCATGATAGGGACCGGCGGCATCTTCACAGACCTCCTGGCCGACGTAACGTTCCGCATGCTGCCGGTCAAGCGGCGCGATATCGTGGAAATGCTCGGCGAGCTTAAGGGGCGGGCGCTCCTCCAGGGGCACCGTGGATTTGCGCCGGTGCACCTCAAGGCGCTGACGGACGTCATCCTGGGTATCGCCCGCTTCGCTCCCGAGATAGCGCCGTTCTTCGATTCCGCGGATTTCAACCCGGTGGTCGCGCTGCCCGACGGAGCGTACGTGGTTGACGCCAAGGTCGTGCTGGCGGCCGAAGAGAGGCCCGACCCGTTCGGCTTCGAGCTACCGCGCGTCCAGCACCTCGAAGGGTTCTTCGACCCGGCGAGCGTAGCGGTCGTGGGCGCCTCGGCGAGCCTGGGGAAGATCGGCAACGTCATCGTCGACTCGCTGCTCAACTACGAGTTCAACGGCCGCGTTTACCCGGTCAACCCCAAGCGAGACGAGATAATGGGCGTGAAGTGCTACCCGTCGCTCTCGTCGCTGCCTGAAGCACCGGACCTGGCCGTCATGGTCATCGACCTCGCAGACGGGCCCGGGCTCATGCGCGAGCTGGGCTCCATGGGCGTTCACAACATGCTGATAGTTTCCGGTGGGGGCAAAGAGCTGGGCGGAAAGCGGGAGAAGGTCGAGCGCCAGATGGCGCGGCTCGCGCGCGAGTTGAGCATCAGGGTGGTGGGCCCGAACTGCATCGGCGCCTTCGACGGGCGCACGCGCTTCGACTCGTTCTTCCACCATCACGAGCGGCTGCTCCGACCGCGCGCGGGCCCCATGGGCTTCATCACGCAAAGCGGCACCTGGGGATGCAGCTTCCTGGAGGCGGCCGCGGTCGTCGGGGTGAGCAAGATGGTGAGCTACGGCAACCGCGTCGACGTCGACGAAGGCGACCTCATCGCGTATCTCGCGCGCGACCCCGAGACCACGGTCATCGGCAGTTACGTGGAGGGGCTCGCCGACGGGCGCAAGTTCCTGGCCGCGGCGCGGGATGCGACCCTCGGGTTCGGCAAGCCGGTGGTCGTCTTCAAGACCGGGCGCACCGAGCGCTCCGCCAAGGCGGCCATATCGCACACCGGGGCTTATGGCGGGACGTACCGCGTATACGAGGGCGTGCTCGAGCAGGCCGGAATAATAGCCGTCGACACGTTCCACGAGCAGATCGCCGCCTGCAAGGCGCTCGCGCTCCAGCCGGCGGCGGCCGGCCCGCGCGTGGCGATGCTCTCCAACGGTGCGGGGCCGATGGTGAACGCGCTCGACCTCTTCCCGCAGAAGGGGCTCGAGCTGGTGAAGCTGCGACGCGACTCGGTGCGCTCGATGCGCGACCACTTCAGCTTCTTCTACCTGGTGGAGAACCCTGTAGACGTAACCGGCTCGGCCTCCTCTGAAGACTACGAGTTTGTCATCAGGACGCTTCTCGCCGACGACCGGGTCGACATCGTCATGCCTTTCTTCGTATTCCAGGACACGCCGCTCGACGAGGGGATTGTTGAGAGGCTCGAAGCACTGCTGCGCGGTGCCTCGAAGCCGGTGGTCGGCTGCGCCGTCGGAGGCCCTTACACGAAGAAGATGTCCGACGCGCTCGAGGCAGTGGGAGTGCCCGTTCTGCCCGACGTGGCCCAGTGGGTCGCCGCCGCGGGCGCGCTCGTCAGGTGGGGTGCAATAAAGAAGAAAACCTGACCCCAAGGGAATGGCTCCAGAATTCCTGGAGCCAGAACCGCCGTCTTATGCTTCCGGCCAGTCAACCGCCTCCGTTATGTCTGCCGGGAAGATACCCGTCAAACCGGGTCAGGTGGAGCCAGAGGGAATCAAACTGACATCTTCTGCTATCCTATACGCGGTCATGATGTTGGACCGCAAGGATGAGAACGGAGGACTTGATGGACGTCTACGAGCAACTGCGCCAGCACCTGGACAAGCACCCCAGCGGGGCGCCCGAGGGACCCGAGATACACGAGATACTCTCCACCCTGTTCACGCCCGAGGAGGCGCGGTTGGCGTGCGGGACGTCGTTCCGGCCGAAATCGGCCGAGCAGGCCGCGGAGAGGTCGGGGGTCACGGTCGAGGAAGCCCGTGCCTGTCTCGAGAGCCTGGCGGACAAGGGAATGGTGTACGCGCGCGAGAAGGACGGCGCCTGGGGCTACGCGCTCCTTCCCATCATGCCCGGCATCTTCGAGTTCCCCTACATGAAGGGCAAGCGTGACGAGACGCTTACCCGCCTGGCCGGCCTCTGGGAATCGTACCTGATCAGCCACGCCAAGGAGATGATCGACGCGGGCAGGCCGTTCGCGCGCGTCGTCGCCATACAGGAAGAGGTTGAGAACGACCCGAGGGTGCTCACCTACGAGATGGTGGACGGGCTCATCGACGAGGCGGAGGTCGTGGGGCTCTCGCACTGCGCCTGCCGCACCGCCTTCGCGCACTGCGACGGTCCCCTGGAGGCGTGCATGCTGTTCGACGAGACCTGCACCTACCTTGTGGACCGGGGCTACGCGCGCTATATCTCGAAGGACGAGATGAAGGGGCTCCTGCGCGAGTTCGACGAGAAAGGGCTCGTTCACAACGTCAACAACTCACAGGACAAGCTTCAGTTCATCTGCAACTGCTGCCGCTGCTGCTGCGGGTTCCTTCGCGTGACCAGGGAGGTGAAGGCTCCTCACTTCCTGGCGACCTCGGGCTTCATGGCGCGCCTCGACCCCGAGCTGTGCACCGGGTGCGCGGTCTGCGAGGACCGCTGCCCGATGGACGCCATCGAGATGGTGGATGAGCTGCCGGTCATCGACGAGGACCCCTGTATCGGCTGCGCGCTCTGCGTCACCGGCTGCGACACCGCTGCCATGGGGTTGAAGCGGCGCGAGGAGTTACCCGAGACGCCCGCCAACATGCCGGAGCTTGGCATCGAGGTGCTGAAGAACCGGGGGAAGCTCGAGGAGTTCATCGAGGTCATCAAGTAACCGTGGGAATCAAGGGCCTTCTATGACGGTCATGCCACCCATGTAAGGCTGCAGCGCGGGCGGGACCACGACGCGGCCGTCGTCGAGCTGGAAGTTCTCGAGTATCGCGGCCATCGTCCGGCCGATGGCGAGCCCGGAGCCGTTGAGGGTGTGCACGAACCTCGGCTTACCTCCCGCCGGCTTGAACCTGATGTTCGCGCGGCGCGCCTGGAAGTCGGTACAGCAGGAGCACGAAGATATCTCCCTGAACTCCCCCGACGCCGGCAGCCAGACCTCCAGGTCGTAGCACTTGGCGGCCGCGAACCCCAGGTCGCCAGTAGAGAGCAGCATGACGCGGTGGTGGATACCGAGCCGGCGGAGCACCTCCTCGGCGTTCAGGATCATCGACTCGAGCTCGTCGAGGCTGGTGTCCGGGTGCGCGAACTTCACCATCTCGACCTTGTTGAACTGGTGCTGACGTATTATGCCGCGGACGTCTTTGCCGTAAGAGCCCGCCTCGCGCCTGAAGCATGGCGTGTAAGCGGTGAACTTTATCGGGAGGTCACGCTCGGCCAGTGTCTCGTCCCGAAAGATGTTGGTAACGGGAACCTCGGCGGTAGGCGCGAGGAAGAGGCCGTCGTTACAGGAGTACATGTCCTCCTCGAACTTGGGCAACTGCCCCGTCGCGGTGAAAGTCTCGCGGTTTCCGAGTATCGGCGGGAACACCTCTGTGTAGCCGTGCTCGCGGGTGTGAAGGTCGAGCATAAAGTTGATCAGGGCTCGCTCCAGCAGGGCCGCGGGGCCTCGCAACAGGGTAAAGCGGGACGCCGCTATCTTGGCCCCTCTCTCGAAGTCGAGTATGCCCAGCGACTCTCCGATCTCCCAGTGGGGCTTCGGATTGAAAGTGAAACCCGGCTTCTCGCCCCAGCGACGGACCTCGATGTTGGCGGCCTCGTCCGGACCGACCGGGACCGACTCGTTGGGGAGGTTGGGGATGTCCAGCATCAGGGCGCGGATGCTCGCGTCGACCTCTCGCACCTCGGCGTCCATGTCCTTGATGCGCTCGGAGATGCCCCTCATGTTCTCCACGATGGCGCTAGAGTCGCCGCCGTCCTTCTTGAGGGAGGCGATCTCCTCAGAGGCCCGGTTGCGCTGGCGCTTTAGTTCCTCGACCTCTACGAGAAGTGCCCGGCGGCGACCGTCCTGCTCCAGAACGCCGTCGACATCGGCGACCTCGGCGCTCATATCGCGGTCGAGGATGGCCTTCTTCACGCGTTCCGGGTCGTCCCTTATGACTTTAATATCGAGCATGACCTTAGTCTACATTAATACTTGGGGTCAAACCTGATTTCATTAGTCGTTGGCGGTCACCTGTCTCACTGGAGACCGACTAATGAAATCAGGTTTGACCCCCGAATATCAGGCCGGGTAGGATCCGAGGAGCTTCAGCTCTCGGAGCATTCCCACCAGCGAGCCTATGGCCCCGGCCACCTCCGGTTCGTCCACGTGGCCTTCTATGTCAATAAAGAAGTAGTACTCGCCCAGCACCTTCTTTGTCGGGCGAGACTCGATCTTTGTCAGGTTGATGCCGCGCGAGGCAAACTCCTGGAGTATCTCCAGCAGGCTCCCCGGGCGGTTCTCCCGGATGAAGCAGGCAATGGACGTCTTGTCCCTGCCGGTGGGGCTGGCCTTCCGCTTTCCCACGATGACGAAGCGGGTGACGTTCTGGGCGTGGTCCTCGAGGTCGCGGTCCAGCACCTCCAGCCCGTATATGCCGGCGGCGAGTTCCGTGGCGATCGCCGCGAGCGGCTCGTCCGACTCCGACACCGCCAATGCCGCCTCGGCCGTGCTGTTGGCCGCCCTCACGGGCACCCCCGCGAACCAGCGCGCCATGAAGCCGCGGCACTGGGCGGCGGCCTGGGGGTGGGAGACGATGCCAGCCACGTCTTCACGCCTGACCCCCGGCCTGGCAAGCAGGCGGTGGCTTACCGGATGGACCAACTCGCGCTCGATGAGCAGGTCGGTCTCGAAGGCCAGCGTATCCAGGGTCACGCTGACCGCGCCCTCGATGGAGTTCTCGATGGGGACTATGCCGCTGTCCACCTCGCCCGACTGCACGGCGAGGAGGACCTCCGGGACGGTAGAGTATGGGACCAGCCGGTCGAACTGCTGTGAGAAGCCGGCCTCGAGGGCCTCCTGGGTGAAGGTCCCCCGCGGGCCGAGGTACCCGATGCTAGGCACTGTTACTCTCCCCTCGGCTCCCTTTTCGGCTCCCTTCCGCGCGGCTTTGACGCCGCAGGTCGCTTCGCGCCGTCTCTGTCTGAACCGTTCTCAGGCGACTGCCTGCTCGTCGGCCGCTCGCTCTCCGCGGGAGGCGTCTCCCCCACAAACGGCTTGTCAAGCTCGAGCTCCGCGACCAGGTCAACGGGGCGCTCTCTCTTCTCCGGGGCAGTCTCCTCCGCCTCGGGGGGGGCTTTCTCCGGCCGGCGCGCCGGCTTCTCGGCAGGCGGCCCCACGTGACGCGCACGCCCCGGACCCCGGCGGGCCTGGGCCGGACGCTTCTCGTTCCCCGCCTCCCTCGCATTGACCTCGCGGGGAGCGGGCTCGTCGCGGCGCTCCCGGCGCGAGCCTTCCTCGCGAACGACGGGACCCGTCGCCGGCCTGCGCTCCTCCCCCTGCGGCCTCGGGCGGCGGGCCTCCTCGAGCCTGCTCTCGACCTGGTTTGAGCGCTGGAGGTACTCGCGATCGTGGAAGAGCCGCAGGTTAGCCATCCGCTCCTCGTGCTCCCGGTCGCGGGCCTCCACGGGCAGCGCTCCGAGCTCCTTGCTCTGCATGGCCAGCCGTATGGCCTCCTTCTCCTCGGGCGAGAGCTCGTAGGACGAGCTGCGCTCGATGATGGGCTTGGCGTAGGTCCTGGACTCGGAGCGCCCGTAGATGGAGCTGAAGGCGAGGCCGTTGCCCCTGTCGTCGAGCAGCGCCACCGCGAAGCTGAGCATGCCACCCAGATCGCGGAACGCGTCGAAGCGCACCACCCCCACGTGCTGGACGGCACCCGCCATCCGCCTGAGCGCCTGGGCGTACAGCTCGCTCAGCCGGTCGACCTCCATCAGCAGGGCATCGGCCTGCTCGATGTTGTCGCTGACTATCTGCGCGAAGTTCTGCCCCTTCGAGTCGCGGATGAGCAGCTCGTAGTCGCTTTCGATCCTCCTGGTCCGCCAGAAGAGATAGACAACGAGGGCCACGCTCAACAGCAGGACCGCCCCGAGCACTATCACAATAGGCGTTATGTTGTTATCAATCATGGATTGGAGCCTTTGCTGCTAGCTTCCATGCGCGCCCAACCGGCACGTAAGTTGAGATTATACCATTTGAAGCGCCGCTCCCGGCCGTTCAAATGAGCATTTTTCGTCGCGGCACAGGTTCGCGCGAAACGGCACGGCGAGGCGCGGCTCTCGGTCTCCGGTGAGGCGGTCCCGGATTTG
Source organism: Candidatus Geothermincolia bacterium (assembly GCA_038326775.1). Taxonomy (GTDB): domain Bacteria; phylum Actinomycetota; class Geothermincolia; order Fen-727; family Anoxymicrobiaceae; genus DYIU01. The sequence goes on from JBBQKJ010000018.1 coordinate 6,986, forward strand.
GGATTTCACGGTGGCTTACGAAAGGGTAAGATAGTAACCGAGATGGACCCAATACTGGACGATAAACACTATAAACTTCGAAAGCACCTCGAGGGCATGGGAAGCGTCCTCGTCGCCTACTCGGGCGGCGTTGACAGCACGCTCCTGCTGGCGGTCGGCAAGGAGGCGCTGGGGGATGAAATCGTCGCGGCCACTGTCGACTCGCCCCTGCACCCGAGATCGCTCGTAGAGAGCGCGCAGAGGATGGCGGCTCGCCTGAGAGTCAGCCACCTGACGATCGAGGCCGACGAGCTCGAGGGCGAGGGGTTCGTCTCGAACCCTCCCGAGCGCTGCTACCTCTGCAAGCACTACCGCTTCAGCAAACTGGTGGAGTTCGCGACCAGGGAGGGCATCTCAGAGGTCATCGACGGCTCGCAGTTGGACGACGCCTCCGACTACCGGCCCGGGGCCGAAGCGGCCAGCGAGCTCTCGGTCGTCAGCCCGCTGTCGGATATCGGGTTCTACAAGTACGAGGTCAGAGCGCTGTCGAGGGAGCTGGGGCTCACCACCTGGAACATGCGGGCAAGCCCCTGCCTGGCCACCCGCATCCCTTACGGCGAAGAAGTCACCCGGGAGAAGCTCGCGGTGATCGACCAGGCGGAGCAGTACCTGCTCGGCCTCGGCCTGGGCCAGGTAAGGGTACGGTATATAGAGGACAGGACCGCGCGCATCGAGGTGGGTCTTTCATCTATCCCGGCACTTGCTTCGGAAGGCATCCGCGAAAGGGTCGTTTCCAGGATGCGGGAGCTCGGCTTTCTCTACGTGACGACAGACCTGGCCGGTTACCGGACAGGCGCCTTGAACGAGGCGCTCCCGGAGGCCTGACGGCAACCCTCCAACCGGAGCCTGAATGACTTACGAAGACGAACTGCGGGAGTTGCTCATGCGGGTGCGGTCCGGCGACGTAACGCCGGAGAGCGCGCTCGACAGCCTGCGGTCGCTCCCCTTCTCGGACCTGGGCTTCGCCAAGGTCGACCACCACCGGGAGCTCAGGCAGGGCTTCGCCGAGGTGGTCTTCTGCGAGCGCAAGACACCCGCGCAGGTGCGCGAGATAACCCGGGCGCTGCTGGACAAGAACACTGGAAACATCCTCCTTACGCGCGCGGACCCGGAATTCTTCGAAGCTGTTCGCGAGTTGGACGACCGCGCCCGGTACAACCCCAGCTCGCGCACCATCGGCATCGTCAGAGAGCTGATCGAGCCTTACGGGCTGGTCTCGGTGGTGTCCGCGGGAACCGCGGACCTGCCCGTAGCCGAGGAGGCGCGGGTCACCGCCTCCATTACAGGCAGCAGGGTTGAGAGCTTCTATGACGTCGGCGTGGCCGGGGCACACCGCCTCTTTGCCTACAAGGAGTCGATCGAGAAGTCGACCGCCATCGTAGTGGTGGCCGGTATGGAGGGCGCACTGGCGAGCCTCGTTGGGGGGCTTGTCTCCTGCCCGGTCATCGCGGTGCCCACGAGCGTGGGTTACGGCGCCAGTTTCGGGGGTCTCGCCGCCCTGCTGGCGATGATGAACTCATGCGCGGCGGGAGTCTCGGTGGTCAACATCGACAACGGGTTCGGGGCCGGCTATCTCGCGGGCGTGATAAATAGAATGGTGCACGTGGAAAGGGGGCGCGGGTGACTGTCGCGTACTTCGATTGTTTCAGCGGAATAAGCGGGGACATGGTGCTGGGCGCGCTGGTGGACCTCGGGCTGGGCCTGGAAGATCTCTCGGCGGCTCTCTCGACGCTCGACCTCGAGCCGTTCAGCATCGAAGCCCGGGAAGTCATGAGCTACAGCCTGCGCGCGACCAAGGTCGATGTGGTCGTGCCCGAGAGCGTGCTGGTGCGGACCTTCGCCAACATCAGGGACATCATCAGCTCCAGCGGGCTTCCCGACGCGGTCAAGGCGACAAGCCTGGAAATATTCACGAGGCTTGCGCGGGCCGAAGCGGTCATCCACAGCAAGCCGGTGGACCAGGTCCACTTCCACGAGGTCGGGGCGGTGGACTCCATCGTCGACATCGTGGGGGCAGCCTACGGCATCCACGCGCTGGCGATCTCCGACGTGTTCGCCTCGCCGCTGCCTCTCGGGCACGGGATGATAAAGACCGCCCACGGGTCGCTGCCGGTCCCGGCTCCCGCGGTGCTGGAAATACTCGAGGACACGCCCACCTACGGGCGCGGCATACCTACCGAGATCGTCACTCCCACCGGCGCCGCGGTCATAAAGACGCTCGCGGCCGCCTTCGGGAACGCCCCGCCGATGAAGATAGACAGGACCGGCTACGGCGCGGGGACAAAAGACATCGGCGCGCCCAACCTCCTGCGCGTGACCATCGGCCAGCCGCTGGACTTCCCGGCCGAGGCGGAGGAGCTTGCCTGCCTTATCGCGACCAACATCGACGACATGAACCCGGAGTTCTACGATTACGTAATAGAGCGCCTGTTCTCAGAGGGCGCGAACGACGTCTGGCTTACCCCCATCCAGATGAAGAAGACCAGGCCGGGTACCGTAGTGAACGTGCTCTGCTCGCCGAAGGACGCGAGCGCTATCAAGCGAGTGCTCCTCGAGGAGACCAGCACCTTCGGACTGCGTACCACCAGCGTGATGAAAAAGGCGATCGAGCGCGAGTTTCTGGAGGTGGAGACACCCTGGGGGAAGGTCAACGTCAAGGTGGGGCGGGAGAGCAACCACATCACCAGCATATCGCCTGAGTTCGCCGACTGCGCCAGGATCGCAGGTGAGCAGGCGGTACCCATCAAGGAAGTCTTCAGAAAAGCTCAGGCGCTGGCCCAGGAGCGGTTGGATTAGCCGGTTTCGGCCCGCATTATGAACTGTATCCCCATCTCGTTGTTGTCGACCTTCTTCTCGTTTTGAACCGGCCCGGCCTTTACAGTCAGGGTGTTTACCTTGTCGGCACCCGTGGCCGGGGTTACGTCCTCGAAGACCAGCGTCGCGTTTTCTCCCGCCTTGATCCTGGTTATCTTCTGAGTTTTCTTCTGTGTGCCCTCGGAGTCGGTGGTCAGCGACACCACCACCGGGACGTTGTCTTCGCCCTGGTTACCCTGGTTCTGGACGGTCACTTTCACCGTGAAAGTCTTGGAGAAAGGAAGTATCGAGACGCCGGACTCCGTCGTGTCCACCCGAGCCGGCGATGTTGACAGGCCCACAACCGCCACGCCGTGGAGCTCGTTGCCGGTCTCCTGACCCGTCAGCCCGCCGATGTACTCGCGCACCGCGCTCTGGAGGGACTCCTCTGTCTTGGGCATGTATACCGCATCGGCCACCTTCTCGAAGCTCAGCTTCGCCTGCTTCAGCTTGGCGTCCAGGCTGCCCCTGAATCGCTGGAGCGCGGCGTCGCCAACCACCAGGTCGAGGAGCCCCTGTGACATCATGGCTGTGGCGCTTTCGATGTTCTTCTTGTCGAGTACGTCCAGGATCGAGGCGCGATACTTATCGATGCCCCCCAGGCGCAGGTCCATCGTGAGCTGCAGGATCGCCTGGAGCCCTTCGGCTTTCTTAGGGGCCTCCACCTTGCTCGAGTCGGCCACTATCTCCTTGCTCGCCTCGATCATCTGGTTCAGCTTGCGCGATACGTCGTCGCGCGAGAGTTCCTTGACGCCGTTGCGCAGGTTCTCGAACTGGGTGCCCACTGCCGCGGAGCGGGTGATGATCTTGTTGACAGTCGAGGTGTACTCTCGCAACTTCTCATTTTCCTGGGCTTCCTGGTTGCCTCCGCAGCCCCTGCCGAATATCCAGCAGAAGATAAGCGCGACGATCACGCCCGCGATGATAAGGACCGGTGCCGGACCCCTGCGTTTCGGCGCCGTGGGACCGACCGACCCCTTCCGCCTCCGGGAAGAAGTCCGCTTCCGCCGCCCCGTGGAGTACCGGGGTTGTTTGGGTTGAGAAAGTCTCGCCATCTGCTATCTCAAGGGTCTATTCATCTGCTTCGGGGTATGCCCCGGCGGCCGAGTGACAATGCGCCGGGTTGTTCAAGAACAGAGTGGGCGAGGAGGGACTCGAACCCTCATGCCCTTGCGAGCACAGGACCCTGAACCCTGCGTGTCTACCAATTCCACCACTCGCCCACCGAACTGCGTTTCTCCTGTCGTGGAAAATTCCTCATGTCTGCTTATATGCTAACTGTTTTTGCCCTCTTTCGCGGAGAGGACCAGATCAACAGTCTCCCCGCCGGTTGCCCGCACGAGGTCGTATGACCTTATCTTGAGGATGGCGGCCTGTTCGCCGCTGCCAGTATATACCACATCTTCCTTCAGCGTGTAGTAGTCTATGTACGCCCGCATCTCGACCTTGTGTGCGACCGGCGGGATCGAGCTCGCCAGGTACCCGGTCAGGGAGGGGACATCCTCGTTGGGGATGCGCGATACCTCGTCGGTGCCCGAGACGGCCTTGAGCTTGGCCTCGTCCACATCGCGGTCCCCGGGGATAATGACCATCACCGGCTCCCCGTCCAGGCGAAACAGCTCCACCTTCGCGAGCTGGTTCAGCTCCAGGCCGAGGGCGACGGCCGCGAGAGAGAGGCTCCCCGCCTGCCCCGTAAGCTTGAAAAGCTCATGCGGTACGTCGAGTTCCTGCAGGCGGTTATGGACGTTCAGGCTTGAATACATGTTTCACCGCGTACCCCGGCGGTCCGGGTAAGGGAGAGAGTCGATATGTCTTTCCACGGCCGTAGCGGGCTGCTACTTCATGCCACCCTTCCGGCCGATCTTCTGGTAGAACTCGGTGCCGTACCTCTTCTTGGTGGTCTGGCCACCCTTCTTTCCCCCGATGCTTCCTATCTTGCTATAGAAGTCGGGGCCATACTTCTTCTTGGTGGTCTGACCGCCTTTGCGGCCGGCCTCGGCTCTGCTCATCTTCGCCTTCGTCACAGCAATCGCCCCCCAAGGCTCGTAAACGCGGCAACCTTTTTTAGTGCATGCCGATCAAGGATTGTCCGCCTCGACTATTATTGCACTGCTCGGCCTATATTTCCAGTTGGTTGCTTACCTGCACGACACCATTCTTCACAGAAAACGCGATGCCTGGAAACTTGACTTCGACAACTGCCGAAATATAATTGCACCTGTATCTTCAGCGGACGATGAGCGGTGAACGCAAACGGATGAGCGGGGGGGTGTAACCGTGGAACCAAAGGATGTCCCTTATCTTCTTCTTGGAGCGATGAGCACTTTGCGAGAAGAGATGAAGAAAACAGTTGACGACCTGGTCGTGAAGGGCAAGTCCGGCTCCGGAAAGAGCGCGAAGGGAATAACCCAGGCGGACAAGGCGGTCAGGGATCTTGTCGGCAAGGGCAGGAAAGAGCGGGAAGACCTACTGAGCGCTGTTGGCAAAGAGGTAACCAGGGTTCTCGACAACATGGGGGCTATTACCAAGAACGACATCAGGGCACTCGAGAAAAAGCTCGCCATCATCGAGAAAAAGGTCAAGTAGGCGTGGCCCGTCCGGTCGCGTCCTGCAGTAACGAAACGAGGTATCGAGATGGATTTGAACGACATGCCTTATCTGCTGCTCGGGGCACTCGCTTCGGTAAGAGACGATAATATCAAGACGGTTGACGACATGCTCGTCAAGGGAAAGGAGCTCGCGAAGGGCACCAAGTCCAAGGCCAGGTCCACGGTCCAGGACAAGAAGCTCGATGCCACCATCAAGGAGCTCGTGAAGAAGGGCAAGCAGGAAAGCACTGACCTCGTTGAGGCTGTCGGCAAGGCGGTCAAGGACACCCTCGACTCCCTTGGCGTGGTTACCAAGTCCGACATCAAGGCAGTCGAAAAGAGGCTGGACTCCCTTGAGAAGAAGCTTTCAGCGAAGCCCGCGGCGAAGAAGAAGCCAGCGGCGAAGAAGAAGGCTGCCGTGAAGAAGAAGGCGGCCTCTAAGCCCGCAGCGAAGAAGAAGGCTGCCGTGAAGCCCGCAGCAAAGGCTTGATTGCCGGCAGGCCAGGTGAAAACCCGTGGCGTCAACGTCACGGGTTTTTTATTGCGTCGCCGGGCGGCGGCTGCAGGTCCTCGAAAGCCTGGAAGCCGGCCTGCTCGGTGACTTCCACTTCGTCGGCGACCTCGAGCCCCGGCTCGAGCGGGGCACCACCAGCGACCGCCTCCGCCGGGCGCTTGAGCTCAACGAAAGGCGGCACCCTCTCCCTGGACCTCTTCGACAGAATGTTGCCGATTATGCCGGCCAGAAGCAGTAATGCTCCCACGCCGAGAGCTATGTCGAAGAAAACCGAGGATAGCGAGCCGATGCTCCGGTAGGCCTGGTGCGCAGCGCTCTTGTACAATCCACCGGCGCCAGGCTTCCAGAAAAACTCGACGTTGACGCGGATGAACAGCGAGGCCGGCAGTGACGCGGCAATGAAGACGATGGCGAGGCCTATCAACCTGCCCCACCCGTTGCAGAACACGATGAAGAGGATTCCGAAAGCAAGCAACAGCACTCCGCAAGTGACGAGCGGCCACAGCAGTAAGCCGTGGTTATCCTTGTTTATCTCGCTCAGAAATGTTGCCGAAACGGCCTTGGCGCGCTCCTCCCCGGCGCCCCGCGCGGCCTCCATGGGAAGGTTGCCCGCGTTGCCCCGCGAGTAGACCTGTCGCTGGACCTCCAGGGCTACCCGGTTGGCGAGGTCGCTGGAGCTCAGGGTGTTGATGTCGACCGCCTTCACCGAGACGGTCACCCCGATGTCAGGTATCACTATGGTTGCGTTCTTGAGCTTGCGGGCTTTGGAGCGAAGCTCCTGGTAGTTCTCCCTGACAACCTGCTCGACCTCGGTCGCGCTCTGGATCAGCGGAGTCAACACCTGCCTGGCGGCGCCAGGCCCCGTCGACCTGTAAGCGCCCGCAAGCGCCAGCGTCAAGAACAGGAGGACCATGGAGATAATCCCAAACACCCACTTGAAATCTGCGCGCCAGTGGCTCGGCTGCGGGCGGGCGAGCTCAACAAACTCCTCGCCTTCCAGCGATTCGAGCTGAACCGGCTGGTACGGTGACGGCGAGATCTGCGGCGGCTGCATCAAGGGGACGCCGGGCTGCGCTACGAAGGGCATCTGGCCGGTTGGCTCCATTGTTGCTCCGGCCGGATGCATCCCGGGATATGCGCCGGGCTGCTGGTAAGGGTAACCGAACCCGGGTGGCATGTACGGCATGGGGTACCAGGGAGGCGGTGGATAAAAATAGGTGGGCGGTGGCACAGGCCCGGGGGGCATGACGGGCGGCGGCGCGGTAGTAGGCTCTGACTTCGGCGGCGGCACGGGCGCTGGCCCTGGAGCCTGCGCCGCGGATGGAGCCGCAGGCGGCGGCTGCGCCGGCGGTTGTTGGGCAGGCGTTGGAGCAGCCGGCGGTGTCTGGGCCGCAGGGGCGGCTGGCCTCTGCTGCGGCACGGGCGCTGGCCCTGGAGTGACCTGCGCTGCCTGCGCCGGCATGGGAGCCTGCGCCGCGGTTGGAGCCGCGGGCGGCGGCTGCGGGTACACCTGGCGCCCGGCTTCCTCAGGCGGGCTGACTACCGCGGGCACGCCCTCTTCCTCGCGAGGTGCCCTGCTTCTTCTAAATCTCCGCTTCCCCTCTTCTTGTTCGGGCATCGTGGTCTCCTCGATATGGTGCCGCGGATGTCGCGGCGCCCATTCTCCATACTTATATATTCACGAGACAGGTCTCCTATTCCTTACTCCTTGCGCCCTTCACGGCAGGGCGGCTCGTCAGTCGAGAACTCGGGGGGGCAGCGTTCCCTCTGGTATAATCCACGCGGACTGCCTGCCCGCCGAACCGTCATATGGAGGCCTCTGTTGCATCAGACCGAAAACAGGAGAAGCCGCGTGAAGAAAGCCGTGCTGGTTGCGGTCGTGGCTTTCACCCTATTGCTGCTCCCTCCATTCGCCGCGTTCGCGGCCTTCATGCTTCTCGTCAGAGCGATGCGCGATGCGCCGCGCCAGCCGATTGCCCTGCCGTACCGGGGAGGAAGCGTAGAGGTGTCTCCCACCAGGGTCGTGGCCGGCGCCACCCAGGTGCCGGTCACCATCACATACACCGTGGGTCCCGAAGGCATCAAGGAGGGCGGCTCCGTGAAGCTCTGCGGCGGCAAGGTGCTGCGGTTCGGAACCGAAGGCTGGCGGCTCTGCCTTCAGTGGGCTAATGGCTGGGGCCGTCTCCAGCGCCGCCACCCCGACCGGGCCAACTACCTCGACGTCACAACGTCACGCCAGGGTGTCTCCCTCGAGGTCTCGCTGATGGAAAGAGCCTCCGAGGCGACCCAGCTGATGTGGCTGAAAAGGAAGCTCCTGCAGAAGATGGGAATCAAGCTCTCTCGGATCGACCCCCGGGGCGCCTTCCTCGAGAACGAGAAGGTAGAGGTGCTGGTCGAGCGGGGGAGCCTCCTCGAGGGGGACTCGATCGAGTTCGTCATGGGCAGGGGCGCCGGGTTGGAGACGCCGTATGACATCATGGAGACTGACTTCGCCCTCGAGGTTGACCCTTCGGGGCGCGGAGATTTCCGGCTGGAGGCGGCCGTGCCGAGCCTCAGGGCCTGCGGCGGCAAGCCCGCCAGGCTCGACGTGGTCGCACCGAGCATCGCCGTACCGGGCAGCGAGATACGCGTCCTCGTGAGATGCCTGGACGACCGCGGCGTCTTGACCCCCGAGTTCTCCGGGAGGCTGTTCATCTCGGCCGGCCCCGGGCTCGAGGCGCCTTCGACCGTCATCATGCCCGACAAGAACGAGGGCGCCGCCTGGTTCGCGGCCCGGGTCACGGGCCGTGGCGTGGCACGCATCGAGGTGCGCGACGAGGGCGGAGGCCTCGAGGGCGAGTGTAACCCGGTCGCGTGCATGGACAGCCAGTACCTCCTGCTGTGGGGCGACCTCCACACGCACTCCATTGTTTCGGACGGCACGCAGGAGCCGAGCTGGCTCTACCACCGCGCGCGCGAGTTGATGGGTTGGGACTTCACCGCGGTGACCGACCACGACACCTGGAGCCTTGGCGAGGAACACGACAGGAGCCCGCTCGAGTTCGAGCTCATGATGCGGGCGGCGGACGAGAACTACCACCCGGGAGAGTTCGTCACCTTCCGGACTTACGAGTGGACAAACCACGTCCTGGGACACCGCAACGTGTTGTTCGGGCCCGCGGAGGAGCCGTTATTCTTTCCGCACACCGACCCGCGCTACTCGACGCCGGAGGCCCTCCTCGGGGCGCTCGAAGGCCGCGACGTCATCGTCGTGCCGCACCACCCGGCATGGAAGACGCACGCGGGCGAGATGCGCTTCGACTTCGGCCCGGAGGGCCCGGGTGTTCAGAGGCTTGTCGAGGTGTACTCTCGCCACGGTAGCTCGGAATACTACGGATGCCCACGCCCGATATCCCACGTCGCGATGATGCGTGGCTCCAGGGGTACGCTCCTGCGCGCTTTCCTCCGCAAGGAGTACGCCGGCCTCCGCTCCGGGAGTTACGTGCGCGACGCGTTGGCGGCCGGGCACCGGCTGGGGTTGATAGCGGGCAGCGACGAGCACATCGTCGGCGTGGACCCGCACCGGACGGTGGGCCACCAGTACGGTGGAGGCACCACGGGATTGTTCGCCGCGGCGCGCACCCGCGAGGCGGCCTGGGAGGCGCTGAAGGGGCGCCGCGCCTGCGGCACCACAGGGGTCCGCATGCTGCTCGAGCTCCGGGTCAACGGCGTTTTGCAAGGCGCCGAGCTTTCCTCCGGATCATCTCCCCGCATCACCGGGTACGTGCTGGGCACGGCTGACCTGGAGTCCGTCGAGCTGGTGAAGTTCGACTCGAGCGGTTACTCGACTCCGTGGAGTGGCGGCGGAAGCGGCCCCGAGTCGTCTATCGACTTCACCGACAGGGCGTTCAGGGAAAATTCCTTCTATTATCTTCGCGTGGTCCAGGCAGATGGGAACATGGGCTGGGCCGGCCCCACCTGGGTCGACAAAGAGTGAATGGGGCCAGGTCTTGCACCGTGCATCTCGAGTGGTCTTTCGAACTGACCACATAGACGCACGGTTTGAGACCTGACCCCAGGGCCGCGTCTACTGCTGGGGCTTCAGGTCCGCGGGCAAGCCCGGGGTGTTGTAGACCTCGGGCCCTGACCCGTAGTTCTTGGCCACCCACTGCCCGTTCTCCTGGTGCAGCACGAATATGAGGTCCGTCTGCTGTTTCTCGGGTGGGAAGTCCACGTAGAAGACCTCCCAGGTCGGGTCAGTCTGGCTCTGCTTGTACTCGTAGATGCTGGCGCTGGTGGTGTCGATGCCCTTGGAGGTCATGTAGTCCACGATGACCTGCTGCTGGGTCTTCACCGGCGGTTGCGGAGGCGCGGGCGGCGGCAGTGTTATCTGCAAGTCAGCGGGCGCGCCCTTGCCCTTGATCTGGTCGGGGGTCATGGCGTTGCCGTAATCGACCACGTTCCAACTGCCCTTGACCTGGTGCAGCAGGAAGTACAGCGTCTTCTGGCCGGACTTAATACCTTCGTCTATCTTCCAGGTTGAGTCACTCGCACTCGACTTTACGACGCTGAACGTCCAGCCTGACGTGTTGACACCTTTCTTCTTCAAGAAGTCGAGCATCGCCGAGACCGGGGTGGGGTGCTCTATGTCACCGGGGTTCGGTTGGGGAGGATTTGGCTTGCTGTCGGCCTTGACGGTGAAGTCGGCCTCATTGCTCTCGCCGTCCGGGGTAAGCACGGTAACACCCTGGTCCGCGTCGGCGAGACCCGAGGGGATGCGTATGGTCACGAGTGTGCCCGACCAGGCCAGCACGTCAGCCACCTTGTCCCCCACGTGTACCACCGAAGTACCCTGGGAGTCGCCGAGGTTGGCCCCGATGACCCTGGTAATCGTCCCTGCGGGCCCGGTGCTGGGGTCAAGCACTGAGACCTCTGGAACGTTGGCCTTCTTCCCGCATCCGACTGCCAGCACCAGCCCCAGCACCGCTACCAGGCAGAGCGCCAGGACCGCGGCCAGTCTCTTGCCTCTCATGTCTGCCTCCTTGTCGCCGGGATCATGTAGTCCCGGATATATGTTCTGTCAGACCCGTGCCGTTACCTTCAGGCCGGCTCTATGATACGGTCAACGGAAAACAGCCGCCTGGTTCGGAGTGGTTGGCGGCGCGTCCGGAAAGAGAGCCGTGATGGGACCTGAAGAGCGTGTGAGGAAGTTCCTCGCGGATAACGGGGCGGACATCGTAGGTTTTACCCCCGCCGGTTGGTACGGGGATTGGGACGAAGAGTTCCGGGCAAGGCTCTGCGACGCGAAGATGCCGTCGCATTACGCCGGTACCCTCAGCGCTGACCCCTTTCAGCTCCTCCCCGGGGCGAAGTCCATAGTTGTGTTCGGCATGAAGTACGAAGGCTTGAGCGAGGTCACCGACCCCGGTCGCGGCTCGATCGCCGGAATCGCCTGGGCCCGAAAGAAAGCAAGGGGCCTCAGCGCTCTGCTCGAGGGCTTCCTCCTGGAGTCCGGGTTCGGGGCCAGAGATGTCATGAGCTTCCCTATGAAGGCGGCTGCCGTAGGCGCCGGAATCGCGGTCCAGAGGAAGAACTCCCTCGCCTGCTTCGAGTCTGGAGGCTCCGCGGTCAGGATCGGAACAGTCCTCACCGACCTCGAGCTAGAGCCGGGGCGTCCGATCGAGGCGGAGCCGTGTGGCGGCTGCACGTTGTGCCTTGACGCATGCCCCACCGGGGCTCTCTGCGCCGAGTACGTGGTGGACGCCCCGAGGTGCCTCTGTTACGTGCTGGAGCACGACAGCGGGCTCCCGCCCGAGATGCGCCCGGCACTGGGCAACAGGCTGGTGGGATGCGAGACCTGCCAGGTGGTCTGCCCCCTGAACCGCGAGGTGCCGCGCCTGACGCTCGAGGACGTACCCTGGCTTGACCTGCAAATACTGGCCGGTGAGGCCGCCCGGCGCCCGGAGCGGCTCATCGCGCGGCTACGCGACGACCTTGCACTGCCTGTGTACAGCGATTACACACCTCTACGCTCTATCGCTATCGCGCTCGGGAACAGTGGCGACGAAAGCGCCGCGGGTTTCCTGCGCGAGCTCTCAAGGTCGAAGTGCCGCGAGGTGGCCGAGGCCGCCCGCTGGTCCCTTGCGAGGATCGGTGACAGCTAGTTCTTAATGGCCCATCACCACGTGGCCGCCGGTCCAGGCACCGCCGTAATTGAAGAACATCGGGCGCTCGGCGATTATTCCCACGTTGTTCGTCGACTCGACCTTTATGGCGATGTCGCTGGACACGGAGTCGGCGTTTCCGAGAAGGTCGCCCGGCCGTATGGTGGTTCGCGAGAGCGGGCCGACGAAGGCGTCCTGTTGGGCTGTCGTAGCGTCCCCCCTCAAGTAGGTTATCTTCACCTGCGCGCCCTTTTCGGACGGGTTCGCAAGGCAGAGATAAGTTTGAAAGCCGGGCCGGGTCGTCCCTTCCGCGAAGTACCACGACGGCTTGGGAAAGGAGGTGCCGAGCGTGTCGCTTCCGCCGGTCCATACGCCGCCGTAGTTGAAGTACATCGGGCGCTCGGCGACTATGTCCACGTTGTTTGTCGAGGTGACACGACAGGAGAAGTCCTTTCCGCCGCCGATGTCGTCTGAGGCCAGTATCGTCTTCCTGGTCATCGGCCCAACTGTGTGGTCGGCGCTGATGCTGCCGCCCCCGGCGATGAGGTAGCTCACCCTGACCTCGGCTGAGGCGCCGGTCGGGTTAGCCAGGCAGAGGTACGTTTGGAAGCCCGAGCGGGTGGTGCCCTCGGCGAAGTACCAGGCCGGCCTCGCGGAGAGCGAGCCCAGCGAGTCGTGTCCCCCCGTCCATGCGCCGGCATAGTTAAAATACATCGGGCGCTCGGCGACCAGCCCGACACCGTTGGTGCAGCTCACCCGGCAGGAAAAGTCCTTATCGCGGCCGATGTCTTTCGAGGTGTCTATGGTCTTCCTCGTCCCGGGCCCCACGGAATGCGCCACGTCGACGGTGCCGCCTCCCTCGATGAAGTAGCTGATAACCAACCGCGCCTCGGTGGCGGAGGGGTTCCCGACGCAGAGGTACGTGTCGAAGCCGGTGCGGGTGGTCCCCTCGGCAAAATACCAGGTGGGCCGCAGGTACGCGCTTCCGACGGTTGCGTGGCCGCCGGTCAGCGTCCCCTTGTAGTTGAAGTACATCGGGCGCTCCGCGATAACGGGCACGCCGTTGGTGGATAGCACCTCACAGGAGAAGTCCTTTCCGCTCTTGATGTCGGTCGAGACGTCTACGGTCAGGCGCGAGTGGGCCTTGACGGTGTAACCGACTTCCCTGTTGCCGCCGCCTTCCAGCATGTAGCGGACCGTCGCGGCCGCGTCCGCCTCGCCGGGGTTCCCCAGGCAGACATAGGTGACGAACCCCTTCCGTGTGGTGCCCTCCGCGAAATACCAGTTGAGGGCGACCGGCTCTGTGCTCTTGATCTCGCTGCCCGTATAGTAGTGTTTGAGGATGTCTTTATAGTCCCAACCGTTTTGCGCCAGCACGCGGGAGCCCTCCTGGCACATGCCGACACCGTGCCCCCACATGCTGGTGTTCCCGCATGGGCACGAGACGCTGCGGCAGTAGGGAAGGTAAGCGCCCCAGACGTCCTCGGAGTTGCGGGTGTGCCCGTCACAGTGACCGAAGAAGTACGACTCGATGACCTGGCCGTCGTAGAGAGCCCCGACCTTGTGTGTCGAGTCGACCGCGAGGTCGGTCCCGGGGTCGCGCTCCTCGTGCCAGACCTGGCAGTGGGTGGTGGTACAGACGTCCGCGCCCTGGTCGGGGTGCCGATAGGAGGTCGCCGCGTAACTCCGCGCCGCCACTGCCTGCGCGCAGAGTGAGTCGTAGGGCCAGGAGGCCGGAACCTCCGCAGGCAGGACTCCTTTGAGGTAATCGTCCATGTACATCGTGCGCACGGAGTTATCGGGCATCAACACCCTGACGGTCTCCGGGACCGCGTTGACACCCGACCCTTTCACCGCGGAGCGACGGGTCAGGCCCTGCCCGCCTGGCGGGGGGGCGGCAAAGGAAACTGCACAGAGCAGAACTATGCAGGTTGCCACACCGAATGCCCCGGCCAACGCGTTCACCGCGGTTCTTTTCCTGGTATCAAGCGTCACGTTCTCGCCCTTCATGCAAAGAAGCCCTCCCGGGAGGGCCCCTGTTGCCAGATTATACGCTTGCCGCCCGCGCGGTCGGACTTTTCGGGCTCGGGCTCAGTCCTCCGAGGCCTCACCGGCCTTTGCGAACATCGGCGGCCGGTAGGTCGCGAAGCGCAACTTTGTAACGACCGCGCCGGCGCTGCGGGTGAAGACGTTGGGGTTGATGCACTCGACGTAACGGGGGAGCAGCCGCTCGTTCTTGTTGATGACGTCTGCGACCTTCTGGGGGTCCATGTATTTCATCATCTCGCCCGCGAAGGCCAGCCCCTCGTTCATCGAATCGGCAATGGCCTTAGCGTCGAGGTTGGCCACTATCCTGCCCATGAAATCGGCGTTCTCGTTTATCGCCTCGGCCACGGCGCGGGGGTCCATTCCTTCGATCATCCCGGAGATCAGCTCTGAATTGCTGCCCAACCTGCCACTGAGCTTGCCCAGTGTCCTCATAAGTGACAACTCAACTACCCCCTTCCGATGGGAACTGCTGCCGGCTCCCGCTGTTCATCCTCTGCGACGACAGACTATAACCTATCAGAACTGGCGGGTCAAATCTTTGTTGCCGTTTTGGCCGGCGCTTAATAATTGGGGTCAGATCTGACCCCAATTATTAGTCGAGGGGCATGGTGAAGTAGATGGTGGTCCCTTCGCCGGGCTCGCTTTCGGCTCGTACGGCGCCGCCGTGCGCCTCTACCAGGCTGCGGGCTACGGTAAGGCCGATTCCGGCGCCCCCGGTCGCTCGCTCGCGGGCACGCTCCACGCGGTAGAATCGCTCGAAGATGAAGGGCAGGTCCTCAGGCGCTATCCCCGAACCGGTGTCCGCGACGCTGAACTCTATCATCGAGCCCGACCTTCGCGCACCCAGTGTTATGCTTCCACCCTCCCTCGTGTGAGCGGCAGCGTTCTTGACCAGGTTCCCGAGCACCTGGGTCAGCCTTACAGGGTCGGCGAAGACCGGCGGCAGGCCTGATTCCACTTCGGTCCTGAGCTCCAGGTTCGCGGCTTCGAGCTCACGAGCGAACTTGACGGCGAGCCCACCTGTCGCCTCGGCCACGTTGACCGGCATGCGCTCGAGCTCCATCTGCCCCGACTCGACCAGGGACAACTGGCGGAGGTCGTCGACCAGGCGGGCCAGAACGTCAACGTCCTCCGAGAGCGAAGCGACCGTCCCGGCATCCGCGGCGATAACGCCGTCCTCTATGGCCTCGAGCTGGGCCTTCATGGCCGCCAGCGGGTTGCGCAGCTCGTGGGCGATGTCGGCAACCATGTTGCTTCTGAGCTTCTCGTTGGTCTGCAGGCTCTCGGCGAGAGAGTTGAATGCGTGCGCGAGCTCGTCCACCTCGGCCCCGCCGCGCACCTGGACCCTCCGGGAGTAGTCGCCGCGCTCTATGCCTTCGGCCGCGTCTGTCAGCTGGGAGAGCGGGCGAGAGAGCTCCCGGGCGAGGATGTAGCTCATGAGCAGGCCCAGGACGAGCGCGACCAGAGACGCTGTGAGAAAGCCCTGGTTGATGGCGTTCAATGCGCCGTTGCTGGTCGGGCCGCCGCGCCCTTCTCCCATGCGCATGCCCTGGCCCGAGCACTGGTTGAAGTAAGTGTTCACGCGCGACCGGGCCACGAGGTTGGCGGTGAGCGCCGCCGCCAGTATGCAGACGAGCGCGACCGCGATAAGCGACAGGGTCAACACGAGCCTGAAGCTAGACTTTCTTTTTCGCGCTGAAGCGGTATCCGACTCCGTGGACAGTCTCGACGAAATCCCAGTCACCCGCCTTTTCCCTGAGTTTCCTCCTGATGTTCTTCACGTGGGTATCAACCGTGCGCTCGTACCCCTCGAAATAATCACCCTGCGAGAGCAAGAGCAGCTGCCGCCTGTTGAAGACCTGGCCGGGCCGCTCGGCAAGGCCGGCCAGCATGTCGAACTCGGTCGCGGTAAGGGAGACCTCTTCCTCCTCGACCTGGACCGAACGGCGTCCCCTGTCGATGAGAAGGGGACCGCGGGCCATCGCGGGCTCGCCGGGCAATGAGACGCGACCGCGCCTCAGGACCGCCCTGACCCTTGCCACCAGCTCGCGGGGGCTGAACGGCTTCGTGACGTAGTCATCGGCGCCGACCTCCAGGCCCACGACCCTGTCGATCTCTTCGGCGCGCGCGGAAAGCATGATTATGGGAGCCCGGGAGTCAAGGCGCACGCGCCTGCAGAACTCGAGCCCGTCGAGCCCGGGGAGCATTATGTCGAGCACGACCAGGTCGGGCGGCTCCTGCCTGAAAAGCTCGAGGGCCGTCTCGCCGTCGTAAGCTACGACGACCTGGTAACCCTCCTTCTCCAGGTAGGCCTTCACTAGCCCGGCAATCTTCTTCTCATCATCGACCACGAGTATCCTGGCACCGTCGGCCGCCATTATGCTTCCCCCGCTTGCATCCATACAGGTAAGGCAGCGAGCACGCCCGCTGCCTGTTCACCCTGAGTTTTCATAAGGCAGTCGCTACCTGCCCGTACAGCCGCCGCTGCCCTGGCCCGGGCAGCTGCCAGGAGCCGCGGCTCCGGGGGCCGTCGCGCCCGGCTGGCCCTGTCCTCCGTTGCAGCCGCTGCCATTGCAGGTTCCCGACCTCGCGCCTTCGCCGGCGCACTCTCCGTCACACTCCCGGCCCTGGCCCGCCCCAAGCGCTTCACAGCCGCCTCCACCCGCGCCGCCGGCAGTGGCGCAGCCTGAGCCTTTGCCCACCCCTGTCACGGCCAGGGCGATTCCCGCGGCCACCGCGAGGATAGCCACGCATGACACGGCGATGAGCGCGTAGGCCTTCCAGCCGCGTTTCGGCTTCTTCACCGGCTCCTGAACGTCTTGCTCCATTTCTTCCATCATGTGTCCCCCTTTCAACGATGATGATTGCATTCCTCTCGATCACTAATCAAATACTAACCAGGGGATTTGAAGAAATCGTGAAGCCTGGGTGTTTGTTGGATTAAAATGGTAGCACCGTCAAAGGAGAAGGCTATGGCTGAGAAGAGCGAGGAATACCTCAGGCACTGGACGGACCACCCCGGCAATCCGCTTATCGAGCCACCGCGACCGGAGTTCCTCCTTGGGGACCCGGCGGTGGTGCTTCCCGCTGACGCGCCCGACGGGCGCTGGCATCTCTTCGCCAACACCATGCTGGGCATCCACCACTTCACCTCCGCGAACGGCCTCAAGTGGATTCGCTGTGGCAAGGCCGGCCCCGGCTGGCGGGCCTACGTCTTCAAGGATGACGGGCGTTTCTATATGTTCTACGAACAGTTCACGGTGCCCCAGGTCAGGTCTCACATCGAGCTGCGCACCTCGGAAGACCTCTGGGACTGGAGTGAGCCGGTCCGACTGGTGGAGCCCAGCCTGCCCTGGGAGGGCCGCTTCAGCCGCAACACCGGCAACCCGTGCGTTCTCAAGGTAGACGGGCGATACCGTCTCTACTTCAGCGCTGGGGTCGTTTTCTTGCGCGACCTGGGCTTCTGCGAGCCGCGCTACATCGGCGTGGCGCACGCGGACAGGGTTACCGGCCCGTACGTCAAGGACGAGCGGCCCATGATATCGCCCTCGGGCGACGACCCCTACCTCAACCGGGGCGCCGGCGCGATCAAGGTCATCTTCGACGAGGGGCGGGGCCTCTTCTACGGCTTCAACAACGGCATCTACCGCGACCTCGACGGCCGCACCGGCTCGGCCATACTCCTGCTCTCATCGGAGGACGGGCTTGCCTGGGAGCGGGTATACCCGGAGCCGATAGTGCGCCCGGGCGGCGATGGCTGGAAGAAAGCGCTTGTATACCAGCTTGACGTCAAGCGGGTCGGTGACGAGATGTGGCTGTACTACAACGCCCGAAGTGGCTGGAGGTTCGGCGTCGAGCGAATCGGCCTTGCGACCTGCCCGCTCTAGCCCGGGGCGGACCTCCGCGCTCTTGCCCCTGGTGGAAAGCACCAGCATCAGGATGAACGCGAATATCAGCGCCACTATTATCGCTATGACCAACACGACCCTTGGCGTGAAAACCTTCTGCTCCCGGGGGAGGCTTCGCGGCGGCTCCTTAGGGGCCTCGGAGTAAGGTATCGGCTCCGGCACCCGCATCCAGGATATGTCCTTGTTGCAGTTCGCGCACCGGTCGGCGCCCGCCTGGTTCCTGGTCCCGCAGTTGGGGCAAAACTTATGCGGCACCCTGGTCTTGCGGTAGAGCTGCTTCTGCTCCTCGGTGAGATCCTCGTCTTCCTGGTCGGCCATCTGGCACTCCTCGCTCATCCGTTGCCGGCACCCGCGGTGAATGCTCAAACATTACAGCAAAACACCCGATTTGTTAATCACGATAGACTGTTTGCCCGTTCTGTCGCTTAGATCCTGCAGCAGCGCTCGAGGCAGGTCTATCAGGCCATCTCGACGTGGACGCGGTGGACGGTGCCGTCGCTGTGGGGGCGGATGACGTTGCCTTCGATGGGCTCCCCGTCGACGATCACCTCCTTGACGCCGGTGCAGATGCCCTTCGGCTTGTCTATCTCTATCTCGTAGATCGCGTCGCGGAACGACCGCCGGGCGGTGATCGCCTCCCAGTCCTTTGGCAGGCAGGGGTCGATCAGGAGGCCTCCGTGCGTGGGCCGGATGCCCAGGATGTAACCCCAGAACACGTGCCACTGCCAGGCCGCACCGCCGGTGAACCATGAGTGTGAACCCTCCCCGAAGTACTCCGACTCGGGGCCGATGATGTACTCGGCATAGACGTAAGGCTCCGACATATAGAGGTCGCCGTCCTCGTGCGAGCGGACACTGGGGAGGACCGACCGGTAAGACTTGAGCGCGTTGTCGCCGTCGCCGACAAGCGCCCAGCCCATGGTCGCCCAGGCGGTGGCGTGAAGGAATATCGCCGCGTTCTCCTTGGTGCCGACGGCGAACCGGGTGATTATGCCGATGTCCGGGTCGGGCTCGCGCCAGCCCGGCAGGAACAACGCGCAGCCCTTGTCGGTGAGCAGCCTGGCGGCGGCTGAGTCCATCGCCTTCTTCACGCGGTCGCGGTCGAGCCCCGCGATGGCCGCCCAGCTCTGCGAGTTGGCGAATATCTCCGCCACGGAGCTGCCCTTGCCCCCGATGACCTCGCCCTTGTCGTTGGTGCCGCGGATGTACCACTCGCCGTCCCAGGCGTGCTCTTCCAGCGCCTTCCTCAACAACCTCGCGACTCTGCCTACGGTCTTTACCCCGGGCAGGCCTTTCACAAGCGAGGCGAGCTCGAGGTATTCGTCACAGATGTACAGAAGCTGCTCGCTTGCCATGACGGACTCGCCGCGGCCTTCGCGTCCGGCGTAGTTGATGGCGTCGTTCCAGTCGCCCTTCTCCATAAGCACAAGGTTGCGCTTACTGCGGCGCGTCCAGACGTTCTCGATGATGCGGCAGATGAACTCGGCCAGCGTCATCTGCACGCCTTCATGAGTGCTCACCATGTCGTCGAGCAGGTCGAGGTTCCCGCTCTCCTTCAGGTAGAAGAAGATGGATATGGGCAGCCACAGCGCCACGTCGATGTTGCCGGGGGTGCCGGAGGGGAGGGCGAGGTCGCGGATGTATCCCTGGTCGACGCTCCCGTCGGAGCGCACCAGGCCTATGTGCATCAGGATGCGCTCCCAGGCGTCGTCGAGGAAGCGGGGCAGGGCGCCCAGGATGCACTGTGCGGAGTCGCGGTAGCCCCAGTTCTCGTTTCCGCTGCAGATGAAATAGGAGCCGTCGGAGCGGTACCACCAGAAGCAGATGCGCGACTGGTACTTGTTCCAGATGTTGGCGAACTGGTTGACGCGGTTGTCCGGCGTGAAGACGGTGTCGCCGTAAGCGATGTCCAGCCAGTACCGGTTGCAGTCGGCGAAGCGCTGCTCGTATACGTCCGGGCGGATGTGGTAGTCGACCATGTCGAAGTCTTCATCGCGCTGGATGACCCCCATGGCTATGATGATGCGCTCCTCGGCCCCGGGCTCGAGCTCGATGGAGTACTTGTGCGCGAAGACGGCCGCCCGCCCGTCGTTCTCCCGGCTGGTCAGCCTTCCTTCGACAACGCCCCGCGGGCGGGCGGTACCCTGCCCCGGGCCGACGAACTCGTCGCGAAGGGTCTCATAAGAGTCGGGCTCTCGAGTGCTGGCGAAGAAAACCTTGATGGGCCAGGGGCGGTTGGGCGCGTAGGCCTCCCGGTTCCAGTAAGTCTTCTCGGCCACCAGCATCCCGTTCGACTCGTAGACGCGGTTGAAGAGTATGTTCGAGTAGTAGGAGATGATATTGGGCATATGTTGCCCGAGCAGGAGCTCCACGAACGGGTACGCCTCGAAAACCTTGCGCTCGCCGGACTCGTTTATGAAGTGCAGTATCCAGTACTCGATGTCGGCGTCGAGCGGCACCAGGTATGAGAGCCAGGCGGTAAGGCCGCCCTTTCGCGCCTCCAGCCGCTGGTAGCCCATTCCTACCCGGCACTGCCAGGAGTCGAGCTCGGTCCTTGTGGGAAGCCAGTTGGGCGTCCATATCTCGTCGCCATCCTTGATGTAGACGAAACGCCCCGGGCCGTTGTCCAGGGCCGGCGCCCAGAGGTTGATGCCGTAGGCCGGCGCCTGTTTCCAGAACGAGTACCCGCCGCCGGTGTGTGTGATGAAGGAACAGTAGCGCCCGTTGGTAAGGTAGTTTATGTAGGGGTACCTGCGCGCGGGATCGGTGATGATGTACTCCAGGCCATCCTCGCTGAAATGTCCGCTCTTATGGGTATCCCTGATTGGAGCCACAGGTGCCTCCTCCCGTGTCGCTTCCGCTTCCGCAAGGCTCTAGACGGCTCCATAGCCCGCTTCGCTTCTAGTGTTTGCCGTCGCGGCCCGTTCACCTGCCCGCGAGCGCCTCTTCCACCGGGCCCGAGGGCTCCAGGTGGATAGCGGTCTGGATGCGCAGGAGGGCGAGCAGCCACTGCGTGGTGGCCTCGGCGCCCCGGTTGGGGTCGACCTCGTTGAAGAGCAGGCCGTCCGAGCAGCTGAACGAGGCGAAATCGTAGAGAGGCTGGTTGAGCGCGTTGCGGCCCAGGAACCACTCGAACGCGGCGCGCGCCAGCTCCAGGTAGCTGTCGTCCCTTTCGATCAGGAACGCGTCGACGCAGGCGGCTGTCATGGAGGCGGCCTCGATGGGCAGTTGGGCGAACTTGGACCTCTCACCGCCCCGCCGGTACCAGCCCTGGTCACCAACCAGGTCGAAGACGCCGTCCCGGTAGCTAACCCGGACCAGGAAGTCGAGGCTTTGAAGCGCGGCCTCCCGGTACTGCTCCCGGCCGGTCTCGCGGTAAGCGAGGAGCAGTGCCCGGGGGAGGATGCCGTTCGCGTAGTAGAGCGCGTCCTCGAACCACTCCCATCCCGGGGTCGCCGTGCGCCGGTACGCCTCGAGCAGCTTCTCGGCCTCGCGCTCGAGCGCACCGATGACGATGCTCGCCCCCGGCAGGCGGGTCAGGTAGTGGTAGAAGCCGCACACGGCATAGGCGACTGCCCTGAGCGAACTGAGCTCCAGGCTTTCGACGGCGTCGTCGAACAGCGATTTCGCGAAGGATGCCAGCCCCTCGTCCGACTCGAGGGCGACTGTTATTCCAAGCCCCTCGAGCGCTTTGCCCTGGCACTCCTCACCGCCTACCTCGTCGGCGAAGGTCTTGTCGTAGTTCAGCACGTTATGAAAGAGCCCGTCCGGCCGCTGCATGTAGCGCAGGAATCCGATGTAGATGCGGGCGAGCTCGAGGCTCTCCTGGTCGTCGGCCTGGAGGTGCCCCAGCACCGCCGCGGCCAGGGCGAGCGCGTTGTCCTCGGTGGTGTAGCCGCTCGCGCGGTCCGCTATGTCGAAATGCGACTTGTGGATAGCGCCGGTCCGGTCGGTCATGCGGGCCAGGTAGTCAAGCTTCGGCCTGGGCAGGTCGCGCAGCAGCACCGGCTGCCGCTTCGCCGCGGGGGCCGGGGCGACCTTGCGGCCGGCGAGCACCCTCCTGAACAACCCGACATACTCCTTCGAGACCTCTTCCCATATCATCTGCCGTCCGAATGAGTAGGCCTTCTCGCGCATCTCCGCCATCCTGGCGGGGTGGGCGAGCAGGCCGACGGCGGCCTCGGACATCGCGGCCGGGTCCCGCACGGGCACTACCAGCCCGCGGCCCTCGCCCAGGAGCTCCACCGCGTAGTAGTACGGTGTCGAGATCACCGGCTTGCCGAGCCCTATCGCGTAGGCAAGGGTGCCCGAGACGATCTGGTTCAGGTCGAGGTACGGGGTCACGTAGATATCGCAGGCGGCAATGAACGAGGTCAGCTCCTCGAGCGAGACAAACCGGTCGTAGAAAAGGACGTTGTCCTCCACCCCGAGCTCGCGCGCCCTCCTCTTGAGGAAGAAACGGTACTTGTCCCCCTCCTTGAGCTTAAGAGGCGGGTGGGTGGCACCGAGCACAACGTAGACCGCGTCCGGGAAGCGCTCGACTATTGCGGGCATCGCCTCGATCATGTACTCGATGCCCTTGCGCGTGTGCAGCAGGCCGAACGTCAGCAGGACGGTCTTGCCGTCCAGCCCCCATCTGCCCTTGTACTGGTCCGAGTCCGCGAACGGCATGTCCGGCACGCCGTGGTGAATCAGGTGGACTTTCTCGGGCGGAACCCCGTAGTAGCTGTCCAGAAATTCTACCGACTTTCGGCTCATCACCACTATGGCGTCGGAGAGAGCGGCGACCTCGACCATCGCTTTGCGCCTCTCCGGTTCCGGGTCAGGCAAAACGGTGTGCACCGTGGTCACCACCGGCTTCTTGAGGTCGCTCAGGAGGTCGGTGACGTAGTTGCCCTTGGGTCCGCCGAATATGCCGAACTCGTGCTGCAGGCTGACGAGGTCGACGCCGGAAAGGTTTATGTAGTCAGCGGCCCTGGGGTAATCGCGAGGGTTGTTCGCGAGCACCTCGAAGCGGACCATCGGCGGGTAGTCGTAACCCTCTTCCCGGTCGTTCATCGCAACAACGAAGACATCGGAGCCGGGACCGAGCGTCCTGGCGACCCAGGTGGCAACGTCGAAGGTGAACGTGGCAATCCCGCAAAGCCTCGGTACGTAGTTGCCGATGATGGCAATGTTCATTTTGTCATCATGGACGCGTGGCTGGATCGTGTCTTGCATATGCTTGTCCATCGTTCTCCGAAAATTCTCGCCTTCGTTCGCGCTACAGGCCCCAGTTCAGGCAACCGCATCAACAGAGTATATAGGCATTCGGTGTGGTTTAATACCTTCTCCGCGGGCCTCGGGCCGAACAGGGCTTACCCTGGATGTGGTAACATCGAGCGCGTCCGTTTTAACTAGGAGTCAGATGACCACCATTAGGCTAAAGAGGCCAATACGCATAGAGGACGGCGACGCGCCGCCGCGCTATCCGGTGAAGGAAGCGCTCGCGAGGATACGCGACCGCATCTACCGGGGCGACAGGTACGAGTGCTCCTGCTGCGGGAAAAGCTTCAAGCTGCTGCTCTACTCGCCCATCATGGCCGCGCTCTGCCCTTACTGCCTGTCCGTGGAGCGCTACCGCCTTCTCTGCCGCTACCTGCGGGACAGGACCGACTTCGGCTCGGAACCGATGCGCGTCCTGGATATCGCCCCCATGTGGTGCTTCCAGGAGTTCTGCCGCTCCTTCGAGAACGTCGATTACGTCTCCATCGACATCGCGTCGCCCCTGGCCATGCGGCACATGGACATACGCGACCTCGAGTTCAGGGACAACCTCTTCGACTGCATTATCTGCTACCACGTCCTCGAGCATATCGACGACGAGCAAAAAGCCATGAGCGAGCTCTACCGGGTGCTGAAGCCGGGCGGGTGGGCGATAATCCAGGTGCCGATCATCCTCGAGGACACGGTCGAGCGAAGCGAGCTCACCGAGGAGGAGGCCGACGATATGCTCAAGTTCGACGACCACGTCCGTGGCTACGGAAAAGATTACGGCCAGCGGCTCGGGAGCGCGGGGTTCCGGGTCGAGGTCGACGACTTCGTCAAGAAGATGAGCATGCGGGAGATAATCCGATACGGCCTCGACATCTCCGAGAATATCTACCTGAGCAGAAAATGAGACGGGGATCGGGCCCCTGGTTCGGCGAGGTGAACCGCGCTCGGGGTTAAATCGTCCAAATATGTCGGTATGCTATACTTAAATGCCTGTTTGCAGGCGTTTTTACTTACGCGGAAATCCGGCATTTGCGCGGCTTGCGCGGCCCGGCCATGGCGCTGCCCCTGGCGCTGGCGAAAGGAACGTTCGGATGAAGCCCCAGGATATAGTGACGGCGATCAGGAAGCGGTGGTGGATAATAGTTGTCCTTACACTGGCCGCCGCCCTGACCGCGACCCTCATCGCGCGCTTCATGACCCCGCTCTACAAGGTCGAGGTGCAGATGGCCGCAACCGCTCCCATAAACACTGTGACCAATCAGACGGACCCTACCGTTACCCTCGCGCTCCAGGTGGCCATGCCCAGCGTGGCCAACGCCGCCGAGAGCATCGACATAGCGAACGCGACCGCTGAACGTCTCAAGAAAAGCGGCATCGACATCCCCCCGGAAAAACTCTTGAAAAGCGTCAGCGCGAGCCCGGTCCCGAACTCCAACTCACTGAAGCTGGCAGTCACGGACGGAAGCCCCACGAGGGTCGCCGAGATAGCCAACTCCTGGGGGGCCGAAGCCTCCGCCCAGCTCAGCGGCGAGCCCATCCTGCTTGGCGGCAGGCTGCAGGTCACCAACAAGGCGATAGTCCCCGAGAAGCCCTCCCAACCCAAGCCTTTCGTGTTCCTTGGCCTGGGGCTTTTCCTGGGGCTGGTCTTCGGCTTCACAATAGCCATCGGCTGGGAGTACTTCGACCCGCACTTCCGCTCCGAGGAGGAGACCGAAGAGATGCTCGGCGTGCCCGTGCTGGGAACCATCCCCAAGAAATCGTTGTCTCAGGCGGCCAGCAACGAGACTTTCTCCGGGCTCAAGGCGAGCCTCATGTTCTCGCTCGAGGGCAAGGAGGCAACGTCGGTGACCGTCGCCGCCGCATACCCCGACGACTCCGGGTACACCACGGCGATCAACCTCGCCAAGAGCGTCGCCAACATGGGAGGGCGCACCCTGCTGGTGGACTGCGACATGAGGAGGCACAAGGTCTCGGAGATCATGGGGGCCGGCAAGCTCTCCGGGCTGGCCGAGATACTCGAGAAGGGAGAGCCCCTCAAGGAGAAGGTCACGCCGACAAGCATTCCCACCCTGTTCCTGCTTCCGGCCGGGCGCGCCGGCGGCAGCCCATCGGATATTCTCGCCACGCAGAAGTTCGCCGAGCTCGTGCCTCTGCTGGAGGTCAGCTTCGAGTGGGTCGTCATGAGCGCTCCGCCGCTGACCGCGACTGTCGACGCCGCCCTGGTAGCCACCAGGACGCGAGCTTCGCTGGTCGTCATCGACTCTCAGAACTGCACGCGCAACACCGCGCTGAGCGCGCTTCAGAACCTCAGGCGGTTGCAGCTCGAGCCTTCAGGGGTCGTGCTCACCAATGCGAAGACCGCCAGACGGAACCGCAGGCACGAGTACGGCGAGTGAGAGGTGTCCCGTTCCGTGGATGCAACATTGGGGTCAGGTCACTTCTGTGCATCCGTGAACCCGGCGGCGAACCCGGAGCGTAGCGCGTGCCACCGTGCTCGCACAGGCGGTCCTTCCTGATGGAAAGAGTCGGACAAGTCACCAAGAGCGCTTCGGCTTTGATCGTAGCCAAGCTGGTCACGTCCGTGATGATGTTCCTGTTTGCCATCGTGGTGAACAGGAAGCTCGGCCCCTCGATGGCGGGCGTATATGTCTATGCCATCGCTCTCTACACACTATTCCAGGTAATCCCTGACTTCGGAATCGGCAATATCCTGATCCGGGACGTCTCCCCGCGCCGGGGCAGAACGCAGAGATATCTCAAGAATGTGGTCGTCATTCGCATCGCGCTGGGCGCGGTCTCCTTCTTGCTGCTGATGTTCGCAAACATCCTCAGCAGCGTGGCCCAGCGCTCCAACGCGCTCTCCGGCGAGAGGTTCTGGGCCGTCTTCGTGGTTGCGTTCTGCCTCCTGCTGGAGCAACCGTTTTCGAACTCCCTCGCCGAGGTGTTCATCTCGCTCGAACGGCAGGTGGTGGTGGCCTACGTCTACATCACAATGGGGTTCTTGCGCGTCGGCCTTTCCCTGTACGTCATCCTCTCGGGGGCCAGGCACGCCGTTGTCCTGCTGGTGAGTATATACCTGGTCACCATAATCTACTCCATCTTCCACTTCTACCTGGTCTACCGCCGTTGGCTCAATCGCGAGGGCCGCGCTCTCGCGCGGGCGGAGCTGGGCAGTCCCTTACAGGGGGACGCTCCCGCCGTCGCCGAAGACCCGTCCCCTTTCGCTGTTGCCATGTTCCCCGAAAGGATAGAGGTGCCTGAGCCCACGGTCGGCACCGGCATGGACACCAGGCTCTGGCGCTACCTGCTGAAAAGCTCCTGGCCGCTCGCGGTGGCGGCCGCGGGGGTGGTCATATACGCCGGTCTGGACATCCCGATGGTCTCGTGGATAGCGGGAGACAGGGCCTCGGGCCTCTACAACGCCGGCGCCATGTACGCCAAGTCGTTCGCGTTCCTCACCATCGCGGTGAACATGGCAATCCTGCCGGCGATATCGCTCGTCGCCGATAGTAACCCCGAACGCCTGGGGGAGGTCTGGGAGCGCATCCTGCGCTATGCGCTGGTTCTGGTTCTGCCTGTCACCGTGATAATCCCTGTCCTCGCCCGCCCGGCCCTCATCCTCCAGAAACACAACTTCATCCAGGCATGGAGCGTGACGTGGCTGACAATGGCCGCCATGAACTTCACCGTCCTGTCCGCGATCAGCTACCTGTTCTTCATTGTCATCAACAGGCAGAAGAAAATAGTCCAGGTCGTCGCAATCGGGGTCGCGGCCAAGGTGGCTATGAACGCGATAGTCATCTCGGTGTGGGGCTACAGGGGAGCCGCAATCACCGTTGCGGTGACCGAAGCACTCGCGTTCTTTCTTATCTACTACTGGCTCTCAAGGTATATGGGCCACCGCTTCTCGTTCCTCAAGTTCGCCGGTGCCCCCGCGGTTTCACTCGTGGCGCTTTGCGCTGTGGCGTTTACGCTGGAGAAACTGCTCACCTCGAACGCGGTGCTGGCTTCAATAGGGTATGCGATGCTCATATCGGTCATAATCGTTCTTATATATGCAGTGCTGGCCTTCTCGACGCGGACCCTGAGGAGAAGCGGCCTGAACGAGCTGAACGAGCTATTGAAGGTGGAATGATGCGTTTCAAGCGAGCGGTCGGGCACGCGCGGGCTCTTGCGCTGCGATCGGCGCTCGTGGCGGTGGTCGTATTGATGCTGTGCGCGCTCGCGACCGGCGGCTGCTTCATAAAAGAGGCCATCGACAAGGCGCTGGTGACCAAGCGCGGGTTCGACGCGGCCAACGCCATCAACGCCAAGGCGCGGGAGGGGTACGACGTCAGGCCGGCCCGGGTCAAGTGGATAGAGGCGCTCCAGGCGTTCAACGGGGAAGACTTCTTCAGGACTGACCGGCTGATCAAAGAGAGCCTCGCAGTGCTGGCCGCGTGCGACGAGAAGGTGGCCGAGCGCATCTACTACAAGAGCCCCGACGGCACTAAGGTCTCGGGCCTGATGTTCAAGCCGGAAGGCAACGGGCCCTGGCCGCTCGTAGTGGTTGCGCACGCGGGCTTCGGCGAGGGCG
This sequence comes from Candidatus Geothermincolia bacterium, assembly GCA_038326775.1. GTDB lineage: Bacteria > Actinomycetota > Geothermincolia > Fen-727 > Anoxymicrobiaceae > DYIU01. The sequence continues at coordinate 34,912 of JBBQKJ010000018.1, forward strand.
CCGATTTCAGCGACGTCGCACTCATGATACGCGACAAAGGCTACGTGGTCTTCAACCCCGACTTACGCGGCAGCGGAAAGTCCGAGGGCAAGAACGAGGGCGCGAAAGGCGAGGTTGACGACGTCATCAGCGGCATCAAGTACGTCAAGTCGCTCGGGGTGGTACAGGACAACCGCGTGGGCATCTACGGGCAGAGCCACGGCGCGGCGGTCGCGCTGCTGGTATCGGAGCGCTACCCGGTGGTCAAAGCGGTCGTGGAGGAGGCCGGCTTTACCGACGCCGTCGATCTCTACAACAACTCGTTGACCTCCACCGACCCCCAGGTCGTGACAATGAGAGACCAGTTGGCCTCGATGGTGGGCGGGACACCGCAGCAGAAGCCCGCCGAATACGACGCGCGCTCCGCGGTAAATTACGCCGATAAGATGAACGCTCCTGTCCTGCTGATCCACGGGGCGTTAGACCCCCTCATCCCGGTGGCACAGGCCCAGAGGATGTACGACGCGCTCAAGGCCGCCGGCAAAACCGCGGAGCTCAAGATCTACCCGAAAGAGGCCCACTGCGTGAACGACCCCGCCGGTCGCAACGAAGTCTGGGAGATGATGTTCGCCTGGTTTCAGAAGTACCTGTGAGCAAGACCGACCATGGCGCTGCCGACAAGGAGCGCATGCCCGCGGACGGCTCCCGCAAGGCAAGCCGGGGGACTTCGGTGCGCGAGCCATGGCTGAGGACGAGCAGGGCCATGGAGCTGCTGGGGCTCGAAGCCGGCGGCAGGGTCCTGCTGGTGGGGGAAGCCGAGGGCCTGCTCGCGGCGAGGCTTGCCGCCGAGCGCGGCGCGAGCGTCGTCTGGATGGATCCCGCGGCCGCGGGACTCGGGGCGGACGGCCTGCCACCGGGAGGCCCGGGCACGGCCAGGCTCTCGGGCAGTTGTTACGACACCCCGTTCATGTCCGGAGAGTTCGACGCCGTGGTGTCGCAGTTCGCGGTCGACTACCTGCTCGAGCCCGGCAGGGCGCTCGTCGAATGGAGGCGGGTCCTGAAAGACGAGGGCACGCTCGTCATCGTCTCGAGGAACGCTCTATTCAAGGGGCCTGATTGGAGGCCCAGGCCCAGGGCGACCAGCTCTTTTACCCCGGCGGGCCTCCGGGGCATGCTGGAAGGTTCCGGCTTCGAGGTGCGCCGGCAGTGCACCCTCCTCCCTGACCTCAAGCTGCCCCGCCTCTACCGCGGGGACCTTTCCTTCAGCTACCGGCTCGAGAGGCTTCCCTACTTCGGCGACAGGGGAATGCTGCTGTTCGCGTCCGCCGCAAAAAGACCGGGGGGGAACGCCGTTGGTGACCAGGGTCGGGCTTGACGGCCGAGCGCTCGCAAACATAAACAAGAACCGCGGCATCGGGCGATACACCGCGAGCCTGGTGGAGGCGCTGGCCACGGCCCGTGGAGGCTACGAGCTGGTGCTGTTCGGTTACGGTGATGGCCCGGAGCCGGGGCTCATCGACCCCGTAGCTATGGGCACGGTCGAATGGCGCCAGATCCCCAGCTCCGGCGACATCACGTTTTACGGCGGCCCATGGAACCACCTTCTCTACGCGAGGGCGGTCAAGGAGTCCGGGGTTGCGCTCTTCCACGGCATCGACCACAACATGACGCCGCTCCTCAAGTGCCGGAGCATCGTGACAGTCCACGACCTCATACCCCTGGTCCTGCGGGGCCCCTACCTCGGGCCGAAGTCCTGGCTCTGGCTGCGCGCCCACCGAGCGGCCTGCGGGAGGGCCGGCCTGGTGGTCGCGGTTTCCGAGGCGACCCGTGAAGACCTCGAGCGCGTCTGGAAGATACCCCGCGAGAAGATTGCGGTGGTGCACGAAGGTGTCAGCGAGCGTTACCGCCCGGTCGAAGACGAAGTCCTGCTCGAGAAAACACTGGGGAAGTATGGGATAACCAGGCCTTACTTCCTTTACCTGGGGGGCTTCGACCCGCGCAAGAACATCGGCAACATGCTGCTTGGTTTCAAGCGCTTCCGGCTCTCGGGCGGCAGGGGCACGATGGTCCTCGGCGGCGACACCGCGGGGTCCATGGGCTATTTGGAGGACGCCATCACGGAGTTCGGACTTGGCGAGAGCGTACTTCTGCCCGGCTTCATCGCGGATGAAGACCTCCCCGCCCTCTTCTCGGGGGCGCTCGCGCTGGTGTTCATGTCTATCTACGAGGGATTCGGCCTGCCCGTGCTGGAGGCGATGGCCTGCGGAACCCCGGTGCTCGCGTCGAACGTTTCGTCCATCCCCTGGGTCGCAGGCGACGCCGCGATGCTGGTGGACCCGCTTGACCCCGCCGCCATAGCCGCCGGGCTCGAGCTTCTCGCCGGTGAGGTCACCGCGAGGTCGGGGCTCGTCCGCAAGGGGCTCGCCAGGTCCTCCCTGTTCACCTGGGAGAAAGCAGCCGGGCGCGTCCTGGATCTCTATGGGCTGATTCTGGGAGGTGCCGCGGGATGAGCACGCTCAAGAACGCCACCCTCAAGTGGTCGGGGCCGGGCTCGGCGAGACGCCGGACGTTCCTCCTTGGGGCACTGGTGGTGCTGGGCATGCTGGCAGGCCTGCTGCCCGCGGGCCTCCCCGTGAAGATACTCCTCGCCGTCGTCGGTGGGGCCGCGCTCTTCGTCATCATCTACAACAACATCCAGTTCGGGCTCGTCCTCTTCTTCATCTTCAACCTGACCCTGCCACAGGCGGGACCGACGGCAGACCTCGGGATGCAGGTCGCTGTAGTCGGCGAGACGCGCGGCCTTCACTTCAACGTACACGAGATCATCATCGCGATGGTCCTGGTTGCCTGGCTGATACAAGTCTTCCTGGGGAAGGCCAGTTGGGAAGCTACGAGCCCGCTGGTGATACCGGTCATCCTCTACGTGGTGTCGTCGATATTCGCCAGCTTCCTGGGCCTTCTTCACGGCGGCGATTCCCTGATCGTCATCTTCAGGTTCACACGCACCGTCTTCTTCGCCTACATATTCTTCGTGTTCCTGAACAACCTCAAGACCAGAAAACAGCTCAAGCAGCTGGTGCTGGTGCTGATGATATGCGCCACGCTGGTGGCGACGTTCGGCATCGTGCAGAAGTTCAAGGGCGAGGCCTGGTCCCGGGGAGTCGCAACGAAGTACCTGGGTAAGATAGGCTTCCCCTCCGACGTCAACTACGTGGCGGGAGGCTCGGGTGAGACCCAGGCCTACCGCATCAACGGTACGTTCCTGCACCCCAACGTCCTCGGGGCCTACCTGATCATGGCACTGCCGTTCTTCGTCAGCCTCCTCTGGTACTACAAGCGAAGATGGGAGCGCGCCCTGCTCGTGGCGGGCATCGGGTTGAACCTGGCCTGCCTGTTCTACACGGGCTCGCGCGCCGCCTGGATAGCGGGGGGGGTGATAGCGCTCCTTTATGGAATCTTCGGCTTCCTTGACAAGCGCATGATACTGGCGCTGTTCACCGTCTTGCTGGTGGTGGTCCTGGTGGTGGTGATAATCAAGCCGCCCGACTTCGTCAAGAAGCGGTTCACTTCCTTGAGCGCCAAGGAAGCGACGACCGCGCGTCTATACCAGTACCAACTGGCGGTGGACTTCTTCATGGAGTATCCGATCTTCGGGCTGGGGGCCGGGATGGAGGGCCAGCGGATCATCTTGTACAACAACGTCCGCAGCATCTGGGCGGCGGTGGAGAATGCCTTCCTGACGTACCTGGTTTCGCACGGGTTGATGGGCTTCAGCATCTTTCTGCTGCTCTTTATATTCATCCTGGCCATGTTGCTGTTCGCGCGCAATAACACACCCGACGACCCGTTCATACGCTTCCACGCCGAGGCGTTCTTCATGGCCATTGTGGGGATGATCGTGGCCAGCCAGTTCGGCGCCTGGCTGCTGTTCGCCATTCCGATGTGGACCCTGTTCTGGGCGTTCCTCGGGATGGGAGCCTGCCTCTATAACATGTACCGGGAAGAAGTTCCGGCACAGGCCTTCACCAGGAGAAGGCCGATTGTCGCGTCGCGCCCCGCGAAGGCGGAGTCCGTGGCCGGTAGTTCATCGCCGGCTTGAACGGCCGGTAAGGTTTTTGCTAACATCGAGTGCGCCGTTTCACCACGGCCGCGGGAATGCGCCGGACCGCCCGCGGCTCGAAATTATCCGAGGAGAGGAGCGTCATGGACCGACAACACATCCTGAAGCTGGGCCGCGCGTACGCCTTCTTGGCCCGAAACATGATCGGCGGCAAGGTAGTCAACGCGCTACTGGACCTCCTCGCATTCATGGACTACAGGATGCTCATCCTTCTCTCGATGTGGCACCCCGACCACGATACGCGCATCAAGTACCTCCGCAGGCGTGGAGTCCAGGTGGGCGAGCATGTGTTCGTCGACCAGGGAGCCTGGATAGAGATAACCACGCCGCAGTCCGTTGTCCTCGAGGATTACACAGCAGTGTCCTACGGGGCCGTCATCGTGGCGCACGACGCCACCGGTCCACGCCTTATCGACATCCCGATGCGTATCAAGGAGACCAGACTCAAGTACGGAGCCGGCGTGGGCATGGGCTGCATCGTGTTGCCAGGCGTGACGTTCGAGAGGTTTGCCCACTCGATGCCCGGCTCGGTCGTGACCAAAGACGTACCCGAAGGCATGGTCGTCGCGGGTAACCCCGCGGAAGTGAAGTGCACTGTGGAAGACATCGGTCTTGCCTGGCAGGCGGATATCTCAGTGCACCCGGATATATATTATGACGTCCCAAGCGTATGGCGCCTACCCTCGTCACCGTATGACCACATCACCACCTGGCGCAGAGACGGCGTTAAGGCCAGGCCGGCCACCGACATAAGGACCGGCACTCCTTTCGACTACATCATCCAAGCCAAGGTAAAAAAAGAGCAACGGGATAAGTAATTGTACGACGAGGCTTACTACCGGTACCGCGAGCAGACCAGGGACTTCCGCACCGAGGCTGACCTGCTCCTGAGATTGTTGCGCCTCGAGCCGGGCTGCCGCGTGCTCGACGTCGGGTGCGGCGGCGGGGCTTTCCTGGCATGCCTCGAAGAGCGCGGCTGCGTGGCGGTCGGGGTCGACCTGCTCGAGGAGGCGGTGCAGGCAGCTCGCGAGATGGTAAGGGAAGCGACTGTTCTCCGGCTGGACGCGGTGTCGCTCCCGTTCGATGAGGGCTCATTCGATCGGCTGACGGCGCACCACCTGGTCGAGCACCTCGATGACCTGCCTGGCGCCCTCCGTGAGTGGAAACGGGTGCTCGTGCCCGGTGGGGTGATGGCGCTGTGCACGCCCAACCGGCTGTATCCCAGCCCCAGGATATTCGACGACCCCGGCCACGTGCATATTTATGACGCGGGCGAGCTTGGCCGCACGGTTGGTGACTCCGGCTTCCACGTCGAGAAGTCGATGACCGTCTTCCCGGGCCTCTGGAAGGACAGGATAAGCGTGAAGGTCGGGGTGCCCCTTTACCCCGTCTTCCGACACCTGCCGTATTTCCGCGAGCGGGGCAGGAGCATCCTGCTCTCGGCAGCCAGGCGTTAGGGGGCTCGTTGGCGGAGTTCAAGGTTCTGGTCGTGAACCACGCGGTGGACATCGGCGGCGCCGAGCGGGTGCTGCTGCGGCTGCTCGACTCGCTCGACACAACGCTTTTCTCAGTCGCGCTCGCGGTGCCGTTCGACGGCCCGCTCACTGATGAGGCGCGCAAGAGGGGCGTTCCCGTCCACACCGGCCACCCCTCCCCAGGGCTCCTCGAGATAAGACGCCAATCGCTCGGGAGCGACCGCGTGGCGATAGCACGATACCCGTTCGACTTCGCGGGCTCGGTCTTGCGGCTGGCGCGGCTCGTCAGGTCGGGCGGCTTCGACCTTGTCTTAACCAACAGCGCCAAGGCCGACGTCTACGGGACGCTCGCGGCGCGGCTGGCCCGGTGCCCCTCGGTCATAAGGCTGCACGACATCGTCGACTCCGACGCCTTCAGCGGGCTCAACATCCGGCTTCTTAAGAAATGCTCGAAGCACCTGGCGGCAATGACGCTGACCGTCTCGAGGGTCTCCGAGGACAGGATGGCCGCCATGGGCGTGCCGCGCTCGAAGCTGCTCACCGTCTACAACGGTATCGACCTCCGGGCGGAAGCACGACCGGTTGACCGCGACGCGGTGCGCCGCGAGCTCGGCATCGAGCCGGGGGCGCCGCTGGCCGGTTTGGTGGGGCGGCTGGTCGACTGGAAGGGCCCCGACTATTTCATCAAGGCGGCGGCCAGTGTTGCCTCGGGGGTCCCCGGCTCGCGCTTCGTTCTCGTGGGCGACGCCGTTTTCGGGGAGAAGGGGTACGTCGACGAGCTCAAGGGGCTGGCGGATTCGCTCGGTCTCACCGACAGGCTGGTCTTCACCGGTTTCCGAGACGACGTCTCGAGCATCATGTCATCGCTCGACGTGCTGGTCCACGCCTCCACACTGCCGGACCCGCTGCCCACGGTGCTCATCGAGGCGATGGCGAAGAGCCGCCCCGTGGTGGCATCCGCGGCGGGCGGCGTGCCGGAGATGGTGGAAGAGGGCGTGACCGGCTTGACGGTGCCCCCGCGTGACACCCGGGCGTTGGCGGGGGCGATGGGCGTTCTGCTCTCTGACCCGGACAGGGCCCGGGCGATGGGAGAGGCCGGCCTCGTGCGCGCGAAGCGGCTCTTCGACGTCAATACCACGACCAGGCAAATGGAGGAAGCGCTCCTTGGGGTGCTCGGAGGGCGTGGGAGGGGGACACGATGCTCATAGGGGTCGAGGGCCGCACCCTGCAGGGCCGGAGGTACGGGGTGGCCCGCTACCTGAAAAACCTACTGGAGAATCTGGTCGCGATAGACGAGGCTAACGAGTATATAGTCTACCTCTCGGAGCCGATCGAGCCGCTGGGCTTCTCCACCAACAGGCTCGCCACGAAAGTCATGGCCTGGGGCCCCTCGCTCGCCTGGCGGCACCTGCGGCTGCCGATCGCCATGCGCTCAGACGGCGTAGACCTTCACTTCTCCCCCGCTTACTTCCTGCCACTCTTCAGGGTCTGCCCTTCGATCGTGGTGGTGCACGACCTGACCTTCAAGGTCCATCCAGAGTGGTTCGCCCGTGACCGGAGGATGAAGTTCGATGAGATATTCTGGCGCGAGGTGAAAAAAGCGGACCGCATCCTCACCGTTAGCGAGCACTCCGGGAGCGATATTGTGCGGCTGCTGGGCGTCGAGCCGTCCCGTGTGACGGTCATCCCGGAGGCGGCCGACGAGCATTTCCGGCCGGTTGCCGACGCGGCGCGTCTCGCCGGGGTCAGGGAGAAGTTCGGCTTGCCCGAGGGGTTCGTCTTCACCGTCGGTGCCATCCATACCAGGAGGAACCTGGAGCGGCTCATCGAGGCGCTGTCGCTAGCCCGGGGCGACACGGGCAAAGAGGTCTTCCTCCTCATCGTCGGGACCCCCGCGGAGTTCAGCCCTCCCGTTGACATCCAGGGGACCGCCGCCAGGTGCGGGCTGTCAGGCCGGGTGCTCCACGTGGATTATGTCTCCGAGGAGGACCTGCTGCTGCTCTACAACGCCTGCGGCCTGTTCGCCTACCCCTCTATCTACGAGGGGTTCGGGCTTCCGGTCGTAGAGGCAATGGCCTGCGGCGCGCCCGTGGCGTGCTCGAACGTGACCTCCATCCCGGAGGTCGCGGGGGACGCCGCGCTTTACTTCGACCCTGAAAAAACCGAAGAGATTGCTGAGGCAATCTCGTCGGTACTGGCAGACGAAACACTGAGGAGCAGGCTGAGCAAGGCGGGTATCGAGCGGGCTTCGCTGTTCTCCTGGAGACGTACGGCCGTCGAGACGCTGGCGGTGTTCAACGAGGTGGCGGGGTGATGAGCAAGGTGAAGGAACTGCCCTGGGCGGGGCGCAAGCCGGTGGTCAGCGCGGTCATACCCAACTGGAAGCGCAAAGACGACCTCGTCGACGCCATAGAGGCGATCAAGGCCCAGACGTACCCGATCTCCGAGATAATAGTGGTGGACAACAACTCCGCGGACGGTACCCGCGAGACCATCGAAGAGCGCTTTCCCGAGGTCAACTTCATCGCCTCGCCGCACAACATCGTCATACAGGCGCTCAACATCGGAGCGAAGACGGCGCGCGGTGACATCATCCTCCACCAGGACAACGACGGGGTGCTGGCGCCTGACGCGGTGGAGAAAATGCTGGCGGTGTTCGAGACCGACCCGGGCATCGCGGTGGTCCACTGCAAGAACCTCTACTACGAGTCGGGGGAGGTTTTCGACCCGTTCCGCTGGTTCACGCCCGCGGAGCACGATTCGAGCGGGGTGTTCGACGTGCCCAGCTTCCACGGCAACGGCGCGCTGATCCGGCGCGACGTGCTGGAGGAGACGGACTATATCGAGCCCGAGATTCTGCTTTACCAGTTCGAGCGTAACATCTCGGCCAAGGCGATAGACCGCGGCTACCGCATCGTATATTGCCCGTCCGCCACCATCAGGCACAAGATATCACCCGTGCGCAACAGGGGCTGGAGCCTCTACATGACCATGACCGGGGGGATGTGGTTCCTGGCGCGCTTCTATCCGGTCGGCGTGGCTCTTAAGAAGACGTTCTTCTACATGGTTTTCTTCGTGCTTTTCACTATCAAACACCGCACTTTCAAGGAGTTCTACAGGGGGCTGCTGGATACCCTGCTGGGTCTTCCGAAGGTGCTCCGGGGCAGGAATGTCGTGTCGCCCGGGACGGTAAGGATACTCGAGAGCAAGCCGTACGAGACCTCGTTGATCAAATACGGCTCTTACGACACCGTCAGGAAGTGGCTGGCCTCGCGCGGTGGCGGGGCGGACTAATGAAATCAGATCTGACCCCAATTATTAATTATTAGTGGAGGATAGATGGAAGGGAAGGGATCGTCGCATTTTGTGTCGGACTTCAAGCTGGCGGTCAAGAGGAAAGGCCTCGGCGGGTTGACGCGGGACATCTTTCTGCACCCGGGCAACCAGGCGATCGCGCTCTACCGCGTTTACCGGTGGCTGTACCTCCGGGGGCACACGTTCCTGGCGGACATCGGTTACCGACTCAACTTCTTCCTGTGCGACGTGGAAATAAACCCGGACGCCGACATCGGGCCGGACTTCCACCTCGACCACGCGCTGAGCATTCTGATAGGGCGGAGGACCCGCCTGGGCCGCGGTGTCCGGATATACTCCCACGTCGCGGTGGGGGCCCTGGGCGCGCCGGGTACCGACCCGTTCATGGATGTGCGAGACTACGTCCAGATCTACCACGGCGCGATGGTGGGGGGCAACTGCGTCATCGGTGAGTTCGCGCAAATAGGCCTCAACGCGGTCGTGCTGGACAGGGACATCCCTCCTTACGCTGTCGTGGTCGGCAACCCCGGGAAGGTCGTGAAGATCGGTGATGAGAAAGTGAACCCCGCCGACTACAGTGACTACAGGTACGACCCCGCCGACTACCACGGCCCCCCGTTCGAGCTGAATATCTCAGAGTAGGCGTCCCGATCGAACGGCGGCCGGGAAAAAGGAAGACGGCCGGCTCGAGTATCGCCAAGCAGACCAACCTTAGGATGATTTATTGAGCCCGCGTCTCAACCCCCCCGGCGAAGAATACCCCGATATTCCCTTAACCAACGCATTTAAGCATTACTACCAAATATTCCGTCAACATAACCCAAATGGGCGATTCGTTGACTGTCGTGGCGCGCATTTGCTAAAATCTTACACACGAGTCTAGTGATTTCTGCAGGTGCGAACGCTGGTATCGCGTTTTGTTAGGCGCGGTTCCGGATTCGCGCTTTGTTGTCTCTGGGGAGGGCCGTCTTGAAGGTCGCGCTGGTCCACGACTGGCTGACTAATCTCGCGGGAGCCGAGCGAGTGATCATAGCGCTTCACGAGACGTTCGCCGACGCGCCCATCTATACCTCGGTATTCATCCCCGAGTTGTTCCGCGACCTGGCCGGCGCGGACGTCCGCACCTCGTTTTTGCAGAAGGTCCCGTACGCGAGGAAGAAGCACCAGGCGTTCCCGTTCCTCCGCACCATTGCCTTCGAGGGGTTCGACATGTCGGAGTACGACGTGGTCATCTCGAGCTGCCACGCCGAGGCGAAGGGCGTCATCACCAGGCCGGAGACGCTGCATATCTGCTACTGCTACACCCCGATACGCTACTACTGGGGCGGCTACAACGATTACCTGGAGAGCCCCAGGTTCGGCCTGCTCAACCCGCTGGTGAAGGCCGTCATGCCTTTCATGGCCAACTACCTGCGGGTCTGGGACCGGTGCGCCGCCGACCGTGTGGACCTCTTCGTGGCGACATGCGAAAACGTTGCCGGCAGGATCAGGAAGTACTACCGGCGCGACTCGCGTGTCATCTACCCGCCGGTCAATACGGAGTGGCTCAAGCCGTCGGGCAAAGTGGAGGAGTTCTTCCTGGTCGCCGGCCGACAGATACCGTACAAGCGCACCGACATCGCGATAAAGGCCTTCAACAAGCTGGGCCTGCCGCTCAAGGTCGCCGGGAACGGGAGCGAGCTGGAACACCTTAAGAGCATCGCGCGGCCCAACATCGAGTTCCTCGGCCGTATATCCGACGACGAGCTGGCCGACGCCTACTCACGATGTCGGGCCTTCATCTTCCCCCAGGAGGAAGACTTCGGCATAACGCCTCTCGAGGCCATGGCCGCGGGGCGGCCGGTCATCGCGTTCCGGGGTGGCGGTGCGCTGGAGACGGTGGTCGAGGGCAAGACGGGCGTGTTCTTCGATCACCAGGACGAGCAGTGCCTCATCGACGCCGTAAAAGCGTTCAAGCCCGAGGCCTTCGAGCCCGATACATTATGCGAGTACGCGAAGAGGTTCGACGTCAGCGCTTTCAAGAGCAGCTTCAAGCAGCTGGTCTCTGAGGAGTGGCAGAAGCACTGTGAGGAGCAGGGGGCGGGCGGGCACCTTTTTTCGCCAGTAACCAACGGCGAGGCCGGGCGTTATATATCGATGCAGGGGGGAGGTGGAAACCATGAAAGTTGACCAGGAGACTGGTTTGGCGCGAGGCGTCGCCGAAAGCACCGAAATAAAGGATGTCCTGTTCGACCTCGTGGCCGAGCCACCCGTCGCGCGCGCGCAGTTGCCCCGGTACTCCGAAGAGCTTGTGGCTCCCGTCCCGCGCGAAAAGAGAAAACAGCTCACCATCGTTCTTCTGAGGATAGCGGTGGACGCGATAACGTACTTGTGCGCCGCCCGCTTCGCTTACTGGCTGCGTTTCGAGAACGCCTTCGTCGTCAGGCACTTCCCCACCGAGAACACGCTGGCCTTCAGCAACGTGTTTCTGGCGCTGCTCGTCGGGATGCCCGTGCTCCTCTTCTTCCTCAAGGCCTGCGGCATGTACGAGACGCGGGTGCGGATGCGCACCCTCGATAAACTCCCCAAGATAATAGCGGCGGCCAACGGCTTCATCATCACTCTCCTGGTCGCCATGTTCCTGATGAACGCCTCGAGCAGCTTCCGCGGATACATAATCTTCTTCTGGTTCTCCTGCATCCTCTTCCTGTTCTTCGGAAGGACCTTGCTGCAGGTCGGCTACTCCGTGATGGGCACCACCGACGTGGTCGAGCGCAACACCCTGCTCGTGGGGGCCGGCCAGGTGGGCAAGGCTCTTGCCCTCAAGCTGGCGCAGCACCCCGAGTTCGGCCTGAAGCCCATCGGCTTCATTGACAACAACCCGCTCATCGAGCGCTTCAGCGAGCCGGAGATAATGGACCTGCGCGTCCTGGGGGGGCTGGAGGATGTCGGCAGGATCATGACCGAGAACAATGTGGAGAAGGTGATAGTGGGCTTTTCCAAGGACTCCCACGAGTCGATGCTCGAGCTCATAACAATCTGCAACAACGCGGGTGTGGAGTGTTCGGTCCTCCCGCGGCTTTTCGAGGTAATAACAGACGAGGTCCCGGTGCGCGAGATCGGAGGAATCTCGATGGTGCCGGTGAGCAAGAAGCAGATCGCCGGTGTCAACAGGCTCGTCAAGGTGACAGAAGACTACGCTTTGGCCATACTCGGCATGATCCTGTTCTGGCCCGTGCTCCTGGCCATCGCTATCGCGATAAAGATCGACTCTTCAGGCCCGGTCTTCTACAAGCAGACCAGGATAGGCAGGGACGGCAAGCCGTTCCCGTTCTACAAGTTCCGCTCGATGGTCCAGAACGCGGACGCGCTTCAGGCGGACCTGGTCGGGGAGACTCAACAGGAGGGCGACTGGCGTTGCTGGAAGCTCCAGGACGACCCGCGCGTGACCAGGGTCGGCAAGTTCATCCGCAAGTTCTCGCTCGACGAGGTCCCGCAGATTTTCAACGTCCTCCTGGGAAATATGAGCATCGTCGGCCCCAGGCCGCACATCGACAAAGAGGTCGAGCAGTATGAAGAGTGGCACAGGCTCCGGCTGAACGCCAAACCGGGCATCACAGGGCTGTGGCAGGTCAACGGACGCAGCGATATTCCGTTCGACGAGATGGTCAAGTACGACCTCTACTATATCGAGTCATGGTCCCTGTGGCTGGACATCAAGACAATACTGCGGACCGTCGCGGCAGTCCTTCACGGCAAGGGCGCCTACTGAGGGGCCCGGGCGCGAACGCACTATTGAGGGGGCGGAGCGGATCAAAGTAATAATCTGTGGCGCGGCCGGCCAGCTCGGGTCCGAGCTGGTCGATGTGTTTAAGGGAGCGGGCGAGGCCGTTCACGCCTTCGACCTGGACATGGACATAACCGACTACGGGCTCCTGGAGGAGATGGTCCCGCCGCTCGAGCCGGACCTTGTGATAAACTCCGCGGCGCATGTGGACGCCGATGAGGCCGAGCGCGATCCCGAGCTATCCTACCGCGTCAACTTCGTGGGTACCCAGAACCTCGCCCTGGTCTGCAAGTCGCTCGGCATCCCGCTGGCCTTCGTCAGCTCGGATTACGTGTTCGACGGACGCTTGGGTGGCGCTTACACGGAGTTCGACGAGCCGAATCCCCAGGGGGTCTACGGGCGGGCGAAGCTTGCGGCCGAGCGGTACATGGCCTCGTGCCTCGACGGGTACTATGTCTTCCGCACCCAGTGGCTCTTCGGCAAATACGGCAAGAGGAACTTCGTGAAGAGCATCCTGCGCAACGCGCGCGACAAAGGCAGCCTTCGGGTGGTCACCGACGAGGTGGGGACCCCGACCTCGTGCGAGGACCTGGCCCGTGTGATATACCGCGTCTCGACCTCTGGCAGGTACGGCCTCTACCACGCGACCAGCCAGGGCGTCTGCTCCCGCTTCGATTTCGCCGGGGAGATACTCCGGGCCGCCGGCTGGACCGATGTCCCGGTGGAGCCCATCCAGTACAGCGACCTGGACCTGCCCTGCCCGCGGCCGCCTTACTCGCCGCTCGACAACATGTTGTTGAGGCTCCAGGGATTCGGCTCGACGAGGGACTACCACGAGCCGTTGAAGGAGTACGTGGACTGGCTGCTCGCCGGCGGCGAATTCTAACGGATGCCCGCCGCGGCGTTCCAGTGCCAGGGGTAACGCCTGAGCTTGCCCGCGCCCTCGAGCCACTCGTCAACCGCTATCCCGAGCCTCTCGAGCGGGAAAAGCTTCAAGGGAACGCCAGAGTGCTCGGAGAACTCCTGCGCGATGAAGAACGCCGCCGCCGACACGAAGCCGGCCGGCTTCAGCTCCCACCAGTCGAACCCCGCGCGCATGAACAAGTATTCGAGCTCGTAGCGGGAGAAACCCTCGGTCTCCTTGTCGGCCGCGGAAACCATCTCGCCGGGGTCGGCCTTCTTCCCCATCAGGCGGTAGGCAAGCTGCAGCAAGCGCTTTCCGGCCGGGAACAGTAGCGTGTGCTGCCAGGTGTTTGGCTCTGTCCCGAGCACGATTCGCCCGCCGGGCTTCAGGACCCTCTTCGCCTCGCGGAGCGCGGCCAGCGGGTCCGGCAGGTGGTGGAGCATGGCAACCATCAGCACGCCGTCGAACGAGCCGTCCGCGAACGGGAGGCGCTGGCCGTCGGCGAGCATGTGCCCGGCACTTCCGCAGAAGCCCTCCGCGCGGTGCAGCCGGCGGGCCTCGCCCAGCTGGCCGGGCGCGATGTCGGTCTCCACGAGCCGGTAGCCGGCGCGCAGCAGCTCCAGGCCGTCGTGGCCCAGCCCGCAGCCGAGCTCCAGTATCAGCGAGCCCGGCGGCACGGCCTTGAGGTCGTCCAGGAACCGCCCGTGGTAGTGCTGATAGAACGGACTGGCCTGCCACGTCCGGTGCATCGTCAGGTAGTAGTCGATCTTGTCGGTGTAGTGCTCGCGCTCGGAGACGGTCAGGGTGGGGGCCGCGGCGGGCATGAAGTCCCACAGGCCATTAGACTCCGCATAGGAGGTCGAGCAGCCCGCGCAGCGCCAGCCCGAGCCGCCGGCCTCGAGCTCGCCACCGCACGTGGGGCACCTGAGTATGTCGCTCGAGAAGCACTGGTCGGTCATCACGGCGCTTCTTCGAGAGCGGACCTGTCCGCAAGCTCAAGCTCCCTGCCCTTCGACCACCAGTGCCACAGCCCGAACCAGCTCATCCACTGCTCGGGGGCCAGGCGTACCAGGCTCTCGCCGGCTTTCGCGGCCGCCTGCATGATGGTCTTGACGTCGGCCTTGCGGTCGCCCGAAAGCTCGTAAGACACCGGCTCGCAGATGATCAGGCGGAACCTGTACGGCCGCCTGGTCCGCAGGACGGCGACCGGAAGCACGGTAGCGCCCGAATCCAGTGCCCAGTGCGCGAGCCCATCCGCGAGAGCCGCGGGGCGGCCGAAGAAGTCGACCTTGCACTTGCCGGCCACGTCGATGGCCATGGCCACGCGCTTGCCGGCGGCGAGGTGCTCCCGGACCTCGCGAATGGTGTCGTAGCCCGGGCCGACCCAGATGACCGGCTTGTCAGGGTCGCCCCCGAGCCTGTCGCCCTCCAGTGCCAGCTTCATGGTGTAGCCGGGGAGGGGGGTGTTGTCCGGGTGCCACATCACCAGTGCGTAAGGCCTGCCTATGCGCGCCATTATGGCGTGCTTCTGGGCGGGGCCGTGGTGTACGTGGAGTACCAGGACCCCCAAGCCCCGGGCGTCGGCCCTTTCGAGGTTCTCGATACCCTCCACCTCGAGCTCGCGCATGACGCGCTCGGGGTGCTTCCTGAAGTAAACGAAGTCGGGCACCACGTAGAGTAGCGCCGCGTACGCCCCCCGGCCTATCCTGTCCAGCTCGCGGGTATCCGTGACCTCGGGCATGGCGTCGGATATCTTCCTCCTGAGATCGCGTCGGACCCTTGGCCTCGCACAGTAAAGCAGGGCGATGAAGGCGTTGCCCAGAGGGTAGAACACCCCGGCGGGTAAAATCGTGGCGAGCGTCCTGGTGAAGTAATAGTGGCCCAGCATGACACCCTCGAGGAGCGTTAAAAAGATCTTCCGCTTCCGGCTCTGCTTCTCCACCGCGTCTCGCTTTCTGTTTGCGTGCCCGGTATCGCTCGCGTGAATCGCCTGGTTCTCTTACTTATCGACAGGGGGCCTCGTCTCCAACGGCGCGGAGTCATCACGCAATCCGGGGTTCGAGCGAGGCCAGGCGCGCGTCCCGGCTCCCGGCCGCTGCGTGCTACTGAGGGGTCGGGACGAGGCTCCTCGCCTTGTTGTTGGCCTCGTTGATGAGGTTGCCGGCCTGCTGGATCACTGCCACGTTCGAGGTGGCTATCCCCTGCAGGTAGAGGTCACAGGCCTGGATGTACATGTCGAAAAGCTGCAGGCCCTGCTGTTTGAGCGGCTCCAGCTCCGGGGGCACCGAGACGGCGGCGAGCTGGTTGCGGTAGTCGACCAGGGTCGACTTGGTGCTGCTTATCTCCGAGGCCATCTCCATGCCCTTGACAAGGGTGCTGCCCGTGGTCTTGATGTTCTGCTGGAGCGCCTCAAGGTCCTGCATCGTCTGACCGGGGATGGGCGCCTGAAGGGTGGCGAGCCCCGCGGGCTGCTGCGCCTGCTGCTCGACCGCCGCCTGCTGCTCCGCGGCCTGTACCTCGTGCTCCGGGCTCAACTTGTCGACGTACTCGACGCGGTAGTCGCTGGCCTTCGAGGGGTCGACCAGGCTGGTCTTGGTCTTGTCCTCCCAGACGTGTCCGTCCACCGGGTCCCTGACTATGGTCCCGTACCGGACCTCGACCTTCCTGGGGTGGAAGACCATGTAACCGATGGAGCCCACGACGGCCAGGAATATGACCGCGGCAGCGGAAATCACCAACGCCTTGGCGCCTCTTCCCAGCCCCCTGTACCAGAGGGTTATCCTGTTCATGCCTTACCTCGCCACTTGATAACACCGATTCTGCCGCGCCGCGCATGCCGCAGGCCTTTACTGGCTTTGACGAATGATACCAGAAAAGGGTTGCTCCTTATAGCCCGACCGGAGCGGCGCTCGCCTGCCCTTGCCGGTTGCACGCCCTTGCCGGTTCTTCCAACCTGTTATAACGTTTGGAACTGGAGGTGGTTACCGTGGGAGACGCCATAAAGCCGGCAATCGACGGAGTCGTAATAAAGCCGCTCGTCCGCCACTGCGACGAGAGGGGCTTCTTCGTGGAGGTCTTGCGGGACGACGACGAGCTGCTGGAGCGTTTCGGGCAGAGCAGCTTCACCATGGCCTACCCGGGGGTGATCAAGGCGTTCCACTGGCACGAAAAGCAGTGGGACCTGTGGTTCATGTGTAAGGGCGAAGCGCGTGTCGTGCTCTATGACCTGAGGCCCGAGTCGCCTACCTTCCACCAGCTGCAGGAGATATTCGCCGGCGAGCGGGAGCCTGTGCTCATAGTCATACCCCCGCGGGTCGCGCATGGCTACCAGGTGCTCGGTAACGAGCCGGCGTTCCTCTTCTACCACACTACCGAGTCCTATAACCAGGCCGAGCCCGACGAGGGCCGCATCCCCTACGAAGACCCCGACATCGCCTTCCCCTGGTAGCGCCAGCATTCATCCTGGGGTCAGGCACCCGGTAAATTAATAAATTAAACGTGGCCGTGCCCCGGGGGAAATAACACCAGGGCGGCCGCGCAGGCCCCCAACACAGCCCCCCGTCACACCGGGGAATAGAACCCCGCGC
>JBBQKJ010000019.1:0-52024 GCA_038326775.1 Candidatus Geothermincolia bacterium
TCTCCTATTTATGGCCCGGGGGCCTGACCCCAGGATGAATTCATGTCAGGGTGCCTGACCCCGGGATGACTCCTTGAGGAAGAGCGCAGCTATCAGGGCAAATACGAAGAGTATCACCAGGAAGAACATCGACCAGAACGAGCCCGCGTTGGTCGCCTTGCTGCCCTTGATAGCCTCCATCAGCAGTGTCAGCACGACCCCGCCCGCGTTGCCAAGCAGCAGCAGGATGGCCGTTGCGGTGCCGGTGAGGGCGTGGCCGGTGGTCTCCTCGGCGAATGTGAGTACGAGGGGAAAGGCGGCGAAGATAAAGAACCCCGCGAACGCGGACGCGACAAAAACGCCGGTGGTTCCCTTGAGCGCCCCGATAAGGAATAGTGTTGGCAGCGCCACGCAGGCCGCCATGATGATGAACGGCTTTCTGCGCATATACTTGTCGGATAGTGCCGGCAGCACGACGCATCCCACAACCCCGGCCAGCACCATTACCGCGCCGATGTTACCTGCCGTAGTGGTCCCGATGCCCTTGGGTTGGAGGATCTTCTCCAGCAGCTGAAGGATCCCCACGAACGCGCCGTTGCCGATGAAGATTATGATGCAGAGGAGACGGAAATCGTAGAGTGCGAATATCTTGCGAAAGCTGCCCCAGTCGATTGCGGCGGTCTCCGTCTGCAGCTCCTCCTCCGTACGCTTTGGAGGCTTTGGCGGCTGCTTCCTGGCCAGCAGGAAGAAGAGCACCAGGGCGGCCAGCGCAACCAGGTTGAAGATGAGCACGATCCACCGAAGAGAGCTGAGCTGGTTCTTTCCGAAGGCGTTGAGCAGCGCCGGGGTAAGCGCGAGTGTGACTATCATGCCCAGGAACAGCGAGAGCGTGGCTATACCAGTGGCCGTCGCCGATTCCTCGGTGGGGAACCAGGTCGTCACCATCTTGGTGATCGAGTTCAAGACGAACGGCTGCCCGACCGCAATGCCTATCATCCCTATGAGCACGAGGGGGTAGTTGCCCGCGAACAGCCGCAGGAACCCGAACCCGGCGGTCAACGCGGCCCCCAACATGACCGCGTATCGGTAGCCCTTACGGTCGATGATGATACCCGCGGGTATCGAGACCGGAATATAAAGAAGCGGGAACATGGTGGCGAGGAGCACGATCTTAAACTCGCTCAGGGGTAACCCCGGTGCCCCCATGAGCTTCTGAGTCTGAGAGGTAATGGGAGCGTAGTTCAGCCACATCATCTGGGTGACCGCGGCAACGAACATGAACGCCGCCAGCACGACCCAGCGGTAGCGGTACAGCCCGTAGGATTCATCCGGTTGTTCGGTGAGTTCCTCTTCCATGCCGCGCCTCCCTGCCAGGCCCTGTTCGCGACAGGGCGCCTCCGCGGGCCCGTCATCCACACCTTATCATATTGGAACTCTACAAGGCGGGGCAATAACAGAAAGGCAAACTGATGATTTGACCTCGAAATTATGCTACCTGTTGTTATATAGTATTCGCAACCGCAAACCATGGTGTGATAATGAGATCTAGGAACGTTTGAGGTCATGACTGTGGCGGCGAGTCTCGCTATGGCGCGGGGGAAAACCTACACATGTATTTGCGAGAAAACTGTGATACCTGGAGTAAGGGAAGGACGATGAAGATTTCCGGCGTATTTTGCCTTTGAATATATGGTCCTGGTCGTCGGGCGAAAGGAGGAGGTAAAGTGTGCGAACTCGCCCAGGTAACGTACACCTACGAGGTCAGTGGAGGGTTCCCAGCCTGGTTGATGGTTGTCGTTATCCTTGTTGGGATAGCGAGTTATGTCTTCTCGTCGTTCTGTATCATGAAGATGGCTGACAGACTGGGGGTTGAGAACGGCTGGTTCGCTTTCATACCGTTCTTGAATATCTGGCTTTTATGCCAGATGGCCGACAAGGACAACACCTGGTTCATCTTAATGCTGGTATTCTCGTTCTGTTGTTCGATAGTCACCATGGTCATGGCGATAATCATCTTCATGGACGTCGCGGAGAAGCTTGGGTTTGAAAACTGGTGGGGGATACTGCTCATCATCCCGATTTTCAACTACTACGTTCTCTACAAGCTGGCGTTCACCGAGGCCAGGTAACTGTCTGAGCGTCACGTGATCTCTTGAGCCGGAGCTTCCCAGCCCCGGCTCAAGCTTTTTCGCGAGTCTTCATTGACTCTGAAGGATGCCGCCCGCGGAAAAGCATCTGCTCGTGGATGGTCTCGCCCGACAAGGTTGCGCGCTTGCCTTCCACCTCGACCCGGCCGCCCACGAGCGAGCGCCAGCGGAAGTAGTATGGCTTCGCGAGCGTCGCGTTGACGAGGCGCTTGAGGGGACCAGGCAGGCCCACCATGTCGGCCAGGTCCTGGGTCTCCACTATCTCGGCGACCCGCATGGTGAACTCACCCCGCGCGGGGCTCCGCTCGTCACCGAAGGACACCGTGATCAGGCGGGGATACGGGTGCATGAAGGCCGGGTCCTTTATCCAGTCTCGGTAAGAGACCGACAGGTCCGCCGACTCCATGACGAGGCGCTCGGCCCTGCTCAACAGGAACTTGTAGGTCTTGTCATAATCCCATGCTCTCTGCATGGTGATGTCGGACCATATTATCCCGAGATCGCCGGATACCACCTGACCCCAGTGCCAGTTGTCCACGGCGTGGAAGATCGGCGCCTCGCCCCAGTTGTGGTCGTGGTAGCCGTGCCCGCCCTCGAGCTCGACCCGCTCCCCGCCGACCAGGAGGCTGCCGCGCGCGCGGGCCATGGGGACAGGCACCAGCCAGCCCATTGTGTTGTACCGGGGGAAAGGAAGGAGGTCAACCGCGTCTCCTGCGGGCTTCCAGCCGGGCACGGTCGGCTCCAGGACCAGCTCCACCATGTCACCCTCCGCCTCGACGCGGACCTCGTAGCGGCCCCCCGAGAAACGCGCGTAGCTGTCGCCGATACGAACGTCGCAGCGGTCGCGCGAAGCGCTGAACAGCTTCCTGCGCGGGAAGATGTAGTGCTTGGCGTGCGTGCCGTCAGGCTTGTAGATGGAGAGCTGGACCGTGCACTGCCTCCTCCAGGGCCTGGAGTAGTTCATCGGCCAGAGGATGGCGACCGCCGAGTATCCGTTATCGAACGCCGCCTGGAAGTACCACCACTCGTAGTGAAAGCCCTTCTGGCGGTGGAGCCCGTCCTCGCCGGGCGCGAGACCTTCGTTGAGCTCGCTGCCCCGCCGGCTAATATTTGGCCTCGGATCTGATTTCATCAGTTATTGCCTGCGCCTGCATCAATCGTTCCCGGATAGCCAACCAGAAGATATCATGAGCACGGTTAGAAAGTCCCGCTCCTCCACGGCGCGACGTGGGGGGAATCGCATTCCCCCAAGTCGGGCCGGGCTTCCAGGGGGAACTCCTCATGCTACCTTCATCCGTGACACGGGCGCCGCGAAGGGCGCAGAGGTGGAGGCGGTCGGCATGGCGCGCGCGAAAGCTTACAAGGAGCAGGTCAGAGCGCTGGGCCGGGGGCCGACGGCGCTGGTCAACTCGGTCGACGCGCTATCGCGGAGCGGCCAGAAGTTCGTGCCCAACATCCTGGTGGTGGGCGGCGGCGGCCAGACGCTCGAGGGTCTTGCCGCGCAGGTAATGGGCCTGCTGGATACAAGGGAGGAGGAGCCTGTCGCCGCCGGTGCGGCCGCGGCTCCAGCGCCGCCTCCGGAAGCCGCACCCCCGGCACCGGCTTCATCGTAGTCGGCCACGGTTTGATCCAGGCTCTTGGAGCCGCTCGGAAGGTTGTGCCCGTTCAACCGGTTTCCACCGCGCGTCGGAGACATCACCCGCGGCACTCCTTTCGGCCCAGATTGAAATACACGCGGAGGTGGATAGAGTGAACGATGTTCAAAGTAAGGTAGTGGTTGTTACCGGCGCGGCTAGCGGAATTGGCCGCGAGATAGCCCGCGCTTTCGCGGACCGAGGCGCGCGCCTGGCCATCTGCGATATCGACGGCCGGGGCCTGGATGAGCTCCAGGCGGAGGTGTCGAGCGCGGGGCGCCGGTGCTACCAGGAGATAGTGGACGTCGCTCAGGCAGGGCAGGTCGAGGAGTTTTGCGCCAACGTCTACCGCGAGATGGGCCGCGTGGACGTGCTGGTCAATAACGCGGGCATCGCCTGCGGGGGAAGGTTCGAGACCGTGAGCCTGGACGACTGGCAATGGATACTGGGTGTCAACCTCTGGGGTGTCGTCCACGGGTGCCACTTCTTTTATCCACGCATGATCGGGCAGGGAGGGGGAGGGCACATCATCAACATCGCCTCGGCGGCGGGGCTGGGTCCGTTTCCCTTCATGTCTGCATACTGCGTGACAAAGAGCGCGGTGCTGGCGATCTCCCGCACGCTAAGGGCGGAGGCGGCGCTGAACGGCATCGGTGTTTCCGCGATCTGCCCCGGTTTCGTCAACACCAACATCATCGGGACGGCGAAGGTGACCTGTGGGACCAGGCGCTCCTCGGCGGAGGAGTTGATCGGCACGGTGAATCGCCTCTACGGCCTGGTTGGCTGGCCTCCGGAGCGGGTTGCCAGAGCGGTGGTCAAAGCGGTGGAGAAGGACCTCGCAGTTGTCAAGGTCGGCTTTGAGACCTACCTGGTCGATGCCATAGACAGGCTTGCCCCGCGGCTTGTCGATCGTGCCAACAGGCGTGCCTTCAGATTTGGCAACCGTTGGCTTTGAAAGAGGTCGAGTTAAGCCGCCCGTCACGCCGGAGGAGAAATCGGAGAATTGTCGATCACCCCTCGACTCTTCTCCTGTCGGGGTTTATGGTACTGATATGTCAGTATCGGTAAAGAGGGGACAGGAAGATGAGGATGGACCCGGTGGAAAGGAAGGAGCAGGTCCTCGCGGTTGCCGCGAAGGTCTTCGCCGAGAAGGGCTACCGGGCGGCCAACGTCACCGATATAGTGACAGGCGCGGGAATCGGCCGCGGCACCTTCTACCTGTATTTCAATTCGAAACAAGACGTCTTCCTAGCCATCGTCGAGAAGTACTTCTCCGATCTCGTCGATATACTCGCCGAGAACAGGAAGCGCCTCGATACGGAGACACAGGGTGGCGGAAGAGCACTTGGCACCTGGCGCGGGAACATGCTCCGCTTCCTCGAGTACCACCGCGACAACCCCGACATTACCTCGATAATCTACCGCGACGCGCTGGGTAGCGACGAGCACTTCGCTTCGAGGGTCGCCGAGCTGAACGCGATTGCTAAAAGACAACTTCTCGAGGAGTTTCGTTCACTCGAGAAGACAGGTGTGCTGCGCGAGTGCAACCTCGAGTTGGTCGTGACCATAATCATGGGCTCCCTCATCAACGTGATAATGCGGCATATCGTGGGAGGGGAGGGCCCGGGCCTCGAGGATATCGTCGACGAGTTCATGCAGTATCACGCCCGCGCGCTCATCAGGCCTGAGGGTGAAATCGCGGGCGCCTCGAGTGAAGCGACGGCGGGCACGAAGGCGCGCAAGCGCAAGGCGTGAGCATTTCGGAGCCCGTCTGGAAGAGGAAGACTGACGCGTTAAGGAGGCAGTGATGGAAGAGGCCGCGGGAAAGAAGACAAAATATGCGGCGTGGCACAAGGCGGTCCTGGTCGGGTGCGTGGTGATCGCGCTCATCGGCACGGTGGGCGTGATCGGGGCGATGGTCAGGATGTCGGGCACCGTCGAGGAATATGGGGGCACCGTTGGCGCGCCATTTGTTGTCGCGTTCCTGCTGGTGCTCCTGTCGTTCTGGCTTTTCGCGGGCTCCGGCGCGCTGCTCGTCTATATCGCGAAGACCGGGCGCGACATCAAGGACATGCTGGAGGCGCGACCCTGAAAGCGAGCCGTGTCTTAACAAGGCTGATGAAAAAAGGATTTTCGATGAAAAGCTCCGAGAGAAAAATCGGCTCGCGCCGGGCAAAGCTCGGCCTGTCGGTGCTGTGTATCATCGCGGTGAGCGTTGCGATATTGCCCGCTTCTGTCGTGGGGGCGCCCGCGACGTCCGCCCGGGGCGGTGGAGCCACGTTCGACCTCTACAGCATGTTCCCGCAGCAGATGCTGGCGCCGTCCACGGGCAAGACGAGCACCTTCGCGCCGCTCGAGACGCGCAACATAGGCTCCAAAGCAAGCGGAGAGGTGACGCTCGCCGCCGCGCCGGAGTCGGGGTACTTCACCGCGGATGTGAAGCCCGCGAAGGTAGACCCCGGCGGCAGGGACGGCAAGGTGAAGTCGCGTGTGAACATCTCGTGTGAAAAGAACACGCCCGACGGCACCGTGGGATACGTCAAGGTGACGGGCAGGCGCGGCTCAGAAGAACACCGCGTCTGGCTCAAGGTGAACGCGCTTGCCTCCAGCCCGTCGGTGGAGCTGTCTCGGGGCGTCCCGTTTACCGGGCAGGGCCGCCTCGACGCGGAGCTCCAACCTTACACCGGTAAGCCTCTCACCTGGCACATCTCGGCCAAAAACGATGGTGGGGACGAGGACACGTTTGAACTCGGTTACAAGGCAGGCTTCCCGTGCAGGGTGACGTTCAGGAACATCAACGGCAAGAAGGTCGACAGCGTGAAGGTCAAGGGGAAGACCCGCAACCTGCTGTTCGCAAGGCCGGCGGAGCTGACAGTCGAGGTGGTTCCTCGGGGCGAGCTTCCCGGGAACAAGCCGCAGGACCTCACCCTCGTTCTGGGGCCCGGCAAGAACACCGCCAGGACCTCGGAGATAAAGGTGCAGGTGCTGAACCCCGGGGGGCTGTTCTGCATAAACGACCTGGAAGGCATGCGCCCGCACGCGCACCAGGTGATGCCATCCGAGGCCACGTCGTTCGTTTTCCACGTGTCGAACACCGGGGACAGGCCCGGGGACGTCAAGCTCTCGCTCGACGGCGACACGGCCAGGTGGCAGGCGCGCCTTGGCAAAGCGGAAGTGAAAGGCCTCAAGCCCGGTCAGACCGAGGGGGTCGCCCTGAAGATGACCGCGCCCCGCGACGCGGCGCCGGGTGAGCGGGGCGAGTTCACCCTCACTGCGGAAGCGGGCAAAAAGCGCGAGGACGTAACGGTAGCGGCCGAGGTCACAGACTCCCGCAACATCTACTTCTGGTCGGTCGACTCCATGGACCCGGAGTACATGTATCTCGACAAGGCGGGCACCGGGCCCGGCAGTGACGGCGACTGGCTCATGCCCAACACGCGAGCCTTCCTGAAGCAGGGCGCGAACTACTCGGACGCCCGGGCTTACCTTCCCTCGGCGACAGACATGAACCACACCAACGCCCTCGCCGGGACCTACACCGGGACCCAGGGCATCTACATGGTGGGAGGGACGTTCAGGGGTTTCACGGAGCACGACGAGGTGCTCTCCGGCAACAACTCCATGAGCCTGATGCGATACGGGCCCGACGGCAAGCCGATCGACCGCGTTTACGAGGTCGCCAGGCAGCAGACCGGTGGAAAGGCCCTGACAGGCTTCTGGTCGAACAAGAACTGGCTGGCCGACCTCGAGGGGGAGCGCGGCGTTGACATCGTGGGGCACTCGGAGAAATGGCCGCTCTTCTTCGAGCCGCCGCCCAGGTACCGGGCGGCCGGCGATCCGTTGACAGATAGCAACCCGGGCGACCCGCTCTCGGCGGCCCCCAGGTGTATCTTCCACAGCAACAACGCGAACGCGGTCGTCCTCCCGACTGTGCTGGGGCAGTTCGACCTCTACTACGGGTTCAGGATGCTAAACACACCGATCTCTCTGCTGTTCGGCAGGCAGCCTGGCATGCACGAGGAGGACCGCTACATCTACGATGAGTTCGAGCGCTCCATTGTCGAGGAGGACCCTGACGTCGCCTACATCAACGTAGCGGACCTCGACAACACCGGTCACTTCACCGGTGCGTCGTGGGCCCAGGACGAGTGGGTGAAGAGCGGGAAAGGCACGGCGTACGACGAGAATATATACAGCCCCTGGATGCGGCGCGATGATTGCCTCGACATAGCACGCGAGGAGGACGTCCTCTTCGGCAGGTTCCTGGGCACGCTCAAGGCGCGCGGCGTCTACGAAAACAGCACCATCGTCCTGCTCTCCGACCACGGCATGGAGAACTTGAAGGACCCAGGGGCGGGGTACGAGGTCATAGACCTGCGCCAGATCCTGCGCGAGGGCGGCTACCTGCGCTTCGAGGACTATAACGAGGCGGGAGGCACGGAGATAAACCTGGTGTGGTGCGACGACGCGAAGAAGACCGCCGACATCCAGAGGATACTCGAGGGCTACACCATCGACGACCCGAAGCTCGGCACTGTGCACCCGCTGATCGTCATCAACCGGACTGAGATGAAGGACGGCAAGGATTTCGGCACGGCCGGAAGGGTGCTGCCGGGCGAGCTTTACTCCGAGTATTGGATAAACAACCCCGACCCGGTGAACGGCGAGCAGTGGCCCGACCTGTTCGTGTTCCCGCAGTACAACTACCAGGTGATGGCCCACGGCGACGCCCTGGCGAGCGGCATCAATAACGTCGGCTTCAACCTGGGGATAAACGTTCCCGACCAGGTTCTCCTCGGGTTGCCCGGCGCGCACGGAGGCCTGCAGACGGAGCACATACCGCTCGTCCTGAAGGCGCCGGCGGGTATCGCGGGATATACGGGCGGGAGCGATTTCAAGGGCACCGTAGGCATCGGCGACATCGCCCCGACCATCTACGGGATAATGGGCTGGCCGGTCCCCGGCTGCGTGGACGGAAAACCGCTGCCGGCAAAGTGATGGAACGATCGGGGCATGATAAAGTAGGGGCGGGCCGCGTGTCCACCCTCTACCTTTTTGGCCGATGCTCAAAGCTCCTCACCGTGGTAGCCATCGCCGCCGTGATCTTACAGCTGCCTGGCGCCACGCTGGCCCGCTATGCGATTATCAGGTGCGGCGAGTCCGGGGGCGAGGCATTGAAGGAAACGGCACGGGGCGAGTAAGAGGTTATGAGTAGAGTATTCAACAAGTATGTCGCGGCGGCGGTCCTGCTGGTCCTGCTGTTCGCGACCGGCGTGAAGATACACTCGGTGATGGCCGGCCCCCCGCCGCGGAACTGGAACTATCAGAACCTCGAGCGCATAAAGAGCCCCCCCGGCAAGTTCTCATTCGCCGTTTTCGGCGACAACCAGAACTCGGTCACTGTTTTCAACGACCTCATCGACAGGCTGAACCACGATGATATCGCGTTCGCGTTCGACAACGGCGACCTGGTATGTGACGGCGAGGTGGAGAAATACCGGTTTTTCTTGAGGCAGGTCGAGAGGCTCGAAAAGCCCCTGCTGACCGCGATGGGAAACCACGAGACATACGCGGGCAAGCGTGGTAACTACTACGACATATTCGGGCCTTTCTATTATTCGTTTGCGGTTGGGCAAAGCTACTTCATCGTGCTGGACAACGCCGATGAGCGCAATCCCGGCCCGTTCCAGTTAGAGTGGCTCGAGGCAGAACTCGAAAAGAGCCGGGCGTACGAGCAACGCTTTGTCTTCATGCATATACCGCTGTATGACACGCGCCGGAGCGGTTTCGGCCTCAAGCACGGCATGAAGAACAGGGCGACGGCGAAGAAGCTCAACCGGCTGCTCGACCGCTATGACGTCACGATGCTTTTCGCCTCGCACATACACGAGTATGACCGGGGGGTCTGGGGCAGGACCCCCTACATCATTACCGGTGGCGCGGGCGGCGAGCTCGCGGGCACTGACCCCGACCGTTACTTCTTCCATTTTCTGAGGGTGAAGGTCCTGGACGGCAGAGTGGAGTACGAGGTGGTCAGGCTCAAGACCCCGGCGGTGCTGTGGCTCAACAGGCTCATCCACAGCACCTGGCTCTACTCTTACTCGTTGTTCGCCACGCACTACTTCGACCTTGTGCTCGCAGCGTCAGTGCTTTTCCTTCTCGTATTCGCGCTGCAAGCGCTGGACCGCAGGAAACGGAAACCGGCACGCGTTAGCAAGGGGGGAGCGGATGAAGACGGTTGATTCCCGGTTCTTAAGCGGCGGGATGAAGTGCGCCGGATCGCTGTACCTGCCGGAGGCGGAGAAGCCGCCGGTCGTGGTCATGGCCCATGGCTTCGGTGCCGAGAGGTCGTTCAGGCTGCCTGCGTTCGCTGAGCGTTTTGTCGAAAAAGGCATGGCGGTTTACCTGTTCGATTACCGGAACTTCGGCGACAGCCCAGGCGAGCCCAGGAACCTGGTGAGCCCTCGCCGGCACGTGGCCGACTGGGGCGCGGCAATCGCCCACGTGCGCGGGCTGCGCGAGGTCGACGGCGGCAGGATGGGCCTGTGGGGAACGTCTTTCAGCGGGGGTCACGTCATGGTTGCCGCGGCGAAGTTCGCACCGGTGAAGGCAGTAGTCTCGCAGGTTCCGTTCGTGGACGGTGTCGCGACGGCTTTCGGGTTCAAGCCCGCGTTCGTCGTCCGGGCGGTCGCTCACGCCTTGCGCGACCTCGCCACGCTCGCCACCGCGAGGCCTGCACACCTCGTTCCCATCGTGGGTGACCCTGACGAGTTCGCGATGATGAACACGCCCGACTCCAGGCCGGGCTACATGGCGCTGGTGCCCGAAGGCACGGCATGGCGCAACGAGTGCCCGGCGCGCGCAGGGCTTACGTTGACCGCATACAGGCCGGTCATGTACGCCGGGAAGATAAACTGCCCGGCGCTCATAGTGCTTGCCGAAAAGGACTCGCTTATCAGCCCGGGCTCGGTGCGAAGGACTGCCGCGAAGATAAGGAACGCCACCGTGGCGCCCATGCCGGTGGGCCATTTCGACGTCTACGTCGGCGACTGGTTCGAGAAGGTCGTCGAGCTCGAAGGAGAGTTCCTTCGCGAGAACCTGGAGGGCGACTGACGCTCATGGAAGCGGGCCCGCTCTTAAACGGGCCCGTTTGATCACGCTTCGCCGGCCGATGCGCCCGGTGCTACCCGATTTCCTCGATCGCCAGCGCGTACCTGGAGGTCAGCTCGCAGCCATCCTTGTTGATGACGATGGGGTTCTCGTAGCGGAAGCCGACGCCGTCCTCGTTCGCGGCGTACTGCATGGCCAGTATCACCATTTCGTTTTCCTGGTAGACGTGTTCGGGGTCGGTCCAGTAAGGGATAGGCACATCCATGCTGGCGCCGACCCGCCACTCGTCACCGAAGAGCCCGATACCGTGCTCCACGCCGGGGAGGATGAAGTCAGAGCAGTTGCGTTCCTCGGAGAACTTCCCCACCTCGGTGATGAGGTCGCCCGGGGTCGCGCCCGCGCGGTAGCCGCCGGCGACGAACTGCACGCAGGCGACGAAGTTATCGGCGTGCCAGCGCTGCCGCTCGGTCGCCGGGGCCAGAAGGTAGTTGTGCGAGTGGTCTCCCAGGGCCAGCTTGAACATGCCGTGCAGGTCGAACATCAGAGGCTCGCCGGCGGCGAACTCCTTGGTAGTGGGAGGCGTGCAGGCGCCGAGCCCGGTGCGCCACCCGCTCGAGATCTCGTTCAGGCCGGCGAAGTTCCACTCGGAGACGCTTCCCTGCCGGCGCATCGCGAGCGCCGCGATGCCGGCGAGCTCCGTCTCGGTCATGCCCTTCCAGCCGCCGTTCTCGATGGCCGCGCGGGCCGCCTTCTGGCCCTCGTCGACTATGCGGCCCGCCTCGCGGAAACGGTTGATGGTCCCCTCGTCCTTGATGAGGGATGCCCGGTCGACTATGTCGTGGGAGTTAACGAACTCCAGGCCGGGCAGTGCCGCGGAGAACTGCTCGTACTCGTAGTGGGTCAGCCAGCCCTCTGCCGTGTAGGTAGCCATCCCGGTCTCGTAGCCAAGCCTGCCCTTCGTGATGCCCAGCTCGTCCTCGATGAAGTACTGTATCGCCTCTATCTGGTCCGCGCCGCCCGCGCCGAAATAGCCGCGGGTGTGGTCCTCGTCCATCCAGGTCTCGCTGAGCACGCGGGCGCAGTCGATCACGAACGTGAAGAGAGTAGGCAGACCTTCGGCCGGGATGACGATGTAGCTGCGCCAGGGCACGAACGCGTCGACGATAAAGCTCATGGTGCGGATACGCGAGCCGAGGTAGACGTCTATTTCGCGGGCCTGCATCTCAGCCTGTATGTCCTTGATGCGCTTCTCCACATCCACGGCATAGCGGTCGTTATTGGTGTCAGCAACCATCTGAATCATCCCCCGTATCAGTAATCCGTCGGAATCGTGGCAAGGACCTTGTTGAGCTTGTCCACCAGGGGCGCCAGGCGCAGGGCTTTGGCCATGTTTCCGCGCAGGGTCAGCTTGCGGGAAGTGAGGGCCCTTACCGCGCCCAGCTCCGCCCGGGTGATCTTCGCGAACGTATCGTAGTCGGCGATTATCTTGAACTCCCCCTTGGGCGGCTCGCCGGTCCCGGTCTCGAACCTGCTCACGTTGCCGTCGGTGAATTCCACGAAGAAATACCGGTCCTGCCCGTCGGGACAGTTCTTGTAGATGTTCGTCATCGAGCTTGTAAGGTTGTGGAGCTTCTCCGGGGTCAATGCCTCCGCGGCGCGCTTGTGCCCCTCCTCGGCCCATTCCGGGCTCAGATAGGCCAGATTAGCCATCGGCTTCTCCTTTCGTCTCGTACATCTGCAACATTATCCTATCACCCCACATTCATCCTGGGGTCACCTGATCTGGTTTCATAAAGACCTGGGGTCTGACCCCAATTATTAGATGGATTTGCCATCGTCGCAGTGGAGGTCGGCGGCGTTGCCGGGGACGTCCGAGTCGACCTTTCCGTCGCGCAGGGTGACGACGCGGCGCGTGTAGCCGGCGACCATGGGGTCGTGAGTGACTATCGCGAACGTCTGCTCGAGCTTATCGTTCAGGTCTCGCATGACCTCGATGATGCGGCAGGTATTGACCGTGTCCAGCTCGCCGGTCGGCTCGTCAGCCAGGACCAGCGCCGGGCTCGTGACCAGCGCCCGGGCGATGGCTACCCTCTGCCTCTCGCCTCCCGACAGCTGCGAGGGGCGGTTTTTCGCCCTGTTGGTGAGCCCGACCAGTTCCAGGGCCTCCGCGGCCCGCTTCTCGCGCTCGTTCGCTCCTACCTTGAGATACCGGAGTGGAAGCTGCACGTTTTCGCTGGCGTTGAGCACCGGCAGCAGGTTGAACTCCTGGAAGACGAAGCCTATCTTCTCGCGCCTGATGCGCGTTAGCTCTTTCTCGTTCAGCCCCTGGGTGTCAACGCCGTCGATGAAGACGTGACCGTCGGTGGGCACATCGAGGCCGCCAATGAGATTGAGCAGGGTCGACTTGCCGGAGCCGGAAGGCCCTACGATAGCTATGAACTCACCTTTCTCTATCGTGAGGTCTATCCCGTCAACGGCGCGGACCTCCTCGGACGCACCTTCCGAGTAGACCTTGGAGAGCTGCTTCAGGACGATGTTGCTCATCTGCTAGTCCTCCCTGAGTGATTCGACCGGCTTGAGCCTCGAGGCCCTCAGAGCCGGGAAGATGCCCGCCAGCGTTCCGAGCACCGTAGCGAAAATGACGGGGCCGACCACCACCAGCCAGCTTATGGTGAAGACCGTCACGTTGTTTGACTGGGTGGCGCGGTTCAACAGGATGATGGCAAGGAGCCCCAGGCCCATCCCGATAAGCCCCCCCAGCAGGCCTATCATGGCCGACTCCAGCAGGTACTCGCCGAGGATGGTCCCGGTCTCGGCGCCGATAGCCCTCTTGAGACCTATTTCCCTGGTCCGCTCCGAGACGGACATCACCATGGTGTTGATGATGGAGAGGCCACCAACGATCAGGGCGATAAAGGCGATGCCGAACAGGATGGCGTTGAAGATAAGGCTGAATTGCGATATCTGCTTCTCGGCCTCTGCGGGCGATATGACCCTCAGGCCGGCGACATTCGACTCGATGTCTTTGGCCAGCGCCTCGGGGTCGGTGCCCTGCTTCCAGGTCACGTAGATGGTCCCCGCTATCGGTTCGGCCTGCTTGATGAAAGGGTTGGACTTAAAGAAGAGCTCAAGCCCGTCCTCATAGGAGACGAAGGCGAAAGTATCCGGAGCCGACAGGGTGGGCTGGAGTATTCCCACTACCTCGAACTCCTCGCCTCTCAGGTCGACGTTTGCGCCGACCTCGGCATTGAGCTTGTTCGCCAGTGTCGAGCCCAGGAGGACCTTCTTTCTGTCGTCCGGTCCCAGGCTTCGGCCTTTGTCGACGTTGAGCTGCTTCAACAGGTCCGCGGAGCGGCTCAGATCGAGGCCGATAATGAGGTCCGGCGCCCCGAAGGAGAACTGCCCGGAGTCCTTCACGAACAGGCCGATGCCAACAACCGCATCCTTCACGCCGGGCACACCCTGGATCTCCCTGGCCGTTTTGAATGTGAGGTACTTCCCTTCCGCCCCACCGAACAGGCTGCCCCCGGAGGGCACGACGGAGATCGAGTTGGTGTACCAGCTCTTCGCGCCGCTGACCTGCTGGGTCAGGCGGGCCGAGAGGCCGCCCAGCACCGTGAGGGCGAAGATGCCGACCACGATGCCGAAGACGGTCAGAAACGTGCGCGCCTTCCGCCGCCACATATTTCTCAAGATGACTTTTGCCATGCGGCCGCCTTTCTCATGTCTTGCGAATCCGTGACTCGGTTGGTCCTATTCCTAAAGACCAGTTCAAGGCGCGACGCCCAGTTCCTCCGCCCCCCGGGCCAAACCGCCTTTCATGCCGGGGTCAGATCTGACCCCAATTATTAGATGCCCAGCGTGTTGCAGATTATCTCGCGCATAATCTCGTCGGTGCCGCCGCCTATGCGTGCGATGCGGATGTCTCTCCAGGCGCGCTGGACCGGGTACTCCATCATGTACCCGTAGCCCCCCATCAGCTGCATGGCCTCGTCGGCCGCGTCGAACGCTACCCGGGTGGCCATCAGCTTGGCCATGGATATCTCCTTGACCGGGTACTCCCCGTGGTCGTACCGCCAGGCGGTCTGGTAGGTAAGCGCTTGCACAGCCTCTATCCGGGTGAAGAGGTCGGCGACGCGGTGGGCGACTGCCTGGTTCTTGATGACCGGCTTGCCGAATTGCACCCGCTCCTTCGCGTAATTGATTGCGCTCTCCAGAACGTCCCTGGCGGTAGCGATACAGGCGGCCGCCACCTGCCAGGTAACCTACATGATCGAAGGGGAAGGGCAACAGATACGCACTAAGATCGTTCCCGCCAACTCCCGCAGGTCTTACAGCATGGCCGCCGATATCGGGACCGAGGATGCCTCGATACAGGTAGCATCCGACCTTCCGGTAATCCCGGAGCGTGCGATGTATAAGGACCACCGCCGCGCCGGCCACGAGTCTATCGGCACCACGGAAGCGGCCAACGACTACTACCTCGCGGAGGGGACAACGGCCTGGGGCTACACAACCTATGTCCTCGTGCAGAACCCTAACCCTGCTCCCGCGAACGTCACCGTTACATATATGATGCCGGGCGGGCCCGTGACACAGCCGGAGTTCACTATGCCCGCCAACTCCCGCGAGACCATAAGGGTGAACGACATATACCCGGACACAGACCTCTCGACCCGCGTCCACGGCTCACTGCCGATAATCGCGGAGCGGGCGATGTACTGGGACGGCGGCATGGGGTTCGGCGAGGCGATGCATGACTCCATCGGCACGCCCTGGGCCCACAGGGTCTATTACCTCCCGAACGGGCGGGCGAACTGGAGGCCCTCCTACAGCGAGGTGACGTACACCCTGGTGCAGAACCCCAACCTGGCGCCGGTGCACATACAGGTCAAGTACCTGAAACCGAACGGCGTGGACAACGTGACTTTTACGGATACGATAGGCGCGAGCTCGCGCCAGACCTACCGCCTGAACGACAGGATGGGAGCAGGCGGCGATGCTTCGATAGAGGTGACGTCCACCAACCCGGGGCTGAACATCATCGCCGAATGCGCCACTTACTACAGCAACGGCTTCGGGCAGGCAGGCGGCACCTGCACGATCGGCGGCTGGTCGGACTGAACCTGGAGCGCTGGCCCGGGGGTGCTACGTCTCCAAGGTGCTGACATCAGGAGGATGGTCAGCCTTAGACAGCGCTTGCATAAGGTCGCAGTAGGACTCACCCAGCAGGTCGGATTCGTCTACGGCGAACTCGCGAACGAGTTCGAGCGCGACGGCCTCGCCGTCGCTCTCGGGGGAGCCTTCCGCCAGGACCACCTCGAACTCGATGAATTCGCCCAGGCCTTCGACCTCGTCAAGATGGATCCGGGTGGCTTCGAGGAGATAGACCGCCCGGGTCTTCTTTACCACCACCTTGATGCCGGGCGCAGCACCCAGGGCGGCCTTGAGCGCCGACGCGTCGCGCACGGGAGCGATGGCGTACCGCGAGAGACAGGGACCCTCCCGGTCGGGCCTGCTGTAGAAGATGAGCTCGGCATCTCCGGCCCCGTCGCTGAACTCACGCAGTTTCAGGCGCCCTGTCGGGACGGTGAAGTAAGTATCCACCTGCCGAAGCTTCGAGTCGGGACCGCCGCCGGTCAGGCGCGCCGCCGTCACCCTGGCGCTCCCATCTTCCGGCTTTGACCGGCGGACTTAAGCATTGTACTGACCGGTCAGAGACAGCACCCACATGTTCACTTCTATGCTAGGCTCTTTTCCGCAAGTTCTCTAACGGGAGGGATGATGATGAAGCTGTTCATCACCGGCGTGTCAGGGTACCTGGGCGGGCTGGTGTGCCAGGCCCTGGAAGACGACCCCGGCATCGAGAAGATAATCGGGGTCGATATCGCTCGCCCGCGCGCGGCCACTTCCAAGCTCGAGTTCCGCGAGTTCGACGTGCGCGACCCGCGTATCAGCGAGGCGATGGCCGGGTGCGACGCGGTGCTGCACATGGCGTTCGTACTGGACGAGATAAAGGACAAAGCCAGGACCTACGACATCAACATCAACGGCTCTAAGAACATATTCCATTCCTGCCTTGACGCCGGCGTCCCCTGGCTGATCCAGCTCTCGTCGATGGCTGCGTTCGGGCCGCACCCCGACAACCCGGTCCCCCTTACAGAGGAGGACTACCCCCGCGGCGCCCCGGACTGCTACTACTGCTACAGCAAGGCCGAGCTAGAGCATTACCTTTACTGGCTCTCGTCGAGGCACCCCGAGCTCGAGGTCACCATCCTTCGCCCGACCGTCATTCTGGGCGAGAACATCGACAACACCGTCTCCTGGTTGTTCCGAAGCAAGGTCGCCCTGCAGGTGAAGGGCCACGACTCGCTGGCGCAGTACATCCACGAAGACGACCTGTCGAGCGCCATCCGCCTGGTCCTTCAGAAGCGCGCGCATGGCATCTACCATGTAACCAGCGGCGACAGCATACGGGTGTCCGAAATGATGCGGCGTTCCGGGATGAGAGCGCCGAAGGTGCCGAAGAAGTTGCTAGAGAAGCTTGCCGATGTCGGGTTCGCGCTGGGCTTCGCACCGGTGTCGGGGCACTGGATAAGGATGTTCTCGGAATCGATGGTGGGTTCGAGCGACAGGCTGAAGGCGCTCGGATGGAAGCCCACCTGGACTACGGCGGAGCTTTTCGACGAGTACCTCGTCAAGCCGGGCAAGGCCACCAGGTAGCTGGCTTCCCCGCGGTCCGTTGAAGACGCCGGAGGCTATCCGCCTGAGTTCAGGGCAGCAGAAAACAGCATCGATATCTCGTTCGACCGGCATCGACTGTAACCTCGTGCGTCTCCATGCCGTGCAAACGCCAGCAGCACGACGCCGTTACGCCGATAAAAGTATTATTGGGATAAGCCGAGCGCCTTAACGATACGCCGAACCGCCGCCGGAATCAGACTCGCGGGGCCGCGCCTCGTTTACCTTGAGAGCCCTGCCGTCCAGGTCCTTACCGTCGAGGCCCGCTATTGCCGCCTTCGCCTCATCATCGGTTGGCATCTCCACGAACCCGAAGCCTCTGGAGCGGCCGGTGTTCCGGTCAGAGACAACCTCTGCGGAGTTAACCGCGCCGAACTGCCCAAATGCCGCACGCAGCCCATCGTTGTCCGTCTGGTAGCTCAAGTTGCCTACGTATATCTTCACTCGCATGCACCTCCTTCCCTTAAAAAAACATCCCAAGGATGCGGTCTCCTCGGGACAAGTCCATAATACCCTCTCTCGAACACCGATCACACGCGATGCATTATAGCAGATTGTTCCCCGGGAAGAAACAAGATTCCGGCACCCCGACGCCGCCATCAATCTGTCTTTTCTCGACGCGGGTTTCCTTAGAGGGCAAACGGACTCCGAGGCGACGTAAGGCCTCTACCTGCTTGACAAGTTAGCGCCCGAGAAGCCTCAGCTTCAGCTGGCCAGACGAGATGTCTGACCATGTTCCCGGGGAACGGTGTATGATATCGAGGCAGCCCGAACGGGAGGAACGAGATGCCGGGGCCAGGGTCGCCCGTGGAGATGCGAAAAGCCATAGCCAGGAACCTGCCCGCCAGGACCGGGCGGACCTTCGAGGAATGGGTCGAGACCGCAAAATCCCAGGGGCCTTCGGGGCGCAGGGAGAAAGAGGCATGGCTCAAGAGCGAGCATGGCCTCGGAAGCGGGACGGCCATGTTCATAGCCAGCGAGGCCGAAAGGCCAAGAGGCTACAAGGCCCCCACCCCTAAACAGCTTCTTGACGCCCAGTACGGGGGTTCCAGGAAGGCCCTCAAGCCCATTTACGGCAAGCTGGCAACAGCGGTGGAGGCGCTCGGGTCCGAAGTGGTGCTCGAGCCGCGGAAGACCTACGTCTCGTTGAACCGAAACAAGCAGTTCGGGATAATCCAGGCACGCGCCCGGAACCGGGTGGACCTCGGGCTGTCCCTGCCGGGCGTGAAGCCGACGAAGCGGCTTCTCGAGGCCGGCTCTTTCGGTTCCGAGCGCATAACCCACCGCGTGGAGCTGACATCCCCCTCTGAGGTCGATGAGCAAATGCTCAAGTGGCTGAAGAAGGCATACGATAACGCTTAGTATGGAACCCACCACTTTCTCTCTCCCGGGTGGGGAGAAGACGCGAGGAGTCGCCATGAAAACGATGCTTGGGAGGTTATTTTGCGTCATGGCGGTGGTCGCGCTACTGGCGACCCACCCGCCGGCGCACGCGGCTGGATACCCGGAGTCAGACTTCGCCTGGTCGCTCCAACAGATCGCCGAGAGGGCTATGTACGGAGACCCGAAAGGCTATACAGGCCATGGGGTCACTTCAAAGAGATGACCCGAGCAGGCTTAGAGGGATTCCTCGACACGACGGTAGTCGAGAAGCTCGGTATAGCCGAGCCCGGGGGACTTGGAGCCGTCCGTTTCTGGTTCCCGCGTCCAGCTGATGATCACCTTCAAGCCCATCCTGCCGGCGAGCACCCAAGCGTAGGATGCGGTGTTCGTCTGCCCATCGACGAGTATGGCGGCGTAACCTTGTTCGGAGATGTCGAGCAGGCGTTCGCGAACCTCTTCCAGCACGTCGGACTCGCTCCACTCGTCGTGACCGGGCTCGACCATCGGGGCGAGGGGTTCGGGCGAGATGTCGAAGCCGAGAGCGCGCCATTCGTTGACAAGGCCTGACTGGTTGGTGAGAGTGAAGTTCGCGATCCTCATTATCTGCTTCCAGACACGACCTCCACCGGCGCCGGCTAACGACAGGTAGCTGCCGTCGAAACCGTAGTCGCCGGGCACCCCGTGTCCGGGCTCGACCAGATCCGCGTCTGAGATCGAGGGTTCGATGTCCAATAGAGATTCGCCTGGCACCTCGGCCTCCAGGATCGCCTCTCGGATAGAGTCGGGCCAGCTCTTCGGCGGGACCTCTACCCACTCACCCTGGACGACCGCCGTTTTCTTTCCGCGCTTCTTCCTGGTCTTGATGACGAGCTGGGGGTGGACCTTCGGATCTATCTGGGAGCTTCGTTCAAGCCAGGTCTCGTAGCGGTCGACGGTGAACTCCTCGTCGGCCCCCCGGTCGTAGGCGACTATTTCGTATCCGCCCGCCTCGGTATCGACCTTGATCTCGAGTATGTCGACCATGGGGTTCTCGTCCACGATCTGCTGGGCCAGCCTCTCAGCGTCCTCCTTGTAAAGGCCGTTTCCTGCCATCTTGCCCGCCTCCGTGCGTGGGACCCGGGTGGAACCGCGCCTGCCGACACCGTTCGGCGCTCGACGCGTGGTGCGAATCGCCTGATGCCTTAACATACGTTGCTGGAGGGGGAAACCCTGCACGCGCGCGGCAAGTGCGATCCTGGTTCGAAGGTCACTAGTGGATGAAGGAAGGCAGGCGACGGTGTGTTCATTGCGGGAGCATTCGCCGTGCGCATAAAATGAGAGCAAGCGGCAGGGATTGTCGTGCTCGCGGAAAATTGCTCTAGCATGGAATCGTCATCCTCAGGAGGGTCTATAACTGGCTCGGAGCCTGAGCCGATACCAGGCCACGTCTCACCGATGCTGGCGGTCCCGTCCGAGATGCCTGTCAGGCAGATTGACTACGCCTTCGAGTATAAGTGGGACGGGATGCGCGCCACGTTCTTCTGTGATGGTCGCGGGTGGCGCCTGGAGACCCGCAACCTCAAGGACGTCACCGGCGGTTTTCCGGAGCTGGCTCAGCTCGCCCTGGGTTTCGCCGGACGCAGTGCGGTGCTCGATGGAGAAATGGTCGCCATCGGCAAGGACAATCGCCCTGCCTTCGGGCTGCTCCAGCACCGTCTCGGGGTCGTCGGCGAGGGCGCGGTTGCGAGGCTGGCGGTCGAGATTCCTGTTACATACATGATATTTGATGTTCTGTATCTGGACGGACGCGCGTTGATGGGGCTCCCCTACGAAGAGCGTCGCCGCCTGCTGGAAGCCGAGGGCCTCAGCGGTGCCAGCTGGCAGACACCGCAATCGCATGTGGGCGAGGGTGACGCGATGCTGGAGGCGGCGAGGGCCAACCGGCTGGAGGGCATAATGGCCAAGCGGCTTGACAGCCCCTACCGGCCGGGATCGCGCTCGCGCGAATGGCTCAAGGTGAAGCTGGTCGAACGCCAGGAATTCGTGGTGGGAGGATGGGTGCCGCTCTCCACCGGAGCCGGAGGTGTGGGCGCCCTTCTGCTCGGGTACTACGACCTTGCGCCATCCGAGGCACAGAGCGCCCGCAGGGATCAGCGCCTGGTCTACGCGGGGAAGGTCGGCACCGGCTTCACCGACGCTGAGCGAGCGAGGCTCGTGAAATTGCTGGGGGAGCGGCGCAGGCAAGACAGCCCCTTCAGCGAAAAAGAAGCCGTAAAGGGAGTGGTCTTCGCCGAACCCGAGCTCATCGCCGAGGTCGAGTTCCGCGGCTGGACCGATTCGCGCAGGCTCAGGCAGCCTTCATACAAGGGC
The DNA here is from genome assembly GCA_038326775.1 of Candidatus Geothermincolia bacterium. Lineage (GTDB taxonomy): Bacteria > Actinomycetota > Geothermincolia > Fen-727 > Anoxymicrobiaceae > DYIU01. The sequence goes on from JBBQKJ010000019.1 coordinate 21,344, forward strand.
CTGCGGACAGACAAGGAAGCGGGCGAGGTCTTGCTGGAAGAAAAGCGGTAGGGTGTAAATGCATTGGTCTGGCCTGACCCCAATGTTGCGATGTTGACAAAAAGGGAGTGTGCGTGATGCCAAGGGCGTTGTGGAGCGGCTCGATATCGTTTGGGCTGGTGAGCATTCCGGTGAAGCTGTTCGGGGCAGTGGGGGACCGCAGCGTCCACTTCCACATGCTTCACGCTGCGGACGGGGTGCGGGTGCACCAGAAGCTGGTCTGCCCCGCCGACGACGAAGAGGTGACGCTCGAGGACATCGTGAAGGGCTACGAGATAAGCCCGGACCGCTATGTTATGGTCCATGCCGACGAGTTGGACGCACTGGCGCCTAAGGCCAGCCACGCTATCGAGATACTCGACTTCGTTGACCTGGCCGACATCGACCCGGTCTACTATCAGCACCCTTACTTCCTCATCCCGGAAGAGCGGGCCGCGAAGCCATACAGCCTTTTGGTGAAGGCGATGACCGATTCCGGAAAAGTGGGCATTGGGAAGTTCGTAATGCGCAACAAGGAGTACCTGTCGGCCCTCCGCCCGGTGGGCGGCGTCATCTGTCTCGAGACCATGCGCTTTTCCGACGAGGTCGTCTCCGCGGGTGACGTAGCGGAGCTTCCTGAGCAGCCGGAGCCCTCTGAGCGGGAGCTCTCGATAGCACTGCAGTTGATCGACGCTCTTGCCACGCCTTTTGAGCCGGAGAAGTACCACGACGAATACCGGGACTCGGTGATGGAACTCATAGAGAGCAAGGCAGAGGGACAGGAGGTCGTGGCACCCCCACGCCTCGAGGAGCCCGGGAAGGTGATCGACCTCATGAGCGCGCTCGAGGAGAGCCTTGCCCGCGCGAGGGATAAGAAGGAGAGCGCGGGGTGAGCGACAAGGTACGCGTCGAGGTAGAAGGCCGAGCCCTGGAGCTCTCAAACCTTGACAAGGTGTTCTACCCGGCGACCGGCTTCACCAAGGCCCAGGTCATCGACTACTACACGCGGATCGCACCGGTCATGCTTCCGCACCTCGAGGGGCGGCCGGTGACCCTCAAGCGATACCCCGATGGGGTCGAGGGCGAGTCCTTCTTCGAGAAGGAGTGCCCGGCTTTCCACCCGGAATGGGTCGATACGGCAACCGTGGAGAGCCGCAACGAGAGGGGGAAGGTCACCTATTGCGTGGTTGACAATACAGCCACTCTGGTATGGCTGGCCAACCTCGCCTCGCTCGAGCTGCACACGTTGCTCGCTCGCGACGAAGACACCGGCAGGCCGACGTTCGTGGCGTTCGACCTTGACCCGGGTCCGCCGGCGGACGTGCTGGACGCCGCGTGGGCGGCGGCTCGCCTGCGTGAGGTGCTCCAGGAAGTGGGGATCGAGTGCTTGCCCAAGGTATCGGGGGGCAAGGGCCTGCACGTCTACGTACCGGTGAACACACCTGTTGACTACCAGAAGACGAAGGAGTTCGCGCACGCGGTGGCACTCTTGCTCGAGAAGAGGTACCCGGAGCGGGTGACTTCAGTGATGCGGAAGGACCTGCGGGCCGGCAAGGTCCTCCTCGATTGGAGCCAGAACGATCCTCACAAGACCACGGTCTGCGCCTACTCGCTCCGTGCCCGCGAGCGCCCGCTCGTTTCCGCCCCGGTGACCTGGGACGAGCTCGAGGAGGCGAGAAAGAGCAGGAGCCCGGAGGCTCTAGAGTTCGAGGCGTGGGAGGCGCTGCGGCGCGCCGAGGACCTCGGCGACCTCTTCGCCCCGGTCCTGCGGCTCGAGCAGACGCCGGTATGAAGTCCGCGTGGAAGATCCGCCTTCGCCGCCTACTTACCTTTCTGGCTGCTGGTTCCTTTGAGGTAGTAGGGGGTTCCTTCGAGGACGCGGCTGAGCGAGGTCACCTCGTAGCCGCGTTTCTGGATCTCGGGTATGGCGCGGGCGAGGACGTCGTAGGTGTTGTGGCCTCCCCAGTGGGCCAGGATGATGGCCCCGTTCTGCAGCCCTCCCAGGATCGCGTTAACCTGGCTGTCGGGGGTGACACCGGGAGCGGTGTCGTTGTCGGACGCGCTCCAGTTGACGACCCAGTACCCCTCACGCGCCGCCAGGTCGAGGGCGGGCTGGTCGTAGGCCCCGCCGCTGAAGCGGATGTAGGGGTATACCTCGTGGGTTATCTTCGTTATGACTTCCTGGGACTTCCATATCTCCATCATCATCGTGGCCTCGTCCTTGCCGCGCATCACGTAATGGTCCCAGGTGTGGCTGCAGACCTCGCCGCCGCCGTCCTTTATCGCCTTGACGAACTCCGGGTTCGACTCGACCACGCCGCGGCCCCCGATGAGAAAAGTGGTGTACTTGATATTCCATTTCTTGAGGAGGTCAACAATCCGCATATCGGCGTTCCAGCCGTCGTCCAGCGTGAGGGCGACTCGCTTGAGGTCGGGGTTGCCGCGGGTCACCACCCCGGCCGGCTCGGCGGGTGGGAGCATGCCACGGATGTCGGTCTTGTACGTGATGAGCCCGCCGTCGGCTACTCGGCCTTCGTCGGGTATTTTGTAGGTGGCGACCAGCTTTGCGCCGAGATCCTTGAAGAGGTTGTAGTCGGACAACTCCCGCGCCGGCTTGCTGCCGCACCCGTAGGCGATCACGAGCGTCACGGCCATCGCGATGACGCCCAACGCTGATACGAATATTCTCCTGTTCCTTGCCACACGGCGGCGGCGTTCGGCGTTTGCCCGTGCCATGCATCGAATGATACACGTTCTAACTGACGAAGACATGACGGATGTCAGTAATTCATATGATGCGGTCGGGTATACTCCATAGTGATATTTCGGGCCGCGGTAAGGAGGAATGTTGGCATTAATCGATGACATCAAGGGAATGGCCGGCTCCACCGGGGCCGAGCTCAAAGAGAAGAAGGGTGTTTACACCCTCCGGCTGACCGTGGCGGAGCGCAAGGCGGCCCTCTCAAGGAAGAAGCTCGAGTACATCGCGAGGTTCAGGGTGGACGACGCGGCAAGGGAGCTGCGTTACACGGAGATGCTGAAGGAGACTGGTTCCGGTGTCTCCGGGGGCACCGACGGGATGTCCCCGGGCTTCGGTTTCAAGGCCGAGACCTACAAGACGGGAGCCGGCCCTCGCGAGGGCTCGAGCACCGAGCAGTCCGATTACTTTGGCAAGCAGTACTCCTACAGCTACGACTGGGGCGCTATCAGGACCTGGATGGAGCAGGCCGCCGCCGCGGCGGGCTACAGCTTCCACTACTCGATCGTCGGTAAAGACATGTGAAAGGGGCAATCCCATAAACACGTTTGACAGGGTGGCGGACGGCACCCTCACCGTCGACTTCAACCGCCTTTATTACGTGGGGCTGAAGCGCTAGCCGACGCCAAGCAACTCTCGAGCGTGCACTAGATCTTGCGCTTTTTCCTTGCCGGCTTCTTCCTGGCGGGTACCGGCTGCGCCGCATTCGTTTGAGGGGCCGCGACAGAGGGGGCGGCCACCGCTGGCACATTCGACATCATGAAATCGATGAGCGGGCTGAACACCTCGTTGGGCCTGCGAGTGGGCCGGTCGGCAGCGGCGGTCACCACGTCGAGGTGGTTGTATCCCTTCAGAGTGTCATTCGTCCCGCCCGGTACGAAGCTGAGGCTGCTCTGCCCCAGGCCTTGCTCCGCGTGGAACTCGATCTTCGGAAGGTCGCCGACGCGGTCGCCATGAACGAAGTTGAGGCCGTACCTGGGGCCGAACGGTTGCACCGCGCTGGCAACGTCCAGCATGATTCGCATGGTGAAGTACCACTCCGTGAGGTTCGCGGGACCGTGGTACAGCATGCGGGCAACGTCCTGGATGTCGGAGACCTCGTTGGAGGTGTCGGTGTAGGTCAGGCTGCCGTCCTCCGATTTGTAATCGGGGTCCTGGGCGCTGCCCACCTCGTCGAAGTTCGCCCAGGTGTACAGGGGCCCCGTGCCCAGCTTGTCGTACGAGGGCCCGGCGTCGTTGGCGATGTAGAGCTTTGTGGTGGAGAGGAACCCGCCCAGCATGTCCTGGAGCAGGGGGGCTTCGGCCAGGCCCGCCGGGAGCGGGAAATCCTTCCTCACCACGGCCCCGCCGTTGAGGAAGCCCATGCTCGACTGGATTATGCCGATAGGCATGGAGTTATCGTCAAGTATCACTCCGAGGAGGGCCTCGTTGGTGTAGCGGAAATCCTTGATGCCCGGCAACCACACGAAATAGTTTTCCATGTCGCGGGAGTGGATCAGCTTCAGCATGTTCTCGACGTCCGCCGAGTACGGAATGCGCTTGAAAAGGTCGGCCTCCCCATCGGGGTCCCGGTCGGCCTCCATTCCCGCCAGCTCCAGCAGGGCCATGGCCTCCGGTGTTATCGCCGGAAACGGCAGTATCCGGGGCACGGCGCCGCTGCGCAGCTGCTCTATCATCCTGGCGTAGAAATCCTCTTCCGGAGTCATCGCATCGGAGGCCGCGCTCTTCAGGCTCTCAGGCAGCACCTCATTGACCGTCGCCATCGACTGTGTCGCCCCAATGCTTGTCGCAATGGAGGAATCGAGCGCAACCAGGCCCGCGCAGTTGCGGTAGCCGGCGTCGTCGGTGGTGGCGGGGTCGCCGTCGAAGTCCCACCCGGCGAAGAAGGCGGTCAACGGGCCGCCGAGCGAGTGCCCGCCGACGAACAGCTTCCGCCGTCGCATCTCCGGGTCGGGGAGCATGGTGGTGATTATCTTGTAGACGTCTTCCATCTCGAGCTTCAGACCGAACTCCGAAAGGTAGGGGACGTCGTTATTGCCCAGGAAGCCTGTGAACTTCCGGCCGTTGACCTCGGCACCGTTGTAGTAGTAGTCGATGGCGGCCTGCGTGTTGCCGGCGGCCTCGGCGGCGTTGAGGCCGGTGACGTCCTCCAGGAGGTTGCCCCGGCGCTCGGTGGCCCAGACCTCGAGGTTGACGTTCCGCTGAGTCTTGGCCATGTAGACCATCTGACGGCCCAGGTACTCGAAGGCGTTAGCCCCGGAAAGGAGGCCCGGCATCAGCACCAGCACGGCGTCCGCGTCGGCGGGATTCCCGCTCGATTCCTTGAGCCTGAACCTCAGGAAGTTGATGTTGTCGCACTCCGCCGGCGGCGTGCCGTTGTCCCGCGGGGCGGGCGAGTATATGGCCTGGTTGTCCATCCTCACCATCGCGTCCACCTGCTCCGTAGTCCAGGCCCGGGGTGCGGGCGCGCTCTTGCCCTCCGGCACCGGGCCGCCCGGCTCATAACAACCGGATATGGAAAGGACGAGAAAAAGACATAACGCGCCGCATAGAAGAGCAACAGGCAAGACTCGTTTTTTACCCATCAGGCACCCCCGTGATTGTCAGACCCTGGTTTAGTCTACGCATACTGACGCCGCTCGGTCCATGCCCCGGGCGGGTGAACCCGTCTTCTGAACCTGGTAGGTTTTCGTGACCGCCGGGCGAAACAAGTGTTAGAACAGAATAGAGGAGGATTCAAGTTGGAATGGGAAAAAGAGCTTGGCGCCGCGGTGACTGAGGGAGAAGAGATCAGATCCGAGGAGCTGGCGCGCGCCGCCCTCGCCTCGGGCGTCCCGGCGCGCGAGGTGCTCGAAAAAGGCGCGGTCGCGGGCATATACGAGGCGGGACGGCTCTGGCAGGAGGGCGATTACTTCCTGCCCGACGTCATCCTGGCGACCGAGGCGTTCAACGTTGTTCTGGGGCTGGTCGAGCCGCTGCTGGCCGGGGTGGACATCCCGGTGAAGGGAAAGGTCGTTCTCGGCTCCGTCGAAGGCGACGCGCACGACCTGGGCAAGAGCATTGTCGCCGCGCTTCTGCGCTCCTCGCTTTACGATGTCGTCGACCTGGGCGTGGACGTCGCTGCCGGCCGGTTCGTCGAGGCCGCCCGCGCGCACCGGCCCGATGTCATCGGCCTGGGTGCCTACATGACCACGACCATGCGCAACATGGAGGGCGTCATCAGGGCTCTTGAGGAGGCCGGCCTCCGCGCCAAGGTGAAGGTAATTGCGGGCGGGGCCGCCGTCACCGCCGACTTCGCGGAGAAGATAGGCGCGGACGGTTACGGGGCGGACGCGGTCGATGCGGTGGAGCTTGTGGACGGGCTTCTGGGGGTGAGGTAGATGGGCGTAACCGCGAAGCTTCTCAAGGGAACGGCCTACGCCCGGGGCCTGCGCGTCGGGCAGCTCGACGGCTACGAGCGCCTTATCGCCGGCATCTACGGCAGGCCCGACCGGGTGCCCATAGTCCTCCAACCCTACACTTACGCCATGTCCATGCACGGGCTGTCGGCTAAGAGGTTCTTCAGCGAGCCCGGGCCGTTCATCAACGCGTCGCGCAACATGGCCGTCTACTTCGGGGCGGACTCCTGGTCCCCGGTTTTCGATTTCTACAACATCGAGCTGGACGCACTCGGGCAGAAGCTCATCTGGCGCCAGAACAGCGAGCCGGACGTGGACACCCGCTCGCCGCTCGTCGCCTCCGAGGACGACTTCAGGCGCCTCAAGCCGCCTGCTCCCGGCAAGAGCGGCCGCATGCCTTACGTGCTCGAATCGTACCGGCGTTACATGGACCTCGTGGGAGTGCCTCCGATGGGCTACGCCTGCTCGCCGTTCACCATGGCGGTGCTCATAAGGGGTTACGTCAACTTCCTGCGCGACATGCGGCGCAACCCGGCGTTCGCGCACAGGCTCCTCGAGTTCCTCAGCATGGAAGTGGTCGTGCCCTGGATAGACAAGATAGTCGAGGTCACCAACACCGCCATAGTGGTGATGTCCGACGCCTGGGCCTCCGCGCCCAACATGACCACGCCTGCTGTCAGGGAGTTCTGCCTGCCGTACGTGGAGAAGGTCATCCGGGCCACCAACTCGGCGATGCGCACGGTCATGGACTCGGGGAGCTGGGGCGAGAAAGAGGTCGCCGACCCGCGCGAGATACTCGACGTCAAGATGGATATGCTCACGCCGGGCAACAGCTTGAAGGCTATGCGGCCGTTCTTCCTGCTGGTGTGGAACGAGGACTACGAAGTGGTGGGCATACCCCGGATACGCGAATACGCCGAGGAGAAGAAGGTCTGCCTCATGCTCAACGTCAGGCCCAACCTCATCGAGGAGGGCCCGGTCTCAAGGATCGTGGAGACAGTGGTGAAGCTCATCCGCGAGGGCGCGGGCAAAGGCCGGTACGCCATGCTGATCAACCTGGTGCCGGTGGGCACGCCGGTCGAGCACGCTCATGCGGCGGTCGCGGCGATGAAGCAGTTCGGCGCATATCCCGTAGCGGCGGGCCTCGACGCCCGTGAGTTCAAGGCGCCGCCGTTCGCGCCGTTCGACGAGTGGATGCCAACCGAAGGCCTCCCGGTGGACTGAGGCTCCGCGCCTTTCGTGAGCGCGGGTTCTATCGCCGGGAACCGCCAGCCTGGGAAATCCGCGCCATGATACTGATACACTTAACTCGTTCTTCCCCGTAAAGAGGCGGATGTTCTGAGGAACGGTGAAAGATGGATGACAGCACACACATAATCGCATGCGCGACCGTGGCGGAGGAGCTGAAGCAACTGGGCGTGCCCGAGGAGCGGCTCACCGTTATGGAGTTCGGCCTGCACATCTATCCGGACCAGCTCAAGGTTCGCCTGCAGGAGGCGGTGGACGCGGTCCCCGGGGAGGGCGACATCCTGCTCGGGTACGGCCTCTGCTCGTACGCGGTGGTCGGCCTGAAGTCGAAAACGCGCCGGATGGTCATTCCCAGGGTCGATGACTGCATAGCCTTGTTCCTGGGCTCGCGTAAGGAGCACCTCGACAGGCTCGCCGAGGTGCCGGGCACGTACTACCTGACCAAGGGGTGGGTGGAGGCGCAGAAAGAAACGATCGATGAGTACGCGAGGCTCTGTGAGAAGTACGGGGAGGAGCGTGCCAACAAGGTCGCCAGGCTGTTGTACAAGAACTACACGCAGATAGTGCTCATCGATACGGGCAACTACAAGATGGACGAATACCGCGACTTCGCCCGCCTTATGGCCTACTTCCTCGACCTCGAGTACCGGGAGATCCCCGGCTCGAACAGGTTGCTCGAGAAGATGCTGGCGGGTGAGTGGGAGCCCGAGTTCGTGGTGGTCCCGCCTGGCACACCCGTCGACCTTAATAATTGGGGTCAGATCTGACCCCAATTATCAGCTCAGGAGCTGGCGGGCTTTTACGGCGGCTTCGAAGGCGTTGGGGGCGTAACCGCTCGCTCCTATCTCGTTGGCGAACTCCTGCGTGACCGGGGCTCCGCCGACCATCACGATAGCGTCGGGGTCCACTGCACGCACTGCCTCGATGACCTCGCGCATGTGCAGCATGGTCGAGCTCAGCAGTGCCGAAAGGCCCAGAACGCGAGGCTTGTGCTCTCTGTACGCCTCAACGAACTTCTCGGTCTTGAGGTCTTCGCCGATGTCCACCACGTCGAAACCCGCTCCCTCGAGGCACATCCGCACCAGGTTCTTGCCGATCGAGTGGATGTCGCCCGCGACCGTGCCGAGAACTACAGTTCCCGCTCCCTGTTCGTCGCCCAACAGCAGCGGCTTGAGCGTCTCCATACCGGCCTCCATCGCGTAGGCGGCGACGATCAACTCGGGGATGTAAGCCTCGCCCTTCGAGAAGCGCGTCCCGATCTCCTCCATGGCCGGCATCATGGCTTCCTCGAGGACCCGCCGTGGGCTTATCCCCGAAGCGTGACTTTCAGCCACCAGTCGCTTTACGGCTTCTTCGTCACCCTCTATGACCGAGGCCTTCAACTCAGACAGAAGCTGTTCCATTGCGTCCTCCTCATACCTCGATCGTGATGGGGTACCGGCCGTACTTCCGCGCGGCCTTGACCATGGCGATGTAGTTCTCGGACTTAACCCCCGGGTGGATCGAGTTGGACGAGCTGATGATGTAGCCGCCCCCGGGCGCCGCCGCGGCGATGGTCTCCTTCACCGAGAGCTCGACCTCCTCCTCGCTGCCGAAGGGAAGCAGGTGCATGCAGTCGATGTTGCCCAGTATGCACAACCGGTCGCCGTACTTCGCCTTTACCTCGGCGATGTCCATGCACTGCGGCTGGACAGGGTGGAAGCCGTCGAACCCGGCCTCCACGATGCCGTCCATTATCGGCGACATGTTGCCGTCGGAGTGCTTGAACACCAGCTTGCCGTGGCCGTGCACGCGCTCGGTTATCTCCTTGTGGTACGGAAGGATGAACTCGTAGTAATGCTCGGGCGCCATCAGGGTCGTCTGGCTGAAGGCGAGGTCGCCGTCGAGCCCGATGATGTCCGCGCCCAGCTCGATAGCCATGTCCACCACCTCGAGGATGAAGTCGGTTGCAAGGCGGGCGAGCGCGTGCACGAAGGCGGGGTTCTTGATGTAGTAAAAGAGGAGCTTCTCCATGCTGCCCAGGAACGTCCAGCTCTCGCGGAACGGCCCTGGCTGCACGAACACCTGGGCTATCTCGTCACCGAAGTTGCCCCTGGCGGCCATGAGCACCAGGAGCTCGGCCTGCTGGGGGTGGTACGGTTCCATGTTGTCCAGGTCGCCGGGAGAGGACACCGGCCCGCCGACCGCCGTTGCCTCGCCCTCCTCGCTAACCCGGAGCAGCCTGCCCCAACCATCTTTCACCAGGTCCTGGCCCGCGGGCTCGGTGTTGAGCAACGCGAGCGACGAGATGCCGTCGAGCTCGAGCTCCCGCACTATGGTGAACAGGCAGGTAAGAAGCTTCAGCTTTTCCTCCGGCGTCATCTGCTGGGCGAACTTCACCGGGGGCAGGTCGTCGGTGAAGAAGCTCGCGAGCTTTATTATCGACTCCTCGTTGAACGCCATCTCCCAGACCGGGACGCGGTCGGGCTCGCGCCGGGCGAACGCCTCCAGCATCCTTTCCTTACCGTTCATCGCGGCTCCTTTCCTCGCGCATCGTTTCGTCGCCGCCACATCCCGACTACATTCTTTCACAAACGCGGAAAGTCAGGTAGGGCGCACTTTATCAGCCGCCGCGGGATGCAACAAAGTGACCCGACCTGAGATCTTGCATTGACAGTCGATCCGACTATCGGGGAGACTGAGGCGGACCATTAGCGAAAGGGGCGTTATGCAGGTGGCCTCAAGCCTTGAGAGAGTTACTGCGGCGCTCGAACTGCGCGAGCCGGACCGCGTGCCCACGTTGAACACGCTCGAAGAATTCTCCCATATCAACAAGATTCTCAACAAGAGGGCTATCCCGGTGACGTTCTTCGTGACAAACAAGTACGCTTCGAAGGTCGGGGACAAGCTCGCGCCGCTCATAAACAAGAGCGGCTACCTGGACTGGGAGATGGACCGGCGCACCTACGACCTCACGGCGGCTTCCGTCAAGCTGGGCTGCGACTCGGCCTGGGTCATGCATGTGCCGATATTCCGCCTCCGGGATACCAGGTATGCGACCGATATCTACGGCCGCTACTATGACGTCGCCCTCGACAAGCAGGGGAACCTGGACACGCCCATGTACAGAGGCGGGCTTATTACCGGGCCGGATGACTGGAAGGCGTGGGACAAGTCCGACCTCTTCAAGTGGCCCGCCCGGACGAACAAGGCGTTCGCCCGCGTCCAGAAGGACTTTGGCGAAAGGATATTCGTCATGGCCACCTTCCTCTTCGGCCTCTTCGAGAACTCCTGGCAGACCATGGGCTTCGAGCGCTTTGCGGTAGCGCTGCGGCGCGAGAAGGACTTCCTGAGGCGCTACATCAAGTTCTACGAGGACCACTGGTGCGAGATGCTCGAGGCGTGGGCCGACGCCGGGGTGCCCGGGGCGATCTATACGGACGACCAGGCGTACCGCTCGGGGCCGATGATAAGCCCGAAGCTCATGAAGGAGCTGTATTCGGACTCTCTCTGCCGCATCACCGAGACCGCTCACAAACTGGGCATGAAGATAGTCATCCACAGCTGCGGCCGCGTTTACGACCTGCTCGAATGGTGGGCGGATTGCGGCTTCGACGGCGTGCACGCGCTCGAGCCGACGGCCGGGGTCGAGCTTGCGAGGGCCAAGGAGATGGTGGGCGACAGGATGTGCCTGCTGGGCAACGTGGATATAACGCATATCCTGGTCGACGCCACGAAGGAAGAGGTCTTCGAGGCGGTGCGCGAGAGCATCGCGGCCGCGGGAAAAGGGGGCGGCTACATTATCGCGCCGACCAATAGCCACCCCGACATGTCCGTCGAGAGAGTGCAGTGGATGCTCGAAGCAGTTGAAAAGTATGGCTACTACCCGTTGCAGGTATAATTACGGTGACCTGCGGCCGGTCCGGCCGCAGGCGGTGACAAGGAGGCACGGATGGGGGAGCAACTCGAAAAGGTTAAGACCGCGATGGCGGAGCTCGATCTGGACGCTATCGCCCCGGGGGTGCAGTCGGCGCTTGATGCCGGCGAGGAGCCGACGCTGATACTCGCGAACATGGCTGACGGAATGGCCGCCGTAGGCGAACTGTTCGAGAAGGGCGAGTACTTCCTGGCCGACCTGGTCCTGGCCGGCGAGGGAATGAAGGAGGGGCTCGAGGTGCTTGAGCCTCATCTCAAGGCAGGCGACCGCGGTGGCAAAGGGACGGTCGTGCTCTGTACCGTCAAGGGTGACATCCACGACATCGGCAAGAACCTTGTCGCCACCATGCTATCCAGCGCCGGGTACAAGGTCATCGACCTCGGCACCGACGTCCACCAGGACAAGGTGGTCGAGGCGGTGCGCGCCAACTCGGCCGGGGCGGTGGGCCTTTCGGTGCTGCTGACCCCGATGGTCGAGTCCATCCGCGAAGTGGTCAACGCTCTAAAGGCGGCGGGCCTGCGCGACCAGGTGAAGATAGCCATCGGCGGCGCCTGCACCACGCAGGAGCTCGCGGACAAGATGGGCGTGGACGCCCTCGGCCGCGACGCGGTCGAGGCAATCCGCATCTTCGAGGGCTTTTTCAGCTAATAAGTGGGGTCAGACCTGATTTCATTAGTTCTAGACACTCGAGCAACAATGCCGCCTGCAACTAATGAAATCAGATCTGACCCCCTGTATCAGGAGGTAATCAAATGGCAAGGATACTCCTGCTCGGGGGCTGCGGAGGAATCGGCACGGTTGCCGCGCGCACTCTGGCGACAACGGGCCACTTCGACGAGATAGTCCTGGGCGAGAACCGCTACGACGCCGCGTGCGAGTTCGCCCGGGAGCTCGGCGGAAACGTCTCCGCGGTGCAGGTCGACGCGAACGACCCGGAGAGCCTCAAGAGCGCCATGGAGGGCTGCGACCTCGTGCTCAACTGTGTAGGCCCGTTCTACACCTACGGACCTCCCATCCTGATGGCGGCGATAAGGTCGGGCATCGACTACGTCGACGTCTGCGACGACCTCGACGCCACCGAGAAGATGCTCGAGCTCGACGGCGAGGCGTGCGCCGCCGGCGTCTCCGCCCTCATCGGCATGGGCAACTCGCCGGGCCTGGCGAACGTGATCGCCAGGTGGTGCGCCGACACCATGCTCGACCAGGTCGAGGAGGTCAACATCTTCCACGCCCACGGCGGGGAGCCTTCCGAGGGCGGCGGGGTCATCAAGCACCGCATCCACGCCATGACCAACGACATCCCGCTTTTCATCGACGGGGAATTCATCACGGTGCGAATGCTCGAGGAGAGCGGGCAGAAGTACGTCATCGAGACCGAGTTCAAGGGCCTCGGGACCTTTCCGGTCTATCCGTACCCACACCCTGAGACCATCACAATGCCGAAGCACTTCGAGGGCATCAAGAAAGTGACCAACATGGGGTTCGTCCTTCCCCTGAACTACTTCCAGCTGACGATGGACACGGTCCGGCTGGGCATCTGCACCGAGGAGCCGCTCATCGTACAGGGCAACGAGGTGATTCCCATCGAGTTCGCGGTGGCATACATCATCTCGCGCCGGCCGGGATTCATAAAGGCCGCCGGTCTTACCGAGCCGACCGGCTGCCTGAAGGTCGAGGTCAAAGGAGTCAAGGACGCGGATCCTCATACGTACATTTTCTCGATGTTCTCCAAGGGCGCGGGTGCCGGTGAAGGCACGGGCATCCCGGCGGCGCTCGGCGCCATCATGATGAAAGAGGGCCAGATAACCGAGAAGGGAGTCTTTCCTCCCGAGGCGGGCGTGGATTCGGCGAAGATCCTCGCGCTCGCAGGGCAGGTCCTGAAAAGCACCGGCTTGGGTGAGGGCGGAGTACCCATTTACATCGAGCACATCGACAGGGACGGCAACACCGAGAGCATTGACTTCAAGCTCTAGGAGCGAAATGGCCGACCTTCTCATCGGGCACGACGTCGGCACCGGCGGCAGCAAATCGGTGCTGGCTGACACCGGGGGCAATATACTCGCGCGCTCCTTCGAGCCGTACGACGTCAGCTATCCGGAGCCCAACCGGGCCGAGCAGGACCCCCGCGACTGGTGGCGCGCCGTCGCCTCCGGCACCAGGCGAGTGCTCGATGAGAGCGGGGCGGACCCCGCTGACGTCAGGGGCGTCGGGTTCGCGGGCCAGATGATAGGCGTGGTGCCGGTGAGGGCGGACGGCGAGCTGCTCTGCGACGCGATAATATGGCTCGACAGCCGCGCCGACGAGCAGGCCAGGCGCCTCATCAGGCGCATGGGGGGAAGTCGCGTGTTTACCCTTATAGCGGGCGCGCTTCCCACCGGCAAGGACGTCGTCTGCAAGCTCGCCTGGCTCAAGGAGAACCAACCCGACCTTTTCGCGCGGACCGCCGCGTTCCTGGACGTCGCGGGCTACCTGGTGCTGCGCGCCACAGGCGTGTTTTCCATGGACCAGACTGGCGCCGGAGGCACGGGACTCCTTAGTAACAAGACCCGCCGGTGGTCGCCCCTGCTGGCCAGGCTGGTCGGCGTCCCCCTGGAAAAGATGCCACCCGTGAGACGGAGCATCGACGTCGTGGGCGGCCTGAAGGCGGATGCGGCTGAAGAGATGGGCCTGCCTTCCGGCACTCCCGTAATCGCGGGCATGGCCGACATCCCGGCTGCCGCGACGGGTTCCGGCGCCCTGGAGGACGGTGAGGCCCACATCTACCTCGGTACCTCGAGCTGGCTGTGCCTGTCGCTGTGCCGCCCGAAGAACCTGCCGAAGAACGGTATCGTGTCGGTCGCCTCCCCCGACCCGGAGATGTTCATAATGCTCGGGGAGTCGGAGACCGCGGGCTTGTGCCTCAAGTGGTTCGCCGAGAACCTGGCCCTGCCGTCGGAGCGGGGGCGGGCCGGACCGGACGAGATGGCCATATTCGAGGTCCTGGACGGGCTCGTCAGCGGCACGGAGCCGGGGGCGGGAAGGCTGATATTCGCCCCGTGGATGTTCGGCGAGCGCTCGCCGGTCGGTGACACGACCCTCCGAGCGGCGTTCGTCAACCTCTCGCTGGAGCACGGGCGGGAGCACATGCTGCGCGCGGTCTATGAAGGGGTCGCTTACAACCTGCGTTGGATGATGGATGAGGTGGAGAAGTCCGGCCTTCCCGTCCGCTCGGTGCGGGCGATAGGAGGAGGGGCCAGGAGCGACACCTGGATGCGGATAATGGCCGACGCCACGGGGCGCCGAGTCGAGGCGATGGCGGACCCCCAGGAGGCAGGGGCGCTGGGATGCGCGCTGGCGGTCGCTGTCGGCCTCGGCATCTTCCGAGACTACAAGCACATCAAGGACGTACTCAAGATCCGCCGGACCTTCGAACCCGATCTCGCCGCGCGGGCGGCATACGATTCCCTTTATCCGGAGTTCCGGGCACTCTACCCGTGCCTGTCCGCGTCCTGCCGCAGGCTTAACAGCTAGCGCGCGGCGGATTTACGTAGCACCTGTTCACAAGTATAAATATGTAATCACCTTACATATTGACGAGTTGTATTACATATGTTAATGTCCCCCACCAAGACCTCTTATGAACAGGAGAATGATTGTGGACACGGCCAAGGTCAGCTCGAAGTACCAGATCGTGATACCGAAGAAGGCCCGCGAAGTGCTCGGCATCGATGAGGGGGACAAGGTCGTCTTCGATTACCGCGAGGGGATGGTGGTCCTGCTTCCCAGGCCGAAGGATTTCGTCGAGTTCTCCAGGGGGCTGGGCGCCGAGGTCTGGAAAGGCACGGGCGCGGCTCTGTACGTGGAGGGGGAAAGGGAATCGTGGCAAAAGACAAACGTTTGAAGAAGGACCTCGCCGATCACAAGTTGGTCGGAATCGATACCTCGGTCTTCATCCATCACTTCGAGGGCGGCAAGTATTCGGAGCTTACCACGATGCTTCTGGAGCGGGTCCAGGACGGGCATTGCACCGGCGTGGTTTCCACCCTCAGCATGATCGAGGTGCTGGTGAAACCTCTCGAGATGGGGATCGAGGGCCTCGCAGACCTTTACCGCCTGCTCTTCCACGAGATGCCCCACCTGGATACGGTCGCCCTGGACCGGGATGTTGCTTTGAAGGCCGCGGCCTTGAGGGCGGAGCACGGGTTCGGGCTCGCCGATTGCATAATGCTCGCGAGCGCACTGGAGGCGGGAGCCACGGCCTTCGTGACCGACCGTGAAGGGCTCGAGTCGGTCAAGGGGTTGCAGGTCTTGCAGTTGAAAGAGTACCTTTGATGAGCAAAACTCCAATGATGCGGCGATGACACAAGGACAGGAGGAGGGTAGGCCGCTTTCCGAGAAGCGGGCGAGGCCATGATCAAGAAAGTTGTGTTGATAGAACCAAAGTCCCCCGGCTTCCACGTCTTCAGCAAGTTCAAGCTGCCCCGGCTGGGGCTTCCTCTGCTGGGGGCTTTGCTCGAGAAAGAGCTGGGTATCGAGGTAAAGATCTACTTCCAGGAGCTGTCGCTGGACTGGAGCGCCGTCGACGAGGCTGACCTGGTCGGCATCTCGACCATCACCCCCACCGCGCCCGTCGCCTACGATATCGTCGCGCGTGTCAAACGCGCGAGCGACGCACCCGTAGTGCTGGGCGGGGCTCACGTCTCATTCATGGCGGACGAGGGGCTCGAGAAGGGCGCCGACTACGTCGTACGCGGCGAGGGAGAGAGGACGTTCATCGAGCTCATAAAGTACCTGTCGACAGGTGTTGGCGAGCTTTCCGCGATCGAGGGCCTTTCCTACGTCGAGGAGGGTGAGCACCGCCACAACCCCGACCGCGAGAGGATAGCGGACCTCTCGTCGCTTCCCTGGCCGGACCTTACCCTGATCGAAGGGTACGAGAAGCTGAGGGTCGTCCCGGTGATGACGTCCCGCGGCTGCCCCTACGACTGCAAGTTCTGCTCGGTAACCAGCATGTTCGGCCATCGCTACAGGTTCCGCGAGGTCGACGACGTCATCGCCGAGCTGGAGGTGCTCTGCGCGCGACAGCCCAGGCGGACGGTCTTTTTCTACGACGACAACTTCACCGCCTCGCCGTCTCACACCAAGGAGCTTCTCCGGAAGATGAAAGAGAAAGGGCTGCCGGTGCGCTGGATGGCCCAGTCCCGGGTGGACGTGGTCAAGGACGAAGAACTGATGCAGCTCATGAGAGACACCAACTGCAAGAACCTCTTTATCGGGGTCGAGTCGGTGAACCCCGCGACGCTGGAGGCGTTCCGCAAATCCCAGACCGTGGAGGACATCGAGCGCGCTGTCGAGATAATCCACAAGTACAGGATAACGGTCCACGGTATGTTCGTGCTCGGCGCCGACGACGACGACAAGGAGACCATCCGCGAGACGGTGCGTTTTTCCCGCAGGTGCGGCATCGATACGGTGCAGTTCCTGGTGTTGACCCCCATGCCCGGCACGGAAACCTACGACGAGCTGTGCCAGCAGGGGCGCATCTTCGTCGACGACTGGGGCAAGTTCAGCGGGCACCACGTGGTGTTCGAGCCCGCTAAGATGTCGCCGTTCCAGCTGCAGAAGGAGACCGGCCTGAAGGCGATGCGGAAGTTCTACTCCATCTTCCAGTGCTGGAAGCTGGGGTTCACCTTCCGTTTCAAAGACATGGCGATAAAGATCTACGCGCACCACACCATAAACAAGTGGAAGTCGCGCAACAAGTACTTCATCTCCGAGCTGAAGCACCGCTACAAGGCCGAAAAGCACGCACGCAAAGCGGAGAGGGCGCACCAGTTGCAGGACCACCGGGAGCGCGAGGAGCTCGAGGAGGACGCAGCCGCGGCCACGCGGGTCAAGGAGTCAAGCGGCAGCTCCAGCCGGGACGAGGCCTCCAGCTTCTAGCGCCTTGTTGGCGCGCCTGCGCGCGGGGTCACGCCGCGTCAGACCGTTTTTCCACTCCGGGGCCGTGAAGCGTTATGATATCCGGGTCAGTCGAACACAGGAGGTATCTTGGCGCTGAACGAAGAGCTGCTTGTGGAAACCCGCGACATGGTCGCTGTGATAACCCTGAACCGCCCGGCGAAAGGAAACGCCCTGACCGCCTCAATGCTTGAGGAGCTTGCCCGGACGCTCGCCTCACTCGCCGCAGGCGAGGCGGTGCGGTGCGTCGTTCTGAAGGGAGCGGGCGAGAAGTTCTCGGTCGGCATGGACCTGAACGCCATGGCGGATTGCACCCCCCCGGAGAACCAGAAGCTGATCGGGGCGGGCGGTCCGCTCAGGCTGGCGATACGGGCGATCGAGGAGTTCCCGTTCCCGGTGATCGCGATGATACGGGGCCACGCCGCGGGAGCCGCCTGCGAACTCGCCACCTCGTGCGACCTTAGGGCGGGCTGCGTCTCGAGCCGGATGGGGATGCCTCCCGCCCGGCTCGGCATCGTGTATCCACCGGAGGGGCTGGAGCGCTTCGTCAGGACGTTCAGCCTCGCGGTAACGCGCAGGCTGTTCTATACCGCCAGGTATTTCGAGGGCCGCGAGCTCCACACGCTGGGAATGCTCGACTTTTTCTACGCCGATGACGAGCTCGAGCCGTCCACCATGGAGCTCGCGAGCCGGATGACGAGGAACGCGCCAATGTCCATGAAAGGGCACAAGCGCTCCCTGTCTCTTCTATGTGCCCGGCAGCCCGTTCCGACGGTAGCCCTGGCCGAGATCCAGGAGCTGGTGACCGGCGCGATCGCCAGCCGGGACGCGGTCGAGGGCATCCGCGCCTTCCAGGAGAAGCGCGCCCCCGATTTCAGGGGAGAGTAGCAGGATGCATCCGCTGAAGCAGCTCATGAACCCTTCGTCCCTGGCGTTCTGGGGCGCGTCCAACAACCCCATGAAGATGGGCAGCATACAGCTCGCCAACGTCCTTGGGACGGGCTACGGAGGAGAGGTGTACCCGATCCATCCAAAGGAGACCTCGGTCATGGGGATACCCGCTTTCCGGCGCATCGCGGACGTGGGAAAGCCTGTCGACCTGGCGCAGCTCACGCTTCCGACCGAGGTCGTTCCAGGCATACTCGACGAGTGCGGCAGGGCGGGCATCCGCAGGGCGATAGTGATATCGGGCGGCTTCAAGGAGGTCGCCGGCGACCGGGGGAAGCAGCTCGAGCGCGAGATAAAGGAGATTGCACGCAAGTATGACATGCGTTTCCTGGGCCCGAACTGCGTCGGGATATTCAATTCACTCTGCAGCCTCAACACGACCACCATCCACTCGCCGCCTGGAGGGGGAAAGATCGCCTTCGCCTCTCAGTCGGGTGCCTACACGGCGATGATAAACCCGTACCTTCGGGCCCAGGGCATCAATATGTGCCAGACCATGAGCGTGGGCAACGAGGCTGACCTTGACCTCACCGACTGCGTCGAGTACCTCAAGGACGAGCCGGAGGTAAGCGCGATAGGCCTCTACATCGAGACCGTAAGGCGGCCGCGCGAGTTCGCCAGGGTGCTCAGGGAGACTGTCAGGGAGAAGCCCGTTGTGGCTATATACGTGGGGGGGACGGAGGCCGGCTCGCGCTCGTCGCTCTCGCATACCGGAGCGCTCTCGGGGCCGGACGAGGTGTACGACGGGCTGTTCCGCCAGGCGGGCGTCATCAGGGCCGAGGATATCGACCAGATGTTCGACATGCTCCGTACTCTCTCATCCCAGCCGCTCCCGGAGAGCGGCCGGATGGCGGTGATCACCAACTCGGGAGGGCCCGGTTCGTCACTTGCCTATCACATCGAGAAGGCGGGGCTGTCGGTGCCCTCTTTCAGCGACGAGCTGGCGGCCAGGCTGGACGCCGTTACCGGGCCCCTGGCGTTCTTGCGCAACCCGATAGACCTCACCTTCGAGACCGACATGGCCATCTTCACGAAGCTGCTCGAGCTCGTTTTCGAGTCAGGTGAGGTGGACGGCGCGTTCCTGTACGGGATATTCGGCGGGCCGGACTTCATGGTAAACATTGTCAAGAGGTTTCCCGAGCTGGAGCAGTTGAAAGGGGGCCTGGGCGCAGCGCACGAGCAGTTTCTGACCGAGCTCGCCGGGGTCCCGCGAGCTTTTGGCAAGCCGCTTATCGTGATGTCGTTCCTGGGGCCGGACAGCGCCTCCGTCGGGCCGCTCATCGACTATGGCGTCCCCGTCTTTCCGTCGGCCGTCCGCGCCGCCGGCGCCATGCGCGCCCTGCTCGACTACCGGCGTATCCGCGGCGCGGTCTAGTACTTGGGGTCGTCCTCGGGGTGCTCCTGGAGCCAGCGGCGCACGATCGGCCCGTCCTCGCGCCAGGCGACACAGCTGTCCAGCAGCCCCAGCTCTTTGGCCTGTCCGGCCATGGCCCTGTCACGGGTGGCGTTGTCGGGCACGTGCTTGCGAAGGTAGGCGCCGCGGCCCTGCACGCAGACGTTGCCCATGTTCATGACCAGGGCCGCCAGGTGCGAGCAGCCCCGGATGGATCCGACAGTCTTCTTTACGATCTCCGAGAAGCCGGGCTTGACCCTCGTGCCGACCAGCTCATCCAAGCTGGCGATGCCCTGCTTGCATTCCTCCATCGGCCAGGTCGGGAAAGCGCCACTGATCTCCTTGATCTCGCCTTCCCACACGGATACGACCATCTCCACCTCCAGGCCGTGAAGGGGCTCGCCCAGCCGCGCGTCGGAGAGGCTGCCTTTCAGGCGCAGGCAGTCGCCCTCGTCCAAGGTCTCTACCTTTATTTCCCTGGTGAAGATGCTCTCGTCTATCGTTTACCCCTCCTCGTGCTTCTGCGCCCCCGGCGGGCCGGGCAATCCAGGCAGAATCATATCACGGGCGCCACTGTGCCTACGACCGGGAGCGCCCTTAGTGATAAAATGCTTCATGGCGCTGGCGCGCTTTCTACCAGACTAAGAAGGAAGGCTGAAATGGACGAGCTACTTGTTGAACGGGACGGGAATGTCGAGATAATCACGCTCAACCGGCCGGAGGTCTTGAACGCCCTTACCTACGGGATGGTCAGGGGGCTCGGCGACCTGCTCGAGGAAGCACAGTTCGACGACTCGATACGTGCGGTCGTGATCACAGGGGCGGGGAGGGCATTCAGCACCGGAGCGGACCTGACCGGCAAGGGCAGCACGAGGGAGGACTCCTACAAGCCGCTCGGGATGCGCATAACCACTTTCGGTTACTCCCGGATGATAACCGCCATGTGGTCTTTAGAAAAGCCGGTGATCGGGGCCATCAACGGGACGGTCGCCGGGGCCTCCTGCAACTTCGCGTTGTCGAGCGACATGATCATCGCTGCCGACACCGCGAAGTTCATCCAGGTCTTCGTCCGGCGCGGCCTGGTGGCCGACGCCGGGGGCACATATTTCCTTCCCCGCCTGGTGGGCCTGCCCAAGGCAAAGGAGCTTATGTTCCTGGGCGAGGACCTCAGCGCCGCGAAGGCGCTGGAGATAGGACTCATCTACAAGGTCGTGCCCGCGGAGAAGCTGATGGACGAGGCAATGGAGCTTGCCCGGCGCCTGGCCGCCGGGCCGACCCGCGCCATAGGCATGATTAAGACCATGCTGAACAAGTCGTTCGAGTCGGACATCCTGACCGCGCTCGACCGCGAGGCGTCGCTCCAGGGGATAGCCACCAGCACCGAGGATGTCGTAGAGGGTGTGACTTCGTTCCTGGCGAAGAGGCCGCCGGAGTTCAAGGGCAACTAGGCCTTTTTCAGACCTGCCCGACTCAAGGCGCGTCGCTGGATTATCGATATCTTTACCGCCGCGGCATATCCGCGGAGGGGAACGCGTTGCGTGGATAGAAGTATGCCCGCGCAGAAGCCCGGACACGGTGGACACGATGCCGGACCCCGAGGACGTAATAGTAGTTGACAGCATAGACCGCACTTACCAGCTCGGAGAGGTCGAGGTAAGGGCGCTCAAGGGCGTCTCGCTCACCGTGCGGCGGGGTGACTTCATGGTGGTGACCGGGCGAAATGGCTCGGGCAAGTCGACCCTTCTCCACCAGCTGGGCCTGCTCGACAGGCCCACCGCGGGCAAGATCCTTCTCAACGGCCGCGACGTAACCGTCATGCACGAGAGGGACCGCAACCACCTGCGCCTCACCGACCTCGGCTACATCTTCCAGGAGTTTGCCCTTATCGCGGAACTCACCGCCATAGAGAACGTGATGCTCCCGTCGATGATGCTCGAAAAGACCGGCGCCTGCAGGGAAAGGGCCAGGCGGCTGCTGGCGGCGGTGGAGCTCAGGGGGCAGGCGGACCACCTCCCCAGCCAGCTCTCGGGGGGAGAGCAGCAGAAGGTGGCCATAGCCCGGGCGCTCATGAACGACCCGGCAGTGATCTTCGCCGACGAGCCGACCGCGAACCTGGACCTGGTTTCCGCCAGGGAGGTACTGGACATCTTCCACATGCTCAACAAGGTGGCGGACCATACTATCGTGATGGTCACCCACGAGTCCGATGAGACAGTATACGGGAACCGGCTGATGACCCTCTCAGACGGGAAGATAATCGATGAGAACTGACAAGAGGATACCGTTCTTCCTTATCCTGAGGCACCTTCGGCGGGCCAACAAGTGGACGCTCGCGCTCATAATCTTCCTGCTTGCTATCGCATTCATAAACCTCATATTCATAAACTCGCTCTTCAACGGGGTCATCGAGAGCAACAACCAGCAGATCATCGCGTTCAGAACCGGGAACATAAGCATGAGCCCCGCCAGGGGGCAGGAGTATGTCGCGGAGCCGCTCCACACGGTCGCCCGGATCGAGGAGGTCCCAGGGGTAGAGGCCGCGGCCGCGGAGACCGAGGTCCCCGGAAACCTGGAGTTCAAAGGGGCGAAGGGGGACTACTCGGTCACGGCGATAGACCCGGTCAGTGAGAAGAAGGTAACCGACGTGTCCATGAAGATGGTGGAGGGTTCATACCTCCAACCGGAGGACCGCGACGGAATAATCATCGGGGCTGAGATCGCCGGCGAAAAGGACAACGGGGCCAGGCACCTTTCGTTTACCGGCGCGCGCGTGGGCGACAGGCTGACCCTCGTCCTGGACGGTGGGAAGCGCGACTTCACCATCCGCGGCGTGTTCAAGACCAAGTCCAACGAGGCGGACGACCGGACCTTCGTCACCAGGGCGGCGCTCGAGGGCGTCGCGCCGGAACTCGCTGGAACGGCGAGCGATATCATCATAAAGACGGACAGCACCGGCAACGAGAAGGAGGTCGTGGCGCGGCTGGAGGCCGCCGGGGTGCGGGGGACTTTCTTCACATGGCAGCAGGCCGCCGAAGGGCTCAAGATTCTCACCGACAGCTTCGTGACCATAAACACCCTGCTGACCGTGGTGGGTTTCTTTATCGCCGCGGTCACCATCTTCATCATCATCTACGTCGACATCACCCACAGGCGGCAGGAGATCGGCATCCTGCGCGCGGTGGGTGTGAAGTCGAGCCTGGTCGTATCGACGTACGTGCTGCAGGGTGCAATCTACTCTTTCGGCGGGGTGCTGCTGGGGACGGCGCTTTACTTCGGCATCATCTTCCCGTACTTCCGGGCATATCCTTTCCAGATCCCCATCGGCGACGTGACGCTGTCGGTGAACCCCGGCGACTTCGTGTTCCGAGCCCTCACGGTGGTCGCCGTGGCCGTGCTCTCAGCCCTCATCCCGGCGATTATCGCCACCCGCAAGAGCATCCTGGACGATATCCTCGGCCGCTGAGGCCGATGTCGCGTGACCCCGATGTCGCGTGATAGACTTCTCGCGAGTGTGGATCCTTGGTGCCGATAAGGTATCGCGGGAAAAGGGGGGGGATGGTCTTGGAGGAAAGTCAGGCTGCAATTGAAGGGCGCGAGCGCGTATCGGTCGTAAAGGCCTTCAAGGAGTCGCCGCGTTCGCAGAGGGCGCTGATGGCGGTAAT
Source organism: Candidatus Geothermincolia bacterium (assembly GCA_038326775.1). Lineage (GTDB taxonomy): Bacteria > Actinomycetota > Geothermincolia > Fen-727 > Anoxymicrobiaceae > DYIU01. The sequence goes on from JBBQKJ010000019.1 coordinate 44,625, forward strand.
GCTGTTCTACCTGGCGGCAACAGCGTTAGTACACCTGACCACGTGGTTGAGGCACGACATACCCATGAAGCCCTGGGCAGTCGCGTTCGCCATGCTCTCCATGCTGGTTCTATGCATCTGGCATTCATACATGGTCAAGGGGTTGAAGCAGACCGTCGCCTTTTTTCTTCTGTCATGGGTTGTCAGCTGGTTCTGCGAGTTTATCGGGCACAACTACGCCTGGTGGTTCGGCCGCTACAAGTACACCGAGACACTGGGGCCCCGCATCGGGGGCGTGCCCATCGTCATCATAGTCACCTGGGCGGTCATCATCTATTCGTCCTACATGCTGATCGACTGGCTCCTGGGATTTAACGGCACCTGCGCGGCGCGCTCCTGGTGGGGCAAGGCGACATGGGCCGCCCTCATTGCCGCGGCGACGGCCACGGCGACCGTCGCATGGGACATGATGGTCGACCCGATGGCCACCTCGCGGTTGTGGCTGGAAGTTGCGGGCAAGAAGCCGTGGTGGTGGTGGGAGTCCGGGCCGTACCTGAGGGAGCTGGGCGTGTGGAAGGGCAAAGGCGGCGTTCCCATCGGCAACTTCGTGGGCTGGTGGCTGGCGCCGTTCTTCATAGTCCTCATCTTCTACCTCGTGTTCCAGAAGCGGAACCAGGTCGCCGGCAAGCTGGTCAACGCCGTGCCCTGGCTCATCTATTTCTACATGTTCTTCGCGGTGGTGATATTCGTGCTGGAGATGAACTGGTTCGAGGACGGTTATACACAGGTCGCCCTCATCGCCTTCTTCACCATGATGCCCCTCTGCCTCGTCAGCCTCCTCAAGTTCATCCGCGACTACACTAATAATGGGGGTCAAACCTGATTTCATTAGCCGGACCCTCGCAGCCCGGCCCAAACAGCAGAAGAAGACTTCGCCTGGGGATACTGTCGGTCGCGATCCTGGCGCTCCTGCTGCAGGCGGCGCCGGCGCTTGGCGTTCCGAACGGCGGGCACGTTGCCATGGGGAGCAGCGGGGCGCAAAAGACCTGGTATTTCGCGGAGGGCACCACCCGCGCGGGATTCACGGAGTACCTCTGCATGATGAACCCGGGCGATACTGTCTCACTGGCCGAGTGCACCTACATGCTGGGCAGCGGGCAGAATGTCAGCCTCAGGTACGACCTCCTTCCCGGGAGCCGCACCACCATAAACGTCAACACGCAGATCCCCCCGGAGAGCGACGTCTCCATCAAGATCGAGGCGAGCGAGCCGGTAGTCGCCGAGCGCTCGATGTACTTCGACTACAAGGGAGCATGGAGCGGCGGGCACGACGTGGCGGGGGCCGCGAAACCACTCGAGACCTGGTACTTCGCCGAGGGGTGCACGCGCGACGGGTTTGACACATATCTCTGCCTTCAGAACCCCAACGAGGCCGACGCGTCGGTTGACATCGAGTACTACTGCGGCGACGGCCGGGTAGAGACCAGGAAGGGTGTCGAGGTGAAAGCGAAGAGCCGCTTCACCATAGCGGTGCACGAGGCGGGCCCGGGCATAGGCCGGCATAACAGTTATCACGGGGACGCGAGCATAAAAGTGCGCTCCACCAATGGGGTGGGCATAGTCGCCGAGCGGCCCATGTACTTCAACTACAAGCCCTACCTGACCGGCGGGCATGACGTGGTCGGCGCCGCGGCCCCCGCGAAGAACTGGTACTTCGCCGAAGGCTGCACCCGCGAGGGGTTCGAGACCTACCTGTGCCTGGGGAACCCCGGCGGCAAAGAGGCGAAGGTCAACGTTTATTACTACTGCGCCGACGGCAACAACGAGCAGCGCCGCGACATAAAGGTGGCGCCGCGAAGCCGCTTCACCATCCCGGTGCACGAGACGACGAACGGCATAGGCAGGCACAATAACTCACACGGAGAGTTCAGCGTGAGGGTCGAGTCCGCCAACGGGGTCCCGGTGGTCGCCGAGCGGCCTGTGTATTTTTCCTACAAGCCGTTCTGGACCGGCGGGCACGACGTGGTAGGCGCCCTCGAGCCCCGGGCGCTCTGGTACTTCGCGGAGGGTTGCACCAGGCCGGGCTTCGACACTTACCTGTGCATCGCGAACCCCTCCGAGGGGGACGCCAGCGTTAACATCATCTATTACTGCGCGGACGGCGGTATCGTGGAGAAGAGGGACGTAAAAGTCGCGAAGGAATCGCGCTTCACCGTCGCGGTTCACGATGGCACACTCGGCGTGGGCCGTTCGGACGACAATCACGGTGACGTCAGCATCAAGGTGGAATCGGCGAACGGGGTGAAGGTCATCGCCGAGCGCGCGATGTATTTCGCGGACCGCTGGCGCACCATCGACCGAAACGCCGTCGCCGGCGCCTGGGGCTGGGGCGAGGTCTTCCACGGCAATACCCGGAGGAATACTGTCGCGCTTACGTTCGATACTGAGATCAGCGGTGACATCGCGACCCGGATACTGGATATCCTGGGGTCAAGGGGCGTGAAAGCCACGTTCTTCGTCATGGCGGGGTTCACCGGGACAAATCCCGGCGTGGTGACCAGAATGGCGGCGGAAGGGCACGAGATAGCCAACCATGGGGTGAGCCACGCGCAGTTCACGAGGATCTCCTACGCCCAGGTCGACCAGGAGTTCGCTCAGACCGAGGCGGCGGTCAATGCTCTCACCGGCTTTTCGACCAAACCGTACTTCAGGTTCCCATACGGCGACAGGAACGCCGGGCTGATCAGCCACATCAACTCGCGGGGCTATCTCTCGGTGAACTGGAACGTTGATCCGCAGGAGTGGAGCAAAAACTCCGTGGCGGCCGTTCAGTCGAACATCTTCTCGAATACCAGAAACGGCTCGATAATCCTTATGCATGACAAAGCGAAGACCGTCGAGGCCCTGCCCGGAATCATAGACGGACTCAGGGCCCGCGGCTATAACCCGGTGCCGCTCTCCGAGGTTCTCTGGCCCGGCCCCTGACCGCCGATATCAAGGCGCCTGCTTAGAGTCGACGTACGTGTACTTCAGGAGCTCGGGCACGCGCCCGGGGAGCACGGTGATCTCGTTCCTGTCAATGGAGAACCCTATGGTCGATGTTTCGCGGACCCCACTGCCAAACTGCACCTGGAGGGTAAAACCGGCGGTGTTCTCAGAGGTGACTTCATAAGACCGCGTGAGCGATGCCCTCTTGTCGCGCGAGTAGGTGACCTTATCGGGGCTGTAATAGAGGTCGGGATCGACACCCGGCACGGTGTTCTTCCAGTGTCCGAGCAGGGCTTTGCGCGGGGTCGACACGTCGCGCGGCAAGCCGCCACAGCCGAATGCCGCCACCGCCACGCACAGGATGATGGTCAGAACTCCCAGAGCCCTTCTCATCGAGCACCTCCTGTTGTCGAGGAAAAACGCACAAAAGTGACCTGACCCCAATGTTGCGTTTATCTTACTACGGGGGGCGGAGGGTTTGAGGGTGGATTCGAGAACTGGTTCTGAGGGAGGTGATGCATGGTGGACGAAACAAGCATAGGCCGCCTGGTCCAGGACCAGCGCGATTTTTTTAACTCCGGCGTCACGCGCGATGTCGCTTTCAGGACGAAACAGCTTAAAGCCCTGGGAACGGCGATCTACGGCAACAGGCAGCTCATACTCAAGGCGCTGAAGGAAGACCTGGGCAAGCCCGCGTTCGAGGCTTACGTGGCCGAGGTGAGCCAGGTGCTTTCCGACGTCGACACCGCCGCGAAAAGGGTGCGTTCCTGGGCCCGCCCGCGCAGGGTCGGGACGCCCCTCTTCCTGTTCCCCGCTTCGAGCTATGTCTACCCTGAGCCGCTGGGGGTGGCGCTCATCATCGGGCCCTGGAATTACCCCATGGACCTGGTGATGGCCCCCCTGGTCGGGGCAATCGCCGCCGGCAACTGCGCGGTCGTGAAGCCGTCTGAGTTAGCGCCTGCCACCTCGAGCGCGGTAGCGAGTGTGATCGGGGAGAGCTTCGACCCGACATATATCGCCGCCATCGAGGGAGGGCCGGACATCGCTCGCTCGCTGCTCGCCCAGAGGTTCGACCACATCTTCTATACGGGAGGCGGGGTGGTGGGCAGGCTCGTCATGGAAGCGGCGGCCAGGGAGCTGACTCCGGTCACGCTCGAGCTCGGGGGCAAGAGCCCCTGCATAGTCGAGCCGGACACCGACCTCGAACACGCCGCGCGGCGCATCGCCTGGGGGAAGTATTTCAACGCGGGTCAGACCTGCATCGCCCCCGATTACCTGCTGGTAAACCGCTCTGTCAAGCGGGAGCTGCTGGAGGCACTCGTCAAGTACGTCCGGCTGTTCTACGGCGCCGACCCGTCGCGGAGCCCCGATTTCGCGAGGATTGTGAACGACAGGCACTTTGAGCGGGTCAGCGGCCTGCTCGGCCAGGGTGAGATACTGCTGGGCGGAGACACTGACCCTTCAACGCGGTACATCGCCCCGACCATCATCGACGGGGTCCGTGCGGGCGACCCGGTAATGCGGGAAGAGATATTCGGGCCGGTGCTGCCGGTCATGGAATACGGTGAGCTCGGCGAGGCAATCGCATTCGTCAACGAGCGCCCCAAGCCTCTGGCGCTCTACTTCTTCTCACGAGACAGGGACAAGCAGGAACGGGTGCTGGCGGCGACCTCGTCGGGGGGCTGCTGCATGAACGACGTCCTGGTCCACTTCTCCAACAGCAGCCTGCCGTTCGGGGGGGTGGGGATGAGCGGGTTCGGCAAGTACCACGGCAAGTGGGGTTTCGATTCCTTCTCCAACATGAAGGCGGTGGTGAGGAAAAGCTTCCTGCTCGACCTCTATGTCAGGTATCCTCCTTACAGGAATACCCTCAAGTGGACGCGGAAGCTGCTGAGGTACATAACCTGAACGGGGAGGTCGCTCGGAAATGGTTGACCGCGAAGTTGACGTGCTCGTCGTCGGCGCCGGCACCGGCGGGGCATATACGGCGTGGAAGCTCGCCGCTGCCGGGCATAGCTGCCTGGTGCTGGAAAAAGAGCCCCTGGATGAGCTGGGAAAGGCGATAGGGCCTTTCCACATGGAGGAGATAGCGTTCGAGCGCTTCGGGATACCCCTGCCGACCGGAGACGAGCTCCTTCACGTCATCAGTGGCGTGACCATGTGGGCACCGGACCTGCGCCAGTGCGTCAGCTTTGATTTTCCCACCCTGGTCATGGACAAGCCGAAGTTCATCCGGAGGATGCACGGTTACGCGCGCGGGGCGGGCGCCGAGATAATCGAGCGGGTCAGCGTCGAGGAGCTCGAGTTCGAGCGCGGGGTGCTCCGGGGCGTGAAAGCGCGCGGCGCGGCCGGAGAACTGGTCGTGGGCGCCAGGCTCGTCATCGACGCCTCCGGCATAGACGGCGCCGTGCGCACGCGCATGCCCGCGAGCCCCTGGTTCGAGAACGACCCGATCTCAGCCGAGGACACTATCTTCGTCTACATGGAGACGTGGAAGGACGTTCGCGGGGACCTGCCTCCGGGTGTGAACAGCTACCCTTACCACCAGGGCTGGTGCGCCCCGGGCCCCGGAGACACGCGGATCGTGGGCATCGGCATGACCGGCAGCTTTGCCTCGGCCCACCGGCGCCACCGCGAGTTCGTCAAGGGGCTGCCGATAACCGGCGAGGTGGTGGACAGCACGGAGGGCCGGATCCCTTACCGCCGGCCGCCTTACTCGCTGGTCGACAACGGCCTGATCCTCACCGGTGACGCGGCGTGCATGAACAAGCCGTTCTCCGGGGAAGGCGTGACCTCGGGGTTCACCGGCTGCGCCATCGCGGCCCGGGTTGCGGCGGCAGCGCTCGCCTCCGATGATCTCACGCGAGAGGCGCTCTGGGATTTCAACATGAAGTACCTCCGCGGCCAGGGCGCGAAGTTCGCCTTCCTCACCGCCGCCCTTCCCGGGGTCATGGGCATCGGCCCCGGCGAGATGGACCTGCTCTTTTCGGCCGGCCTCTTAACAGGGGAGTCCTCGGTGGCGATGCAGGAGAAGTACGATGTGAAGACCGACGTGGCCGGGAGCCTCAAGGCCCTGCCGGTGCTCGCCCGCGGCCTGGCGACCGGAGGCCTCAAGCTCTCCTCGCTTGCCCGCATTGCCCGCACGGGGCTGGCGGCGGGCAGGCTCAAAGCCCATTACAGGTGCTACCCTGCCCATCCCCTCGGGTTTGGAGCGTGGGTCAAGTACGTCGCACCACTCTGGCGGGGAGCGGAGAGGGCGAAGCACGAGTATTTCGCGGGGCTCTAGGCCAGAACCAGGCGGCCAGAACCCGCTGGCCCGGTCACGGTTGGACCGGGCCGCAGTGCGCCTGGAGGAACGAGCGCGCGGTGCGGCCGAGCATGTCCGCCTTGACCTCGGGGCCGAGGCCGAACCACTCCAGGTCGGCGTATATCTGCCCGGGTGAGCCCATCCCCGCGGGGTGGTCGGTCCCGAACATGATGCGGGAGCTGTACGCCTCGATGAGGGGCTCGAAGTGCTCCAGGTTGGCCGCGATATTCTCGCCCTCGGTGATGTCCACCCAGTTCCCGGGCGATTCTGAGTACCAGCGGACCGCCGAGACGGCGTTGGTCATGTCGATATACAGCTGCGGGTGCTCGCTCATCAGTTCGTACGCGAGCTCGAAGTGCGGGAACAGCGAGTGTACCAGCACCACCGGCATGTCCGGGTATCGCTCGAGGACGCCCCGCAGGTAGTCGAGGTCCTGCGTCTGCCTGTAGAAGACATCGAACCCGGTATGGACCACGAACGGCCGCCGGAGCTCCGAGAGCTTCCGGTACATCGGCTCGAAGACGGGGGAGAACGCCTCGAACAGCTGGACGTACGGGTGTAGCTTCATGCCGGCCAGGCCGTACTCCACCATGCAGCGCTCGGTCACCTCGTCTTTTCGGGGTGTCTGCGCGTGCAGCGAGCCGAAGCCGGTGATGTCCGGGTATGAGGCGGCGATGTCCCGGCTCCAGGTGTTGAGCGCCTCGGTCTCCTCTTCTTTCAGCGGGAACACCAGGTTGAAGAACGTCTCCACGCCGCAGGCGCGGTCCTCTCCCAGGATCTCGTCGGGGGTTATCTCCTCGCTCGAGGGGTGTTCCGGGAATATCCGCTTGACCCAGCGCACCAGCCCTCGGGTCCGTGCCGGGGGCAGTATGTGGATATGGGAATCGACGATTGAGTCGCTCTGCTCACTGTTGATGACGCGTCCTTTCTTCCGACGTACTGCGACAACGCCTATTACATTAGCATGAAAATGCCGCTAGTGGACCGTCCCATATATAGCTTGACATTAGGATGATAGAATGCTATGCTTCCAGCATGAAAACACAAAGAGCGCTGACGGGGGAAGAAAGGCAGGAACTGATCCGTCTCACGCGCGGAAGGAACACGCCCCAGAAGGTAGTTCTCC
>JBBQKJ010000020.1:0-51332 GCA_038326775.1 Candidatus Geothermincolia bacterium
GCCCGTCGGCAGTTGCTCTGCCCGTTCAGGAAGGTTGCCTTCGTGGTACCAACGTAGCGCCGTCCGGTACGAGACTCCGTTCTTGCGTGCCCATTCAGCGAGTTTCATGTGTATATAGTGTGGCAATAATACACATAGACATCATATTCGTTGGCTGTTGGGAACCCCTCGAGGCGGCCATCGGGCCCGCGAGAGTCATAGAGATAAGCGATGCCCTCTCGATCGGGGCAGGCGAGCTTTCCGGGTGCGGCATCGAGCCGGGCCAGAGGATACTGTTCAAGACGGCCAACAGCCACAGGAACTGGCCCGAGCTTCCTTTCCTGGAGGACTATGTCTGCCTGACAGTCGAGGCCGCCCGTTTCCTGGCGGAGAAGAAGGTGGCCTGTGTGGGGATAGATTACCTCTCGATCGCCGAGCTCGGGCCCGGGGCGGTCGATACGCACGTGGCGCTCCTCGAGGCGGGCGTCTACATCATAGAGGGGCTCTACCTCGCCGGTGTCGAGCCGGGCGACTACGAGATGGTCTGCCTTCCGCTGTTCCTGCAGGACGCGGACGGCGCCCCCGCCCGCGTGGCCATCCGCTGATATTTGTCAGTGGTGAGTTGTACAATTGACGCCGTGACTTACTCTCTGAACCGCCTCGTAAGAAACCTGGCAGACATCTGCGCGGAGCGCCCGCTTCAGGAAAAGTGGATTCTTGCGCCGTCGCTGCGCGCCGGCATGCAGTGGCTCGACTCTGTCGCGCGCTCCGGCCGGCCCGTGCTCAACTTCCGGGTCAAGACGCTCAGGAGCCTCGCGCTCGAGGTCGCGGCGCCTCTCATGGAAGAGCGCGGCCTGGGGCTTTTACGGGGAGTGCAGGCCGAGGTGCTGGTGGACCGGGCCTTCGGGCGCATGGCCGAGCGGAGAGACGGCTACCTGGCGGGGCTCGCGGCGAGCCCGGGCCTGACCGAGACCCTCGCCCGCACCGTCCGCGACCTGAGAATCGCCGGGCTCACCGCTTCCGAGCTCGAGCCCGCCGATTTTGAGGTCCCGGCCAAGGGCGAAGACGTGAAAGAGCTCATGGCCGGTTACGAGGAGGCGTTGCTGACCGCCGGTCTGGCCGATTACGCGGGAGCGGCCCGCCTGGCCATCGAGAGGCTCGAAAGCGACTCCGCGGCGCTGAGCGGCTCCACGCAACTGGTCATGCCTGACTATTTATTGGTCGAGCTCAAGGGGCTCGAGAGGCTTTTCTGGGAGGCTGTCCCCGAGGGGAACCGGGTCGTGATCGAGACCGACAGGCCGGCGCAGGCCCGTGAAAGGGATGCCTCAAACGCCGCCCTGCTCTCTTTTATCGCGCACCCCGCCGAGGCCCCCGCGCCGCCGGCCTCAGACGGCACCGCTGGCATCTTCCGCGCTGTCGGCGAGGTCAACGAGGTACGCGAGGTCCTGCGCCGCTGCGTGGAGGGCGGCATCCCGTTCGACCAGGTCGAGATACTGCACACAGATGCCGCCACGTACGTCCCACTCATCTACGAGCTTTGCTGCCGCCTGAAGCCCGAAGACCCCGCCGCCATCCCGGCCACCTTCTACGAGGGCGTCCCCTCGAGTTACTCGCGGCCCGCCCGCGCCCTGCTGGGTTGGCTCTCCTGGGTCGGCGGCGGCTACCCTCAGTCGGCCCTGGTCAACATGGTGGCCGATGGGCTGCTGCGGCTCGACGGGGCCGAGGCCTGGGGCTTTGGCAACGCGCGGCTGGGTGCGATACTGCGCGCGGTCCCCATAGGCGGCGGGGGCGAACGTTATTTCGAGTCGATCGACAGGGAGCTTCTCGCCCTGGGCCGCAAGCTCGAAGACGAAGACACCCCGGCCGAAGTGGAGGACGAGGAAGAAACCCCCGAGCGGCGCGCCTCTCACGCGTCGAGCCTGCGCGAGCGCATCGGCGGCCTCGAAGAGATACGCGCGCTCGTCGCCGAACTGCTGGCGCTCACCCCGGCCCCGGGCTCGAGCCAGCAGGCATGCCTCCAGGGTGCGCATGGCTTCCTGGATAGGCATGCCCGGAGCGTGAACGAGTTCGACCGGTACTGCGGCAAGCGGCTGCGCGACGACATAGCCGAGCTGGCGGGGTGCCTGTCCGACGGCGACATCACCGGCTTCGACCCGGCGGCCTGGCTCGCCGGACTTCCCGGCGCGACCTCTGTCAAGGGCAAGGGCCCTCGCCCCGGCTGCCTTCACGTTTCCAACGTGCGCGCTGGGGGCCACTCCGGTCGGAGGCACACCTTCATCATCGGGCTTGACGACAGCCGCTTCCCCGGCACCGGCCGGCAAGACCCGCTTCTTCTCGACGGCGAGCGCTCGCGCATCTCCGACGACCTGCCCACCGGGTCGGGCCGTCTTGCGCGCGATGTCGAAGAGTTCGCCAGGCTCCTGGCCGGGCTGCGCGGAAACGTGACCCTGGGCTACTGCTGCCGCGGTCTCGGCGACGACCGAGAGATGTTCGCGAGCCCGGTGGTGATGTCGGCCTACCGCATACTCGACAGGCGCGATGGCGACCAGTCGAGCCTCGCCCGCTGGGTCGGCGACCCGGCCTCCTTTGCGCCGTCCGCGGAAGAGCGCTGCCTGGACGCGACGGAGTGGTGGCTCTGCCGCACGACAGCCGATGTCGAGGCCGAGGGCCTCGAGCGGGCGATCGCGCTGTCGTTTCCCAACCTGGCCCGCGGCCTTGGCGCCGCCGCCGCGAGGGCGAGCGGCACTTTCACAGAGTATGACGGCTACGTACCCGAGGCGGGGGCCGAGTGCGACCCGACCTGCTCCGAGGGGCCGGCGCTTTCTGCGTCCCGCCTCGAGACACTGGCAAGGTGCCCGCTCGAGTACTTCTTCCGGCACGTGCTCAGAATCGAGCCGCCCGAGGAGTACGAGATCGACCCCGCCGTCTGGCTCGACCCCGCCCAGAGGGGCAAGCTGCTGCATTCCGCGTTCCGCGAGTTCATGGCCCGACTGTCCGTTCGGGGCTTGAGCCCCGAGTTTTCCAGGGACGCGGGACTCATGCGCGAGGTGCTGGACGAGGAGGTCGCCCTCTGGGAGTCGCGCTCCTGCCCGCCGAGCGCGGTGGTCTTCGAGCGCGAGCTGCAGGACCTGCGCCTGGCCGCCCACATATTTCTTCGGGAAGAGCACGAGCACTGCCGCGACAGCCGACCGGCCTACTTCGAGGTGTCGATCGGGCTCGAGCCGGATGGAGGGGGCAGCGCCCTCGATTGCCCGGACCCGGTGGAAATAGAGCTTCCCGGGGGCCTCACCATCTGGGTCCACGGCCGAATCGACCGGGTCGACGAACTCCTCACGGGAGAGGGTGCCCGTTACACGGTCTGGGACTACAAGACCGGCGGCACCTACGGCTACAAGCGGGACGACCCGTTCCGACAGGGGAGGCACGTGCAGAACGCCCTCTACTTCGCCCTCGCCAACGCGCGCCTGGCCGAGGTCCACCCGGGCGCGCGCGCGGTCAGGTTCGGGTACTTTTTCCCCGGCGTAAAGGCGCACGGCGAGCGCATCGCCTGGGAGGAGGCCGAGCTGGCCGGGGCCGGTCCTATCCTTGCCAGGCTTTGCCGAATGATAGCGAGCGGCTGCTTCCCGTTCACCGACAAGCCGGACGACGACCTGACCTTCAGCGACTACACACCGGCCTACGGCGACCTCGCGGCCGCCGCCGCGGACATAAGGCGCAAGCTCGAAAACTGCGAAAACGAGGCCTTGCGGCCTTTCCGCGAGTTGAGGGAGTACGAAGAGGCCCCGGAGGTGACAGGGGAATGACCGACGAGTCGCGCGTCCCGCCGGACCAGGCCTCAAGAGACCTCATCATCACCGAGCTCGACACGAACATGCTGGTGGAGGCCGCCGCCGGAACGGGCAAGACCGCGAGCATGGTGGGGCGCATGGTCGAGCTCCTCAGGAAGGGCAACTGCGGCGACATCCGCACCATGGCCGCTGTCACCTTCACCCGAAAGGCAGCCGCCGAACTGCGGGCGAGGTTCCAGGTTGCCCTCGAGAAGGCGGTGCGCGAGGCCGAGGGCGAAGAGAGGGAGAGGCTGGCCCGCTCCCTTGCAAACATCGAGCAGTGCTTCACCGGCACCATCCATTCATTCTGCGGCCGGCTCCTCCGCGAGCGCCCTGTCGAGGCCAACGTCGACATCGCCTTCGAGGAGATAGACGAAGATATCGACTCCGCCCTGCGTAGTGAGGCCTGGAGTGAGTACTGCGCCCGCCTTCTCACTGGCGGCTCCGAGGGCAGGCTCGCGGAGCTCGACAGCCTCGGCATCAGGCTCGCCGATCTCGAACAGGCGTTTTACAGTTACTCCCTCTACCCGGACGTAGACCGCTGGCCGGCGCCTGGCGGCGATCGCGGGCCCGTAGGCCTCGAGCAGGCGGTCACCGAGCTCGACAGCTACATCGAGCACATGCGCCGTGCCGCCCCCGACCTGCCGCGCGACAGCGGCAGCGACACCCTGATGCCGGCCCTCCGCGACATGCCCCGCATCGTGTCTCATTACGATGACCTCGGCGACGCGCGGCAGCTGATGGAGGTGCTCGAGCGCTTCGACCGGGGCGTAAAAGTCACCCTGAAGCAGTGGGCTAAGGCCGGCTACGACCGCGACGCGGCGAAGGCCGAGTGGGCCCGCTGGGAGGAGTTCCGCCAGGCGGTCGCCTCCCCGCTGGTGCGCTCCTGGCGCGAGTCGCGCTACGAGCCGGTGATGCAGGTGATGTCCGGGGCGCGCCGGCTCTGCGACGAGCTTCGGGCCGAACGCGGTCAGCTCAACTTCCAGGACCTGCTCATGAAGGCGGCAGGGCTGCTGCGCGGCAGCCCCCACGTCCGAGGTTACTTCCGCGGCCGCTTCACTCACCTGCTGGTCGACGAGTTCCAGGACACCGACCCCATCCAGGCGGAGGTGATGCTGCTCCTCACCGCGACCGACCCGACCCAGACAGACTGGCGCAAGTGCCGGCCGCGCCCGGGCTCGTTGTTCGTGGTAGGCGACCCGAAGCAGTCCATCTACCGCTTCCGCAGGGCCGACATCGTCACCTATGAGGAGGTCAAGGAGATAATCCTCGCGCCGGACGGTGGCGCGCCCGGTGCGCTTGTCAGGCTCTCGGCCAACTTCCGCACCGTCGAGCCGCTCATCGACTGGGTCAACGAGGTGTTTGAGCCCGGCGGAGAAGCGGCCGGGGAAGGCGGCCCCGGTGTCATGCTGCGCTTCCCGGCGGACGAGTCCGAGCAGTCCCCGGCATATGTCGCCATCGAGCATGGGCGCCGCGAGGGGAACCCGGGCGGGCTCTCGGGAGTTTTCACCATGGCAATCGACGAGGGTGAGGGCAACAAAGGCGAGGCGACCGAGTACGAAGCCGACTTCATCGCGCGTTTCATCCGAAAGGCCATAGATACAGGCATGACCGTCCCACGGACCCTCGACCAGCTCGCTTCAGGCGCCGTGCCCGAGGTCGACCCGTCCGATTTCCTCATCATCACGCGCTACCGGGCCGGCTTGAGCGTCTACGCCGCCAGGCTCCAGGAGTACGGCGTGCCCCACCAGGTCACCGGAGGCACCGCGCTCAACGAGGTCGCAGAGCTGGGGCTTCTCCGGGCCTGCCTCACGGCGGTGGCGCGCCCGGACGACCCCGTCGCCCTGGTCGCCGCCCTGCGCGGGGAGGCTTTCGGAATTAGCGACGCCGCTCTCTACAGGTTCAAGAAGGCGGCCGGCCGGTTCAATTACAACAGCCCGGTGCCCGGCGCTCTGGCGACAGAAGACCGGGAGGCGTTCGGCGACACCTTCGACAGGCTCCGCAAGTACCACCGCTGGCTCTCTACACTCCCCGCGGTCTCCGCCATCGAGAACATTGTCGCCGACCTGGGCCTAATGGTGCTGGCGAGCGCTCATAGGGGGGGTGACGTCCAGGCGGGCAGCCTAGGCAAGGCACTGGAGCTCCTCCGCGCGGTCCAGCATGACGATTGGGCCGCGGTCCAGCTCGTCCGGTACCTGGGCCAGGTCGTTGACATGCGGCAGAAGTACGACGGGATGTCCGCGCGCTCCAGGGAAACCCCGGTTGTCCGGGTGATGAACCTCCACAAGGTCAAGGGGCTCGAGGCGCCGGTGGTCTTTCTCGCCAACGCATTCGGCGAAGCGACCCACGCCGTCGACCTCTTCATCGACCGCTCCGGCAGCGAGGTCCTGGGCTACATGGCGGTGCGTGGGAAGAGCGCCGGCCGCCGGGCGGGGCGCCTGCTCGCCCACCCTGAGGGCTGGGAAGCTCTCGCCGAGCGCGAGGGAGCCTTCGGGGTCGCGGAAGACCTGAGGCTCCGATACGTGGCCGCGACGCGCGCCGGCTGCGCCATGGTGGTGACCGAGCGGCCCCTGCCCAGTCTCAACAGGTGGAACGCCTGGCGGCATTTCCAGGCGCTGCTTCCCGCACAGAACGTCCTCGAGGACCCCGGCGAGCGCAAGGCGCCGCCGCGCGAGAGCGTGGCCATCTCCGCCGAAGAGGCGGCCGACGCCGTGGCAGGGATAGCCGCGAGGCTGGACCGGGCCGAGGCGCCGACCTACGACGTGCGCGCGGCAAAGGAGTTCGCGCTTTCGACCGCGGAGCAGGCGAGCACGGGCGGCCCCTCCGCCGGCTCGGTGGAGCCGCCCCCGGGAGGCCAGGCTCAAGAGGTGGCCCCGCCTCTTTCGGCCGAGGGCGAGTTCGGGGTGGAGTGGGGGCAGGCAGTCCACGAGCTGCTCGAGCTCGCCATGCTCCGCCCCGGCGCGGACGTGCTCGCATGGGCCGCGACCGTCCTTGCCGAAAACGGTATAGACATCTCTTTTGCGCAGGCGGCGGCCGACACCGTCGCCTCGGTCACCGGCTCCGACATCTGGCGCAGGGCGCTTGCCTCCGAGCGGCGCCTGACCGAGGTCCCGTTCGAGATCATGCTCGAGGACACAGAGCCGCCGACCCTGATCAGGGGCGCCATCGACCTGGTGTTCGCAGAGGAAGACGGCTGGGTGCTGGTAGACTTCAAGACTGACACAGTCCGCTCCCCTTCCGACGTCGAGGCGCTCATCAGCAAGTACGCCCCACAGCTGAGGCTCTACGGCGAGGCCTGGGAGCGCTGCACGGGCCAGGGGGTGATCGAGACAGGGCTTTACCTGGTTCGGACCGGTGAGTTCAGACACGGAGAGTCCACTTGATTTAGCACACGATCACAGATATCGTGTCGTCAGCAAGCGCACTTCGCCAGTCTGATGGTTGAGGCGGGCGAGCGGCCGCATCCCGGCGAATCCAGGGGATGAATCGATGTCTGAGATCAAGCTCTGCAGGAAATGCGGCGTCCCATTGATGGTCTCCGGTGGCCACACCTGGCACGACAACGGCGTTATTACCCAGACCAGCGACCCCGACCACCGCATGATCCTCTTCGAGTCCGAAAATATCGACGGCCTCTTTGCCGGCATCGAGGAGCTCCTCGGGCTCTCTGTTGAGAAAATAGTCATCGAGAGCAAGCGCAGGGAGGTCAAGGAGTACGTCGAAAAGATGCTGTCTCCCGTCAGGCGCATGGCGGCGCGCCACGTGGGTATACGCATGGTCATCGACAACCTGTCCAGGAACGGAAGGGCATTCGGCTACGGTGACATCGGCCTTGTCGACCGCCGCAGGAAAGGCGAGGACGGCGACTTCATCACCATGTCGGTCAGGAACCCGCACTCCCTGCTGTTTTTCAGCGGGGAGGTCATGGGTGCCTGGGAGGCCATCGACGGCCGCGACCACTGTGTGGAGCACGAGCAGGTCGCAGACGGCACCTACCACGTCACCTGCCGGGTCGGCTCCCATCCCATCGGGCTGCAGGAGCGCCTCCGGATGAAGCGTCACAGGAATAAGCCCGGCGACATAGTCTTCGAGCGCTGCACCGTCTGCGATGTGCCGCTGAGCGTTGCCGAGTGCCGCTGGAACCTCGAAGCCGGCACCCTCACCCAGCCTGAGAGCGGCAGGAGGATGGCCATCATCGGGCCCAGGGGCATGGAGGCCATACTCGAGGACCTGGAGGCGGAGCTCGGCGAGACCATCCCCGAGGCGGTCATCGAGGCGCAGCGGCGCCACATCAAAGAGTCCATGAAGGACATGAGCTGGCTTGGGGACCCGGGGCATTACCAGGCGATGATGGCGTTCCGGGGCCTGTGCAACCTGACCCGCTTCGAGAGGGGCGAGGCGAAGCTGTCGTTGACCATGGAGAACCCGTGCCTGCCCCTGATGTCGGTCGGCATGGTCCAGGCCATGTTCGAGCTGGCCACCGGCAGTGATGAGTCCGCCTACCGGTTCGAGCGCGCACCCGACGGAGACCTCACCGTCGAAATCGACATCCCATGATTCATGTTGGGGTCAGACACCCAGACATGAATTCATGTCAGGGTGTCTGACCCCAACATGAATGGGGTCTACAATCTTGAGCCTTTCCGCCTCCGGTAGTAGAGGCGTCCGTGGATGTTCTGGTACTGCCACACCGCCCTGATAAGCAAGGGCAATCCCGGGATCCAGAACCCGGACGGCGGCTCCTCGGACGAAGGGACTCGCCCGGGCTCGATATCGGCCACGGCAAGACCCTCGCCGTCCTGCCACCTGAGGCGCGCCAGCACCTTACCCCTCGCGTCCACCACCTGGGCCTCACCGAGGAAATGTGAACGGTAGGGGAAGCCGGGAAGCATGGGCATGCCAGCCTTAAAATCCCCGGCGTGAGCCGCGTGCACCACCGGCGCGCCGAGCGACCTGGCCATTCTCGCGGGCGTGTCTATCATTATCTGCATGTTCCGCTCGGATGCGGCACGCTTTCCGGGGATGGGGATCGCCCTGTCGGGCACGTCCCACCAGCACGACCCGCCGACCAGCAGGTCTACCCTGCCACGCAGGCGGCGCACGGTCCGCGTCCGCACAAGCTCCCAGCACATCCCGACCCCGATGTCCCCGAGCGGTGTCTCGAGCACGCCGTCGTCGGAGCCCGCGACGTACCAGCAGTTCTCCCACATCGTCGGCTGGTCCTTGTCATGCGTCCAGCGCTCCCCTTCCGGCGAGACCAGGACCCACGTGTTGTAGTTCTCCCCGCCCCGCGAACATATGAACGAGCCGCCCACCCAGCCGCCATGGCGCCGCGCCACCGACTCCATCAGCTCGAGCGCCGGCCCCTCGAGCGGCATCGCGACGCCCGCCATATCAGGATGGAACGCCACCGCGGAGGGGAAGAACTCGGGAAGGATGACCATCTCGCAGCCCTGCCCGAACGCCCGCTCCAGCAATGCCTCCGCCCGCTCGAGGTTGTGGTCGACGTCCGCGAGCCGGGCGCTCATCTGTACTGCCGCGACCTTCAAGAGATACCTCCTTGACACCCGCTCCTGCTTCGCCGTTCTTTTAAAGGCGGTCTCTCAGTCCGCCCGGGGCCGGGCCTCCAGAGGCCCGGCCCAAGTGCTGAACCGGGACAGCAGCCCCCGGCTACGCCTCGCATTGCCCACGCCCCGTACACCACCCGCGGCTTCTTGATGCCGGAGAAGACCCCGCGGTAGTGACCGAGCCAGGTGTTGTCTCCGGCGCGGGCATCGGTTATCACCCTGAAAACCAGAGCCGGCTCGAGCCGTTAACCCTGTCCGCTCCGACGAATGCGTCGCATCTGTACGAGGTCCCATCCCGGCCAATCACGACTATACCCGAGCGCTCTCGATACGCCCCAGCGGCCCGCGTCCCCTCTAACGCACGGATGCCGTGCTCTTTCGCTTTGTCCATGAGGTACTTGTCCAGGACGCTCCGATGGAATCAAGCCGGCGTACTACCCGGCCCGCCTCCCACAATTACGACCTTGTACCTGTTCAACAAATCTCCAGCCGGCCTTAAGAAACGCAAGGACACCGGTCAATCCGGGTTCCTATTGAAGGCCGCTTTATGGTAGCATATCATTCCCCGAGAGGGGTCTTCGGATGCGGGCGCACGTTCTTCTTCCCGCGAATGAACTTGGGCGCAAGTCCGTAGATGACAAAGGTCATGATCTGGGCGGAGAATCGGAAGTCCGGGCGGGCAACAATCCTCGCGAGAGCAGGGAAGAAGGAGGGAATGTTATGGCACTGAAGTACGGCACCGACGAGTGGGAAAAGGCATATCTGGAGGAAGTGGCCGAGAGGTCGAAGAACCCACCGCCCTTTATCGCATTCACCCCGGAGTGGGTGGCGCTTTACGAAAAGACGGTCCAGGACGACGACGTCTACAAGGAAGCGGCCAAGGACTGGGAAGGGTCCGTCGCCCTCCACGTGCAGGCGGCTCCGGAAGTGGGAATCGATGAAGACATCTTTCTCTTGATGGACCTCTGGCACGGTGATTGCCGTTCGATGAGGCTGGTTCCCAAGGAAGTCGGTGAAGCCGCTGACTTCGTCATCACGGGCTCCATGGAGCGCTGGCTGCAGGTGACCAGGAAGCAGTTGGACACCATCAAGGGAATGATGCAGGGCAAGCTCAAGCTCAAGGGAGACCTGCCCACCATCGTGCGGGCCGTCAAGGCTTCTGCCAGGCTGGTCGACATCAATGCGGATCTGGGTGCCGTCTACCCTGATGAGCTCACACCCGAGCAGGTGGAAGAGCTCAAGGGTTGGTTGGTGCCCCTTCGCGAGAAGTTTGGCATCTAGGACCGCGTACTTTCAATAGGAGAGTCGTCCTCACACGAGGACGGCCAGCCAGTACAGCCAGAGTATTTGCAGGGAGGGGAGGCGCCGCGAACGGCGCGGCCCTTCAGGCTGAGAACCGTATGTGTGCTCAGCGACAGGACCCCGCACCGGCCTGGCCGGTCGGGGGGGCCTGACAACGGCTCTGGCCCGGAACGGGAGGTATGAGATGGCCTACGACAGAGACCTTTCCTTCGTATATCGCAACCCGACCAAGCTCATATTCGGCGAGAACAGCGCCGCGGATATCAGGATCGAGGTCGGCGAGCTCGGGTGCAGCAAGGCGTTTCTCGTCACCGACCCCGGCATCGTCGAGACCGGGATGCCCGAGCGCATCACCAAGGCGCTGGGAAACAAGTTTGCGGGCACCTTCGACCAGTGCATACAGGACTGCGGCATCCATGTCATAAACGAGGCCGCCGAGGTGGCGAAGGCCGCCGGCGCCGACTGCCTCGTCAGCCTTGGGGGCGGCAGCACGATAGATACCGCCAAGGGGATGGCCATCCTCCTGACGGAGGGCGGCAAGATAGAGGATTACTCGGGGCTTCAGATGCTGACCCGCCCCCAGACACCGCACATCGCAATACCGACCACGGCAGGGACGGGCAGCGAGGTCACGTACGCGTTCGTGGTCAAGGACTGGGAAAAGAACCAGAAGCTTATCTTCGCGGACACGTTCGTGATACCGAACGTGGGGATTCTCGACCCGACCCTTACAGAGGGCCTGCCGCCCGGGCTCACGGCCACCACCGGCATGGATGCAATGACTCACGCGGTCGAGGCCATCCACGCCCTGCAGGCGATGCCGATGTCGGATGCCATGGCGATGCACGCGATCAGGCTCATCCTGGAGTACCTGCCGACCTGCGTCGAAAACGGCAGCGACCTCTTTGCTCGCGGTCAACAGCAGATCGCGGCCACGATGGCCGGCGTGGCTTTCGGGAACGCGCAGATCGGCATGGTACACGCGATGGCGCACGCCCTTGGCGGCCTGTTCAAGGTCCCGCACGGGCTCGGTAACAGCATCATCCTTCCACACGTGATGCTCTACAACATGGACGAGTGCGCGGACCGCTACGTGATGGTCGCGGAGGCCATGGGCCTGGACATCAAGGGGATGAGCGACCTGGAGGCCAGCGAAGCCGCGGCGAACGCGATATGGGACCTCACTAAGAAGATAGGCGTGCCCCAGAAGCTGAGCGAGGTCGGCGTGCCCGAAGACGGCCTGGAAGCGGCGGCGGACCTGGCCCTGTCGGACGGCTCGATTGTATACAACCCCAAGCTCATCTACGAGACCGACCAGATCCTCGAGGTCTACAAGAAAGCTTACTAGAGTCGAATATCACAGATGCACGAAGAACGCAGGGAGGGGAAGAGATGGTAATGTACTTCCTGGGCGCGCTGCTCATCGTCGTGGGTGGCATCACAATCGTCCTTACCGTCATGGGCTCGAACTCGCAGCTCAGCCCCGGTGGAACGGGTGAGATCGATATCACCCTTGCGAAGGGCGCCGAGGAGAACGGTATGGCCGTCATGCTGGCGGAAATGATCAAGACGAACCTCGGCAACAAGCCCGAGCGCCTGAAGGACTTCAACAAGCTCAAGGGCACGATCTGGATAAACTCGACGGACGCAGAGGTCTATATGTCGATGGCCTTCAATCAAGGTAGCCTCGTGGTCCATGACGGGAAGGTAGGGAAGCCCATCCTGGAAATCTCCACCGACTCTTCGACCCTGCTCGACCTCGCTAACATCAACATCAAGATGGGAATGCCCTACTACTTCGACGAGACGGGACGGATGGTAATCAAGAAGCTCATGAAAAGGGAGCTCAAGATAAAGGGCATGTTCACCCATACGATGGCGCTCACGCACATGACCAAGATAATGTCGGTCAACTGAGACAGATGGCCGATACCGAGGGGGGACTCTGATGTACGGCAACACCGGAAAAGTTCTTGAAGTCGACCTCACGTCGGGGCAGATTGAGGTGCTGGAGATAGACGAGGATACTTACCGCCAGTTCGTGGGCGGTACGGGCCTCGCCGCCAAGCTGCTCTACGACCGCGGGAACCTCGAGGCGGGACCGCTCGACCCGGAAAACCTGTTCATAGTCGCGATCGGTCCAATGGCGGGCACCGGCATGTACGGCACCAGCAGGTTCTCCGTGGGCGCCCGATCGCCACTGACGGGAATCTGGGGCCAGGCGAGCTGCGGCGGTGACTTCGCCCCCGAGCTGGAGCGCTGCGGCTATGACGCGATAATCTTCAAGGGCGGGGCGGCCGAGCCCGTCTACCTTCTCATCGAGGAGGACGAAGCTTCCTTGCAGCCGGCCGGAGACCTCTGGGGCAAGGACACCTATGTCGTCGACGACGAACTCAAGGCCAGGCACACCAGGCAGCACAAAATAATCACGATAGGCCCCGCCGGTGAGAACGGCGTCCTCTTCGGCAGCATCTCCAACAGCAAGGGCCACCACGCCGGCCGCTCGGGCATGGGCACGGTCATGGGATCGAAGAACCTGAAGGCCGTGTGCGCGAAGGGAAGCAGGAAGTCGGAGTTCGCGGACCCCGAGGGCCTTAAGACGTTCTGGCAGGATACTGTCCGTCCCCAGATGGACGAGAGCATCTACTGCCAGACGGTGGGCGCCTTCGGCACCGCCGCAAACATGGAGATGAAGATGATGGAGGGCGACGTGCCCACGAAGAACTTCCAGGTCGGCTCCTGGGAGGAGGGGCCCGAGACCCTCAGCGGAATCGCGATGGCCGACACGATCATGACCGGGCGTGAGACGTGCCGCGGGTGCGGTGTCCGCTGCAAGCGGGTGGTGAAGATAGAGGAGGGGCCGTATGCCATGGGTGAAGGCCCGGGGCCGGAGTACGAGACCATCGGCACCTTCGGGACCATGATGATGAACCCGAACCTCCAGGCGGTCGCCAAGGCCAACGACATGTGCAACCGCCTGGGCATGGACACCATGACCTGCGGATCCACGATAGCCTGGGCGATGGACTGCTTCGACCGCGGGATGTTGAAGCCGGATGACTATGACGGCATCAAGCTCGAGTGGGGGGTGATGGACCCTGTCATCGACCTGGTGCAGAAAGTCGCAATGAAGGAAGGCAAGCTCGGCGAACTGTTGTCGAAGGGCTCCGCGAAGGCGGCGGCGGAGGTCGGCAACGGAAGCGAAGCCCTGCTGACAACGAGTAAGGGCCTCGAGTCGCCCATGCACGACCCGCGCTGCAACTGGGGCGACGGCCTGGCTTACGCAACGTCGGTTCGCGGCGCGTGCCACGTCTCAAACCTGATGTTCCTGCTTGAGTGGGGAGCCCTGGAGTTCCCCGAGATAGGGGTCGACCACATCCTCGACCCGGTGGGCACGGAGTACAAGGCGGACGGAGCGGCGAAGATGCACGATATCGGGTGCATAACAAACTCCGCTTGCTGGTGTCAGTTCCCCTCGCAGGCGCTCAGCCTGCCCCAGTGGGTTGAGGCGTTCAACCTCGTCACCGGCTGGGGCTGGGACATAGACGAGTTCATGAAGACGGGTGCACGCATCTGGTACCTCCAGCGCTGCCTGGGGCATATCTGGGGTGCGACAGCCGAGGACGACAAGCTCGGCGAGAGGAGCATGTTCCCGACCGAGGACGGCATGATAGCGGGTTCGGTGCCGGACATGGAGACCATGCTCAAGGAGTTCTACGAGATGCGGGGCCTGGGCGCCGACGGCAAGCCGGGCAAAGAGGTGCTGGACAAGTACGACCTGGGCTACCTGGCCGACAAGCTCTGATGGTGACCGGTCTACCTGTCCTCTGAGAGCATTGCCAGGAGGAACACCTGCTGGAACAACCGGCGGCTTGCTACTGAGTCGGTCGCACTTTACTCTGGTGCTTCCATCGTATCCAAGCCGTTCCCGGATAAGTATCCGCCCCGGTTCAGGGGACGGGAACCCCCCTGGCTTGATACTGCTATAATCAGGAAGGAGGCGGCCTCGATAGCGGAGCGGTAATGGAGGTGCCTGGGCTAATGGACGACCTCAAGGAGGGCAGGGGGTACGGCCACATCCTCGTTGAGAGGGGGCTCATAACCCAGGACCAACTGGAGGAATCGTTCAAGTTCCAGCTGGCCCGGGGTGGAAAGCTCAAGGACATACTCATCAGGCTGGGGTATGCCTCCAACGAAGAGATGCATGCGTTCATAAGCGCGCATCTCGACATTCCTTATGTGAAGCTTACGCTCGATATCGTTGACCCGGAGGCCGCCAGGTTGATCCCGGCCAAGGTGGCCAGGGAGTACGTCGCCATACCTGTCACCGTCATCAGCGATATCCTTACCATAGCGGTCAGCAACCCTTTCGACACCGTTTCCCTGGACATGCTCGCCTTCGCCTCTGGCTACAGCCTCGAGCCCATCATGAGCGACGAGGAGGACATCCTGGCGGCGATCGACTTCTTCTTCAAAGGCGGCGAAGGCTTGTCCGACGTGAAGGCGGGCCTGCAAGAAGAAGCGGTGGAGTTCATAGACCGTTACCAGGAGGCCGAGGAAAAGGTAAAGGTTGATGAAGGCCCTGTGGTGAGGCTCATCAACCTGATCCTGTCGAGAGCCATAAAGGACGGGGCGAGCGACATCCATATCGAACCGGAGGAGAGCCTGGTCCGTGTCCGCTTAAGCGTGGAAGGAGGCCTGACGGAGATCAACGTGCTCCCCAGGAAGGTGCACCAGTCGATGATCTCCCGGATAAAGATACTCTCCGAGCTCGATATCTCAGAGAGGAGGATGCCGCAGGACGGTGGCTTCTTCGTCAAGTTCAGGGGAAAGGAGGTCGACTTCCGCGTCGCAACGGCTCCTACTGTCTATGGAGAGTCGGTGACGCTGCGCGTGCTGGACCAGAGCCGGGCGATGGTGAGGCTGTCGGAGCTGGGCCTCTCCGGGCCGGAGGAGGCGAGGCTCTACAGTGCGCTGAAGGATCCTTCGGGTTTCATACTGGTGACCGGCCCTACGGGCAGCGGCAAGACAACCACGCTATACGCCATGCTGAACGAGATAAATGACTCCAGCCTGAAGATAATCACCATCGAGGACCCTGTCGAGTACAGGGTCAGTAATATTAGCCAGATACCCGTGTCGCACAGGATAGGGCTGGATTTCGCCACTATTCTGAGGTCGGTCCTCCGACAGAATCCGAACGTAATACTGGTTGGTGAGATAAGGGACTCCGAGACCGCCCAGGTGGCGGTGCAGGCCGCGCTGACTGGCCATATGCTCTTCAGCACACTTCACACAGTGGGTGCGCCGGATGCGATCCCCAGGCTCATCGAAATGGGAGTGCCCCCATACCTTGTACGCGAGGTCGTCAAGCTGGTCATCGCCCAGAGGCTTGTCAGAATGCTCTGCGTCGAGTGCAAAGAGGAGTACACTCCCGATGCCGATACCCTGGCCGTTCTCGGAGTAGTTGAGAGAGACGACCTGCGGTTGAGCGCTCCCCGGGGGTGCAGCGCCTGCAAGTTCACCGGCTACAGCGGAAGGGCTGGGATCTACGAGGCGATGCCGATGACCCGGGAGCTAAGAAGCGCCGTCAACGACGGGCTTGCCTCTTATGAGCTGGCGGCGATAGCCGCCGGCCAGGGGATGCTCTCGATGTGGCAGAATGGGGTTTCCAGAGTCCTGAACGGCGAGATCTCCGCGGAAGAGCTAATCAGGAAAGTCCCGCGCGATGAATGGGGGGGCTCCGGACGTGGCACAGTGTGAAAGACATCCGGACCGGGGAGTGGCTTTGAAGCGGGATGCCACATCCCGTCCAGGCCCATCTGGGTTGTGGCCGAGATGTGCCTCGGGGTGGATGGACGAAAAGACAAGGGGTGGATAGCGCGGTGAAAGAGAAGATACTTGTTGTGGAGGATGACGAGATCACATCTCAAATGCTAAGTTACATCCTTGACAAGGAGGGCTACCAGGTCATCACCGCCGCCGATGGGGCGGAGGGCCTGCGGATGTTCCTCGACGACAAGCCGGACCTCGTGCTCACCGACTGCCTGCTCCCAAAGATGGATGGCTTCAAGCTGGTCAAAAAAGCCAGGGCCGAACAGAGTGAACATATTCCTATCCTTATGATGAGCGCCATCTATCGGAAGGGCAACTATTACCACGCCGCCATCGAAGCAGGTGCAGACGAGTATATGGTAAAGCCTTTCGAGCCAGAGGAACTTATTCAGAATATCAAGCGACTGCTGGCCGGAAACGCCCCCGATTAGCAGGCGAAGGTCAATCACGCGAGTCGGCCGGTGATTCGATGAGCATCAGGAAGAGGATCTGGCTTACAGTCATCATAGTAACTGGATTGGCCATCGTCGTTTCAGTGCTGGTCTTCTACCCGACCGTAAGGGGCACTTTCGAGCGCCTTGAGAGGCGGGATGTCGAGGAAGACCTTGCGCGCGTAAAGAACTCGGTGGATTACCTCTGCGGTCAGATGGGCCTCACCTGCGATGACTGGGCCTACTGGGACGACGCTTACGCCTTCGTCCGGGACGGCAACAAGGCGTTCATAGAGTCCAACCTCCAGGGAACGTCCGCTTTTAACACGACCAGAGCCAACCTCATCGCTTACACCGATGCCGGCGGCGCGGTTGTTTACGGTTACACATACGACCCGGAGAGCCTTGTCCTCCAGCCGCTCTCGCCGGAATTAACCGGGCTGCTTACGGCCAAAGGCGTTATCAAGCCCAACCCGGATACCCACAGCAAGACCACGGGGCTTCTCGATATTCCGGGGCGGACCCTCATAGTGGCGTCCCGGCCCGTCTTGAAGACCTCGGGGGAGGGCCCCGCGGCGGGGATGGCCGTCTTCGGCGCTTATTTCGACAGGGCGACGGATGACACCGTGGCGGAACTGACCCAGACAACACTCGCGACCTACCGCTACGACGACCCGGGAAAGCCCGCCGCCCTGGAAAAGATGATGCCGGGCCTCAAGAGCGGGGCCGGCATCGCGATCGGCTATCCCAACAAGCAGACCATCACCGGATACCTGTTGCTGGATGACGTCAGGGGAGAGCCCGCGCTCGTAGCGCGCGTCAACTCGCCGCGGGACATCTTCAACGAGGGCGCAAGCGGCGCGCGTTTCCGCATGGCGGCCCTGGGTTTCTTCGGGATGATAGTGATACTGCTGTTGATGGTAATCATCGAGCGGACCGTGCTCTCCAGGATAACAGGGCTCGAGCGTGACGTGGAGGCTGTTGAAGCCGGCGGAGCCGGCACCGCGGAGGTACCGGTCTCCGGACGTGACGAGATATCGAAGCTGGCCGGGCAGATCAACTCGATGCTTGCGCGGCTCAAGACAGCCGGGGACGAAGCGCGCGCGAGCGAGGAGAGATTCCGCGATGTGGCGCTCAGCTCCGCCGACTTCGTCTGGGAGACCGATGCCAGGGGGCGCTACACCTACTGCTCGGAGCGGGTCAAGGATGTGCTTGGTTATGAGCCCGATGAGATACTTGGGCGCTCCACCCTGGAATTCATTACCGAAGGCGAGAAGAAGCGCATAGGTGGCATTTTACGAGAGATTATAACCAACAGGGAGCCGATGAGAGAGATCGAGGCCAGGGGCATGACGAAAGACGGCAGGGAGGCCATCCTGCTTATCAGCGGGGTGCCGGTGATAGGGGTTGGCGGAGAGCTACTGGGCTACCGGGGGGTGGGCAGCGACGTCACCGACCGCAAGCGAACCGATGAGAAGCTGAACCGGGAGCTCAAGGTCAGCGCCGCGCTGGTGGATCTAAAGAGCGCGATGCTGTCGTCCGCCACTTTCGAGGAGATATCGGGGCGGGTCCTGGAGACCGCCATCAGCCTTACCGGGAGCGTCTTTGGCTTCACCGGCTATATCGACCCTAAGACGGGCTTCCTTGTTTCACCCACCCTGACCCGCAGCGCCTGGGAAACGTGCCAGGTCGATCAGAAAGAAGCGGTGGTCTTCGACAAGTTCGGCGGTCTCTGGGGTTGGGTCCTCGACAACAAGCGCTCTGTCCTTGTGAACGAAGTCGCCGCCGACCCGCGATCATCAGGTGTGCCCGAGGGCCACATTTCCATCGAGCGTTTCCTTTCCGCGCCGGCGCTCATCGGAGAAGAGCTGGTGGGCCAGATAGCGATAGCCAACCGCGACACGGACTATACAGACGATGACCTCAAGCTCATCGAGCGCCTGGCGACGATCTTCGCGCTGGCGATACAGAGGCAACACTCCGACGAAGCGCTGCGCGAAAGCGAGAACAGGCTCCGCAAGATGTTGCACTCGGTCCAGGCGGGTATACTGCTCATCGACAATGATACTCACGAGATAGTGGACGTAAACGAAGCCGCGCTGGAAATGATAGGCGCTCCGCGCGAGCAGGTGGTGGGGGCCATCTGTCACAAGTTCGTATGTCCGGCCGAAGTCGGCGCCTGCCCAATATCTGACCTCCACCAGGAAGTGGATAACTCCGAGCGCGCTCTCCTGACGGTCGAAGGGGGAAGAAGGCCCATCCTGAAAACAGTTGTGCCACTCGAGCTCGAGGGCAGGGCATACCTGGTAGAAAGTTTCGTGGATATTAGCGAGAGGAAGTCGGTGGAGGAAGCGATGCTCAAGGCTAAGGAGGCCGCCGAGGCCGCGAACCGCGCCAAGAGCGAGTTCCTGGCCAACATGAGCCACGAGATACGCACCCCGATGAACGGCGTCATCGGAATGTCCGAGCTGCTGCTCGACAGCGGGCTCACTACCGAGCAGAGGGAGTACACAGAAGCGCTCAAGAGGTCGGGCGAGGACCTGCTGGCGATAATAAATGACATCCTCGACTTCTCCAAGATAGAGGCGAGGAAGCTCGAGCTCGCCCCAACCCCGTTCCTGCTGCGCGAGAAAACCGGCTCCACCATGAAGACCCTGGCATTGAGGGCGAACGAGAAAGGGATCGAGCTCGTGGTCGACATCACCGAAGAGGTCCCGGACCGGTACGTCGGTGACTGGGGCAGGCTGCGCCAGGTGCTGGTGAACCTGATAAGCAACGCCATCAAGTTCACCGAGAGGGGCGAGATAGTGCTCGGTGTCGAGCTTGAGTCGCAAACAGCCCGCAGCGTTCTGCTGGCGTTCTCGGTCTCGGACACCGGCATAGGCATTCCCCGCGAGCACCAGGAGAACATCTTCGCCGCCTTCACCCAGGTGGACTCCTCCACCACCCGCGTGTACGGGGGCACCGGCCTGGGCCTGGCGATATCGGCCCAGCTGGTGGAGATGATGGGCGGGGCCATCTCGGTCGAGAGCGCGCCGGGCGCTGGAAGCACCTTCAAGTTTACCACCAGGCTCGAACTGGACACCGGGCCGCCCGAGCCGGCTGTGGGGCTGGAGCCGCCTGACCTCCGCGGGCTGCGGGTGCTGGTGGTCGATGACAACGCGACCAACAGGCGGGTCCTCGAGGGCATGCTGGGCAACTGGGGAATGGCCCCTACGAGTTGCATGGACGGTCCCGAAGCCCTCGGGGCCATGGATGCAGCCGGGGACGGCGCCGACGAGTTCGCCCTGGTCCTGCTTGACCTGCACATGCCCGGGATGGACGGCTTCGAGTTCACCGGGCTCGTGCGGAACAACCCGGCCTATTCCGACATCGCCATCATCCTTCTGACATCGGCGGTCCGCAACGAGGACGCGGCGCGGATAGTGGAGCTCAAGATTGACAGGTCGATAACCAAGCCTGTTGCCCAGTCTGAGCTGCTCGACGCGATCGTCGACGCTCTTTCAGAGGAACAGCATGCCGAGCGCGAGCCCGCGGCTGAGGCCGAGGCCGGCCCATGCTACCGCATACTCCTCGCCGAAGATAACGAGATAAACAGGAAGGTCGCCAGCCGCATGCTGGAGCGGGCGGGGCATACGGTTGTGACAGCGGCCGACGGCAGAGAAGCGGTGGCCGCTCAGGTGCGCGAGAAGTTCGACCTCATATTGATGGACGTGCAGATGCCGGTGATGGACGGCATCGAGGCTACGGCCGCGATAAGGAGCGCCGAAAAGGATACCGGGCGCCACGTGCCAATCGTCGCATTGACGGCGTACGCGATGAAGGGAGACGAGGAGCGTTTCCTGGACGCGGGCATGGACTGGCATCTACCGAAACCCATAACCCACGAATCGCTTTACCGTGCCGTAGAGCAGCTGATGGGCTCGGGCGGCGTGGCCGTGCCCGGGGAAGTGTCCGCGGAGGAGCCTGCAGGGCCAATTGATGAAGCCAGGTTCCTCCGTCAGATGGGCGAGGAATTGGACCTTATCAGAAGCGTCGCGCGGCTATACATCGAGCATTATCCCAGGCGCCTTCGGGAAATCGAAGAAGCTGTCTCCGCGGGGGACGCGAAGCAGTTGAACATGGCCGCCCACGCCCTGAAGGGGGCCGTTGGGACCATCGCCGCGAACAGGGCTTTCGAGCTAGCTAATGAGCTCGAGATGATGGGCGAGGAGGGCAACATCGAGGGCGCGAATGAGCTCCTCGAGGACCTGCGGACAGAACTCGAGGCAATCGCGGCGTTATTCCGAGAGAAGGGCTGGGCGGACGAGCCAGGCAGTTGAGCCGCGCGTCCGGAGGCGCGGCCTCCGGATGTCCCCCTCGATCACTCAATCACGGGCGCGGAAGTAGGCCGTCTCCTTGCGCATGTCGTGGCGCACGCTTTCATTCTGCTCGAGGATGACAAGGTGCCCGAACACCTCGCGCATCCCCAGGAACACGTTCTCAACCGTGGGTTCCGCTTCGATACCGGCGAGCAGATCGAAGGTCAGCTCTATCACCGTCTTCTCTTCTCTACCGAGGATTTCCAGCAGGAAGAGCAGGCGCTCCTGGTGGTGAGCGAGCACCTCGTCAACACGCCCGGCGAAATCGTGGACATTTGCGCCGTGCCCCGGCAGCGCCATCCCCACCTCGAGCCCGCGTATTTTCTGAAGCGACCGTATGTAATCCGGTAGCCCGCTCTGCTCTTCGCTCTGCCAGGGCGGGTACATGTCCGGGTTGGGGGTTATGGAGTTGAGCAGCATGTCGCCGGTGAAGAGCAGCCCCTCCTCGCGCAGGAACAGGCAGATGTGGTCGATCGAGTGGCCCGGCGTGTGGAACACCTCGAGGTCGTGCGGGTCACCCGCCAGGACATCCCCTTCCTCCACCAGCGTGTCCACCGCGACGGGCTCGGCCACGTCGTCCCACTGGTAGCTTGTCGACAGCGCGGACCTCACCATCTCGGGGTCGAGCCCCATGAACGGGGACAGGCCGACCAGGTGCTCCCTCAGGCGGACCGATTCCGCCCAGTAGTCCCCGACCGGCTCCAGCCCGAGCCGGTGGCAGACGACCTGCGCGCCGCTAGCGGCCTTGAACCTCGCGGCGAGTCCCATGTGGTCGGGGTGGTGGTGGGTGATAATGATCCTTCCGAGCGAGGAGGGGGGAAAGCCCAGTTCGGCAAGCGTGCCGGGGATGGTCTCGGCGACTTCCTCCATGATGGGGCCGGTGTCGATGAGTGTCAGCGGCTCGCCTTCGACGAGGTACATGTTCACAGGCTGGACGCTGTAAGGTATCTCGAACTGCAGCTTGTGCACGCCCTCGACGATTTGAACTATCTCTCGCTTCAAGCCTGACCCCCATCTCAGACCGGCAGCCACCCCTCGGGCATCCTCGTAGATTACCAGAGAAGCCACGAAGGCGCTCAGCCGTCCCGGCGGCTCGCTTCTTGAGAAGAATGCCGTAAGAGATATTGACACCATTGTCACATGCGAATAGAATCCTGGCAAGTGAGCACTCACTCACCCGGGCGGGAGAAGCGATGATGCAGATGAAAGCGGCCTCGGCGGTCGAAAAAGAGCCCGAACCTCGCAGGGGGCCGAGGTACTACGATATCATCAACGCCTCCATCGAGGTCTTCTCTCGCACCAACTACGAGAAGGCCACCACCGCACTTCTAGCGAAGGAGGCCGGGGTCGCCGAGGGCACGCTCTACAAGTATTTCCCCAACAAGAAAGAGCTGTTCTTCGCCTGCTTCCGCTATATAGGTGAGCTTCTTATGGAGAGGTACGTAAGAATCTACCAGGATACCGGGCACGACCCGCGCGATTACATCATCTCCGTCGCCAGGAGCTTCCAGGAGTTCCTGGTAGAGAACCCGAGCATGAGGCTCTTCCTGGCGTTCGTTCTCAACAACTCTTTCGACCGGGAGTTCCGGGACGAGCTCGAGAGATTCGTCAACTTCCACGTGAACGCCGCGGAAGCTATGATCAAGCGGGCGGTGGAGCAGGGCGAAATCAAGGCGGAGATCAATCCCAGGCTCGCCGCATGGATATTCGTAGGCGGTTACTATACTCTCATCCTCATGGCCGAGCTGGGCGCCGAGGAGTTTAACACCCCCGGCATCATGAACGAGCTTACGGGGTTTTTCTTCAGCTAGCGGTACTGGGAGGAAGCATGACACGCGAAGAGCTCACCATTCTGAAGAACAAGGCCCTGCTCGCAGGCAGGCTGGCGAGGTCGCTGTTCCTGTTCTTCGTTGACGAGTACAGGCGGGGCACGCTCCGCGAAAACCTGAAGAGCATAATCCAGGCCCGGGGCATATCCGTCGCCAGTGACATGTCCCACGCCGACCTGCTGGAGGAGAAGGCGGCAAAGCCGTCGCTCGCCGGCAAGGTCTTCCTTTTCTTCAAGGACCAGGCTTTCACCTACCGGCAGATGGACGAGAACGCCAACCGGCTTGCCAACTTCCTCTCCGAAAGGGGCGGGCGGCGAGGGGCGGGCCTGGCCATCATGATGAAGAACTCCCCCCGCTGGCTCGACGCTTTCTTCGGCCTGGAAAAGCTCGGCATGTACCTGGTACCGGTAAACATCGCCCTGCGCCACGACCAGCTCGCTTACATCCTGGACAACTCCGAGGCATCGATATTGGTTATCGACCACGACCTCCTCGAGCACTACCAGGCGGTCGCGGAGAAGGTGCCCGGCATCAAGACCGTTATCGTGAACACGGAGGGCGCCCCCGATGGGTACCAGGTCCCCGGGGGCATGGAAAGCCTCGACGGCGCGTACGGCCCGGGCTCGAAGGCGGTCCGGCCGCCCGGTCGCGCCAATCCCGACGACCTGTGCATAATCATGTATACCTCCGGGACGACGGGCCTGCCGAAGGGGGTAGTCTACCGCTACAATTCAACCAACGTAAAACCGCTCGCAATAATGACCCGGCTGCTGATGTCATCCGATGACGTCGCCTATACCTGCTATCCGCTCTTCCACGCAAACGCCCTTTTTCTCACAATCACCACCTCCCTTCACGGGGAGGCTAGCGCCGCGCTCGCCGAGAAGTTCAGCGCGAGCCGCTTCTGGGACGACATGCGTCGCTACAACGTGACGACTTTTAACGGGCTGGGGGCGGTCATCCCGATATTGATGAAGCAGCCCCCGAAGCCCGACGACGGTGACAACCTGGTCAAGGTCGTTCTCGCGGCCGGGTGCCCGGCGGAGATATGGCGCGGTTTTGAGGAGCGTTTCGGGGTGACGATCTACGAGGGCTATGGCGCGGTGGACGGCGGCAGCACGGTCATCACCAATTTCGGCACGGCGCCCGTCGGCTCGATGGGCAGGCCACTGGGCTCTCGCGTGAGGGTGGTAGACGCGCAGGGCGCCGACAGCCCGCCGGGGACGCCGGGCGAGCTTATCTGCGAGGTAGGTAATAAGAAGAGCTCGGTGGAGTACTTCAAGAACGCGGAGGCCACCAGCGACAAGGTCCGTGGCGGCTGGCTTTACACGGGAGACCTGGTCTACACGGACGAGAACGGCTACATCTACTTCGTGGGAAGGAACACCGAGTCGATGCGCCACCGCGGGGAGAACGTCTCGGCGTACGAGGTCGAGCACGCCATCCTCCAGCACCCGGACGTCCTCGAGTGCGCGGTGTACGCCGTCCCCTCGGAGCTCACCGAGGACGACATAATGGCCACTCTCGTGCCGGTAGAGGGAAAGAGCATAGACCCGGCGGCGATGCCCGCGTTCCTCTCCGGGAGGCTCGCGAAGTTTGCCGTACCCCGGTACTACAGGGTGGTCGACAGCCTGCCGAAAACAGAGACCCACCGGGTGATAAAGAAAGAGCTCGAGAAGCTTGGCGTGACCGGCGACACCTGCGACGCCGAGAAGGCCGAATCGAAGTGACGACGACGGGAGATGTTCAGATGAGCGACAGCGTGTACGTGCTCGGCGTAGGGATGACCCGGTTCGACAAGTACCCCGACCTGAGCATCAAGCAGCTGACCGCGGAGGCGATAGGCGCACTCTACAAGGACGTCGCGGTCGAAAAGAAGGACTTCGAGGCGGCCTGGTTCAGCAACTCCGGCTGGGGCTTGAGCCAGGGCCAGCACTGCATCCGGGGGCAGGTCGCGCTTGCGCCTCTCGGCATCCAGGGCATACCGGTCACCAATGTCGAGAACGCCTGCGCCGGGGGCTCGAGCGCCCTGCACGCGGCATGGACCGCTGTCAGGGCCGGGCTCTACGACCTGGTGCTCGCGGTGGGGGCGGAGAAAGTCTGGTTCCCCGAGGACAAGAAGCAGATGTTCGACGGCTTCCTCTCCGGCACCGATGTCGAGGTGAGCCGCGCCATGGTCGAGATGATGAAGGCGGACGCGAAGAAGAAGGCCGATCAGGCCGGCGCGACCGGCCGGGAAAAGAAAGGCGGGCACTCAAGCTTCATGGACATCTACGCCATGGGCGCCCGTATGCATATGGAGGCGTACGGAACCACCCAGCGCCAGCTTGCCGTCATCGCTTCCAAGAACAGGTGCAACGGGGCGCTCAACCCGCTGGCCCAGTTCCAGGAGGCGATGAGCGTCGAGGAGGTGCTCGAAGACGTCCAGGTTGCCTACCCCCTTACCAGGGCGATGTGCGCGCCGATAGGTGACGGCGCGGCGGCGGTCCTTGTCTGCTCCGAGCGCGCCCTGGCGAGGTACCCGGACGCGCGCCCGGTGCGCATCCTGGCGTCGACGCTGACCTCGGGGTCTCTCCCAGGCAGCGGCATCGACTCTATAGGCCGGCGCCTGAGCCGCACCGCGTACGAGGTGGCGGGCCTGGGACCGGGGGACATCGACGTGGTCGAGGTCCACGACGCGACAGCGTTCGGCGAGCTGATGCAGTGTGAGGAGCTCGGCCTGTGCGTCGAGGGCGAGGGCGGGCCGCACGCGGAGTCCGGCGCCACGAGCATCAAAGGCAGGCAGCCGGTCAACCCGTCAGGCGGGCTGGAATGCCGGGGGCACCCCATCGGGGCTTCGGGCATCGCGCAGGTGTACGAGCTGGCAACCCAGCTGCGCGGCGACGCCGGAGCGCGCCAGGTCGAGGGCGCCCGCGTGGCGCTTGCCGAGAACGGCGGCGGCTTCATCGGTGTCGGGGAGGCCGCCATGTGCGTGCACATACTGGAGAAGGTCTGAGAACCAGGTAATCCCTCGCGGCCCGGAGACTGGAGACACGTGATGAGAAAACGGCCGGTCCTTTCAGCGTTCGCCTCCACTCTTGCGGTCGGCCTGCTGCTCAGGCGCCTTCGGCGCCTCCCGGCTGATGTTGTCACTCCCCGGTATCCGGACTTCGCCCCCGCCGACTTCCCCGGCGAGCTTTTCGAGGTCAAGACCGGCGACGGCCTGACACTCAGGGGAAAGAGGTACCGGAACGAAGGCGCCACCCCCGTGATGCTCATCGCCGGGTTCCTCGGCAACGGGTTCAATTTCGACATCGCGTTCGAGCGGAGCAACTTCGCCCTCTACCTGGCCAGGCGGGGATACGACGTATGGGTGTGCAATTTCCGGGGCACCGGGAGGGAGCCGTACAAGAGCGACGCGGGTGACTTCTCCCACTATATCCAGGACATCTGCATCCACGACCTGGGCGCGCTGGTCCGCGAGGTGATGAAAGAGACCGGCAGGAGGCCGGTCCTGATGGCCCACAGTCTGGGTGGGGTCGTGTGCTACGGCTACCTGCAGGGCGTGAAATACGACGAGGACGACAGGGCGAAGCGCCTCGTGTCAGACCCGGACCTCGCGCGCGAGCGGAACGAAGGCGTCGCCGCAGTGGTCTCTCTGGCCGGCCCGGCCAGCTTTTACTGGCCGAAGGATTCAAAGTACTACTGGCTCGCCGGGAGCCTCCCCGCGAGGCTGGTCCTGCGCGCCTCCAGGGCTTTGCTCGCCAGGCTGAGCGAAAGAAAGTACCAGGTGCCGATGGAGACATCGATCATCGAACTCGTCAGCCGCGCGCCGCGCCTGGCGCCCGCGGCCTTGACGATCGGCTACCACTTCTTTGCGAACCTGAAGAACTTCAATCGCGAGATGCTGCTGGAAGCGGCGATTTCCGGCCTGAGCGACGTCTCCGTCCGGGAGTTATATCAGCTCGTGAACGCGCTTCTTACGAGGGACCTCATCGCGAGCCCGGTGGGAAGAGGAGATACGCCCGACGCGCGGCACAACCTGAGCATTCACATGCACCTCGTGAGCGCCCCCATCCTCTTTGTCGCCGCGGAGCTGGACGCCGTGCACCCCGCGGTCCTCTACCGCGACGGCTTCGAGCGGGTTTCAAGCGATACGAAGGAGTTCAAATGCTTCACCGGGTACGGGCACATGGACCTTATCCACGGGCTCGAGGCCGGCAGCACGGTTTTTCCCTGCGTCGCGGATTGGCTCGAAAAGGTGGTCCGGGGGAAGCCCGAGGAAAGGAAGGACGATGGATTTGTCAAGGCGTTCGATGAGCGGGGATAGTTTCAACGGCAAGGTGGTCCTGGTGACCGGGGCGGCCTCCGGACTGGGCAGGGCGCTCGCCCTCGAGTTCGCGCGCGCCGGCTCGCGCGTGGCCGTCATCGATGTCGACGAGAACGGTCTCGGTGAGACGGCGGCCGGGGCGGAGGCGATGGGCGCGCAGGTGTTCGCCCGCCGGGTCGATGTCGCCAGCTGGGAGCAGATGGAGAGCTTCGCGAAAGACCTGCTCGCCGGGTGGGGAGCGGTGGACATACTGGTCAACAACGCCGGGGTCGGCGTGGCCGGTGAGCTCAAGGAGGTGGCCATCGCCGACTTCGACTGGATAGTGGGCATCAACCTGATGGGAGAGGTCTACGGCACTCGCCTCTTTCTCCCGCGGATGATCGAAAGGCGCTCGGGGCACATAGTCAACATCGCGTCCCTTTCCGGGCTGGTGCTGCTCCCGTTCCACCTTCCGTACACCACGACCAAGTTCGCCCTCACCGGGTTCTCCGAAGCCCTGTGGGCCGAGACCAGGCGGTTCGGTATCGGGGTGACACTTGTCTGCCCCGGCGCCATCAAGACGTCCATAGTGCGGAACTCCCGCTTGCCCGAGTTTGTGGGCAGACAGCAGGAGTTCGTGGAGAGATTCCAGGAAAGGATCGAGGAAAAGGGCATGGAGCCCGAAGAGGTGGCGAAAAAAGTGCTCGCCGCGGTCGAGCGCAACCGTTTCCTGCTCCTCACCGGCCCCGAGTCCTTCATTCTCTACTTCCTCAGGCGCCTGGCCCCCGGCATGATGCGGAGGCTGGTCGCGCTGATAACGAAGATAGCCTCAAAAGAGTAGACGGTGGTAGAGCCCGCCGCGCAGGTGGGCTCCGACTCAAGGGGGAGACGTGGTACCTCGAGGCGGTAATCTGGCGGTGCTCGAACGGGAGCCGATGCCCAGGGACATCATGTGCGGCCTGGACGCGGCGCCCAGGCTCCCGGGGGCGATGCGCAGGGAAACGAGGCAGGCTGTGGCCCTGGCGCGCCGGTTCAACGACCTGGTGGTCAGGCCGGGGGCGCTCGAGCTCGACCGCCGAAAACACGAAGAGCCGGACTACCTGCCGTGGGACTTCGTGCACCAGGCAAACAGGTGGGGCTTCTACACGATGTTCATCCCCAGGCTTTTCGGCGGCCAGGGTTACAACATGCCGGCGCTGAGCTACCTGGTGGAGGAGCTCGCTTCCGCCTGCACGGCGATGTCCAACCTGATCGGGGTCCACTACCTCGGCGTCGCAACCCTGTGCTCCTCGTGGAACATGCGCCTGATGAACAAGATAATGCGCGAGACCGCCGAAGGGGAGAGGGCCGGCAAGCCGTGCCTCATATCCCTTGCCATAACCGAGCCGGGGGCCGGGACCGACGTCGAGGAGGTCGAGCTGGTCGCCAGGGCGAACGTCACCTGCCAGGCCAGGAAGGTCCCAGGAGGTTTCGTGGTCAACGGCCGCAAGATATTCATCTCCAACGGCCACCTCTCCACCTGGCACATGCTCATCTGCTACGAGGACCTCTCCCACCCCGAGACGAGCACGATCATGCTCGCGATCCGCAACGGGATGGAGGGGTTCTCCTTCGGCAGGCAGGAGCGCAAGATGGGCCAGAAGGGCTGCCCGGCGAGCGAGCTGATCTTCGAGGACTGCTTCGTCCCCGACGAGAACGTGTGCTTCCGCGCGGCGGACGCCGGGCGCCTCAAGGGGTCGGTCGAGCACGTGACCATGCAGCTGATCGACGCGGTGGTCTCGACCTCCCGGGCGGGGGTCGCCGGCTTCGGCACGGGGGTGGCGCGCGGGGCCTACGAGGAGGCGCTCGGGTTCGCGAGCGAGACCGAGGTGGGCGGCAAGCTGCTCATAAACCACGAGTGGGCGCAGTGCATCCTCGCCGAGATGTACAAGAACGTGGCCGTCGCGAGGCTCACCTACATCGAGACCAACCACGCCAACGGCATGTACGGGATGTTCAAGGCGCTCCAGTGGAAGCCGCTCTTCTACTACCTGAAGTACATGCCCCGGGTCGTCATCGACAGGGTGCTGGCGCCCCTTATGGGACTGCCGGCAATGACCGGGCTCTTCCGGAAGATAATGTTTGACTGGCAGAAGGAGTCCGACTACCAGTGCACCTCGGGCTGGGGGTCGCTGGCCAAGTTCACCGCCACGGACGCCGGGGTGAAGAACAGCCAGCTGGCCCTCGAGCTGATGGGCCGCGCGGGCCTGCGCCATGACCGGGGGGCGGAGAAGCACCTGCGCGACTCCAAGCTCCTGCAGATATACGAGGGCACCAACCAGCTCAACCGGCTGAACGTCTTCAAGTGCTTCATCGGGCGCTCGGTGCCCGAAGCGCGCGTGTTCGAGGATTAGGGGAGGGGTCGAGATGCGGTCACTCATGGACGCGGAACTGAAGATGCTCGACGAGATGGCGCTCGACTTCGCCGCGCGCGAGTTGAAGGAGAAGAAGGAGGAGCGCGACCGTTACCCGTACGCGCCGTTCTTCTCGGACGTCCTCGCCAGGGCGCTTGCCGTCGGGTTCTTCTCCATAACGCTCCCCGAGGAGCTGGAGGGTGGCGCGAAGGGCGCGTGGGCGCTCTCGCTGGTGCTGGAGGACATCTGCCGCACCGACGCGAGCCTGGCAGGCGTCATATTCACGAATACGCTGGCCCAGGAGCTCATCATGGCCGCCGGCGACACCGCCTCGCTGGCCGCCGCGGGCGCGAACGGCGTCACCAGGGAGGCGCTCATCGCCTTCCCGTCCTTCGACAACCCGGTGGAGAACCTGGGCCTTCGAGCCGAGCGTTCCGGGGATGGCGCGTTCGCGCTTACCGGGAGCATCGAGTACGTCGTGCTTGGCGGCGTGGCGGCGCGGGCCCTCCTGCCGGCGGTTATGCCGGGGCGGGAAGGCTACTCGTTTTTCCTGGTGGACCTCGCGGGCCGGGGGGTCGAGGTCGGCGAGCCGGTTCTGAGCCTCGGCCTGCACTCGTGCCCGGCCGCGGATATCGAGCTCGACGGGGCGGCGGGGAACCTCGTCGGCGAGGAGGGTTCGGGCGCGAAGTATTTCGACGACTGCGCCGACAGGATGAGCATCGCATCGGCGGCGATGTCGACCGGCATCATGAAGGGATGCTTCGACGAGGCCCTCGAGTACGCCGGGCAGAGGTTCCAGGGCGGCAGGGAGATAGTGAACTGGTCCGAGGTGCGGCGCATCCTGGCGGAGATGGCCGTTGGCGTCACAGTCGCCGACAGCCTCCTGACCCAGGCTTGCAGCTCGGCCGAGGGGGACGAGCCCGGCTGGCGGATGGCAGCGAGGGCCGCCGCGCTCCACATACAGGAGATGGCCTGTGACGTGACGACCGACGGCATCCAACTGCTCGGCGGCAACGGCTACATGGAGGACTACGGGCAGGAGAAGCGCTTCCGCGACGCCAAGCAGGTCCAGGCGCTGCTCGGCCTGGTGCCGGTGCGGAAGCTCGATTATATCAGCCGCTTGATCGAAGGGGAGTCCGCGTACTGAGCCGGGAATCCGAGGGCCGAGGTGGCCAGGCCGGCGGGAGGCAGGTGTTGCGGTGATGCAAAAAGCGAAGACGGTACCGGTGCTCGAGCCGGAGGACCACGAACTGCCGGACGGTGAGGACTGGAACGCGGTGGAGAAGGTGATCCTCGAGCGGAGGAGCGTGCGCGAGTACAAGGACAGGCAGGTGCCCGAGAACGTGGTCCGCCGAATCCTCGAGGCCGGAAGGTACGCGCCCTCGGCCGGGAACTCTCAGCCCTGGAAGTTCGTGGTCATCAGGGACAGGAGCATCATCGACGAGATGGAGCGTGACTGCAGGCGCATGTG
Source organism: Candidatus Geothermincolia bacterium (assembly GCA_038326775.1). GTDB lineage: Bacteria > Actinomycetota > Geothermincolia > Fen-727 > Anoxymicrobiaceae > DYIU01. The sequence goes on from JBBQKJ010000020.1 coordinate 31,284, forward strand.
CAGTCTGTTCAGGTTCTTCCTCGACTGGAGGACCAGCCCGCTCGGCTACCGGATTCCCTGGCTTTACTCTCAGGTCGCGATAAGGGTGATGCACAAGGAGCTCCACCCTATTCCCATGGGGGCGGTGTTCCTGATCGCCCAGGGGAAGCTCGCCCTGTTCCACGGGGCGCCGACTGTAATCCTCCTGCTCCAGGACAAACGCGGCGCCGGCAAGCCCCAGGTCGATATAGGCTGCTGCGGGCAGAACATGGTGCTGGCCGCCCACAGCATGGGGCTCGGCACGTGCTGGATAGGCCTGTTGAAGGTCCTGACCTTCACCCCGAAGTGGAAGCGGCGCCTGGGCATAGAGTTCCCTTACAAGCTCTGCGAGGGGATTGCCCTCGGCTATCCCGTCGGACATCCTGACGGGATGATTCCGAGGGAGACAGTCGAGACCGAATGGTACGAGGGCGGCGAGAAGCGGACCATCTTCTAGACACGCGGGAGGCGCGCCATGGCTGACTTCAGCCTTGTGGAGAGGTTGAGGATCCCAACCTACGACAAAGAGGAGTACGCAACGACCGGTCGCGTTGCGATAGACCACGACAGGTGCGACGGCTGCGGTCTGTGCGCCCGGATATGCCCGGGCGACGCGCTTTTCATCGCGGGGGAGGGCAGTGACAGGAAGGTCCACTTCGAGGTCGATTTCCCCCAGTGCATGGCGTGCAACGACTGCGCCGCCATCTGCGAGCGCGACGCGATATCGGTAAGAGTCCCCTACTCCTTCCCCTTCTACTTCAAAACCGCGGGCAAAGGCGACCTTTCCCCCCCCCGCCCCTTCTAAAACGCAACATTGGGGTCAGGTCACTTTCTTGCGTTTTCGCCGCCCGGCCCGCGCGGGGCCAGGGAGCTATCACGGGATTCCGGTGGAATGAGAGCAGGCACAGCATGCGGTCGATCAGGAGGAGATCGATGCGATACGGAGATATCCCCAGGACGATCGTTATCACCGGGGCCGGCTCGGGCCTCGGCCGGGCAATGGCGCTGGCATGGGCGCGGGAGGGGTTTGAGGTCGGCGTCTGTGACATCGACATGGAGGGCGCGGCGGAGACCCTGGAGATGGTCAGGCGCGCCTGCGGCACGGGTGAGGTAAACCGTTGCGACGTTCGGGACCCCGACGCGGTCCAGGCTATGGCCGGCCACTTCTTCGACGCCTGGGGCAAGGTGGGTATCCTGGTCAACAACGCCGGCGTAGCCGACGCTGGCTGCGTGGGAGACATCCCCCTCGAGAACTGGAAGCGCACTATAGACACGAGCCTCTGGGGCGCGGTCTACGGGTGCCACGCCTTCCTGCCCCGGATGAAAGCGCAGGGCGGCGGTCACATCGTCAACACCGCCTCGGCCGCCGGGCTCCTGAACGTTCCGGAGATGGGGCCGTACAACGTCGTGAAGGCCGGTATCATCTCCCTCTCGGAGACGCTCAAGGTCGAGCTCGCCCCTTTCAAGATCGGTGTGACCGTCCTCTGCCCGTCGTTCTTCAAGACCAACCTCTACAAGACCATAACCTGCACCGACGAGTGGGAGACCGAGCTGGTCGACGCCCTCTTCAGCAACGCGAGGGTTACCGCAGAGGAGGTGGCCGAACATGCGGTCAAAGCCGTCAGGAAAAACCGGCTTTTCGTTGTCCCGCAGTTCACCCCGAGGTGGGGATGGAGGATCAAGAGGATGAACCCGGGCATCTTCTGCGGCGCTCTTGCCGCCGGATACCGCACGCCTTTAGGAAAGCCGGTCGCCATGTTCTTCGCAAAGAGGGGCATGATATAAGCGCGATTCGCCACGTCTTGAAGGAATATAGCCCTCCCTGGAAGAAATAACGGGTGTCTGACGACGTTTGATTGAGGGTGGCGACATGGTGGCGGAGAAAAGCGCTACGCGTATGCTCATACTCATTCCCGTTTTCGCGTTGCTGCTCGCCCTGGCTTTCTCACTGCTCGGCTTGAACACCGGCCCGACCCGTTCAGACCGGCCATCGGCACCCCTCGCGTTCACCCGCGTCGCCGCCTGCCTTTCCGACGCCTTTCATCCGCTGGCAACCACCGCACAGGCGCTCCTGACCCCGCCCTAATAATTGGGGTCAGATCTGATTTCATTAGTCTCGAGGCGCGTCACCAAGGCGCGTTTTGCTCGCCCGGTGACATCCATCCGCGTCTGATACAGTATTAATGCCGGCCAACACCCTGTGAAGAGAGGAAGTGCTATGAGCGAAGTACTTGTAGAGAAGAGCGGCAGGGTCTGCACGGTCATCATCAACCGCCCCGGGGCGCGCAACGCGGTCAACAGACCCACGGCCGAGCAGCTCTTCGCGGCGTTCAAGGAGTTCGACGCCGACGACTCGCTGTGTGCCGCGGTGCTCTGGGGCGCGGGCGGCTACTTCTGCGCAGGCGCCGATCTGAAAGCACTGGCCAGCGGCGACCTAAACCTCATCAACCCGATCAACGAGGATATGTCGCAGTGCGCCCCCATGGGCCCGACGAGGCTGCTTTTGTCCAAGCCTGTGGTAGCCGCGGTCGCCGGTTACGCCGTCGCGGGTGGCCTGGAGCTCGCGTGCTGGTGCGACATGCGGGTGGTGGAGGAGGACGCCGTCTTCGGCGTGTTCGACCGCCGCTTCGGGGTGCCCCTCATAGACGGCGGCACCCAGCGCCTGCCCAGGCTCATAGGCATGAGCCGCGCGCTCGACATGATAATGACCGGCCGCGCCGTCGGCGCCGAGGAGGCGCTCGCCTTCGGGCTCGCAAACCGGGTTGTCGGTAAAGGCCGTGCGCGCGAGGAAGCCGAGAAGCTGGCGTCGGAGCTTGTGGAGTTCCCGCAGTCAGGTCTGCGCGGAGACCGCATGGCGGCTTACCTGGGATCCGGCCTCGAGCTCGATCGGGCGATGGAGCTCGAGTACAGGGTAGGCATCGAGGCCATCACCAGCGGGGAGGCGGTCACCGGGGCCACCGAGTTCACCGGCGGCAAGGGCAAGCACGGCCAGTTCTAGACCACGACGGTCGAAGACATATAGACGCTCATCGATTGGATGCCCCCCGGGATCGCCCCCGCCACCCACAGTATGAGGACCGCCGGGATGAAGAACCCGAGGTTCATCTTCATCGCGTTCCAACCGAAGCTTACCGCGTCTCCGATAGAGAAATCCTTTTCCATCTCTTGTGCCCCCTTCCACCCGGGCCTCGCGGCCGATCCTGACCAAGCAATAAAGGTATCGAGCAGCTACCGGGAATACTTTATACGCGAGTACCCCCGTTCCTCTTTATGGAGAATGCAACATCTCAGGTCACTTTTCTGCGTTTCGCTAGATCACAGCCGTGGCCAGACACCATGACATGAATTCGTATCCGAGACAGCCGGCCGCAGCCGCAAATTCATGTCAAGGTGTCTGACCCCGACATGAATTGCGCCCGGTCTGACCCAATGCGATATAATCTGTAGCCGGTCCTGTGACAGACGAACGTGGAGGTAATGTTCCATGAAGACGCGCATCACCGAACTGCTCGGCATCGAGCACCCGATAATCCTGTCCGGCATGAGCTGGATCAGCACGCCCGAGATGGTGGCCGCGGTCTCGAACGCGGGGGGCCTGGGCATTCTGGCTACGGGCGTCCTCGACGCCGACGAGACCAGAAAGGCCATCAAGAGGATACGCGAGCTCACAGACAAGCCTTTCGGGGCCAACGCCTCGCTGCTTTTCCCGGGCGCGGCAGCCAACGCCGTGGTATGCCTGGAGGAGAAGATACCGGTCGTCAACTTCTCGCTGGGCAAGGGCGACTGGATTGCGCAGATGGCCAACGAGTACGGCGGCAAGGTCCTTGCCACCGTCACAAACAGCCGTCACGCTAAAAGGGCGCAGGAGTACGGCTGCCACGGCGTCATCTCCACCGGCAACGAGGCCGCCGCGCACGGCGAGCCTCCCACTACCTTCTGCCTGGTCCCGAGCATGGCGGATGTCGTCGACATCCCTATTATCGCCGCCGGAGGTGTAGGCGACGGGCGCGGGCTGGCCGCCGCGATGGCCCTCGGCGCGGAGGGCGTAGCAATGGGCACGCGCCTGATGACCACGGTGGAAAGCCCCCTCCACGATAACTTCAAGAAGCTCTCCATCGAGAAGGACGTTTACGACACCCTCTACAGCAAGCGCTTCGATGGCCTCTGGTGCCGCGTGCTCGATACCCCGGGCGCCCGTAAGTCAATCAAGGCGGGAATCTTCCCCTGGGGCTACCTCAAGGCCATTCCCAACTCGAAGTTCATCGCCGACATGATGAAGATGCCGTACCTCAAGATGTTCGTGGGCGTGCTCGCTTCCGGCTGGAGCAATGCAAAACAACTCGCCTTCATGGCGAACGCCTTCAAGCAGATCAAGGAGGCCACCGAGGACGGCGATATCGTGAAGGGCGTCCTGCCGGTCGGCCAGGTGACCGGACTCCTGCACGACATCCCGACCGTCGCCGAGGTCATCGAGCGCACCGTGCGCGATGCCGAGGAGATAATCAAGACCCGCCTCGCCGGTATGGCTTGAGTACGTGGCTGAGAAGACGTTTTTCGCGCCGCCGGAGCGGCTGGGGATAGAACAGGCGCGGGTCGACTCGAGAGCGCTGTCGACGAAACTCGACCTGCAGCTGCTCCTGAAAGCCGTCCCGGAGTGCGCCGCCATCCTCGACGAGCACAGGCAGATCCTGCTCGCGAACGAAGCCCTGCTCGACCTCTTGAGCGAGGAAGATTTCCAGGAGATACTGGGGAGCAGGCCCGGTGAGGCAGTGGGCTGTATCCATGCATGGGACCTACCCGCCGGCTGCGGTACCGGTGAGACCTGCAGGTACTGCGGCGCAGCCGCCGCGATAGTCCAGACGCTGGAGACCGGGGAAAAAGCCACCCACGAGTGTAGGATAACCGTTGAGAACGAGACCGAGACGGAGTGGCTCGACCTCCTTGTCGCGGCGGTTCCAATCGATGTCGAAGGCCGTGGGCTGATACTGCTCACGCTCACGGACATCAGCGACGCAAAGAGAAGGCGCGGCCTGGAGAAGATATTCTTTCACGACGTCCTCAACTCGGCGACTGCGCTGTTCGGGCTCCTGGAGATGGTGAGGGATTACGAGGAGATTGACGTCAGGGAGCAGATCGATTACCTGGCCGACCTGGGCGGCCGCCTGGTGGACGAGATCTGCGCGCAGAGAGACCTCCTTGCCGCGGAGAGCGGCGAGTTGAACGTCCAGCCCAGGCTCATCGAAGCAGGCGCGCTGCTGGTGGAGGCATCGTCGCAGTTCAGGCGCGAGACGCTGGAAGAGGGCAAGAGCATCCTGGTCCGCGAGGGGCAAGTGGACGTAGAGCTTGTTACAGACCAGCGCCTTCTTTTACGGGTTGTGACCAATATGCTGAAGAACGCTCTCGAGGCCACCGGCGATGGTGGCGTCGTCACGGCGGGCGCGGAGAAGGCCGACGGGCGCGTGCGGGTCTGGGTACGCAACCCCGGCGCCATGACACGCGAGGTCCAACTGCAGGTCTTCCAGCGCTCGTTCTCTACGAGGGGAGCGGGACGCGGCCTGGGCACTTACAGCATGAAGCTCATCGGCGAGAGGTACCTCAAGGGCGAGGTCTCGTTCACGTCCGACGAGCGCGACGGCACCGAGTTCAGCATCTCACTGCCAGAGTCGACAGTTGCCCCCGGAAGGGATAACTGACCCAGGCCGTTGATTTGATCGACGAGCCGGCTTACGCAGGATGACGAGGCTTTGCTGAAGGCACCCGCTTGCGATCAATCACAGCGCGTCGGCTTCAGCCTCTCGTACTGCCCGCGGCTGAACGGGCAGACCTTTATGCAGACCGAGCAGCCACCCTTGAGCGCGAACCATGGAAAGCACTTCGCGTTGTCGACCGAGGTAACGACGATCTCGACGTTGGGGACCGCCCTCTCGAGTATCGCGTCGCCCGGGCAGGCGCGGATGCAGGCGTTGCAGGAGTCGCAGTACTCCAACACCCACTCGTGCTCGTTACGAGCGGGGAACGGCAGGTTCTCGAGCGGCGTGTAGATGGCGCCGATTCGCTGGCGCTGGCCGAACTCGGGAGTGACCAGCAGGCCGGTGCGGCAGCGGTAGCCCAACCCCGCATCGGCCGCGAGCGCCGGGTAGAGCGCGAGGCCTCCGAACGGGTGTCCTACCTGGGCCGCGACCCCCCGCGAGCGCATCCAGCCAGCGAGATCGTTCATCGCCCGCCCTAGGTTCGCGTACACCCGCATGGTCTCGAGCGCCGCCGGGTGCCCCGGCGCGGTCTCCATCTCGCAGCGCTTCATCTCCTGGAGGCAGACGATGGTGTTGGGGTAGAGGACGTAGCGGCCCCGCAGGATGTACCGCGGACTTACCCTGCAGAACCCGAGCGCGGAGATCCCCAGGTCGCGCGCCCTCGCCTTGAGCTCTGTGACAAAGGCATCGTCGACCTCCGTGCGCGCCCGGCCGCGGTTCTCGGGAAGCGACCGGTAGCTGCGTTTGAGCCCCCGCCTGATGCGGAGAAGGTAGACGGCGAGCTCGGGGAAGCCGTCCGCCATTGTCCGGAGCGTGAAGCCGGTCTCCTTCCAGCCCAGCTTTCTGATGTCCGGCCGCAGCTCGCCGAGGCGGCCCATAAGCCGCTCCATGGCGTACTCGGGCGCGTCCGCCGGCGCCTCGAGGGCCCCCGTCCGGTCGCCGTTCTCGAGGTAGCGAACCACCCACGGGTCGAAAAGCTTCTCCGGCTGCAGGCGGAGGAACAGCCTGGAATTCTGTTGCCCCGGCCTCGATGAACCAGCAATCCTCACTACCCCCTCCTGTTGAGAGGTCTTCATCATATCAGACGCGCCCTGAACGCCACCCGGGGCGTCCGGGACCAGGAAGCACACATGAAGAGCCCGGCAGGGACCGCGCCGTCGGGATGAAGTAGGCTGTGTCTGCACGCAAGCCAAACGGGGGGTAGTGATGGGAGACGAAGTGAAAATAACCAATGGAGGTGTGGAGGCTTGCTGGTGGAACGCCCCCGGGGTAGCCGGCCTTCTCATGACGTTGACTTACGCTTGTGGAGGCGTCGGGATCGCCCTTGGTATCTACGGGTTCACCAGTGACGGCGCGGTGAAGGGGCTCCATTACGCTTTTGCGCTGATGGTCGGGGCGGTAGGTGTGATATCCGGGATCAGGCATACAGTGTTCTATCGCAGCGACTCCGCCCGGATGGGTCTTCACGAGGGAAAGCCGTTCTTTCAGTGGGAGACCGGCTTCGCCAACGCGGCAATCGGTATAGTCGCCCTCGTCGTTTTCTTCAGCAACTGGGGTGGCGGTGCCGAGGCCGCCCTGATGCTGGCGTACGCTGTCTATCTCGCCTTCGCACTGTCGCTCGTGATCTATCGCCGCGCCAGCTCGAAGAGCCTGGACGCTGGCATGATATTCCCTTTGAGCATGTGGGCTTTAACGGTCGGGTTCATGCTCTTTTTCGGTATCGCGGCTGCTGTTTCTTCCGAGCTCTCTCTATTCTGACCTGATCACTTGCGCCTGAAGCGTGACCTGGGGCGCTACCTGCTGATCGGCAGGAAGTGGCGGAACCTGCGCGAGAGCTGGTCTATATGCGCCATCTCTTTGTCCGAGAGCTTGAGCTGCATCGCCGCCACGTTCTGCTCGGCCTGGCTCACCTTTGTCGCACCGGGGATGGCCACAACGGTTTCCCCGTAGTAGTTGATGAGCCAGCTCAGCGCGACCACGGCGGGGCTGACCCCGTTGGCCGCGGCGACCTCCTCAAGGGCACCGACGAGTTTGCGGCTGCGCTCGAGCTGGACGCGCATGAACAGCCTCCGCCCGAATGGACGGGTCTTCAGCAGCGTCGGGTCCTTGTGGAACTTGCCCGTAAGTATTCCCATCTCCAGCGGGGAATAGGCTATGAGGGTCACGCCAAACTCCTTCGCGGCCTTAAGGACCCCGAGCGTTTCTATGCGGCGATTGAGCAGGCTGATCTTGACCTGGTTCGACGCCAGCAGAACACCACGAGCGGCCAGCGCGGCGTGTGCCCGTCGCATCATGAAGGACGGGAAGTTGCTGATCCCCACCGAGCGTATCAGGCCTTTCTCGACGAGGTCGGCCATCGCGTCCATCTGGGCTTTGACCGTGGCGAGGGCTATCGGCTGGTGTATCTGGAGCAGGCCGACCGAATACGGCGCCAGGCACGCCTTGCGCTTCTCGATGTTGCTCCCGAGCGAGTTCGCCGTCCTGAACAGCGGCATCCATTTCGTCGCCACGAGCGTGTCGTCGTCTGTTGCGCCGGCGGCCTCGAGAGCGCTCGCAAGGCGACGCTCTGAGCGGCCCCATCCGTAAGCCTCCGCTGTGTCAAACCAGTTGACGCCCCCCGCGCGGGCTGTCTTTACAATATCGACTGTCTCCTTATCAGCGACGTCCTGCCAGACGAGGCTGTCGATGCCCTTTCCACCCGCGAACTGCCACGTCCCGATTCCGATAGGGGATATCTCGATATCGGTGCGGCCCAGCCGCCGTACCTGGATTCCATTCGAAGACTCACCGCTCATGTCATCTTCCTTTCATGTTGGGGTCACCTTGACATGAATTCTCCACGTGCTGAGGTCAGACCCCGGCGTACGCATTCTCGAAAGTGCGCCAGACAGTCGCTCAGGATAATATTGTCATGTATGACATATGTCAATAGGTTACTGAAGGATAGTCAAGAATTCAGCTTTAATAATGGGAAATATAGGTGAGGACAACTTATGTCATATATGCCAGAAATGTCTATGTTCCGGCCAAACATGCTATAATTTCCGCATGGGAAAAGAGACGATTGATAGGATTCTAGGCAGGCGGGAGCGCAAGAAGCAGGAGACATGCGACGCGCTCGAGTTCACCGCCCTGAGGCTTTTCCAGCGTAAGGGCTACGACGAAACGACTATTGAGCACATCACCGACGCCGTCGATGTTTCCACGCGCACCTTCTTCAGGTACTTCGACTCAAAAGAGGCGGTCCTCTTCAGCGGCTGGCGATCGAGCGTAGATCGCCTCTCGGAGTTGATCGCGTCACGGCCGCCGGAGGAGGCACCGCTTGTGGCAATGTACGAGGCAGCGAAGCAGTTCGTCGAGCTGGGCAGGCCTGACGAATCCAATCTGCGCCTTCGCAGGAAGCTATCTGAGCGGTCGCGCAAGATCGGCGACTACGAGCGCAACGTGATCAACCCGGCGTTCGAGCGAGCAGTGACCGAGGCGCTTGCCCAGCGGCTGGGCGTTGACCCGGATACCGATCCCAGACCTTCCCTTTACGCGGCCGTCGCCGTTGCCACCTGGCATGCCGCGCGAAATATATGGATTGCCAGCGACGGCGAGCAGTCCATGGTTGACCTGCTCCGTCAGGCCTTCGAGTTCGTCACTTCCCAGAACGGATAGGAAACCTTACCCGAGCACCGTTATGATGAAGAAGCCGACGAGCGGGTTGGCGACGATGCAAATGATGCCAAGCGCGATGCCGGCGGAGGCTCGACGGCTCTCTTTTTCAATGTCCATGAACGAGCCAAGGCGCTCGCGGCGGACGGGAGGCAGTTGGCCGATGAACCGCTTTGTTTTTCTCCCGATCTGTATCGCGACAATCGCAAGAAAGAACGAGGCTATGCCCCCGATCGGCATGAACATGAACCGACCCGCGGCTATGCCGCTCCCGGATTGCGATGAATTCACTGCCCACGGGAGCAAGAAGCCCAGAATGTAACCTGCCGCCGCGACAGCCAGCGCCGCCATGCCCCGGTTAAAGCTCGCCTTTCCCGGGTTTCTGAGCCTCCTTGGGGCCCGCCCCGGCTTCTCCTGGTAATCAGAACCATTCATGGGCGTGGAGTGTGTCAAACTGCAGAAAAGTGACCTGACCCCGATGTTGCATTTGACACCGATATTGCATTAGAAGCGTTCCAGGAACTGTTCGAACTCCGGGTAGATACTATTGAGCTTTGGGGAGTCGACATCGTAGATGGCGTACTTCATCGGCCACCTGAGACCGGAACGGGTGCCCACGTCCCGGATTCCCTCGAGGAGCGTCTCCATGTGGTCGAGCGTAAAGGAGAACGCCATCTCGTGGTCCTCGACGCGGGCCATCAGGCGGTCGCCCATCCCCGGCAAGAGCACCTGTGGCTTACCCAGGCGGCGGGTGCGTAGCACGCCGGCCATGCAAGTTCCACCGAAGCCGGTGAAGGAGCTCTCGATGGGCTCGCCGGTCACGTAGCCGTACCCCTGCACGAGCCTCGCCACCTGGGCAGGCATGCCGTAGACGATGACCACATCGGGGCGCCGGTCCATGGACTCGAGCGGGGCGGCGAGCATCCCCGCGAACTCGCGTTCGCCGAGCGCGTCCTCGGCGCCCGCGGCGACGAACTTGTACGCGGTGTCGAGGTCCTTGAGCCAGCCCATGGCGCACTGCGACTCCGGGATCTTGGTGACCGGATCGAACTTACCCATCCCGAACGCCTGAAGGACCATTATGCACCCCTGGTCCTGCCCGGTGACCAGCGCCGGAACGCCCATTCGCCCGGCCACCGAGAGCGCCTGGCAGAACGCGAACTTCCGCCCGAAATCACGACCCGGCCGCAGTGCCTGCACCTCGTGGAGTTCCTCGGCCTTGACGAGGCTTACACCTACAGGCCTCACCATGAGCCTCAAGAATTCAGTGAGCTGCTTTGCCTGCGCCTGCCACTCCATGATCTACCCCCATGATATTCAGAAGAACCGTTGGGCAGGGCCAATAATATCAACAGCGCGAATAGCGGACAAACGAATGATGGCCGCGCCCGGCGCGGGACGCGGCCATCGCAGCTGCGGCAGAAGTAATGTCTAGTCGTCCCAGGCGCCGATGGTCTCCTCACCCGCCGTGCGCGCGGAGAGCGAGCCGGCTTCGGTCCAGATGTAGGTGGCGCGCTCGCAGATGATGTTCTGCCCCGGGGTGAGGGTCCGCACCTGCGTGGCGTACCTGCCGGGCGTGGTGACCGCGTCGGCCATGTTGAAGGTCCTGCGCGAGTTGGCGGGTACGATGGTGTTGGGGATCACGACGTTCAAGAGCGACCCCTCGGGGTAGTACGATATCTCCACGTTCACGTCGACCGCGTTGGGGTTCTGCACCAGCGTCCACGTCTCGTTGAGCGACTGGCTGCTCCCTCCGGGCATGTACCATATCGCATGCGGCTGGTCGACCCCGATGGAGTCGTGGCCCGCCTCGCCCCAGACGGTACCGGCTCCCCAGTACATAGCGCGCTCCGCGAACAGGGGGGATGTGCCATGCACCTTTATGGAGAGGTCGCTGTTGGGTACAAAATCGTTGACCCTGATCGTCTTGCGCGTCTCGGGCAGCATTGTGAATGATGGCATGACCACCGGGCCCGATGGCTTCATGTAGGTAATGGTGATGTCGTTCGGAACAACGTTCGCGTTCTGGACAAGGAGGTAGGTGGTGAAACCCCACGCGGTCGTTCCCTCGGCAAGATAGTAATCCAGGGACGGCACTGTCGTCCCGATGGAGTCGTGGCCCATTCGCCGCGAGTTCCTGTACATAGCCCGCTCACAGATCACCTGCTGGTCGGCCAGTACCTGGATGGAGGCGTCCGCCGAGCCGATGTCGTCCTTCATATTGTAGGTCGCCCGCGAGTTGGCGGGGACCACCTTGTTTACAGTGATCGGGCCGAACCCCTCGATCATGTAAGTTACGGCGCAGTTCGCAGGGACGAGGTTCGGGTTCTGAACGAGCAGCCAGGTCTGGAAGCCCCAGGCGCTGGAGCCCTCCGGCATCCACCAGGTGACCTGTGCGGCGGTAACGCCGATGGACGAGTGGGTCTCCATGTTCTGATCCTGCTCCGAGCCAGGGCCACCCATCCAGAACATGGTACGGTCGGCCGCGATGGTCTGTCCGCCGAGGCACTCCACCCTGGTGGAGAAGTCCCGCTGGCCGAGAGCGGCAAAGGGGTTAATGGTAACCGTGCTGGTGGCCGCCATCGTGAAGTCCGGCTGGACCAGAGGCCCGAATGACGTCATGTATGTGACGCGTATCTGGACGTCAACCAGGTTGGGGTTTTCGATGTTGATGTAGGTACCGAACCCCCATGCCGTGGAGCCCTCGGCCAGGTACCACGTCGGCAGGGGACCGGCTACGGCCGCTCCGCCGCCGAGCGCCACCCACGAAGCTGTGACCCCAAGGCACATCATCACGCACAGCAGGACAGAAACCAGTCTCCGTTTCATCATACCCACCTCCGTTTGCCCGCGTCGCCTGCGTGTTCCTCTCATGGAGCATGACGGCCGAGCGCGAGTTTTTCTTACAGATGCAGGTTACTCGTTTTTCCAGAAGGGGGGCTTGGAGCAGTCGAAGTACGGCTCGCCGCTCCTCTTGATAATGTAGACGGGCATGCCTACATTAACCTGCTCGTAGAGCGCCTCGACGTCTTTCATGTACATCCTGATACAGCCGTGGGAGACCGAGTAGCCGATAGAGCCGGTGTTGTTGGTCCCGTGGATGAGGATTCCACCACCGTTGATGGTTATGGCCCGGGTACCCAGCGGGTTGTTCGGCCCCGGAGGTATCGACTCGGGCATGTTCTCCATCCAGGTCGAGCCCCTGTTGTACCAGGTAGGGTTCTTTTCCAGCCTGACCACCGCCCACTCCCCGATGACCGTGGGGTACTTCGCGGAGCCTACGGCGACAGGGTACTTCGCGAGCAGCTTGTCCCGGTCATATAGAGAGAGGGTATGCGCCTCCTGGTTCACAAGTATCAGCCTGCCAACCGTCACCTCTGTGATCTCGGGAGGAGTGCGCTTCGCTATCGGGACCTCGACCGTGCGCTTGCCCTTCTCCAGTGCCTTCCCGGCCGCGGCCAGCACCTGCTCGAGGTCCGCCCTGCGCCCGGTCTTCGGGCTACGGACAACGGCCTCCCCGCTGGAGACGTCGAGGTAGGCGTTCTTCGGCTCGCACTCTATGGATGGCATCGCCACGTTGACGAACCGGCGCAGCAACTGATCATCGTACTTGATGGCCAGCGGCATGTTCATCGAGCGGGGGCTGCCCAGGAATCGCCTTATCATGCGCTCGGGCAGGCTTGTGTCCCAGGCGGTTTTGTACGCCCGCTCGACCATTCCCTCGTAGTCGATCTCGAGCCCGACATCGGCGGCGGTGTTCGACCAGGACTCGCCGTCGACCGTTAGAGTGACCGGCCGGGAGTCGAGGCCGGCGAGCTCGCTCCTGCACACGGCGACAGCTTCCGCCCGCGTCAGCCCGCCCACGTCGATGCCGTCGATGCGCACTCCGGGTGGGAACCTGCCGAACGCCGAGGCGTCCGCGGCCAGCAGGAACGGCGAGACGGCGGCCAGCAACACAAACATGAAGGCAAGGCCCAGGACGAGAATGACCTCATGCGTCTTCTTGCGCCCGAGCCACATCAGCGGCGGGTATGTCACCTTTCTCAGTTGTCTCAAGCTGGTCTCCTCATACGGGCCATGCTGACATTGTATTGCCCCGCCGCCACATTTCAACAGGGCAAAACGCAACCTCCCGGGGACAACCGGGCGCGGGGTGTACGAGGGCCCGGGCAGGCTGGCGGCGAGAAGGGCGAATCCGCAAGAAAGCGACCTGACCCCAATGTTGCGGTTGCCGGGAGGAGACTGGGGCGCTATTCTGAACGAGTTGTCGGGCCGGGAGGTCGAAAGGGAGAGACAGAATGCGTAAGACCGACAAGGCTGCGATCGCTATCCTGCTGGCGTCGCTCGTCGCCCTGGCGTGCCTGGCGGGCTGTGGGAGCGGCACGACCTCACCCTCCTCGGAGGGGGCCAGGCTGCTCGGCCAGGCCAACGACTTCTACGACACGACCATGTACACGAAGGCCGAGAAGGTCTACTGGCAGGCGGAGACCCGGCTAGTCAAAGAGAAGAACTCTTCCGAGGCGAAGCAGGCCCGCGAGAAGGCGCAGAACTGCGAGATATTCAGGCTGACCTACCCCAACAGCAAGGCTGAGGTGCGCAAACTGCTGGCGAAGAGCTTTCCCGACGTAGCGGAGGCGGAGCGCAACCGCTGGATATCAAGCGGAGAGCTCGAGAGCATGGAGATAGACCGTGCCCCCCACTACTTCACGAGCGTGGTGGAGAACCTGAAGTACCGTCACCTCGACCTTATGCGCGCCGACCCCCAGATGATCTCGACTTCCGAGAAGGCGCTGCCCGGGCTTATACACAACTACATCGAGACCGGTGCCACGACCGCCTACCAGCCGTACACCAGGCCCTCCAGCTGGAAGGGCGACGCGAAGCTCAAAATCCCCCGGGACAAGCTCCCAAAGACCGGCGTCTTCAAGCTGTGGTTCCCGATGCCCATCGTGACCGGGCCCCAGGACCAGGTGAGCCTTGTGTCGATAACCCCCGACACCTATGTAAAGCAGCCGCCCCAGGACGCAGCGGACATAGGTCTTGCCTACATGGAGGTCCCGCTCGACAAGCTGGAAGGCAACCTCGACATAGCCATGACATACCTGTTTACCCACTACGAACAGCGGTTCACGGTGAACCCGGACAACGTCGGCGCCTACGACAGGAGCGACCCCGACTACCAGCGCTACACCGCCTCCTACGGGAACATCGCCATCACTCCCGAGATAAGGGCGACCGCCGATAAGGTGGTGGGTGGCGAGAAGAACCCCTGGCGCGCGGCGCGGAAGATATACGATTACATGCTCCGCGAGATAAAGTACAGCTTCATGCCGCACCAGTGCCTATGGCCGCGGGGAGAGGCCGAGTCGGTCTACGTCCACGCCAGGAAGCGCGGCGACTGCGGCGCCCAGGGCATATACTTCAGCGCGCTCGCCCGCGCGGTGGGCATACCGGCGCGCTGCACGGGCGGCTACCAGCTCCTGTCGGGAGAGTTCTCAGACCACTTCTGGGCCGAGTTTTTCCTGCCCAACTACGGCTGGATACCGGTCGACACATCGATAGCACAGATCGCCGATTACCCGCCGAACCTGACCTCCCGGGAGCGCCAGACGTTTAAGGATTACTACTTCGGCAATATGGACTGCTTCCGCTGCGTGGTGCAGACGGACGTGGACGTGCCCCTCATCCCGCCCGCGCCGGAGTGGGTCTTTCTTCCCATGGCAATCCAGGAGCCGGCGGCCCTTTGCGACACGCATGAGGGCGTCCCGGGCAAACTGGTGTACGAAGGCTGGAGCCTGCACGCCACGAGCCTCGCCGGTCCCGCCCCCCCTTTCTGATACAACATCGGATTCATCCCGGGGTCAGGCACCATGACATGAATTCCTATCCGAAACATCCGAAGGCAGCTGCAAATTCATGTCATGGTGCCTGACCCCAGGATGAATTACCCGCCACGGATTTGACAACTCTGACCATGGGCAATATTATGACCCACGGTCAGAAGCGGGCTACCTCGGAGTCTCCTGATGGCGGTATATCAGAAACAGAAGGCACGTCCCCCCATAAAGGAGATCACCCAATCGCGACGCGAGCGCGAGAGGCTCCAGCGCCGAGAGACCATCATCAACGCCGCCAAAGAACTCTTTTACGAGAAGGGCTACCAGACGACCACAATGGTGGATATCGCGGCTGCGGCCGAGCTCAGCAAGGGGACGCTCTATCTTTACTTCTCCGGCAAAGACGAGCTGTATATCACCATCATCCTCGAGGGCTTCAAGATAATCGACGACAGGCTGAGGGAGATAAGCGCCTCGGAGATGGACCTCGTCACCATGGGCCGCTCCATGTTCATGGCTTTCGTCGAATTCTGCCTGTGCAACCGGGAGTACTTCCGGGTTACCCAGTACTTCCTGAGCGAGACGGCGCGCCGGAACCTGCCGGACGAGCTGGTCGACAGCGTCTCCGGCTACACGACCAGCCTGCTGGGGTACGTCGCCGACCTGGTCAGGGATGGCATAAAGTCGGGCCTGCTGCGCGAAGACGTCGACCCTCCCGCTTTCGCTGTCATCGCCTGGCGCACGGCGACAGGGCTGCTCGACCTGGCGCTGGTCAACGACGCGTCCGGCCTGGTCGGCGGCGAGTACCCGGAGCTGTTCGAGCGGGCGTTCGACCTTCTGCTCGGCGGCGCGATGAAGAAGTAGCACGGACCACCACACGGAGGTGGAGTTGATGAGTGAAGAGGTTGAGCTGGCCATAACGGATGAGGCTTACAGGGAGCTGGAGGAGGCGGTCGGCCCCGAGAACGTCTCCCGGGAGCCGGCGGTGCTCGACTCCTACGCCTGGCAGCCGTTCGCGAACGACAACCCGGAGCGCTGGGTGATCAGGCCGGTGGCCGTCGCCATGCCGGCCAGCACTGAGGAGGTGCAGGCTCTCGTCAAGGCGATCGGCAGGAACGGCCTGAAGTTCAAAGCGTTCTCGACCGGGTGGGGCGCTTACAGCTCTCCCACGAGCGAAGGGGTGGTCCAGGTCGACCTGCGGCGCATGGACCGCATCGTCGACATCGACGAGAAGAACATGTACGCGGTACTGGAGCCGTACGTGTGCGGCGCCCAGCTCCAGGCCGAGGCGATGAAGGTCGGCCTTAACACCCACATCATCGGCGCCGGCCCCTCCTGCTCCCCGCTCGCGAGCGCCACCTCCGCGTGGGGTGTCGGCTGGGACTGCGTTTACATGAGCTACAGCGGGCGCAACCTGCTGGGCGCGGAGTGGGTGCTCCCCGACGGTGAGGTGCTACGGCTCGGCACTCTCGGCTCGGGCAAGGGCTGGTTCTGTGGCGACGGCCCGGGGCCCAGCCTGCGGGGAATAGTACGCGGCTCGACCGGCGCGCTCTCCGGGCTGGGCATCTTCACCAAAGCGGCCATCAAGCTTTATAACTGGCCCGGCCCTCCGCAGATAAAGACCGAAGGGCTGCTGCTGGACGCCCGCTCCGAGGTGCCGGAAAACCTCAGGTTCTGCATGTGCTTCTGGCCTGACCGCAAGAGCCAGGACGAGGCCATCTACAAGATAAACGAGTCGGAACTCTGCTATATATTCAGCCGCACGGGCCTGGGCGCGACCATCTCGATCGCTACCCCGCACCTGATGAAGATACTCACGAAGACGAAGGCGATAAGGAAGGCCCTCACCGGCGACATGAAATGGGGCTGCACGCTCATCATGGTCGCCGACTCGGAAGGCGAGATGGCCTACAAGGAGGGCGTGCTCGCCGAGATAGCCAGACAGTACGGCGGTGCCGTCATCGACCTGGGCAAGGCCAAGCCAATAATCCGGATGTTCCTGATGAACTTCCTGCGCTCGACTGCGGTGCCGGTGGTGTTCCGCATGGGCGGGCAGATGTTCACCGCGCTGGACCGCAACGACACCTGGGACACCCAGATGGACTGGGCAACCATGGGAGAGAAGGTTAAGCAGAAGTGGATAGACAGGGGCGGCATCCTCGACGACATGGCCGACAACCCGTACATGGTCGCCTACGAGGACAACACCTGGGGCCACTGCGAGGAGATATTCCAGTACGACCCGCGCAACCCGGACCACCTCGCCGCGCTCGAGCCGATATTCATCGAGTTCTCGGTGGAGGCGGCCGAGCGGTGCATGGAGCCGCTCTCCTCTACCGACGCCCGACTCCGCAAGATCATCAGCCCGATGATGGGCAACTACACCCGCTGGCAGCAGAAGATATCGGGCTTCATGGACAAGGACAAGGCCGCGGACACGGGCATGTACTGCGACGAGGTCGATTTCGATTTCGACAAGGTCGACCCGGAGATGCGCAAGCGGATCGAGACGCTCATCGAGAAGTTCAGCTGGACCGGCGAAGGTCCACCGGAATAGGACAAGGGGTGGTTGTTTTGGCGACAAAGGGAGGCCCGCTCTTCGAGGTGACGGCCAGCGCGTACCGGAGCGGCGTGATCGACAAGGGCATGGCGTTGTTCGGCGACGTCGTGGACGGGGTGATGAAGGAGACAGGCTGCGAGATAGGCGACCTGGTCAACAAGATAGATGAGGCTTCCGAGAAAACGGTCATGCGGATGGACGCGCTTCTCGCCTGGTCGGGCCCGGCGATCCGCCTGGCCGCGAGCGACCACCTGATGGCCCTGACCTCGCGCCTGCTCGACGTGGCCATCGTGCGCAGGCTCGGTGTGGCCGCGCTCACCAGGATGCTCGTTAAAGCAGTTACCGCCTGAGGCGAAAGGAGAGCGAAGATGTCGACGACCGACGTTATCGGACTCAAGAAGAAGCTCTCCGGGATATTGGGGGAGGACCGCGTATCGGATGACGCCTCCGCGCTCTCGAGCTACCGGAGCGCCGGGCTCGCGAGCGGGGGAAGCCCTCTGCTCGTGGTGCGGCCGGCCGAGTCCGTCCAGGTGCGCGGGCTCATCAAGCTCGCCAACAACGAGGGCCTCAACCTGGTCTTTTCCTCCTCGGGCCCGCCGCGCTTTCGCGGCGACACCGTCCCATCCGGCGAAGCGGTGATAGTGGACATGTCGGGCATGGACCGCGTGCTGCGCGTAGACCGGCGCAACAAGGTGGCGCTCATCGAGCCCGGTGTCAAGTTCGCGCAGCTCAAGGCCGAGGCGAAAAAGGCCGGCCTGCGGCCGCTGACGCCTCTCATGCCAAGGGCGACGAAATCGGTTATCGCGAGCGGCCTCGAGCGAGAGCCCATCACCATCCCCAGGTACCACTGGGACATGACCGACCCCCTGCTGTGCTCGGAGCTGGTGTTCGGCACCGGCGACATGTTCCGCACCGGCTCGGCGGCGGGCCCCGGGAGCCTCAAGGAACAGTGGGAGAAAGGGCTTGCACAGAAGAACCCGATGGGCCCGGCCCAGACAGATTTCCTGCGCATCGCGCAGGGCTCGCAGGGGACCATGGCCGCGGTCACCTGGGCCACCATCAAGCTGGAGCTCGAGCCCGCGCTGCACCGCCTCCACTTCCTGCCGACCGATAAGCTCGGCAGGCTCATCGACTTCTCGTACCGGGCGCTCCGCCCGAAGCTTGCCCAGGAGTTTTTCATCCTCAACTCGTTCGCACTGGCGATGATGCTCGCCGACGAGCCGCAAGCGATACGGGAGCTCGCCGCGAAACAGGCGCCTTACACGCTGGTCTACGGTGTCGCAGGCTTCGAGTACCTTCCCGAGCAGCGTGTCGCCTACCAGGAGCACGACCTGGCGGAGCTCGCCCAGGCAGCGGGAGTGTGCGCGGCGCGCGAGGTGCCGGGCGCGTCCTCCAACAGGATGCTCGACATCATCGCCAACCCCAGCCCCGAGCCGTACTACAAGACGCGAGCGAACGGGGCGTTCCTCGATATTCTTTTCCTGACCACGCTCGACCGCGCGCCCTCGTTCATCCCGGTCGTCGAGGAGGCTGTAGACCGCCACGGTTACCCTGCCTCCGAGCTCGGCATGTACATCCAGCCGATCCAGCACGGGCGCACCTGCCACGTGGAGTTCAATATCTGCTACGACCCCGGTGACGAAGCCGACACCGCCCGCGCGAGGGAGCTGCACGAGGATGCGAGCCGCGCGCTCGACGGGGCCGGCGCGTTCTTCTCCCGCCCGTACGGTTCCTGGGCGGACATGGCCTACGCGCACTGTCCGGATACGGTGGCCGCTCTCAAGAAGATCAAGGAGATGCTCGACCCGGGGGGTGTCCTCAACCGGGGCAAGCTCTGCTTCGACGGCAACGGGGGCGGCGCCCCGGGCGACAAGGCGCGCAAGCTCGAAACGGAGGTGGGGTAGATGGCGCTCACGGACTACCGCAACGACATGGAAGGGTGCTCCCGCTGCTCGTCGTGCAAGTGGGTCCCCTACAACCAGATAAAGAGCTGGCGCTTCGCCAAGAACTGCCCGTCCATCGCGCGCTATAACTTCCACTCCTACTCCGGATCGGGCCGCATGATAACCGGGCACTCGATCCTGCTCGGCCGAAGCGAGCTGAACGACTCCGTGACCGACATGATCTACCAGTGCCAGATGTGCGGCGCGTGCGACGTGGCGTGCAAGGTGTACCGCGACGACATCGACCTGACCGAGGTCCTGCTCGAGCTGCGCGCGCACTGCGT
>JBBQKJ010000021.1:0-50618 GCA_038326775.1 Candidatus Geothermincolia bacterium
AACGGCCAGCATTGGAGGTGATCTGATTGGGGTCGGCCCAGTCCAGGAACCTGAAGGGTGGCAAACACTGCTTGCCGTTCACATCGCCCCGAACGGCAAGTGGCGCCGGGAAAGGGCGGGTCGCGCTCGCAAGAGCGGGGAAGCCCTGCTGAGGCGGCGCGAGCACGAGATTGCGGAGGGGACTTACGGGCAAGAGGTGCAGGATATATTGTTCGTCGACTTCTACGAGGATTGGCTCGGTGCAAAGACCAGCGCTCTCAAAGCAACCACCATCAAGAGCATGGAATCGAGCTTCCAGTGCCATATACTGCCGTACTTCTCGGACAAGAGGCTCAGCGAGATAACTCCACGCTCCATTCAGGATTGGGTCAACAAGGTGAACAACAAGAAGAACATCTCGCCGGCGACCGTCGGGAAGTGCTACCGGTATCTCAGGTCTTGCATGAGACAGGCGTACGCCTGGGACAGCATAAGGGAGAACCCATGCAGGTCGGTAATACTGCCGCGATCGCCCCGCGTTGAGCTTGAGTTTCTTGAGCCGGAGGAGATACGTGTGCTTCTCACGAAAGCTGGGGAGCCTTACAAGACTCTCTATACGCTTCTGGCGTTATCGGGCTTGAGGCTGGGAGAGGCGCTGGGCTTGGCCTGGAGGCACATCAACTTCAGGGGCGACTTGATACAGGTGGAAAGGACCTGGACTTTCCTTGGTTGCTTCCAAAGTCCGAAGACCCCGGAATCGCGGAGAGCGGTGCCCATGCTGCCGACGCTCTCCAGGGTTCTCAAGGAGAGGTATGAAGCGCTCGGGTCCCCGGCGCCGAATACCCTTCTTTTCTCTTACAATGGCAGCCAGCCGGTCGACCAGTCCAATGTCCGCAAGGATTTCGGGGCGACCTTGAAACGGCTTGGACTGCGACAGGTGACACTGCACAGCTTGCGCCACAGCTTCGCCTCGGTGATGGTCGCATCCGGGGCTTCCATAAAGGCGCTTCAGAGGTGCCTGGGCCATTCCAGCGCGTCGGTCACGCTCAATACCTACTCGCACCTCATCCAGGAGAACCTCGGCCCGGCACTGCTTCGTGCCGACGAAATCCTTGGGATTGACGACCTTGGGAATGACGACCTTGGGACTAATTACAATTTTGAAGGGTAATTGGCGAAAATCTCATTAGAACATCATTAGAATGGGCGGAAAATAGCAATGCAAGCAAGAAATTCGAAAGTGGTCATAAACCGCTTGAGACTGGGGAATTTGGGTGGTGGGCCGTGCAGGAATCGAACCTGCGACCTTGGGATTAAGAGTCCCCTGCTCTACCAGCTGAGCTAACGGCCCGTGGTCTTCTCGAAAGCAAACCGGAGTTTAACACGGTCATTCTCATTATACAATCGTTTCGAGGTGGTGTCCCGGCGTCTTGTGGCGGCCCGACCGTAACGGTACAGTTGCGGTATTATCGACGGCTGGAAGGGTGCGGGCAATGTCAAGAGGAGGGCTCATGAAAGACGTAATGGGCAAGGTCGTGCTGGTGACCGGCGGCGCGCTGGGGATGGGCAGGCTGGTCGCGGAGCGTTTCGCCCGGGACGGAGCGAATGTCGTGCTCTGGGATGTGGATGCCGCGGCCCTCGATAAAGCCGCGGCCGAGTTGCGCGCGTCGGGCGCAAATGTCTTCACCGATGTCGTGGATGTCTCGGACCGCGGGCAGGTCTACGAGGCGGCCGCAAAGGTCAAGGCCGAGGCCGGGCCGGTCGATGTCCTGGTCAACAACGCGGGCATAATCCGTGGCGGGCTTTTCCTCGAGGTAAGTGACGAGGAGCATCTCAAGACCATGGAAATCAATTTCAACGCCCATATGTGGACGCTCAAAGCGTTCCTGGGCGACATGCTCGCCCGCGACTCAGGCCACGTGATAAGCATGTCGTCGGCCGCCGGTATTGCCCCGACACCGTACGAGGCGAGCTACTGCGCGAGCAAAGCGGCCGTGTTGCATTTGACCGATACGCTGCGCAACGAGGTCAAGGCGATTGGAAGGAATGGAGTGCGCTTCACCGCTATCTGCCCCTCACTCGTGAGCACCGGGATGTTCATGGGTGGGGTCGCGCCCAGGCTTACCCCGTGGCTCCAGCCGGAGGAGATGGCCGACAGGATTTATCGGGCGTACCACAGGAACAAGGCAACCTTGATGGAGCCGTTAATGGTCAAATCAGTGCCCCTCCTGCGCGCGCTGCTCCCGAGCCAGGCGGTCTATCTCGTCGGCCGGCTCCTCCGGCTCAACAGCGCGATGAAGGACTGCAGAGGGTGCGGCACCTGACTCGGCGGCGGTCAGACCGGGGCGGGAGCCGGCGCAAAGGGGCGCACATTTAGCCCGTCACCAGGTGTCCGATGTCAACGTCGGGGGCCGGCCCCTGTGGTACAATTGGGGCGGGTCAAGACATCCGGGCGAGAGTGGCGGAATTGGTAGACGCGCGGGGCTTAGGACCCCGTGGTTTTAGTAAACCGTGGGGGTTCGAGTCCCCCCTCTCGCACCAGGATTGGAGGATAGAAGATTATCCGCAGGGGAGCCACAGGGTTCCCCTCTCGTAACCCCGAGGGGAAACAGTGGGAGGAGAGTCACCTGAAGACGGAAGTCACCAAGGGAGAAGGGCACCAGGTCACGCTCAAGGTCGAGGCAGGGCCTGAGGACCTGGCGGACATACTTGCCGAGACGTACAAAGAGATAGGCTCCAGGATAAACGTGCCCGGTTTTCGCAGGGGCAAGGTCCCGAAGGCGATAATCGACAGCCACCTGGGGCCCGAGCATGTCCGCACCGAGGCTATAAAGAACGGCCTGCCTACACTCTACGTACGCGGTGTGGTGGAGAGCGGCATCAAGCCGGTGTCGGACCCGGACATAAATATCCTCGATGTGGGTGACGACGGAATCGTGGTCTTCGAAGCGAAAGTCGACGTCAAGCCGGAGGTCGAGGTCAAAGACTACAAGGGGCTCGAGGTGGAGAAGCCCGACATAGACGCGACCGAGGACGACCTGGAGCAGGCGCTTAACGAGGCCCGGGACCGGTTCGCCACCCTGGAGGTGGCCGAGGGTCGCGTGGTGGATAACGGCGACTTCGTGATGTTCGACTACAAGGTGTTCACCGACGGGGTGCCTCTGGAGGGCTCGTCCGGCTCCGACCGCATGACCGAGGTGGGAGCGGGAGATTTCCTGCCCGGATTTGACGAGCAGCTCGTGGGGGCCCGCAAGGGAGACATCATCGACGTGGTCATCAACTTTCCTGCCGACTACGGTGAGGAGGAGCTGGCGGGCAAGCCGGCCACTTTCCGAACCATGGTCAAGGAGGTCAAGCGCAAGGTGCTTCTTGCCCTGGACGACGACCTGGCAAAGCAGATATCCAGCTTCGAGACGCTCGAGGAGTTCAAGGTGGACCTCCGGGAGCGTATCAAGCAGGTCAAGGAATCAGCGGGCGAGCGCAGCGTCAAAGACCAGGTGGTAAAGGCGCTCGTCGACAAGACGTACATCGAGCTGCCCGAGTCCATGGTCCAGCAACAGATAGATCACGACATAGAGGAGATGGGCGCCGAGCTTTCCGAGCGCGGAGTCAGTATGGAGCAATACCTGGGGGCCATGAAGGGAACCCGGTACCAGTTAGAGAAGGCTATCAGGGACAAGGTGGTGGAGAGCCTCAAGGCGGAGCTGGTGATGGACTCCGTGGCTGCCGCGGAGGACATCGAGGTCTCCGACGAGGAGGTCGAGCAGTATATCCGTGAGAACGCGACCCAGGTCGGCGCTGACTCCGAGAAGCTTATCAAGCAGGCCCGAGACCAGGGCAGGATACCTGTCATAAAGGCCAACCTGAGGCTCAACAAGGCGGTCGAGTTCCTGGCGGAGAACGCTGTTTATGCGGCCGGGGAGCCTGCTGAGGCCGAGGTAATCGAAGGCGCAGTCGCCGAGGAGATGGTCGAGCCGGAGACGGCCGAGCCGGAAGCGGCAAACGAGGAGGGCCCAGAGTAAACATGGAAGAGATCAGAAACCAGATGCTGGTACCGATAGTGATCGAGCAGACGCCAAGGGGCGAGCGCTCTTTCGACATCTACTCCCGGCTGCTGAAGGACCGAGTTGTCTTCATCGGGATGGAGATAGAGGACCACGTCGCCAACCTGGTGATGGCGCAGCTTCTGCACCTTGAGAGCGAGAACCCGGAGAAAGACATCAACATCTATATCAACTCCCCGGGCGGAGTCGTTACCTCGACGCTGGCCATTTACGACACCATGCAGTACGTGCGCTGTGATATCTCGACCGTTTGCATCGGGCAGGCGGCGAGCGGCGCCGCTGTCCTCCTGGCGGCCGGCACAAAGGGCAAGCGCTTCGCCACGCCCCACTCCCGCATTCTCATCCACCAGCCCGCGGGCGGCGCGCAGGGGCAGGCTTCCGATATCGAGATAAGCGCAAGAGAGATACTGCGGACCCGCGCGCTACTTGACGAGATACTCGCCAGGCACACCGGGCAGACCGTTGAAAAGATACATGACGACTCGGAGAGGGACTTCATAATGGTCCCCGAGGACTCCAGGGATTATGGTCTCATCGACGAGGTCATAACCAAGCGCAAGGCTGGCGAGTAAGAGCCGCCCGGCCTTGATGACGGGCTTATTAAGGCCTGGCACCTGTCGGCACAACGGCCGGTTAACGGAGGTTTGAGGAATTGGCCAAGTTTTCTGACGGCAGCGACCTTCTGAAGTGCTCCTTCTGCGGAAAGACCCAGAGGCACGTCAAGAAGCTGATCGCGGGCCCCGGGGTTTATATCTGCGACGAATGCATCGAGCTGTGCAACGAGATCATCGCCGAGGAGCTCACAGAGAGTCCGGAGGTGCAGCTCGGGACCCTTCCCAAGCCCAAGGAGATATACGAGTTCCTCGAGGAGTACGTCATCGGGCAGGAGCGCGCCAAGACCGTGCTTGCGGTCGCGGTATACAACCACTACAAGCGCATCCAGGTCGGCGCGGCGACCGATGACGACGTGGAGCTTCAGAAGAGCAACATCATGATGATCGGGCCCACCGGATGCGGCAAGACACTGCTGGCCCAGACGCTGGCGCGCCTGCTTAACGTGCCTTTCGCCATAGCCGACGCCACCAGCCTGACCGAGGCCGGCTACGTGGGCGAGGACGTCGAGAACATCCTGCTCAAGCTAATCCAGGCCGCCGACCTCGATGTGAAGAAGGCGGAGACCGGCATCATCTACATCGATGAGATCGACAAGATAGCCCGCAAGAGCGAGAGCCCGAGCATCACCCGAGATGTATCCGGTGAGGGCGTGCAGCAGGCTCTGCTCAAGATACTGGAGGGCACGGTCGCGAGCGTGCCTCCCCAGGGAGGACGCAAGCACCCCCACCAGGAGTTCCTCCAGATTGACACCACAAACATCCTTTTCATCTGCGGCGGTGCGTTCTCCGGCGTGGAGGACCTCATCGAGGACCGTATCGGCAAGAAGGGCATCGGCTTCGGCGCCGAGGTAAAGAGCAGGGACGAGTTCGACCTTGGCGCGGTGCTGGCCGAGATAATGCCGGAGGACCTGCTCAAGTTCGGGCTGATACCGGAGTTCGTGGGCAGGCTTCCCGTTATTACGACCCTGCACACTCTCACCAAGGAGCACCTGACCGATATCCTGGTCAAGCCGAAGAACGCGCTGGTGAAGCAGTACCGCAAGTTCTTCGAGTACGACGGCGTAGAGCTCATTTTTACCGAAGGTGCGCTCGAAGAGATAGCCGAAAAGGCGCTCAAGCGCTCGACCGGAGCCAGGGGCCTTCGCGCCATCATGGAGGAAGCGCTGCTGGGGACCATGTTTGACCTTCCGTCACGCTCCGACATCGTGAAATGCGTTGTGACCAAGGAGGTCGTCTCGGAGAACTTCAAGCCCACGCTGCTGACCTCGCGCTCGCAGGGCAAACCGGCGAAGGACGAGCCTGAAGAAGAGGAAACCGCCTGACGCGGGGCTATTGGCCATCCGCTCTCGACGCCGCGATCCTGCCGGCCACGCCGGCGAGCGTTACCACTGGTGACTTCGTTGTGCCGGCGAGGGTCTCTGTTATGAACGACCAGCGCCCACCCAGCTCCTCGAAAGACGAGGCCAGCAACTGGCCGCGATCGGCGAAGCTCAAGCCTTTCTGCTGGGCGTTCCTGGCACCGGCGCGCAGGTTGCCGGCATACGGTTTCAGATCATGGAACGACTGCTTGCCGGTCTTGAACACCTGCATGCCCGCCGCTCCGATGGCCACGAAGACAAGGATAATCAAAAGAACGGGGAGCAGGAAGATCAGCAGGTAGATCAAGAGCCACATTCTAACCCTCCAGTCGATGGCGCGCTTTTCGGAGATTCTACCATATCAGCAATCAGGTCCGGCCGGGGTCGTCAGGTGGCTGGCTTCCGGCTGTCATCCGTTCCATTTCTTTGGTTACCATCGCCTCGCGTTTCCTGTCGGTCTGGGCGTAAACGCCCCAGCCGTGCATCACTATGCCGATGCCCCAGCCAAGGAGCGGGAAGATGAACCAGGGAAACCACGAGTCTCCTCCCGCTATAAGGGCTACGATGAGCCATACGGCAAAGATGAAGGAGTTGACGATAACATAGACCAGCAGGTGCTGACGGAAGCCGATGATGGCATCGACGCGCCTGATGGCCTTATCCCGCATTTCGTCTTCTTTTGTGGGCACCTCATCCATGCTTATTGCCTCCCGGATAGCTTGAGCACATCAATTATACCTATATTCGGGGTCAGATCTGACCCCGAATATAAGTCTGATACAATTTGGGGATATTTCGGCTATTGGCGGTGAGAGTTGCCAGAGGATGAGAGCAGAGAAGAGTTGAGCACGGTCTACGACCCGAGCGAGGTCGAGGCTCGATGGTACGCGTTCTGGGAAGGGCGCGGCTACTTCCACGCCGACCCGGAGAGCGACAAACCCCGCTTTTCCCAGGTCATCCCGCCGCCCAACGTCACCGGCGTTCTCCACATGGGGCACGCCCTCAACAACGGGCTCCAGGACGTCATCGCGCGCAGGCGCCTGATGCAGGGCTACGAGGTCCTCTGGATGCCCGGCACGGACCACGCCGGAATCGCCACCCAGAACGTGGTGGAGCGCCAGCTCGAGGCCGAGGGCACCGACCGGCACGAGCTGGGCCGCGAGAAGTTCGTGGAGCGTGTCTGGCAGTGGAAAGAGGAGAAGGGCGGTGCCATCATCAGCCAGCTCAAGCGCCTGGGCTGCATATGCGATTGGGAGCGAACCCGCTTTACCATGGACGAGGGCTGCTCGCTCGCGGTCCGTACGGTTTTCAAGGAGCTCTACGACGCGGGGCTGATCTACCGCGGCAAATACATAATCAACTGGTGCACGCGCTGCCATACCGCGCTCTCCGACATCGAGGTCGAGCACGAGGACAAGGCCGGGCACCTCTGGCACATACGGTATCCTTATGCCGACGGCTCCGGCTTCATCGTGGTGGCGACCACCCGGCCGGAGACGATGCTCGGCGACACCGCCGTGGCGGTCAACCCGTCCGACTCCCGCTTCACCGACGTGGCAGGCCGCACGGTGATCCTCCCGCTGGTCGAGCGCCGCATCCCGGTCATCAACGACAGGTTCGTCGACCCCGGGTTCGGCACCGGCGCGGTCAAAGTCACCCCGGCTCACGACCCCAACGACTTCGAGATAGGCCGGCGTCACTCTCTCGAGCAGGTCAACATCCTGAACCCCGAGGGCACCATCAACGAGAACGGCGGAGCTTACGCCGGCATGGACCGCTACGAGGCTCGCGACGCCGTGGTGGCCGACCTGGAGGCGCGGGGCCTTCTCGAGAAGATCGAGGACCACCAGCACGCTGTCGGGCACTGCTACCGCTGCGGCACCGAGGTCGAGCCGTACCTTTCCACCCAGTGGTTCGTGAAGATGGAGCCGCTCGCCCGACCCGCCATCGAAGCGGTGCGCGATGGGCGCACCACCTTCACGCCGGAGCGCTGGACCAGGATCTACTACGAGTGGATGGAGAACATCCGAGACTGGTGCATCTCGCGCCAGCTCTGGTGGGGGCACCAGATACCGGTCTGGTACTGCGACGACTGCGGGGAGCAGGTCGTGGAGATAGAGGCACCGAAGGCCTGTCCCTGCGGTTCTGCGAACCTGCGCCAGGACCCGGACGTCCTCGATACCTGGTTCTCCTCGGGGCTGTGGCCTTTCTCGACCATGGGCTGGCCCGAGCGCACGCGCACGCTCGCGGAGTTCTACCCGACCTCGGTGCTTACCACGGCGCACGATATCATCTTCTTCTGGGTGGCGCGCATGATGATGCTGGGCCTGCGCGCGATGGGAGACGTGCCGTTCCGCGAGGTGTTCGTGACCGCGCTTGTGCGCGATTACGAGGGCAAGAAGATGTCCAAGTCGAGCGGCAACGTCATCGACCCAATCGATGTCATCGAGGTGTACGGCACCGACGCGCTGCGCTTCACCCTGGCGTCCATCGCGGTCCCAGGGCGAGACATCAACCTTTCCGAGGAGCGCATCGCCGGCAACCGTAACTTCGTGAACAAGATCTGGAACGCGGCGCGGCTGGTCACCATGAACCTGGAGGGGTTCGAGCCCGGCGCGGATGTGCCTGGCGATTCCCTCGAGCTCGCCGACCGCTGGATAATGAGCCGGCTGTCGGATGTCATCGAGCGCGCGGACGCCGGCATGGAGGTTTTCAACTTCAGCATGGCCGGCAAGGCGCTCTACCGGTTCTTCTGGGGCGACTTCTGCGACTGGTACCTGGAGCTCGCCAAGCCCAGGCTCTACCGTGGCGGGCCGGAGGAGAGAAGGGCGGCGCAGTGGGTCTCCTGGCGGGTGCTCGAGTGCGCGCTGCGGCTTCTGCATCCTTATATGCCGTTCGTGACCGAGGAGCTGTGGCAGAGGCTGCCCGGCGCCGGGGAGTCGATAATGCTCGCGTCCTGGCCCTCGGCTGGCGACTTCGCGAGGGACCCGGGGGCCGCCATGGAGATGGAGCTGATTCAAGAGGTGACTGTGGGCATGCGCTCCGCGCGCTCCGAGCACGGCATCCCGCCCGGGGCGAAGATCGACGCGGTGCTGGTCTGCGCCCCCGGCGCGCGTGAGGTCCTCGAACGCCAGAGCTCTTACGTGGAGTCGCTCTCGGGCCTCGCCGGAATAGCATTCTCCGATAAGCCTCCCGGCGAGGGATACGGGATGCGCGTAGTGGTGGAAGGCGCCGAGGCCTATCTCTCCTACGAGAGCGGGGTGGACGCGGCAGGGGAGATAGACCGCCTGGCGCGCCGCCTGGCGAAAGTGGAGGTAGAGCTTGAGCGCTGCGTGGCAAAGCTGGCAAGTGCGGGGTTCGTCTCCAAGGCCCCGCCCGAGGTAGTGGAAAAGGAGCGCGAAAAGGAGCGCGAGCTCCGCGAGAAGCGAGGGAAGCTCAATGCCCAGATAGCGGCGCTCGAGGGCCCGGGCGGCGCATGAGGGCTGTGTCTCGCTCCGCCCGGGACCGTTCTTCAAGAGGCCCGGCAATAACCATTTCAGGGTAACGACGTGAAATATTCCGAGGCGGTCGATTATCTGGACAGCAAGGTAGTACTGGGGGTCAAGCCCTCGCTTGACCGCATCAGGGCCGCCTGCCGTCTTATGGACGAACCCCAGGGCGCGTACGATGCTGTCCAGGTTACCGGGACCAACGGAAAGACCTCCGTGTCGCACATGACGGCCGGCATCCTGAGAGCGTGCGGGTACAAGGTCGGGCTTTTCACCTCCCCTCACCTGGAGACGGTCCGCGAGCGCATTACCGTCAACGGCCGGCTCATCTCCGCGAACGAGTTCACCCGGGTGCTTGCCGAGACGAGGCCTATGATCGAGGAGGCCGAGGCCGAGACTGGCGAAGCGCTCACCTATTTCGAGGTCGTAACAGCCATGGCGTTTCAGTGCTTCCGGCAGGCCGGGGTGGACGTGGCGGTCCTCGAGGTCGGAATGGGGGGCCGCTGGGACTCGACCAACGTGGTCGATTGCGAAGTGGCGGTTATCACCAACGTCGACCTGGACCACGTGAACGAACTCGGGAACACCCGCGAGGCGATAGCCGGAGAGAAGGCGGGCATAATCAACGAGGGGTGCGTGCTGGTCACCGGCGAGGGTACCAGGGAAATACTTATGCTCATTGCCGGGCGCTGCGAGGATGTCGGGGCGGAGATGAAGGTCTTCGGCCGCGACTTCAGGCTCGAGTACCAGCTTCCTTACCGGGTCCCGGGCGAGCCGCCGGCGCAGATCATCTCGGTGCGAGGCCTGGAGGCGCGGGACTTCAAGGACATCAAACTTCCGCTTATCGGGAAGCACCAGGCCGTAAACGCCGCCTGCGCCATAGCGTGCTGCCAGGCTTACACCGACCCGCGCGGCAGGACCGACCCCGATATCTTCCGTAGCGCGCTCGAGAAGAGCGTGGTGCCCGGGCGCCTGGAGGCGCTCTCGGAAAAGCCCGCGGTGGTAACGGACGGCGCGCACAACGTGCTCGGGGTGGACCGGCTGGCCGCGGCGCTCACCGGCGAGTTCGATTACGACCGCCTGGTGATAGTGGTGGCGATACTCGAGGACAAGGACGCCCGTGGGATGCTGAAGGTGCTGGGAGCGGTATCCGACGAGGTCATCGTCACCGAGAACAGGAGCGCGCGTTCGATACTGGCGCCTCGCCTGGGGAGCTACTGCAGGATGGAGGGGATAAAGCACGAGGTGGAGCCTGATTTCTCCAAAGCGATGAAGCTCGCGTATAATATCGCGGGAGCGCGCGGTCTTATCTGCGTAACCGGTTCGCTATACACGGTATCAGAAGCGCGCGTGTTCTTCCGCCACCAGAAGGCTTCCCGGGAGATGAGACAGGACAGGTAAGGAGGGTCCGTGAGATTCGAGAGAACACTTCTGATAGTCAAGCCCGATGGGGTCGCCCGGGGGCTCGTGGGAGAGATCCTGGTGCGCGTCGAGCGCAAGGGTTACACGATAGAGAAGATCCGGGGCATGGTCATAAACCGTGAGCTTGCCGAGAGGCACTACGTTGAGCACAGGGGCAAGCCTTTCTACGATGACCTCATCGAATACATTACGGAAGGGCTCTCGGTTATCGCCGTGGTCGGTGGTGAGAACGCCATCGAGTCGGTCCGGGTGGTCATGGGGCCGACCGACCCGCTGGAGGCCACTCCCGGCTCTATCCGCGGCGCCTACGCCACCAGCGTGACCAGAAACCTCGTGCACGGCTCGGACTCCACCGACAGCGCAGCCCGCGAGATAGCGCTTTTCTTCGGCGGGTAGCGGCATCGGGCAGTTCCCGGAACCAGCGTCAAGAAGAAGGCCGGCCCCCTCGGATGCGCGTGAACCGTCCGCCACGTATCGTCGGCTGTCGGGACCGACTGCGTGGTTTATGTTCAAAAAGTAAAGTTGTGTTAAAATCGCCTGTGGTATGTAAGCACGGTGCCGGTCCGCGGGTGGTTTGCGCGGTGCCGGTGCCGTTGGTCGCAAAAGGAGACTTTAAGAGTGCCATTCTGGGCGAGGATCCTCGGGTCAGGGTCTTTCGGAAAGGACATGGCGGTTGACCTGGGAACCGCGAATACCCTTGTCTACGCCAAAGGCGAAGGAATAGTGCTGAACGAGCCGTCGGTCGTGGCGGTCAACACCATCACCAACGCCATAATCGCGGTGGGCGAGGAGGCGAAGAGGATGGTCGGCCGCACGCCCGCGCATATCGTGGCCATACGTCCTCTGAAGGATGGGGTCATCGCCGACTTCGACGTCACCGAGAAGATGCTGCGTTACTTCATACAGAAGGTGCACCAGCGCCGCTCGCTCGCCAGGCCGCGCGTGGTGGTGGCGGTCCCCAGCGGGATCACAGGCGTGGAGCAGAGGGCCGTTGAGGAAGCTACCATACAGGCGGGCGCGCGCGCGGCGTTCATCATCGAGGAGCCAATGGCGGCCGCTATAGGCGCGGGGCTCCCGATACACGAGCCGATAGGGAACATGGTCGTGGATATCGGTGGAGGCACCACGGAGGTCGCCGTCATCTCGCTGGGAGGCATCGTCACCAGCCAGTCGCTGCGTGTGGGCGGCGACGAGATGGACGAGGCCATAATCAGCTACATCAAGCGCGATTACCAGCTTATGATAGGAGAGCGCACCTCCGAGAACCTCAAGGTCAAAATAGGCTCGGCTTTCGCGCTCGGCGATGACGACATGGAGGACGAGATAAAAGGCAGGGACCTCGCAAGCGGCCTCCCCAAGACGGTGGTCGTCACCGCGGAGGAGATCAGGATGGCGATCGAGGAGCCGGTGAGCCAGGTCGTTCAGACTGTGAAGGACGCGCTCGACCGGACGCCCCCCGAGCTCTCAAGCGATATAATGGATGAGGGGATCATCCTGGCCGGAGGCGGGGCGCTCCTGAGGGGCCTCGAGGAAAGGATACGCAACGAGACCGGCATGCCGGTCCACACCGCCAAGGACCCTCTGCTGTGCGTCGCGATGGGCTCCGGCAAGTGCCTCGAAGAGTTCGACATAATGAAGAAGGTGTTGATTTCCTCCGCCGGCCATTGATGCCGCCCGAGGGATAACCATGCCTGCCGCTCCGAGGACCAACAGAAACCGCATTATCCTCATCATGATAATCATTGTCTGTGTGACGGTGGTCACACTATATGTGCGAGAGAGCGACAGGGGGCCGCTCCACCGGGTGCAGGACTTTTTCCTCGACATGGTGTCGCCCGTAAGCAGCGCATTCGCCAAAATATTCCGGCCGATCAAGGACGGCTTCGTGAACCTCTTCCACCTGCCCTCGCTGTCGAAGGAAAGGGCCGACCTCCAGAAAGAAGTTGCACAACTGCGCACGGAGCGCATCGCGTCCAGGGAGGTGGTGGCGGAGAACCAGGAGCTCAAGGAGCTCCTGAAATGGCAGCAGACGCAGGCGGAGCTTGAAACGGTCGGCACAGACATAATCGGGCAGTCGCCGGACAACTGGCAGCGCCTGATGATAGTGAGCAAGGGTTCTTCGAGCGGCATAAAGAAATACATGGGGGTCGCCACCGAGGAGGGCCTCGTGGGCAGGATCATTTCGGTGGGCTCCCGCTCGTCGGTGGTCCAGTTGATCACCGACTCGCGCTCCGGCGTGGGCGCGCGCGACCAGCGTTCCCGGGAGACGGGCATAGTTGAGGGGCGCAACGAAGAGGTCATAAGGTTCGTCCCAATGAGAGAAGACGCCGATGTCCGCCCCGGGGACATCATTGAGACCAGCGGCCTGGGGGGCACAGTCCCGCCGGGCATTGTCATAGGCAGGGTGAGCGAGGTCAAGAAGCGTTCCAGCGGGCTGGCCAGGTTTGTCGAGGTCAAGCCTTTCGTGAGGTTCTCCAAGCTCGACAAGGTGCTTGTGATAATCACCCCCGAGCCGGAGTCGGTCATCCTCAAGGAGGCCCAGTGAGCCGGAACCGTCAATTATTCCTGATGGTAGTCATAGCGCTGGCGTTCGTCTTTCAGATGTCGGTCCTGCCGCAGTTCAAGCTGCTGGGGGTGCAGCCCGACCTGATACTGGTGGTGGCCATCGTCGTCGCCGTCCAGGACGGTCCCATCGCCGGCGCTGTGGTCGGCTTCGCGGGCGGGATGCTGCAGGACATGGTGAGCCCACAGGTCATGGGTGTGAGCGCGCTTACCAAGACGCTCGCCGCGTTCCTGGCTGGCGTGATGAAGGACGTTTTCATGACTTACTCGATACTGCTGCCGGTGCTGCTGGTTTTCTTTCTCACCTTCTTCGAGCTTTTGCTGAACCAGGGCGTACTGGTGGTTCTGGGCCAGGAGAAGTTGGTCCCCGTGAAGGCCGGGCTTCTTTTCGCCGCCGCGCTCTACAACGTTCTGGCGGTACTGGTGATCTATCCGTTGCTCAGGCGCTTCCGTTTCCCGGATAAGGAAGAATCGTTGTTGTTGACCAGGAAAGCGTGACCGGCAGGCGGTTGATATTATGAAATGGCTTAAACGTGCCGGGCTGAAGATGAAGCCCGACGAGACGACCAACTACAGGCCCGAAACCGCCCAGGACAACCTTCAGCGTCGTATGACCATCCTGGGCATTGTCATCATAATCGCCTTCGCGGTGCTTTTCTCGCGTCTCTGGTTCATGCAGATAGTGGCCGGCAACGAATACCAGAAGCAGGCTGAGGGCAACCGCATCCGCGAGATATCCATCGAAGCTCCCCGCGGGCGGATACTCGACCGCGACGGCAAGGTGGTGGTGAAAAACCGCAATGCTCTAACAATCGCCGTCGTGCCGGCGGAGCTCAAGGACCGGAAGAAAGTGGTCATCGAGCGTCTCTCCAGGCTGCTGGGGATGGGTGAGAAGGAGATAGGGTACAAGATAGTGAAATCGCAGGCTCCCAACCGGAGGGCGGTCCAGATTAAGAGCGATGTGGGCGAGGAGACGGTGACCTACGTTCGCGAGCACCAGCGCGAGTTTCCCGGAGTCATAGCCAGCACGCGCCCGGTGCGCGAGTATCCCTACAGTTCGCTCGCCGCGCACGTAGTGGGCTACCTGGGCGAGATAAACCCCGAGATGCTCAAGGAGAAGAAAGACAAGGGGTACATCGCCGGTGACGAGATAGGCCTTTCAGGCGTGGAGTCCGTCTACGACGAGGAGCTTCGTGGCAAGGTCGGAAAGTATCGCCTCGAGGTCGACGCTCAGGGCAACTCCATCAGGGAGATATCGCGCCAGGAAGCCCGGGCGGGGTTGAACATGCGCACAACCATCAACCAGAACGTGCAGGCGCTGGTCGAGGCGGCGCTTAAGACCGGAGTGGACTACGCCAGGACCAGGCAGGCCGCGGATTCTCCCAAGGCATACCAGGCCACCGGCGCCTCCGCTGTGGTCATGGACCCCAAGACGGGTGAGGTAATCGCAATGGCCTCTTACCCGACGTATAACCCCAACGACTTCGTGGGCGGCGTAAGCGAGAAGATCTGGAAGGAGCTTACCGACCCCGGGAACATGTACCCGATGAATAACCGGGCCATTATGAGCGAGCTGCCCCCGGGCTCCACCTTCAAGGTGGTTACCGCCCTGGCCGCTTTGCAGGAGGGGTTCGTGACGCAGAACGCCACGTTCAACTGCACGCGCGTTTTTACCCAGGGCGCCTTCAAAGACTACCCCAAGTACTGCTGGAGCACGCACGGCCACCTGGACTTCTTCAACGGCATAGTCGAGTCGTGCGACATAGTGTTCTACGAGCTCGGCTACGGTTTCTGGCTCCGCCAGGGCCAGAACGCCGGCAGGCCGCTCTGGGAGTACACGAGGGAATGGCAGCTCGGCAAGCGCACGGGCATCGACCTTGTCAGCGAGATGGACGGAAGAGTGCCCAGCCCGGAATGGAAGAAGGAGTTCAACAGGAATAATCCGGCCTACCAGGTCTGGTATCCGGGTGACACGGTCAACATGGCCATCGGCCAGGGCGATATCCTTACCACCCCGCTCCAGGTGGCTTACCTCTATTCGGGGCTCGCCAACAAGGGCAAGTTCATGAGGCCGCACGTGATGAAATGGCTGGAGGACGTGGACGGAAAGGTGACGAAGCGGGTGGAGCCCGAGGTCGCCGGGGAACTGCAGGTCAACCCGCAGTACATCGACTTCGTGACACAGGCTCTTGCAGGTGTAGTCCAGGGCCGCGGCACCGCGTCTGAGACTTTCAAAGGATTCCCCCTCGCGCAGGTCCCGGTCGCTGGCAAGACCGGGACGAGTGAGGTGGCGGGCAAGCAAACGACCGCGTGGTTCGTATGCTTCGCGCCCGTGAACGACCCCAGGTACGTGGTCGCGGTAGCCATCGAGGAGGGCGGCCACGGTGGGGAGGTCGCCGCGCCGGTGGCGCGCCGCATCGTGGAGGGGTTGTTCAACATCCCCGCGGCGGGCGAGCTTCGGCCGAGTCAGGGCGACTAAGCGATGATGGGCCGACCGGGCACTGCGGAGTTTTCACCGGGGCTGGTGCGAGGGAGCACCTCCAAGGAGATACTGAAGCGCTTTCCGCTGCGCAATATCGATAAGCTCCTGCTGTTTACCGCCCTGGCGCTAGGTGTGATCGGCGTCATAATGATATTCAGCGCTACGCGCGCCGACACTCCCTCGACCTATTACCTCAAGCGGCAGTTGATGTTCTTCATCCTGGCCATCCTGATTATGGCCCTGGGCGCGGGCTTCGATTACCACAAGATAATGCCGTACTCGAAGATCATCTACGGGGTCACCGTCTTTGCCCTGATGATAGTCCTGTTTTTCCCCGCCAGGGGCGGCGCGCACCGCTGGATATCCCTCGGCTATTTCGACCCACAGCCTTCAGAGATCGCCAAGCTGGCGCTTATCATAATGCTCGCGACCTTTATCGCGGATCGCAGGATGGAGATAGGGTCGAACAAGGACTTCGCGATGACCCTGGGCATCGCGGGGGTGCCGATGTTCCTTATCTTCCTGGAGCCGGACCTGGGCATGACCATCTCCGTCTTCATGATAGCCGTGGGCATGCTGCTGGTGGGAGGGGCGCGCCTCCGGCAGATGGCGGCGCTGGGGGCGGGGACTCTGGCTGCGGTGGTCGTCGGGCTGCAACTGCACCTTCTGAAGTCCTACCAGGTATCCAGGCTGCTGGCGTTCATCAAGCCGGACATGGACCCCCTGCACTCCGGCTATAACCTGCTCCAGTCGAAGATAGCCATCGGCTCCGGCCAGCTCGCGGGCAAGGGCCTTTTCCAGGGAACCCAGACAAACCTGAAGTTCATCCCCGAGCACCACACCGACTTCATTTTCTCCGTCATCGGAGAGGAGCTCGGCTTCATCGGAGCGGTCGCCCTGCTGGCGCTTTTCGCGGTCCTGCTCTGGAGGGCGTTCAGGATCGCGCTTACCGCGCGGGACGCCTTCGGGACCATGCTCGCGATCGGCATGGTGATCATGTTCTTCTTCCAGATAGTGGTCAACATCGGCATGGCTGTCGGCATAATGCCCATCACGGGCATACCGTTACCGTTCGTCAGCTACGGTGGCAGCTCGCTGCTGGTGAACTTCTTCTGCGTGGGCCTGCTTCTGAACATCGGCATGCGCCGTTTCCCCCAGGGGACCTGATGCCCGGACGCCGCCGTATGACGGACTCGCGAAACGGAGCTGATCGAATTGGATTCTGATGAGAGCCTGGAAAGTGAGTACCGTTCCGGTTTCATCGGGCTGATAGGCCGTCCCAACGTAGGCAAGTCGACTCTTTTGAACAGGCTCGCGCGCAGGAAGGTCGCCATCACTTCGGACAAGCCCCAGACCACCCGAAACAGGATACGCGCCATCATCACCACGCTCGAGGCGCAGCTCGTCTTCGTGGACACCCCGGGGTTCCACAAGCCGCGCGACGCGCTCGGCGAGAGGCTGAACGCGCTCGTGCTGGGCACGATGAGGGACGTTGACGTTGCAGTCTTCGTGCTTGACGGGGCGCAGACCATTGGCAAGGGAGATATTTTCATCGCGGGAGAGCTCGCGAAAGCGGACACGCCGGTGGTCGGCGTGGTCAACAAGATAGACCTGCTCGACGGCGGCCGAGTGGAATCTCAGGTCGAGGTGGCGCGCCACCTCTACCCGTTCGAGCGGGTCATGAAGGTGTCGTCGAAGTTCGGGGCCGGGGTGGACGAGCTGGAGTCGGCGCTGGCAGGCTTCCTTCCCACCGGCCCCCAGTACTTCCCTCCGGACATGGTGAGCGACCAGCCCGAGCGGGTGCTGGTGGCCGAGCTGATCCGCGAGAAGGCGCTCGAGCTTACTCGCGACGAGGTGCCGCACAGCGTGGCCGTGCTGGTCGAAGAGATAAGGCTGCGCGAGGAGCGCGAACTGGTGGACATCGAGGCGGTCATCTACGTCGAGCGTGAGTCACAGAAAGGTATCATTGTGGGCAAGGGTGGCCGAATGATAAAGGAGATCGGTACGCGGGCACGCCGGGATATCGAGCCCGTTCTGGGGAACAAGGTTTTTCTGGACCTCCGGGTGAAAGTAGAGAAGGAGTGGTCCAGGAACCCAGAGTTCATAAAGAGGCTCGACTACCAGTAGCCGGCCGTGCGACCAGGCGGGTTTCCGAGCGTTTCTCAAGCGACTGGGAGTCACCGCGGGCCGGGAGTTCACAGGTTTTTCGTTCCCCTCGATCCGGGCGGCCCAAGGGGCGGCGATCCAATGGAAGAGCATAACAAGCTAATACTCGAGACCGTGCGCGACTTGCTCAAGCGCGGTGAGATAAGGCAGGCGGTGCGTACCGTGAGCGGGCTCCAGTCCGCGGATGCCGCCGATGTCCTGTCGGAGCTCGACCTGGACGACGAGGTTGAAGTCATTGTCAACATGGAGCCGCGCTCCGCCGCCCGCGCGCTGCTGGAGATGGAAGAGCCCCACCAGGTGGAAGTCGCCGGGCGCCTGAGGACCGGCGAGCTGCGAGGCCTGCTCGAGCGCATGCCGGTGGACGAGGCGGTGGACCTCCTGGGCGACATTCCCGATGCCCAGCGCGTGCGCCTCATGAAACTCTTCGCCCGGCACGAGGCTGACGAGCTGGAGAAACTGCTCGCGTACGGTGACGAGACCGCGGGTGGGCTCATGACGCCGGACTATCTCGCCGTGCGCCCCGACGCGACCACCGAGGAGGTGATCAACCGGCTGCGCGGCGTCTCCCCCGAGATCGAGACCATCTATTACGTCTACGTGGTGTCGGATGAAGGCACGCTCCTCGGTGTGCTCTCGCTGCGCGAGCTCATCGTCTCTCAGCCCGGCAGGAACGTCGGCGAGATGGTAAGGCCCGACGTCATCACTGTCAGGCCCGAGCAGGACCAGGAAGAGGTGGCGGAGGTCATCAGCAAGTACGACCTGCTGGCTTTGCCCGTCACCGACGGGGAAGGCCACATGCTCGGCATCGTCACGGTAGACGACGTCATGGACGTCATCGGTGACGAGGCCGAGGAGGACCTGATGCGGTTCGCGGGGGCGGCGGGCTATGACGAGGAAGAGCCCCGCGGCCTCTGGTCGGACCTGTCCAGGCGGCTTCCCTGGTTCGTGCTGGCGGTGGTCATCGAGGTGCTGGTCGCAGGGGGCATTCTCAAGCTTTACTCGCCCATCTTCACGAGGTTCCTGGTGCTGGTGTTCTTCATCCCGCTGCTGGTGACCATGGGAGGAAACGTGGCGGTCCAGTCCTCCACCATCATGGGGAGGTGGCTGACCTCCGGGGCACCTCCACCGGGGTCGACGGTCCGCGCCATGTCCGGCGAGGTGGCCTGGGGGGTACTGGTCGGCGCGGTGACAGGCGCCGTCGTTGCGGCGGTCTCCATCGGTTTTC
The DNA here is from genome assembly GCA_038326775.1 of Candidatus Geothermincolia bacterium. GTDB lineage: Bacteria > Actinomycetota > Geothermincolia > Fen-727 > Anoxymicrobiaceae > DYIU01. The sequence continues at coordinate 19,361 of JBBQKJ010000021.1, forward strand.
ATCAAAAGGCCTCAATCGGTATCGTGGTCGGGCTGTCGCTGGCGCTGACGGTGGTCACGGCGTCCCTCGTGGGATGCGCGCTGCCACTGACCCTGAGGGCGTTCAAGCGTGACCCAGGCGCGATATCAGGTCCGCTTCTAGGGACGACGATGGACGTGTTGAGCCTGGTGATATATCTCGTTATCGGCTGGCTGCTGCTCGCGTAGAAACAGGAGGGACACGGATGGGTTACCACCCCATGCTGGAACCTGGTGCGCTCGCAACCGAGGGGCTGCTCGGCCTGTTGGACTACACGCTCCTCAAGCCCGAGGAGCCGCTCGAATCCTATGTTCGTTTCCTGGCGGAGGCTAAGACCTGGGGGTTCCACAGCGTTTTCGTGCCGCCCTGCTATGTGCCCCTGGCCTCGGGGATGCTCATCGCGACGGACGTGAACGTTGGGACGGCGGTGTCCTTTCCATTCGGGTATTCCACCCCGGAGATAAAGGCCGCCGAGGCGCTGACGGCCCTCGAGGAAGGCGCTCTTGAGATAGACGTGGTCATGAATATCTCGGCGGCCCGCTCGGCTGAGTGGGAGATAGTGGGCGAGGACCTGGCAGCCGTTGTCGGGGCGGTGAGGGAGTGGGAGAAGATGACGCTGAAAGGTCCGGTGACGGTCAAGCTCATCCTCGAGACCCCATTTCTCGATGACAGCCAGAAGATCGAAGCGTGCAGGCGCGCCGCCGCGGCGGGGATGGATTTTGTGAAGACCGCGACCGGGCTCGGGCCCGGGGGAGCCACCGTCGAGGACGTCAGGTTGATGCGCGGGGTCGTGGGGGACGAGCTGGGAGTGAAGGCGGCGGGGGGTGTTCGCACCTGGGAGGACGCGAGGGCAATGATCGCGGCAGGTGCCAGCCGCATAGGCACCAGCACCGCCCCGGCACTGGTGGAGGGCTTCATCCGTGCCCGGGCCTGAAGCAGGGCGGCGGGGCGGCGCCGGGGAGCGCAGGTCGCGGGAGTACCGCGACCAGGGTATCGTGCTGCGCTCGCACAAGCTCGGAGAGTCGGACAAGATCCTTCGCATCCTGACCCGCGAGCACGGCAAGCGCTCGGCGGTGGCAAAGGGCGTTCGCAAGACCACCAGCCGGTTCGGCGCCAGGCTCGAGCCGCTCACCTGCGCCAGCCTGTTCGTGCATCGCGGCGGGAACATGGACACCATAAAACAAGTCGAGATACTTACCTCGTTCCAGGAGGTCAGGGAGGACCTCGACCTGTTCATGAGCGCCCAGGCTATGTGCGAGCTCGTTGACAGAATCACCGCGGAGCACGAGCCGCGCCCGGAGCTGTTCGACCTGCTGTTCGCGGGGCTCGAGTTGCTGCGGGACTATCCACCGCGCGCGGTTCTTACGCGTGCGTTTTTCGATTTCAAGGTGATGGTCAACTCGGGCTTCGCGCCCATGGTGGCGAAGTGTGCCAACTGCGGTGGGGAGCTCGGCGGGAAGGAAGTCTCGTTCTCGCTCCACCTGGGTGGTAGCGTATGCGAGCCGTGCAGGGCAGGGCGCGCGCGAGACGCGGGCAAGCTGGTGAGGGTCTCCGCCGATACCGCCGGAATGCTATCATGGATGTCCACCCATGAGCTTGGTGAGTGGCCGGACGCGCTGGCGGAAACCGTCATTGGCGAGGCTGGTCAGCTGATGGACAGGGTATTGGAGCACTGGGCGGAGAGAGAGTTCCGCTCGCACAGGGTCATGAGGTCCATGCCCGGCGGGGCGGTGGGCAAGACGCGGGGGAGATGATGAGATGCCCGAGCAGGCGCTGGAGATACCGCGCAGGATAGCGATAATCATGGACGGCAACGGGCGGTGGGCCACCACCAGGGGCATAGACCGGATCCAGGGGCACCGCGAGGGTGAGAAGGCGATAACAGACACGGTCAGAGCGGCAATCGACCTGGAGTTGGAGGCGTTGGCCCTTTACGCTTTCTCCACCGAGAACTGGAAGCGGCCCAAGGAGGAGGTCGACTTCCTCATGAGGTTTAACAAGGAACTGCTCGACCTGCGCGTGGACGAGTTTCACGAGAAGAACACCTTGATCCGCTTCATCGGCAGGAGTGAGGGCCTGCCGGACTTCCTCTGGGACAGGATGGTCGAGACCATGGAGCAAACACGCGGCAACACCGGGCTCAAGCTGAACGTCGCCTATAACTACGGCGGGCGGGCGGAGCTTGTCGACGCCATGCGCCAGATGGGCGAAGAGATAGCTGAAGGCAGCCTCGCGCCCGGCGACATCACCGAAAAGGCTGTCAACGAGCGGCTTTACGCTCCCGACGTGCCTGACTACGACATGATGATACGCACCGCCGGCGATGTCAGGACAAGCAATTTCCTCTTGTGGGAGCTGGCCTACGCGGAGCTGGTCTTCATCCCGGTTCTGTGGCCTGAGTTTCGCAGGGAACACCTCATGCAGGCGATCGAAGAGTACAACCGCAGAACCCGCAAGTTCGGCGGGCTCGTTTAGCCACGGGCATTACGTGCGTTCTTCGATGGCGAGGCGTTTCAGGTGCTGTTCGGTGGGGATTCCCACATCGTTCCAACCACGCTGGCGGTAGTACTTGAGCAGCATCTTTGTCAGTGGATGGACCTTGCCGGCGATTGGTCCTTCCCTGAACGGCTCGCCGACGAAGCGCAGCGGCAGCGTATCGTCCTTGCTGCTGAACCCCTCCCGCAGGTTGAACAGCCTCTCGAGGTTGAAAATGCGCTCGCCGACCCTGAGGAGGGTGGGCCTGCTGTACTTGACTCCGGTTACGAACGAGACGGCCTGGCAGTATTCGCCGAGGTTGATCATCGAGGTAGCGAAACCGGGGGTCCTGCCGGCGAAGAACCCGCGCGCCCAGCCGGGAAGGCCGCGCATCCAGCCAGGCACCGCCAGCGTGCAATATGCCGCGCGGTGGCAGGCCACCAGGCAGTCGAGCGCGTTGAACATGTCCTGGGCGAAGATTGTGAGCTGGACCTTGCCGACCGCCCGGGGACCGGGTATGCCCGCGGGCTTCCCCTGGACCTCCGCGCTGACCATCATCGAGCCAATATGGCTGCCGCCCCCCGGGCAGGTAGCGTATGCAAGGCCCTGACCCCAGCAGCCGCGGGGGTCGTACCCGGGAAGCTCCATGCCCTTGACCACCATGGCAAGGTCGCTGTAACCGTAGGTGCCCACCAGGCCTGCCGCGCCATCGGCGAGCTCGTCGCCCGGGCCCTTGCGGGACGCGATGAGCGGCAGTAGCGGTCCCACCTCCCGGGCGCTTCCGAAGCGCAGTGGAAGATGCATCCTGCCCTTCTCTGAAAGCTCCATGGCGAGAGCGATAGTGCCGCCGGCGCTTACCGGGTCCATGCCGAGGAGATAGCAGAGGTAGTTGTTGCGGATGATGCTCTCAAGCTCATCGATCATGAGGTTGCTGCCCAGCATGACCAGGGGCTGGTAACCCGGGCCCTTTACCCGGAGGGTCCCGGTTTTGGTTGCCAGTTTTGCCTCGATGGTGCAGTCCACCGGGCAGCCGGGACAGCCCTGTGCCTTGCGCCGAATCTGCGAGTGAAGGGCTTCTCCGCTTATCTTCACGTAGCGGTCAAAGGTGCCCGTGGTGAAGTTGCGGGTTGGCAGGACACCTGACTCTTGAGAGGCGACGATGTTGCCGGCCGTGCCGTAACGAGGATACGAGTCGGTTGCCTTGAGATTGGCCTTAAGCGACTCGACGGGGCGGGCAAGGCGGTCCCTGTCGAAGACGGTGGTCTCAAAGGACCCTCCCACCCTGATCGCCTTCACAAGCTTGGAGCCGAGGACCGCGCCGGTGCCTCCCCTCTGGGCGGTGTGCTCACCGGAGACAATGGTGGCGTAGCGCACCTTGTTCTCGCCCGCCGGGCCGATGCACAGGACGCTGGCGGCCTTGCTCTCGAGGACCTCCTGCGTGCGTACCACGTTCTGGCCCCACAGCTTCCCGGCGCCGCGTATCTTCCAGCGGCCCTCCGTGATGTCGATGATGACCGGGCGTGGCGACTTGCCGCGCAGGATGACCCCGTCGTAGCCGCAGGACTTGAGCTGCGCCGCGAAGTCACCGCCGAGCGAGGCGCAGACGATGGTGCCGGTCAGGGGGGACTTCGTGCATATGACGGCGTGGTTGACCGCCGGAATGCCGAGGCCGGTGAGGGGCCCGGTGGCTATCACCAGGACGTTGTCGGAGGATAGTGGTTCGGTGTGCGGCTCGAGGCCGCTGAAGAGCAGCCAGACGCCCAGCCCCTTACCGCCGAGGTACTTCTGCACTGTTTCCTCGGGAACGACAAACTCCTTGCCGCTGCCGTCTCCGAGGCTGAGGTTCAGGAACTTTCCAGCGTATCCGTCCAAAATGAACCCACCCGAATGTCAAACCGTCATAGTTTCTTGAGGTGCACTTGATTTGCCGCCCGCAGTATTCTACGACAGCAAGGCCTCAGTCACCTGCGGTGGCGGGGTATCTGACGGGTTTGGTAGTCGTTATAATAGACGAATGCTCCGGCGGGAATGACGGCATGGTACCCGCCAATAACCAACTTTGAGGGGTGAGCGATTTGAAGAGGCTCCTGGTCCTGTTGCTGCTGGCGATGCTGTCGGTCGCGGTGGTGATGAGCATGGCAGGCTGCGGCCCCGGCGCGGAGCAGATAGCTAAGAACAGCATACGCGCCTCCGAGAACATAAAGACGCTTCACTTCGCGATACAGTCCGAACAGCGACTCCCGCGCGCTCCCATCAAGGACGGCAAGGTGGAGAAGCAGAAGTTCACCAGCGCGTCCAAGGGAGACGTCGACCAGCGGACAGGCGACCTCAGGGTCGAGCTCGAGCTCGCGCCCGGAGTTCCGGTCACCGCCCTGCAGGCGGACAAGAAGCTCTACGTACAGCTCGCGGGAAACTGGTACGTGATGCCGGAGTCGTTTCAGCTCCCCGCGCCGGTGACGCAGACCCTTTCAATTTCGCAGTATCTCAAATACTTCAAGACGCTCGACAAGAAGCAAGACGCCAAAGTGGACGGCGAGGCCTGCTACCACCTCCAGGGCATCCCCAACATGAAAGAGCTCGTCAAGCTTCCCGGCATTACTGACCTGCTGAAAGACCCGGGGACCGGAAACCAGATCCGCACGGTCGACGAACTCGCTGACGCAAAGGCCGTCTTCGACTTTTTCATCAGGAAGAAAGACAACTACATGAAGCAGTCAAAGGCCTTCATAGAGGTCCGTGCCACCGAGGACCTCATCAAGCTGGGATTTGCGCAGGCCGGCGACAGGGTTAAGCTCGAACAGGCCACCACTCTCAGCAGGTTCAACGAGAAGCTCAACCTGCAGCCACCGGCCAACCCCCAACCCTGGCCCAACCCTTGATAAATGGGGTCAGATCTGACCCCATTTATTACTCGTAGATCTTTTCTTCTTCGTTGAAGGCTTCCAGCGCGTCGAACTCGGTGTCGCGGCCTGCCGCTTTGCCGTCTGCCATCTCTTTGTAGAGCTCGTGCTGGATGATCAGGTTCATTATCTCGTTGGTGCCGGTCCATATCATGATGAGCCTGCAGTCGCGCAGCATGCGCTCGATCGGGTAGACGTTGGTGTAGGCTATCCCGCCCATGGCCTGCATGCAGTGGTTGATGACGTGCCAGGACATCTCTGTCGCGAACTTCTTCGACTCGGATACCATCCGTCGCAGCCTGCCGGCCGGGACTTTCCCCGAGTCAATGGCGCTCGCGGTCGCGAAGACGAGGGCCCTCGCCGCGTCCAACTCGGTGATCGACTCCGCCACCTTGAACGACACGGCCTGGAAGTCTTTGATGGGAACGCCGAACGCTTTTCGCCTGGTGGTGTAACGCATCGCTATCTCCAGGGCCGCCCGCGCCCCGCCCAGCGCCCCGGCCGCCGAGGTGAGTCGCTCGGGCACCATCATGCGGTAGAAGATCCTGCCGCCCTCGTTTTCCGCACCCACCAGGTTGGAAGCCGGCACTTTCGCGTCGCGGAAGAGCACGCGGCCGGTCCCGCCGCCGCGGGCTCCCATCAGGCCGTACACGTGCCTGACCTCGACATCGTCGTCGCGGTCCACCAGGAAGCATGAGATGCTGTCGCGCGGAGCGGCTTCCGGGTCTGTCTTGGCGTAGGCCATGAAATAGTCGGCGCCTTCGGCCCCGACGATGAACCTTTTCTGGCCGTGCAGCACGAAGTGGTCGCCCTCCCGCTTCGCGGTGGTGGTGGCGCCGAAGAAGTCCGACCCGCCCCTGGGCTCGGTCAGCGCCTCGGAGCAGAACAGCCTGCCCTCGAGGGTGGGCTTGAGGTACTTCTGCTTCTGCTCCTCGGTGCCGAACGAGTTGGTGCACTCGCCGACGATGGAGACAAGCGAATAAAGGCATGCCGGTGGTATGCCGAGGGTCGCCATCTCCTCGATGGCCATGCACTCCTCGACCCACCCCAGCCCTCGCCCCCCGTACTCCTTCGGGAAACGCAGTCCGAGCAGGCCACGCTCGGCGGCCCCCACCAGTATCTCCCTGGGGTACACTATCTTCTCGGCGTCCATGTCCAGCAGGTACTGCCGGTCGATGGAGCGCGTAAAGCCGCGGACCTCTTCCTGCAGCTCTTTCTGCTCGTTCGTCATGGAGAAATCAAACATGGCGTGCCTCCTCTTGTTCAAAGCGGCTGCCCGACCGCCCCTCGCCGCAGGGCCCGGGGGTTCAACACCTGTGGTCAATTTACTATACAATGGGCGGAAATGGAACGGCGGAAATCGAACGGTTGGAGAGCCAGTGGCCAAGAAAAAGAAGAAGAAAAAGAAGCCGACAGGAGCCCGTAAGTCAACCTACGCCAAGGGCAAGCCGGTAGAGGCAACCGGGAAGAAACCCACTCCCGCGGCGGGCCAGGCGTCCGCGAAAACGGGCGCGAAGGCTTCAGCGAAGGGCGAGGAGAAGCCCGCCCCCCAGCAGTGGAACCTCGTCCGCAAGGGCAGCCTCGAGGCCAAGGTGATGTGGGCGCTCATGGCCCTCATCGCCGTGGCGGCGCTCGCGAGATACCCTCTCACCTCCGCGGAGGCGGACGCCCAGTACAAGGCATCCGTGAAAGGGTACAACAAAGCGCTCAAGAATTGGGAGGAGAAGTACCAGACCAAGGAGGAGCAGAAGAAGCACTCCAAAGACAAGCCGGCCAGTCCCAAGAAGCCGACCACCAGCGTAGTCCTTGTCAGCGTGCTTTTCGGGGCACTGCAGTCGGCGATATTCGCTTTCCTCGGCCTGAACATACTAAGGAGGACAGACCTGCGAACGCCGGTCCTGGACAAGACGCTTTCCGGGGGCCGGCTGGGCTGGCCTGACATCCGCCCGTTCCTTACCTGGTCGCTACCGGCGGCGCTGATAATGCTCGTGCCTCTTTACCTGAACGCGAGGATAAGCGAAAACCTTATCAACAGCGTTTTCAAGGCGGCCGAGACCGGCGATACCACCTACCCGGTCTCCAAACAGGTCCTGGGCTCCTTAAGCGACGGGCTCTTCTTCCTGGTGCTTTTCGTCCTGGTGGCGGTGTCCGCCTTTGTCTGGCTCTTTCTGCGCTACCGCGACCGCGTCAAGCTCGAGGCGCACTGGGCGGGCCTCGGCGCCGCGTTCCTGCTTTCGTTCGGCTTCGTGCTCCTGAACGTCACGAGCAGCACCCGCTCGGCGAGCGAGAAGATAGCCACCAGCACCCAGGCGCTCTACGCGCTGGCCCTGGCCGCGCCGGTTCTCCTGCTGGGTTACGTATTCTGGAAGAAGGGGTTAGAATACTCGTTGCTCGCCGGAATGCTGGGCTTCGCCATGTATCCTATTATGGCGAGTTTCATTATCAAATGATCGGGTCAAGCCCAAATAGTCGCTGTCGCATGACTCGGATACCATAGAGGCTGTCACGCAACAGGTTGAGGCACGTGATCAAGGATATGGCATGCCGTTGACGGTGCAGCAAGTGATACTGTCTCTCGAGGAGTACTGGGCCGAGCGCGGCTACCTGCTCGCACAGCCGTACGACCTCGAGGTGGGCGCCGGCACGTTCCATCCGGCGACGCTGCTGCGCTGCCTGGGGCCGGAGCCATGGCACGTCGCTTACGTCCAACCCTCCCGGCGGCCGACCGACGGTCGCTACGGGGAGAACCCCAACAGGGTCGGCAGGCACTTCCAGTTCCAGGTCATAGCCAAGCCCTCACCCCCGGACATAATGGACCTCTACCTCGAGAGCCTCTTCGGGCTTGGCATCGCGCCCCGCGAGCACGACATCCGTTTCGTGGAAGACGACTGGGAGTCGCCGACGCTCGGGGCCTGGGGGCTGGGCTGGGAGGTCTGGCTCGACGGCATGGAGATAACCCAGTTTACCTACTTTCAGCAGGTGGGGGGCTTCGACTGCAGGCCGGTCTCGGCCGAGATAACCTACGGGCTCGAGCGCATCTCCATGTACGTGCAGAACGTGGACAACATCTTCGAGGTCGCCTGGAACGACGAGGTCTCTTACGGCGAGCTTTTCCGGCAGTCCGAGGTGGAGTGGTCGCGCTACGCGTTCGAGGAGGCGGACATATCTCTTCTCTACCGCATGTTCTCGGACCTGGAGGCCGAGGCCACCGCGCTTATCTCCAAGGGCCTCCTGCACCCGGCCTACGACGCCTGCCTCAAGTGCTCGCATATCTTCAATCTACTGGACGCGAGGGGCGCCATCAGCGTGACCGAGCGCACCGGCTTCATCACGAGGGTGCGCGCGCTCGCCCGCGGCTGCGCGAGCGAGTTCCTCAAGTGGCGCGAGGAGTCGGGCTACCCCTTGCTCAAGGAAGACGAAAAACGATAATGTCGGACCTTCTGTTTGAGATCGGAACCGAAGAGATGCCCGCCTCTGCGGTATACGACGCCGTCGAACAGCTGGAGCGGATGGTTCGTGAGCTTCTGCACCGGGAGCGGCTGGCGTTCGAGGAGTCATGGGTGCTGGCGAGCCCCAGGCGCCTGTCGGTGAGCGTGAGGGGGCTGACAGAGCGCACGCAGGCCAGGGTGACCGAGATAAAGGGCCCGCCCCTGTCCGCCGCGCGCGGCGAAGACGGCACCTGGACCCGCGCGGCCGTCGGCTTCGCGAGCTCCCGGAACGTCTCTGTGAGCGACCTCATTATCCAAAACACCGACAGGGGCGACTACGTGTTCGCGGTCTCGGAGGAGCCCGGCCGGCAGGCGGGCGTTGTCCTTCCCGCCGTTCTTTCCGAGCTGCTGGTCTCGCTCAAGTTTAAAAAGTCCATGCGCTGGGGGAGCTCCGAGGAGCGGTTCAGCCGCCCCGTACGCTGGCTGGTGGCCCTTCTGGACGGTGCCGTGCTCGAGTTTTCTTACGGCGAGCTGACATCCTCGAACCTGACCCGCGGGCACCGCTACCTCTCCGAAGGGGCTATCGAGATACATTTCCCTCACGAGTACGAGAGGTTGCTCCGCGAGGGGTTCGTGATGGTCGACCACCGCGCGAGGCTCGAGCAGATAATGCGCTCGGCCGAGCTGGTCTGCCGGGAAGCGGGCGACGTGCCCCTGCTGGACGACGGGGTGCTGGAAGAGGTGGTCCAGCTCGTGGAGTGGCCGGGTATCATCCTCGGGTTTTTCGACGAGGCTTTCCTGCTGCTGCCGCGCGAGGTGCTGACGCATGCCATGAAGGAGCACCAGAGGTACTTCCCAGTCGAGGACAAGGCGGGAAACCTGAGGCCCTGTTTCCTGGCGGTGCATAACGGCGAGGCGAGGTTCGAGGAGATCATCCGCAAGGGCCACGAGCGGGTGCTCGCCGCACGGCTGGCCGACGCGGAGTTCTTCTTCGCGGAGGACCTCAAGCGGCCGCTGGCCGACCGCGTCAAGGACCTCGAGAGCGTGGTCTACCAGTCCGAGCTGGGCAGCATGGCCGAGAAGTCGGCCAGGCTTGCGCGCCTGGTCGAGAAGGCCGCGCGCGATGTCGGGGAGGACGAAGGCCTGGTTGCCAGGGCGAGGAGGGCCGCCATGCTCTCCAAGTGCGACCTGGTCACTCACATGGTCATCGAGTTCCCGGCCCTGCAGGGGACCGTGGGCTCGATCTACGCGAGACTGACCGGCGAGGACGAGCGTGTGGCCGGGGCTATCGGCGAATTATATCTCCCCCGCAGGCTTGGCGACTCGCTCCCCGAAACTATCGAGGGGGCCCTGCTCGCGCTCGTGGAGAAGGCGGACAACCTTGCGTCGTCGTTCGGTCTGGGCCATGTCCCCACAGGCTCCGAGGACCCGTACGCCCTTCGCAGGCAGGCTCTGGGCATGATGCTCATCCTCGTAGACCGGGGCCTCGCGCTCTCGGTCGGCGACCTGGTGCGCGCATCGGCCGCGGAACTGGAGGCTGAAGCCCACGGTTTCTCCTGGAGCGAAGCCGCGGACAAGGCGTTCGCCGAGTTCTTCAGCAGCCGCCAGAGGGTATTCTTCACCGAGAGCGGTTACCGCTACGACCTGGTGGACGCAATGCTGGCCCTCGACTGGGATGCGCCCCTGTCGGCGCAGAGGCGGCTGGATGCCCTTGTGGAGGCCCGCGAGTCGGGCCTGCTCGCCAGGCTCTACACCGCGTTCGAGCGTTGCCACAACCTCGCTAGCGGGCGGGAGACGGGAACGGTGGAGGAGGGTCTGCTTGTCGAGGGCGTAGAGCGCGAGCTCTTCGCCCTGCTCGCCCAGGTCGAGGAGGCCGCCACCCGGGCGCTTGCGGGTCTTGACTTCAAGGGCGCCGCGATGGCGCTCGAGCCCCTCTGCGGGCCGGTGGACAGGCTCTTCGACGAGGTGCTCATAATGGCGGAGGACCCGGCGACAAGGGGCAACAGGCTCGCCCTGCTGGCTCTCATCGACTCGCTATTCGACAGCCTAGCCGATTTCTCGAAGCTGACGTGGGATTGACCCACGGCGCGGCGAATAAGAACACCTGGCACGGCGGAGTGATGTCACAAGGAGGGAATTCCGTGGGCACCAAGTACGTCTACGACTTCGAAGAAGGCAACAAGGAAATGAAGAACCTCCTGGGCGGCAAGGGGGCCAACCTTGCCGAGATGACCGGCATGGGCATACCGGTTCCTCCAGGCTTTACCATAACTACAGAGGCGTGCGTCTATTACTCCGCCAACGGAGACTATCCCCCCGGCCTGGCTGAGGAGATCGACGGGCACCTCGCCGCTCTCGAGGAGAAGATGGGCAAGAAGCTGGGCGACCCGGCTGACCCGCTGCTGGTCTCGGTCAGGTCAGGCGCTCGCGCCAGCATGCCAGGCATGATGGACACGGTCCTCAACCTGGGGCTCAACGACAGGTCGGTGGAGGACCTGGCGGCCAGGACCGGCAACCCTCGCTTCGCCTACGACTCCTACCGCCGCTTCGTCGCCATGTTCGGTGACGTGGTCCTTGATATGAAACCGGAGAGAAAAGAGGAGCGCGACCCGTTCGAGGAGATACTCGAGAACAAGAAAAAGGAAGCCGGGGTAGCGCTTGACAACGAGCTTTCGGCGGACGACCTCAAGGAGCTGGTGGCGAGGTTCAAGGATGCCATCAAGAAGCGCAAGGGGATGGATTTCCCGCAGGACCCGCGCGAGCAGCTGAAAGGCTCCATTGTCGCTGTCTTCAGCTCCTGGGACAACGACCGCGCGGTGACCTACCGCAGGATGAACAGCATACCGTCCGACTGGGGCACCGCGGTGAACGTCCAGGTGATGGTATTCGGCAACACTGGTGACACTTCCGGCACCGGGGTCGGTTTCACCCGGAACCCGGCCACGGGAGAAAACCTGGTGTTCGGCGAGTTCCTGATGAACGCGCAGGGCGAAGACGTGGTCGCCGGCACGCGCACGCCGCTTCCTCTCGAGCAGCTCGCACTGGAGCTGCCCGAGGCGCACGAAGAGCTGATGCGGATAAGAAAGGTCCTGGACGAGCATTACCGCGACATGCAGGACTTCGAGTTCACCATCGAGGAAAAAAAGCTGTGGATGCTGCAGACCCGTAACGGCAAACGCACCGGCTTTGCCGCGGTGAAGATAGCGGTGGACATGGTGGACGAAGGCCTGATAACTCCTGATGAAGCTATCGCGCGCGTCGAGCCGGAAGGCCTGAACGACCTGCTGCGCCCGGTGTTCGACCCGTCACAGAAGGATATCGCCCGCAAGGAAGGCCGCATGGTGGCCACCGGCACCAAGGCCGGCCCGGGCGCCGCGACCGGCCAGGTTGTCCTGTTCGCGGCGGACGCCCACGAGCGCAAGACCGCCGACCCTGACGCCCAGCTCCTCCTGGTGCGCCACGAGACCTCCCCGGAGGACATCAAGGGCATGGCCGCTGCCGAAGGGTTCCTGACCCAGTTCGGGGGAGCGACCTCGCACGCCGCGCTGGTCGCCCGGCAGATGGGCAAAGTCTGCATAGTGGGATGCGCCGCTCTCGACATCGATTACGAGAACATGGTGGTGCGCATGCGGTCGGGCGACAAGGTCCACGAGGTGAGAGAGGGAGACTGGCTCTCCATCGACGGCACCGCCGGCGAGGTGTACCTCGGCAAGATAAAGACTTTGCCGTCCGAGGTCGAGCAGGTCCTCTTCGGCAAGACGATGAAGCCGGAGGAGTCCGAGGTCTACGGGCAGTTCGAGCGGTTCCTCGGCTGGGCCGACGAGCGCCGCAAGCTGAACATACGCACTAACGCCGACACCCCGGGGCAGTCCGAGCAGGCGATAGCGTTCGGCGCCGAGGGCATAGGCCTCTGCCGCACCGAGCACATGTTTTTCGGCGGCGACCGCATCCTGGCCGTGCGCCAGATGATACTCGCCGACGACGAAGCGGGCCGCAGGGCCGCGCTCGGCAAGTTGTTCCCCATCCAGAAGGAAGACTTCGTCGGCATATTCCGCGTGATGAAGGAGCGCCCGGTGACCATCCGCCTGCTGGACCCGCCGCTTCACGAGTTCCTGCCCCACACGGTCGAGGAGATCGAGGATGTTGCTGACGCGTGCCAGATGAGCACGGGGGAGATCGAGGAGAGGAACCGCTGCCTCAAGGAGGCCAACCCCATGCTGGGGCACCGCGGCTGCCGCCTCGGGATCACCTACCCGGAGATATACGAGATGCAGGTGCGCGCCATAGTCGAGGCGGCCTGTGAGGTCAAGAAAGAGGGCGTGGACGTAAGGCCCGAGATAATGGTCCCGCTGGTGGGCAGCGCCAGGGAGATGCAGGTGACCCGGGAGATCGCGGTGCGGACTGCCGATGAGGTCATCGCCGCCGAGGGCGTCGAGCTCGACTACATGGTGGGGACGATGATAGAGCTTCCCCGTGCCTGCGTGGTCGCGGACACCATAGCCGAGAACGCGGAGTTCTTCTCGTTCGGGACCAACGACCTGACGCAGACGACATTCGGCATTTCGCGGGATGACGTCAAAGGTTTCCTGCCCGTCTACCTGGAGAAGGACATCTACGAGGTCGACCCGTTCCAGAGGCTTGACCGGGAGGGTGTCGGGGAACTGATGAAGCTCGCCATCGAGCTCGGTCGCAAGAGGCGGCCGGACATCAAGCTCGGGATCTGCGGAGAGCACGGAGGAGAGCCCATGTCGGTCAAGTTCTGCCACCGGATAGGGCTGAACTACGTGTCCTGTTCACCGTTCCGTGTGCCCATCGCCAGGCTAGCGGCGGCGCAGGCCGCCCTCGAGTAAGCGACTTTGGTTCAGCCCGGGCTCATCCTGGGATTCATCCGGGGGTCAGGCACCGTGACATGAATTCTGGTTATTATTGGGAGGATTCATGTCAAGGTGCCTGACCCCAACATGAAAGGTGGTCGATATGCTCATCGTCGGCATAAACGGCTCTCCCGACCGGGCAGGCAACACTTATGCCCTTGTGGATGCGGTGCTCGCCAGGTGTGTGGAGCTCGGCGCCCGCACGGATATGGTCCAGGTCATGGACGCCTTGGAGGGGCAGGACAACCCTTACTGCGTGGCTTGCGGCACTCCCTGTCCGGAGACGTGCCACGAGAACCAAAACCTCGCGGACGCCTACGACCTGCTTCGAGACTGCAGCGGGCTCGTGGTGGGCAGCCCGGTCTACTTTGGCACTGTGAGCGGCCAGCTCAAGTCGTTCTGGGACAAGAGCCGCAACCTGCGCGGCGAGAAGGCACTTGTGAGCAAGCCGGCCGGAGCCGTTGCCGTAGGAGCTGGCAGGTTCGGCGGCCAGGAGACGACGCTCAAGGCTATACACGACATACTCCTCGTGCATGGGATGCACATCGTGGGTGATGCCTCCAGAGCGTCCGGTGCCGGGCACCAGGGGGTGTGCGCTCAAAGGCCTGCAAGGGACGACAGTGCGGCCCTTCTGAGGGCTGGCGTCCTGGCGGAAGGCCTGGTGGAGGCAGCCGCCGGGGCCTGACCCCGGTGATAGCGACTGATAGGAGTGAGATGACGGTTCGAGACGATATCGAGGAGCTCGAGATACGGACGCTTTCACCGCTCGCGGCGCTTGTGTCCAAGACGCGCGGAAGACAGAGGCCCGAGGAGCCATGCAGCATCCGCACCGACTACCAGAGGGACCGCGACCGTATCGTCCACTGCAAGTCTTTCCGGCGGCTCAAGCATAAGACCCAGGTCTTCCTCGCCCCGGAGGGCGACCATTACAGGACCAGGCTCACCCACACCATGGAGGTGGCCCAGATATCTCGCACGATCGCCCGCGCCCTGCGCCTGAATGAGGATCTCACCGAGGCCATCGCGCTGGGCCACGACCTGGGTCATACGCCGTTTGGCCATATCGGTGAGAACGCACTTTCCAAGTTCATGCCTGGCGAGTTTCAGCACAATGTCCAGAGCCTTCGGGTGGTGGAGGTGCTCGAGTACGAGGGCAGGGGCTTGAACCTCACCTGGGAGGTCCGAGACGGCATCCTCAACCACTCCGGCGACGGCATGCCGGCGACCCTCGAGGGCCAGATAGTCCGGACTACCGACCGGATCGCCTACATAAACCACGACATAGACGACGCCCTGCGCGCCGGGCTGCTAAGCGTGGAGGACCTCCCCGGCGAACCCATAAGGATACTCGGGGAGCACCCCAGCCAGCGCATCGACGCGCTCGCGCACGACATGGTCGAAAACAGCTTCGACTCGGACACCATCCGGATGAGCGGCGAGGTCAGCGCGCTCATGAACGAGCTGCGCGATTTCCTGTTCGACAGGGTCTATATCGGCTCGATCGCCAAGACGGAGGAGGATAAGGCGATCCGCGTGCTGCAATCCCTGGCCGAACATTACCTCGAGCACCCGGAACAGATGCCCGGGGAGTATGTTCCGGGGGAGGGTGAGGACCCGGCAACCCGGGTCTGCGACTACGTGGCCGGCATGACCGACCGCTACGCGCTCATGAAGTACAGCGAGTACTTCCTGCCCCGCTCCTGGATGGTGGAATAGCAAGGCTTTTGTGGTCTGATTGTAGAACGAATATCCGGCGGGCGGCGCTAGCGCCCGGGCGATTCAGGCGAGGTGGAACTCTTGTCATCCAGCGGTCGAATCAGGCAGTCCGACATCGAGACGGTGCGCGACCGCACCGATATAGTCCAGCTTATATCCGACTACGTGCCGCTCAAGAAGTCGGGGCGCCAGTTTCGCGGTCCCTGCCCGTTCCACAAAGAGAAGGAACCCTCTTTTTATGTCGACCCGTCCAAGGCGGTTTTCCACTGCTTCGGCTGCAAGGTCGGCGGCAACGCGTTCGACTTCGTGATCAAGGCCGAAAGTCTGACATTCGTCGAGGCCGTGGAGAGGCTGGCCGACCGCATAGGTTTCCAGCTCACGTACGAGGCTTCCTCCGATGCAGATATGAAGGGCCGCATGGAGAAAGACCGGCTCTTCAAGCTCAACCAGACAGCGGCGGAATATTACCACTACCTGCTCAAGGAGACAGAGGGTGGAAAAAAAGCCATGGAGTACCTCTCCGGGCGCGCGTTTGGAAGCGAGATCATCGATGAGTTCAAGCTGGGGTTCGCCCCGCCGGGGTGGGAGAACCTGGCCGGGTTCCTTGGCAAGAAAGGTTTCCCCGCCGTCGACCTAGTGACGGTCGGCCTTGGCAGAGAGCGCTCGAGCGGGCAGCTAAAAAGCCGCGGCATCTACGATGTCTTCCGCAACCGGGTCATTTTCCCCATTCTCGACCACCGCGGGCGCGTGGTGGCTTTCGGCGGGCGCACGCTCCCCGGGCAGTCGACCGACAGCGAGCCAAAGTACCTGAACTCGCCCGAGACCCCCATATACCGCAAGGGACACACCCTCTACGGCTATCACCAGGCACGAGCCGGCATCCAGGACACGCGCGAGGCAATCGTTGTCGAGGGTTACACCGACCTTCTCGCCCTTCGCCAGGCGGGGATCGCGCAGGTCGTGGCGACCCTCGGCACTGCGCTTACCGAGAACCACTTCGAGTTGCTGGCGCGCGTATGCGACAATGTCTTTCTGGCGTTCGACGCCGACCGGGCGGGGATCGACGCGGCGCGACGGGCGCTTGAGTTCTGGAACAGGTTCCGCATGGATGTGTTCGTTGTCAACCTGCCCGAAGGCGAGGACCCCGCCAGCCTGGTCGAGAAGGGCGGCGCCCGTGCGTTTGCCGGCTGCAAGGACAGCGCCGAGAACCTGCTTGACTTCTCGGTGCGCAATATCATCGCCGGCTGCGACACTTCGACACCAATGGGGCGGCAGAGGGCTATGGCCTCGTGCGCTCCGGTCATCGCCAGGGTCTCGAGCGACGAGTTTCGGCCAGTCCGCAACGAGCTGGTCCGGAAGGTGGGGGGCATGCTTGATATGCCCGAGGAGACCATCGAGGTCTACATGCGCCAGGCCATGAAATCCCAGTCTCGACAGGGGCCGCGGTCCGAGGGTGTTTCGCGCGCCGGGGCAATGTGGGAGAAGGTTGAAGACGAGGCTCTTCAAGTCCTCCTGCATAATCCACAGGTCCTGCTCGACCAGGTCTACCTGGACTCCGATTACTTCACCGACCCCGCAAATAAAGTATTATTCGATATGTTAAAGGAATTCCAGGTCTGCGACGAAGAAGATTTACGGGCTGGATTTGACAGCTTCATCAGTGGGACCCTGGAACGGCTTGAAGACGAAAGATTACGCGGCAAGGTGACGCGTTTGCTGGTGCAAGCACCTCCGGAATGCAGTCCAGGCTATGAGCATAAGGTCTTTGAGACGCTCAGGTTGAACTTCTTCAAGAGAGAGTTACAGCGGCTGGAGATAGAGACAAGCAAGGTCAACCCCAAGCTGGAGCCGAAGAAATACGAGGCGCTTTGCGCCCGTCTTCTGGAGATACAACAGGTCATACGGGAGCAGTTTCCATTTGAGTAGAGCCGGCGCCGAGCGCCCCGTGGGCCCCGCCGGGCGGAGAAGACTGATACATGGTTGAAGACTGGAAAGACCACGACATAGACGAAGTGCGGGAGCTCGCCACCCTTGGGCAGAAGAGTGGCTCGTTGACCACAGACGAGATAGTCGAGCGACTCAAGACGGTCGAGCTTACCCCCGACCAGGTAGACAGCGTTTTCGTCTTTCTGTCCGATCTCGGTATCGATATAACGGATGAAGCGGTTGACGAGATCAAGGAGGAGATGGAGGAGGAGCGCAAAGGGGGCGGAAAAGCCCACGGCGCGGAGCTCGACCTGTCCGTTCAGCCCGCCACGAACGACCCGGTGCGCATGTACCTCAAAGAGATAGGCAAAGTCTCGTTGCTCACCGGCCCGCAGGAGGTTGCGCTGGCCAAGCGCATCGAGGCCGGCGAGGCGGCTTCGGACCGCCTGGCCTCCGACGAGAAGCTGAGAAGCGGCGATATAGAGAGCCTGCAGGCCCTCGAGGATGACGGGCTCGAGGCCAAGAAGAAACTGGTCGAAGCGAACCTGCGGCTGGTGGTAAGCATCGCCAAGCGCTACGTTGGCCGCGGCATGCTCTTTCTCGATCTCATCCAGGAGGGGAACCTCGGCCTGATCCGCGCCGTTGAGAAGTTCGACCACGGCAAGGGTTATAAGTTCAGCACGTATGCCACCTGGTGGATACGCCAGGCCATAACCCGCGCCATAGCGGACCAGGCCCGCACCATACGCATCCCGGTGCACATGGTAGAGACCATCAACAAGCTTGTGAGGGTGCAGCGCCAGCTGCTCCAGGACCTCGGCCGCGAGCCGCTGCCCGAGGAGATAGCCAACGAGATGGAGCTGACTCCGGAGAAGGTGCGCGAGATACTGAAGGTGAGCCAGGAGCCGGTCTCCCTGGAGACGCCTATCGGTGAGGAAGAGGATAGCCACCTCGGCGACTTCATCGAGGATTCCGGCGCGGCGGTCCCGGTGGACGCGGCCGCCTTTAAGCTGCTCCAGGAGCAGCTCGAGGAAGTGCTCGACGACCTCAACACCAGGGAGAAGAGGGTCATACAGCTCAGGTTCGGACTGCTCGACGGCCAGCCGAGGACCCTCGAGGAGGTCGGAAAGGTTTTCGGCGTCACCCGCGAGCGCATACGGCAGATCGAGTCAAAGACGCTTTCCAAGCTGCGTCATCCCTCCCGCAGCGGCAGGCTTCGCGACTACATAGAAGATTGACCTGACCCCAAAATATGACGCTGAGATAGTAGATGGCAGGATTCCCGTTGCGCGCGGCAAACCTAGCGTTGGAGTGATCTGAATCCTACGTCAGGAGGGCATCATGGCTGAGGCGTACCACGAGCCTTTGGAGCTGATCCCAGAGGAGGCGCGCGACTACCACCGGGCAATAGTGTCGATGATCGAGGAGTTCCAGGCTATCGACTGGTATCACCAGAGGATCGTCGCCTCGAAGGACCCGGAGCTCCAGGCGATCCTGGCGCACAACCGCGACGAGGAGAAAGAGCACGCCTCGATGCTGCTGGAGTGGCTGCGGAGGCGGGACGATGCGCTCTCGAAAGAACTTAAGGATTACATGTTCAGCGAGGGCGACCTCACGAAGATGGAGGAAGGATAACAACTGGGGCGGGGCATAAGAGAGCTTCTGGAAGACCAATACGAGAGGTACAACCGCCGCGAGTTTGTGCATCCTGACCCGCTCGAGTTCCTCTACCGCTACAGTTCTGCCAGCGACCGTGAGGTAGTCGCGCTCGTGGCGTCCTGTCTCGCTTACGGTAAGGTCGCACTCATTCTCCGCAGTGTGGAATCGGTCCTCGAGAATATGGGGCCGTCGCCCTGCGAATTCGTCACCGGGTCCGCCGACACCGCGCTTGCCAGCGCTTTCGGCGGATTCAAGCACCGTTTCACAACCGGTGAAGAGCTGGGTCGGCTTCTTGTCGGCGTGAAGCGCGCCCTCGGTGAGCACGGCTCCCTCAACGCGTGCTTCACCTCGGGGCTCGGACGCCGCGACGAGACCGTGACGCGCGCGCTCGGTGAGTTTACGGCAGCGTTGAGCGGCCTTTCGGGCCAGCCGTGCCTTTTCCTCCTGCCTGATCCGGCCAGGGGCAGCGCCTGCAAGAGGCTCAACCTTTTTCTGCGCTGGCTGGTCAGGAAAGACCGGGTGGACCCTGGAGGATGGCGCGGCGTGCCTCGCTCGAAGTTGATCGTCCCACTCGACACCCACATGTACAAGGTGGGCCTCGCGCTCGGTTTCACCTCGCGCCGGAGCGCGGACCTGCGCGCAGCGCTCGAGGTAACCGCTGGATTCCGCGGGATTGTGCCGGAGGACCCGGTGCGATACGATTTTGCCCTGACGCGCCTGGGGATTCGTGACGACGTTTCACTCAGTAGTTTTCTTTCCCGGGTTGACCAAGCTCAATGCTGAAGGCGCTCGCGCCATGGTAATAATCTTCTAAAAACAGGAGGAGATATGCCTGAACTCAAGGGCTCGAAGACCGAGGTCAACCTGCTCACTTCGTTCGCGGGCGAGTCGCAGGCGAGGAACCGCTATACGTACTTCGCGAGCCAGGCCCGAAAGGATGGCTTCATTCAGATAGCGGACATCTTCGAGGAGACAGCAAACCAGGAAAGGGAGCATGCCAAGCGTTTCTTCAAGTTCCTTCCCGGGGGGACCGCTGAAGTGAGCGCGACGTTCCCGGCGGGCGTCATCGCCTCGACTGGCGACAACCTGAAGGCGGCCGCCGCGGGAGAAAACTACGAATGGACGGAGATGTACCCAGGTTTCGCCAAGGTTGCCCGCGAGGAGGGCTTCGAGGAGATAGCCAGGGTCTGGGAGGCGATAACAGTCGCCGAGAAGCAGCATGAGAAGCGATACTTGGGGCTGCTCGCCAATGTCGAGGGGGGCACAGTCTTCAAGAAAGACAGGCCGGTGGTCTGGCGCTGCCGCAACTGCGGGTACCTGCACGAGGGCACAGAGACGCCGGCGTCCTGCCCGGCCTGCGCCCACCCGCGCGATTATAACGAGCTGCTGGCCGAGAACTGGTAGGCACCTCGAACTTTTGCATCCTTTATAGGAAAACAGGACTCGCTGTCGAAATATGACACCGTAGGTTCCCTCAGGGGGCCTCATCGGTGTCTGCTCATAAAGCCGAGCCGGCGTAGTGCCGGCAGGGAAGGGGGAATTAGTGATGGCGGAACGGCTACAGGTTTACGAGTGCGAGAAGTGCGGGAATATCGTCGAGTTGTTCCGGGGCGGTGAAGGCGAGCTGGTCTGCTGCGGCGAGCCGATGAAGTTGTTGGAGGAGAACACGACCGATGCCGCTGTCGAGAAGCACGTGCCGGTCATCGAGAAGGTAGAGGGCGGAATTCTGGTCAAGGTCGGCAGCGTCGCGCACCCGATGGTCGAAGAGCACCATATCGAGTGGATAGAGGCCATCGACGGCGACGTGATACACGTGGCTTTCCTGAAGCCGACGGGCGAGCCCGAAGCGTTTTTCCCCATCGACAGGACCGACGTGACCGCGCGGGAGCACTGCAATCTACACGGCCTCTGGAAGGCATGAAAGACCGCTCCCGGGTTGTGCAGTAGAGGGGGAATTTCCGATGGGCGTGCCTTTCGAGGCCGTTAAAATAAGCGAGCACGTTTACTGGGTTGGAGCGATCGACTGGGGCATTAAAGACTTTCACGGTTACAGCACCAGGCGCGGGTCAACCTATAACGCCTACCTGGTGGTGGCCGATGACGTGATACTCATCGACACGGTCAAGGCGCCTTTCAAGGATGAGCTGCTCTCGCGGGTAGCGTCGGTGACCGACCCGAAGAACATACGTTACATCATCTCCAATCACTCGGAGATGGACCACTCGGGGTCGCTGCCGGGGGTCATCGAGGCGGTGAAGCCCGAGAAAGTGTTCGCCTCCACCATGGGGGTGAAGGCGCTGGGCGCCCACTTCCACCTGGACAGGGAGATAATAGCAGTCAAGGACTCGGAGCAGCTCGACCTGGGCGGCCTGCACCTCACCTGCTTCGAGACCCGCATGCTCCACTGGCCCGATAGCATGGTGACATACGTTGCCGAAGACAAGCTGCTGTTCTCCCAGGACGGGTTCGGGATGCACCTGGCCACCAGCGACAGGTTCGCCGACCAGATGCCCGACAGGCTCATTTTGGAGGAGGGGTCCAAGTACTATGCCAACATACTCATGCCTTACAGCAATCTCGTAACGAAGCTGCTGGACAGGATAAAGAACCTTGGCGTAGAGATAGACTTCATCTGCCCGGACCACGGCCCGATCTGGCGCAAGGGCTGTGACAGGATACTGAACCTCTGGGGCCGGTGGGCGGCCCAGGAGCCCACGAACAAGGTGGTGATAGTCTACGATACGATGTGGGGGAGCACCGATGTAATGGGCAGAGTGATCGGTGAGGCGATGCAGGCCGAGGGCGTAGCCGTCGAGGTGATGCCCCTGAAGACCTGTGACCGGAGCGCGGTGGTGACTCAGGTGCTTGACGCGGGAGCCCTGCTGGTCGGGACGCCAACCATCAACAACGGCATCTTCCCGACGGTCTCGGACATCCTCACATACCTCAAGGGTTTGAAACCGAAGAACCTTGTGGGCGCCGCGTTCGGCTCCTACGGTTGGAGCGGCGAGGGGGTCAAGCTGGTCAACGAGGCGATGGCGGAGATGAAGGTCGAGATAGTGCATGAACCGCTTAACATCAACTACGTCCCTGACGGCGAGGCTTTCGGCGACTGCCGCGAGCTCGGCGCGGCAGTGGCGAAGAAGCTGAATGAAGTGGTGAAGAGTGGGAGCTGAGCTTGACCCCAGGAGCCTGTGGAGCATCAGTTACGGAATATACGTGGTGACCTCCGCGTACGACGGCAAGGCAAACGGCCAGATAGCGAACGCCGTAACCCAGGTTGCCGCCGAGCCACCGCGCGTCCTCGTGGCTATCAACAAGGACAACTACACCCACGAGTTCATCACCAAGAGCGGCGCCTTCGCCGTCTCCGTGCTCGAAGAAA
The DNA here is from genome assembly GCA_038326775.1 of Candidatus Geothermincolia bacterium. GTDB lineage: Bacteria > Actinomycetota > Geothermincolia > Fen-727 > Anoxymicrobiaceae > DYIU01. The sequence continues at coordinate 41,742 of JBBQKJ010000021.1, forward strand.
GCGTGCCAATGACGTTTATAGGGCGCTTCGGCTTCAAGACGGGCACGGAATCCGATAAGCTTTCGGGTGTGGAATACGAAGAGGGGAGCACCGGCAGCCCCTGCGTCACCGAGTACGCAATAGCTTTTTTCGAGGCGAAGGTGTTCGCGACCGCCGACGCCGGGACTCACACGATTTTTATTGGAGACGTGGTCAGCGGGAAGGTTTTGAAAGCCGACGGCAAGCCGTTGACCTACGCGCAGTACCAGGCCAACAAGGGCAAAGCCCCCAAGAACGCGCCGACATACAGGGCGCCCGAGAAGAAAGGGGAATAGGGTATGAAGAGGTACGTCTGCCGAGTTTGCGGTTACATCTACGACCCCGCCGAGGGCGACTCCGAGAGCGGCGTCGCGCCGGGGACCGCCTTCGAGGACCTTCCGGACGACTGGGTGTGTCCCGTCTGCGGAGCGGAGAAGAGCGAGTTCTCCCCGGAGGACTAGGCACCGGCTGACCTGCCATCCTGAGCCGGGGCTTTTTTAGCCCCGGCTCATTGCTTGACGCCGAACTCACGGCTTTCGCCTTGACAGGCTCCTGATATCTGGTATTATGGTACTCCTTTACCAGTAATGGATAACGAGGGGAACGGTTCGAACTCGCATGGCAAGCGTAGTGAAAGTCACTGAAGCAGCGTCTCTCGGCCTGCATACCATGGTCCTCCTTGCAGGAGAGCCTGGCCGGCGCTTCCCGACAAGAGAGATAGCCCGCAGGCTCGGCGCTTCCGAGGCGCACCTGGCTAAGGTGCTGCAGCGTCTGGCCAGGGTGGGTCTCGTGGGGTCGATCCGTGGCCCCGGGGGAGGTTTCACCCTCAGCGAAAAGAAAGGTAACGCGACCCTGCTGGAAGTTTACGAGGCCGTCGACGGCCCCATGGTCGAAAGCGTTTGCCTCCTTGGAAGCCCGGCGTGCAGCGGCGAAGAGTGCATACTGGGTGGCTTGCTGGAAACCGCTAACCGGGAAGTAAGAGAGTACCTGGCCGGGACGAGGCTCTCCGAACTCACGAGTGTCTTTGGAGGGAACAATGGTGACTAGAGATGTCGTGAAGATAGACGAGGAGAAGTGCGATGGCTGCGGGGAGTGCGCCACCGCCTGCGCCGAGGGCGCCATCGAGATAGTTGACGGAAAAGCGCGCCTGGTGAGCGATGTTTACTGTGACGGCCTGGGTGCCTGCCTGGGCGAATGCCCGCAGGACGCCATCACTATCGAGCAGCGGGAGGCCGCCGATTTCAACGAGGAAGCCGTCAAAAAGCACCTGGCCCGCGGGTCGGGGGCGCCTGCCCCGGCCCCGGTCGCCTGCCCCGGCTCGGCGGCCAGGACAATCGAGCGCTGCGAGCTGGTTGACGTGAAAGGCGAGCCGGGGGAGGAGACCGAGGTCCCGTCCGTGCTAGGTAACTGGCCAGTGCAGCTGAAGCTGGTCCCGGCGCACGCGCCATATTTTGAGAACGCCGACCTGCTCATCGCCGCGGACTGCGTCCCGTTCGCCTATGCGGACTTTCACCGCAAGTTCCTGGCCGACAAGGTTCTGATGATAGGTTGCCCGAAGCTCGACAGCGCGGAGTTCTACCGCAAGAAGCTTGCTGAGATATTCACCGGTAACGACCTGAAGTCGATAGAAGTCGTCTACATGGAGGTGCCGTGCTGCTTCGGGCTGGTGCACCTTGTTCACGAGTCGCTCAAAGAGTCCGGCAAGGAGATCCCACTCAAGCTGACAAAAATCGGGATCAAAGGTGACATCCTGGAGACGCTGGATGTAAAGGCCGGAGGTGAAGCTTAATGGCGGACACGATTTGCCCCGGCCAGAACACGTTATTCTGGAAGCCTGAGGATATCTTCGAGGCGGCTTGCCCGGTTTGTGACCACCCGGTGGAGTTCTTTAAGGACGACGTCTCTCGCAAGTGTCCGAACTGCGGCTACAGGTTTCCCAATCCAAGGTTGGACATGGGATGCCTCGAATGGTGCCCGTACGCCGATAAGTGCTCAGCTGCCCTCGCCGAAGGGAAGCCCGCCGGGTACGAAACATCCGATGGAGGAGAAGAGTGAGATGAACATCAAAGCATATCTCGATCAGCCAGTCCAGGAAACACCGCATGGGGTGGACGTCCGCAAGATGTTCGACGGTGAACACGCCCAGGTCATGGAGATAAAGCTGATGCCCGGCGAGAGCCTCAAGAAACACATAACGCCTGTCGACGTCTTCTTTTACGTGCTCGAGGGCAGCGGGCAGGTGGAGATAGGTGACGAGCGGACGGACGTTTCGAAGGACCAGCTCATCGAGAGCCCGAAGGGGGTTCCCCACCGCCTGATGAACGAAGGCGATGAGACGTTCCGCTTCCTGGTGGTCAAGACACCGAAGCCTACGGAGTCCACCCGTCTCCTCTAGATTGAATCGCTTCGGCCTCCCAGGTGGAAAGACAGGGCGTGATTCGCTCACGTTGCCCCACGTCTCCACCTTATCTATAATTGGACTTCGTTACTACGGATCAGAGCACTCCCCGGTAGCTCAATCGGTAGAGCAACTGGCTGTTAACCAGTGTGTTGCAGGTTCGAGTCCTGCCCGGGGAGCCATCACGCAGGGTATGCAATGTCAAACTGGCCGCATCGCAACATCGGCCCCGATAGTACGATTGCAGCAGGCTCATTCCTGCATGTGAAGTATGGAGACAAGAAGAGGCCTCAGCTCTTTTTCCATCACTTCTCCTCTTCGAGCGCGGGCTCGGCGCGGTAGGCCCAGTCGGAGTCCGGAAAACGTCGCGCCAGCTCCCGGGCGGAGGCCTTTCTGTTCGAATGGTCTCTGGACAGCTTGTCCAGCGAGACGCCCCGGTAGTAGATAGCCTCGGCGGCCGGGCCGCAGGCGGGCTCGCGGTCCGCAACCCCAGCGAAGAGCCCGGCCGCTGGCTCGTAGCGCCTTGTCCTGAAGAGCGCCATCGCCCTTCCCATGTCCATGTGACACAGGAACCGTTCGGGAGGCAGGAACCCGAGGGACCTGTAGAACTCCCTCCCCTTCGGGTCGAGGACCAGGACGGTCGGAGGGGAGGAGACGTCGTACTTCCTGACCAGGTCGCGCCGGGCCGTGACGTCCACCTTGAGCGGTACAAAGTTCTCGTTGACGTACCGGGCTACCTCCGCTGAGGAATACGTGACGGCCTCCAGCCGTCTGCACCCCTTTCATTCCTGGTCCAGGAAGTCGAGGAGGATCGGCTTTCCGGTTCTCTTCGCTTCTTCCAGAGCTTCAGGCTCATCGGCCACCCAGCGGACCTCAACGGCACCCGAATTGACCTCGCCGTCGTCATCGACCTTGGACATCGTCTCCTCCCTTCACATTGCTGACTCCTCTTCTTGTGTCGATTCACATTATATTATTGTCGCCACCCGCTTCTCCTGCTTGGCCTGCGGTCTTGGAAAAGGGAGGGTCTGGCTTGTTGACCTTCACGAGACGAGCCTTATAGCACGTTTACCCATTCTTCAAGGCATTTGCCCGAGAAGATGTCGATCCTCCGACACCATCAAATCCCGTAAGCGAAGTCAAACATCCGGATGACTGTTGCTACGGATTTCTTGCAGGAATCCGACCTCCGTAGCCAGAAGGGCAGCCATGACACAGCCAACCGTGTTCTGGAGAATCTACATCGTGGACATCGGGTATACAGGCATCCCTTTCAAGATCAGCCTCACGGCCTCCATGGCGTACCTCATCAAGGCCATTCTCACGGACCCGCTTGCCTTTTCCAGAACAGACGCGTCGTAGCCCAGACTGACAACGTTGGTAGCAAGCCGACGGTTGCACCTGAGCAGGTCGACTTGTCTCTTTTCATGTCGTTTGATCCGCTTGAATGCCGCGCGTTTTCCCCCCGAATTGACGAGCTTCGCGAAATCGTTTCCCACACCGGCAGGGACGACCGCGATGGGCGGAGAATCGTGTCTCTGTGCCAGCCCTTCGACGACCTCGCGTACCGTTCCATCGCCCCCTACGACGATAACCAATTCAAGGCTGCCCGGACATGCGCACACTGAATCGCTCGCTTCCCCGGGGACCGTTGCCGTCCGCCGGTGAGTCCATCGGTTACGACGGCGTTCGGGCTCCGAATCTTGTGAGACGGGGCCCCTCCCGGAAACGACGGCAGATCCAACCACTCGATATCTCCTGAAGGCCGCACCTCTACGTCGCTGTTCTCCTATTGAGAATGGCCGGAATAGCACGCGCGGGCAGGAAGCCGAACCTCGAAGGTGAATACAGCCATCGGCGGTCCTCAACAGGGAGTTCGGCCGACCCTAAAGAAAGGAGGTGGGGAAGCTGCATTGATATTAGCCGAGGGCCGCTCATCCATACCGCATTCGTTAGACTGGAGGGAGGAAGAAGATGGCGCAGGCACCTGAGCCGGTAGCGAAAACCAAAGAGAATCTGAAGAAGTGTCAATGCATGAAATGTCCGACTTACACTTTCATGTGCAAAATAAAGAACATGCCGGGCAACATGGCGAACATGATGAAAGATATCGGCAAAGTCGATCACATGGAAGCGATGTTCTGCGCGTTCGGAAACAGCAAATGCATCACCGACGAGAAAGGTTGCATTTGTATGACGTGCGCGATTTATTCGGAAAATCATTTAGACAAGGCTTATTACTGCCTTGGTGGAAAAATGCCAGAGATGTAGCCCCTGTTCCGGGCACGCGATCCGGTATAGATCTCGACCGAGCGCCGTGTTGACGAGCCCGGGCATGAGCTGCGCCGGCAGGTCCGTATCGCGTTCGCATCAGAGGTGCCAGGCACGTGTGCCTGGCACCTTTCCCAGTGTGCCGGGCATGTCCGACAGCTTGGGGGTGAAAGTCCCCTGGCCAACCTGATGGAGGTGAAGGCCTAGCGAAGCGCAAGGGCGCCACCGCGAGGTGCCGTCTGAAGGAAGCGTGGAGCAAAACCGCGACCCGATGGACAAGAACCGGATACGAGGCACTCATGGCCGGACGAGCGGGCTAGGGACCGCGAAGTCCATATCCATCAAGGGCCATGGCTGAAAATCCGGCAGGTGTGCGGGCGATGAGCGGTCGGACTTACCCCGGGAGGTCTCGGGTCCGTGTCCCCTGATCGAAGGGAGACTGGGGGAACCGCAAGGGACCCCGAACCGGCCCGAGAAGTCAGCAGAGGGCATAGTAGGGAGATACCCGAAGGCCCGAACGGCAGGTAAGGGCAAGTAGGACGCGAGGCTCGATGAGCGGAAAACGGCAGAAAACCCGGTACGAACAACCGGCCTTGTGGGATGAAGCCGAGGGTGAAGCCCGAAACAGCCTTCCCCAAGGGACCGAGCAGGCCACGGCGCCCCGCGAAACCGAAAACCCGGCAGAAACCCAATTCCTGATGGAGGTGGTTGCAGGGCGCGACAACATGGAGAAGGCGCTCAAGCGCGTCATGGCGAACAGGGGTAGCCCCGGAGCGGACGGGATGAGAGTCCACGAGCTGCCGGGACACCTCGACGAGAACTGGGACGAGATAAAAGAGCAGCTCTTAACCGGCACCTACCGGCCCTCCCCGGTAAGGAGGGTCCAGATACCCAAGCCGAACGGAGGCACGAGGCCGCTGGGCATACCCACGGCAGCTGACCGCCTGATACAGCAGGCCATCGCACAGGTGCTCACCCCCATCTTCGACCCCCACCTCTCGGATGCGAGCTACGGCTTCCGTCCGAGACGCAGCGCCCACCAGGCGGTGGAGCGCGCCCAGGGGTACATCGAGGAAGGGTACGCATGGGTCGTGGACATGGACATCGAGAAGTTCTTCGACAACGTGAACCACGACGCCCTGATGGCCCGCGTGGCAAGGAAGGTCGCCGACAAGAGGGTGCTCAAGATCATCCGCGCATTCCTGAACTCAGGGGTCATGGAGCAAGGGCTAACGAGCCCCACCGACATAGGGACCCCTCAGGGAGGGCCGCTCTCTCCACTGTTGTCCAACATCTATCTTGATGACCTGGACAGAGAGCTGGAGAAAAGAGGCCACCGCTTCGTCCGCTACGCCGACGACTGCAACGTGTACGTCAAAAGTGAGCGGGCGGGACATCGCATGATGGAATCGCTGTCCCGGTTCCTCGAAAGGAAGCTCAAGCTCAAGGTAAGCGAGGAGAAGAGCGCGGTGACGCGCCCTTTCCGAACGGGCTTCCTTGGGTTCAGCTTCACGAGTGGGAAGAACCTCAAGAGAAGGATAGCCCCAAATGCCATAGACCGCTTGAAGAAACGGGTCCGGGAGCTGACCCGCAGGACGAGAGGGATCAGCCTTGAGCAGATGACAGCCGAACTGAACCGCTACCTGCGAGGGTGGCGGGCCTACTTCGGCTTCTGCCAGACGCCCTCGGTCTTACGGGACCTCGACTCGTGGATACGCAGGAGGCTTCGCTCCTTCATCTGGAAACAGTTGAAGCGTGGACGGAGGAGATATGCGGAACTCAAGGCCAGGAAGGTCGGGACTGACCTCGCCGCCCGGACGGTGGGCAGCACCCACGGCCCCTGGCGAGTGAGCCGCAGCCCCGCCCTGAGCTACGCCTTCCCTAACGCCTACTTCAGCGCGCTCGGCCTCGTCTCGCTGGAACACGGGATACAAGCTTAAGCTTGCCGAACCGCCGTGTACGGACCCGTACGCACGGTGGTGTGACAGGGAAAGCCCGCGAGGGCCTACCTATGTCGATTTGAGATAGCCATAGAGCGGGCTCCTACCGGTGTTGGCGATGGCGCAGCATGGCAGGGGTGGCCCTGGGGGTTGGCGGAATGAGACATACGAGACCTGTGTACGATCTTGTGACGATTGGAGGCGGTTCCGCCGGGCTTTCCGCCGTCGACCTGGCACTCAGGCTTGGAGCGAGAGTGGCGCTGGTGGAAAAGGACAGGATCGGCGGGGACTGCACCTGGTCCGGCTGCGTCCCTTCGAAGGCCCTGCTGGCCGCCGCCGCCGACTCCCGTACTCTGACTTCCGCAGGGTTCGGGCCGCTTCCTTTCAATGAGGCGGCGGCGAGGGTGCACGCGGCCAGGGAAAGGGTATACGCGGGCGAGTCCCTGGAGGTCCTTCGGGCTAAAGGTGTGGAAGTGTTCAGCGGCCAGGCGCGGTTCCTGGATCCGAACACGGTCGAGGCCGGGGATGCCAAGATCACGGGAAAGCGGTTTCTCATCGCCACCGGGGCGAGACCCTCCATCCCGCCGATACCCGGGCTGGATTCAGTCGACTACGTTACATACCGCGAGCTGTTCGACCTTCGAGAACTGCCGGGGCGCCTCCTCGTCCTCGGGGGCGGACCGATCGGCATCGAGATGGCGCAGGCGTTTTCGCGCCTCGGCTCGCGGGTGACAGTCGTGGAGATGTCCGGGCGGATTCTGCCGCTTGAGGAGCCGGAGGCCTCCGCCCTGGTCGCGGGAAGGCTCAAGGAAGAGGGCGTTACCATTCTCACCGGCTCACGAGTCGAGAGGGTCGGCTCCCTTGGTGAGAAGTGCCTTGTAATCGCCGGAGAAAGGGAGATTACCTGTGACACCCTGCTCGTCGCCACCGGCCGCCGCGTGGATACCTCGGGACTCGGGCTGGAGGCTGCCGGGATTCTCGTCGGCGATAGGGGCATTGTAGTGGACCGGTTTCTCAGGACTGATGCACATCATATATTCGCCGCCGGTGATGTCACGGGAAGCTACCAGTTCACACACTTCGCGGGCCGCCAGGCGGCCATGGCGGTACGAAACGCGCTCCTCCCGGCCTTGAAGGACGCCGGCGTGCCCGTGATGGCATGGGCCACTTTCACGGACCCCGAGGTGGCCAGGGTAGGGATGAGTGAAGAACAGGCTCGGATCAGGTACGGGGATTCCGTCGAGGTTGCCATTCTGCCATTCGAGAAGGTGGACCGCGCCCTTCTGGTGGGGAATACGGAAGGCTTCGTGAAGACCGTACGAAGAAAGGGCATGCTGCGTGACGGAATGCTGGGCGCCACCGTTGTGGGTGCGAGAGCCGGGGAGCTGATCCATGAATGGGTCCTTGCCTGTGGTGGGAAGACAACCCTGGCGGCGCTCGCGGACGCCCAACACGTCTATCCCGCTTACTCCATCGCCAATCAGCAGGCCGCGATCGAGATACTGGCGGCAAGGTACCTTGGCGGCTGGGAATCAAATATCATCAGTAGTCTCGTGAGAGGCTACCTGATGACCGCCGGTATGATGCCTTACGCGGAGTGCCACGTTACTGCGCCGCTCCAATCGCGCAGTAGAACGAATCCGAAAGGCTGTACTCGCCGTACACTGGGCATCCTGCGCAGACGCAGTTGACCTTCTCGAACTCGCAGGTCGACTTCCCCTTTGCGCAGAACAGGCCTTCCATCCGCTCCTTCATGCCGGGTGGGTCCGCCCACTGGCCGACCATGTAGAAGTCATCTAGGCCCGGCAGGGTCTCGCTCAACCACTTCCCGGCTTAAATGAAGTTCTCGATATTTTCGCCGTGAACTTACGCTCTCATAGAAATCTCGTAGAGCCTGTCGGCATAATTCACAATCAGATCGTGGAAAGCGAGTTTAAACTCAAGGGTTATAAGGATTACGTCGAAACCCTCAGGCACGACAGAAGTGAAGTGGCAAAATGACTACATCTTTATTAGCAAATCAATCTCAGGGAGTTTTGTAGAGTGTAGAGTTATCGATAACGAACAAATTAGAATATGCAGTGATCATAACACTGCGATCGTTACTCTTAGAGCATCGGACAATACTCAGAATTCCGCGTCCTCAAGCCGATCCTGGCCCCTGAGATCACGGAAGTCTTTACGAACCTGCCATGAGCTGCCCGGCCTTCAGGCTGGCCAACCCGCCGTTCCATTAACGGCCAACCTCAA
>JBBQKJ010000022.1:0-47015 GCA_038326775.1 Candidatus Geothermincolia bacterium
CCACCCTGACTTCATTTGTTACCCCAAACCCCACAACCCCCCTCAAAATCCCTGTCCGGGCCCCCGACCCCAACATGAATCAGTTTATCGAGGTGTCGGGGAGTTTCCAGCCGGAAATCTTCAGGACCTTGTCCAGGACGGGCTGGCCTTTTGTGCCCTTGTAGGGCACGGTCTGGCAGGCGTTGTTGACGCGGTAGGGGATCAGTTCGAGCGATACCAGGATGCCCCCCTTCAGGCCGCACTTGAGGACGAACCCCTGGCGGACCTGCTCGCTGAAGCGCTGGTCGAAGATGAAGTTTCCGAGGCTGTAGGCTATGAACTTGCCCTTGTAGTACTCGATTGACTGGATGGAGTGCGGGTGCTGGCCGATAACCATGTCCGCGCCGGCGTCGCAGGCCCGATGGGCCAGGGCGACCATCGACGGGTTCGGGTGGTACTCGTACTCCTTGCTCCAGTGGAGGCCGACGACCACGAAGTCCGAGCGCTTCTTCGCCTCCCTGACCTCCGAAGCGACCAGGGCGAAGTCCTGCTCGCTGTTCGGGTACCACGGCTCCATGTTTATCCACGCGACGCCCGGCTCGGAAGCGGACGCGTCAAGGCTGCCCTTGATGCTGTTGTAGCTCAGGAACGCGAACTTCGTGCCTCCGGCCTCGACTATAGCGGGGCGGTGCGCCTCGTCGTAGTCGAAGCCGCCGCCGGCATACGCGATCTTGTTGGCCTTCAGGAGCTTCACGGTGTCCGTCAGCGCCGGCCTGCCGAAGTTGGTGCTGTGGTTGTTGGCCAGCGTCACCACGTCCATGCCGAGCATCTCTATGCCGTCGATGGTCCTGGCCGGGGCCACGAACTCCATCCCGGCGTACGGCACCTTGTATCGGTCGGTTAGCGGGCACTCGAGGTCGCCAAACGTTATGTCCGCGCCGTTAACCACGGGCGCGATGAGCTTGAACGGCCAGGAGACTCCGCGCCTGGCCATGTTCTCGGCGACGTGGCGCCCCGGGATGATGTCTCCGACGGCGGTGAGGGTGGTAACAGGGATGGACTCGCTGTAGCCCAGGAGGTACGCCTCGAGGTCGGATATCTCGCGGCTCTTCACCTTGAAGAGAATGCCCGTCTTCTTGAAGGAAAACCAGTAGTTGCGCCGGGGGCGGAGCGTTTTCTCGCGGGTCCCCGCGGTGAGTTCCATCGCCGGGTAACCTTCGAAGGGCGCCGCGTCGAACCCTTTCCTGGGGCTTTTCGCGATATAGACGTCCGCGCCGGTTTGACCGCTTGAAAGTTCGAGGCCTGTCCCGGGATGCGACTTCAAGTAACCCTCGACTACAGGTTTAACATCCGCGGCCGCTTCCGGAGCTATTGAGATTTTGTAAGGCCTGCTGGAGAAGATGTCCGAGTGTGCCGCCTGGGCGTAGAAAAAGTTGACGAAAGCGACCAGCAGGGCAAACGCCGCGATCACCACGACGCAGAGACCGAACAGCCTCCGGTAAGTCTCGGGGCCGGCCTCACGGGCGCGGTCCCAGCTGTGCCCGACCATGCCGCCGCCGGGTTCGCTCGGACCGGGTCGCCCTCGTGCTTCTTCGCTCATGCCGCCCTCCAGCCCTTGAGGGTCATGCGGGCGATGGAGGCGTACCGGAACCTGGCGCCCTCGATCGGCCACTCGAGCTCCCTGTTGAAAAGGTCGCTCCTGGCGAGCAGTTCGTCCGCCTCGCGCTTTATAGCGGAGAGCTCCATTGCTTTGCGAGCGGTGTCCTCGATCTTAGCCGCCATGTCGAGGCGCTCCAGCAGGGCCATGTTGTCCGTGAGAAAGCTCTCGACGGCCTCCGCGTAGGCTGAAGTCACCTGCCCGTAAGAGGCCTTGACGCGGTTGAGCTCGAGCAGGGCGTCATAAGTCACGTCGACGATGTCCTGCCTGCTCATCCAGCGGGTCTCATAGCCGAGCATGTCCCTCCAGTGCGGCTGAAGGAGCGAGGCGCGGTGGTCCTCGAGAGTGTGCAGGAGGAGCTTGTATCCGTGCCGCTCCGCGCGCGCCTGGTTGAGGCTGCCCGGATCCAGGAAAGGGGCGAGCGGGCCTATCAACGGGTTGAGACGTGTGCCGAATCGCTCGAGCAGGCGGGAGCAGTAGTCGACCGTTTGCATGACCGAGTGGGGCGTCTGGCCCTCGAGTCCTATCATGAAAAAGACGTCCAGCTTGCCGCAGCCGTTCTCGAGCGCCCGGGCGATATTGTCCTCGAGCTGCCGGTTCGTGTAAGCCTTCCCCGTGGCGCGCCGAACGGCCTCGTCGTGGCTCTCGGGTGATATCTCCAGGTCGAAGTTGGGCAGCGACGAGCCCACCCTGTCTAAGAATTCCCCGGGAGCAGGCTCGAACAGCTCCAGCACGATGTGGTTCCGCGGCGAAAGGCGCCCCAGGCGGTCGAGCACCTCGTTGGCGTAGTCGTCGCCCGGCTGGCGCAGGTCGCCGATGACGAACACCGGCGCGCCGGTGATGGCGCCGATCGTCTCGACGTCGCTCGCGATGTCCGCGGGTGAGCGCAGGGCCATTCCGGTCCTGGCGAAGCACCTGGCCATCGACCAGGCCGACCCTCCACAGAAGGTGCAGTTCTTGTTGCAGCCCTTGCGGGTGAGAACCGCCGTCATGGGGTAAGACCACCATCCCTTGAAGGCCCGGACCCCGCGCGGGTCCATGTGCCTTACGGCTGACCTCATCATGTAGACGTAGTTGTTTCCAAGGTGGTTCAGGTCCGCCGGGACGTATTCGAGAGGGTTCTCGACCGTTTCGCCGGTCTCGGGGTCGCGGTAGGTCAGGTTTGGAACGCCGGAGAGGTCCCCGCCGGAGCGCAGTGCCTCCATGAGGCGCAGGAGCGGCTCCTCGCCGGAGTCTCCCCTGACCACGAAATCGACCTCGGGATACTGCAGTAGCTCCCGGTGGAAGATGCTCGCCGAGTAGCCTCCCATGATGATGGGCGTGTCCGGGTGGAGGCGCTTGCACAGCCTCGCCACCTCGATGGCGCCGTTGCAGTGCGGCAGCCAGTGAAGGCCTATGCCGAAGGCGCGCGTCCGCCGCCGCGCGATGAACCTCTGAACGTCGAAGCCCGGCCGCTCGAGCATCCGGGCGGCCAGGTTGACTACCCGCACCCTCATGCCGTGGCGCTCCAGGTACTCGCCGAGGAAGGAGAAGCCGATAGGGTACATCTCGAAGAACGGGCCGGAAGGCACCAGGTCGGCGATAGGGCTGGGTATGATTAGCTTCTCCCGAAAGTCGTAGACGCTCGGCGGATGGAGAAGGACGAGATCCGTCTGTTTTGTAAGCTTCACTTCCCGGTTAACCTCAACAATACTAGCGCCTCGTCAGGGGAGCGGCCCGCGGTCGCGGCCCCTGCTTGCTTGTTGGATTCTACCAGAACGGCCGCCGGGCTTGTTTGACGCCCATCAAGGAGGTGAGAGGCCCCGATTTGCGCCGCGCGGGTCAGGATTGATTGTTGCATGCGCGTCGAGCAAGACAAAAGAGCATCGTTGGCGCGTTTCAGGCCAGGGCGTCCTCTATAGCCTTGTTGAACAGGGGGATGTCCTTCGGCTCCCTCGATGTGATGAGGTTGGCGTCGATCACCACCGGCTCGTCGACGAAGTCGGCTCCCGCTTTAAGCATCTCGCCCTTAATCAAGTGATAGCCGGTTATGGTCCTGCCCTCGAGCAGGCCCGCGGCGGCGAGCATCTGCGGACCGTGGCATATGGCGGCGACCGTCTTGCCGGTCTCGAAGAATGAGCGTACCAGCTCCACGGCCTCCGGGTGCCGGCGGAGGTTGGCGGGCCCACGGCCGCCGGGGATGAGCATCGCGTCGTAGTCACCTGTGTCCGCTTCCGCGATGGTCTTGTCGACGTTTAGCTCCGCCCGGCCGTGAAGGCCCTTCAGTTTTCCTTTCTCGAGCCCTGTTATGTCGACCGTGGCTCCCCTGTCGAGGAAAAACCTGTACGGCTCCTCGCCTTCTTCGTCCTGGTACCGGGGGCCCAGGAGAATAAGTATCTTTTTGTCCTCGAGAGCCATCGCCGCCTCCCTGTTATCCGGTGCTTCTGATGAGCGCCGTGGGGCTCATGTCGTTACAGGCTCATTTCAATGCGCCCGGTGAAATCCCTTTCGCAGAAGAGCGAGGCCGTGCATGGAAGCTGATGACAATATTATTACCGGGAGCCGAGAGGACGGCGTTGGCGCGAAATGCGGCCGCCTCCTCGAGGGAAGGGGGAAGACCGGTTGAGGAGCTTGAGATCCATTTGAGTAAGGACCAGCCGTGGCCAGGGTAAACGAGAAAACGGGGTCCTCCAATAGCCGGAGGGCGCTTAAGGTCCTGCTGGTCGCGACGTTTGCCGCCCTGGACAGGAAGCGGCTGCCGAGGGTCTGGCGCAGGATACACCAGATAAACTACCCTTTATTCCTGGCAGTGTTCATAAAGGCTGTCGCAATTGGCTCCGACGTGTCCGCACCACTCGGATACGCGACGACCCTCAAGGTGCTGTTTTCCATCTACCTTGCGGTGGCGGCTGTGGCGACAACCCATCGGATATGGCAATATGACAAGGCGAAGAGAAAGAAACGCGCGAGAAACGCCGCGAGCGGTGGCGCGGAAGCATAACCGAAAGGGAGTACGATGGCAGAGACGAAATCTGACCGCGGGCCGTCACGCGACTACCCCTCGCTCTCGGAGAGCCCCTGGGGCCTCTGGGACCTGATGTTCAAGCGCCGCTCGTGCAGGAAGTACGTGCCCGGGGAGCTTGGAGCCGAGCTGCCGGGGGAGCTTGCGCGGGTTGTCGCCCTCGCGCTCGAGACCCGGGGCGCGGCCGCGGAGAGCATCATACCTGTCACGGACCCCGGTGTCGGCGCCTCCTTGAGGAAGCGTTCTTACAAGGGGTTCGCCAATAAGATAAACGTCTGGCTTTCAAGGGCGCCGGCCAACGCGTTCCTTGTCATGGACGTCCCGCAGGAAGACCTGAACGGCCAAAGGCCCAGCGAGCTTCCGAAAGCTTCCATGGCGATGGAGGACTGTGTTCTCTGGCTGACCGGCAAGGGCTTCGGCACCTGCTGGCTGGGGGGTGTCAACTCCGCGGAGATAAGTTCGCTGATGGGCCTGGGCTCGGGCATCAAGGTGCCCGCGGTGGTATGCTTCGGCAGCCCACGCAAGGCGCCGGCGACACTGAGCTTCGACAACTTCATGCGCAACGCTCTCTCCAGGAAGCGCAAGCCCCTTACCTCGGTCGCCTACGTCGAGACCATGCAGGAGAGCTACCTCCCCGCGGGCCTCTCCGCCGGGGGTTTCTCCGCACCGCAGGTCCAGGACGTGGCGGGGCTCCTGGAGGCGCTGCGTGACGGGCGCACCGGCGGGGGCGCTTCCCTCGACCTCGCCGTGGAGGCTTGCCTCGAGGCCGCCCGCATAGCGCCGAGCGCGTCGAACTTCCAGCCCTGGGATTTTATCGTCATCAAGGACGCCAAGAGGCTCGAGCAGCTCGCCGACCTGTGCGGGGAAAACACCGCCTGGCGCGCCGCCATAGTGGCGGCGGGGACCCCCGGCACATGGACAGCGGGGTTATTCGACAAGCCGTTCTGGATGATCGACGTTCCGATCGCCCTGTCACACATGTCCCTGATGGCCGCCTCGATGGGCTGCGGCGCCCGGGTCTTCACCGACGGCATGGACGAGGGCGCCATCAACAGCCTCGTCCGCGCCGAGCGTAACGTGCGGACCGTGGGCGTGATGCGTTTGATCTAAAGGCCCGGTTCGTCGATGTCCTGAAAACCGGAGGTCGGATTGGCAAAGAGATGGGCGGTCTCGTTCGGTGAGAACGAGCGCATGGAACTGGAACGGATAATTGTCGACGAGGATTCGCCGGCCGCGATGGCGTTTCTGCGGGACATCATCTACCCGAAGGTCAAGGAGTCCGAGAAGCCGGGCTCGTGCTTTCACGACGTGTCAAAACCTGTAGAAGACGTCGGAAGGCCTGTTGACAGGCACAAGAAGCTGGGCGATTTCGCCTGAAGGCGACCTGATTCAAGGTGGAGGTTGGTTTTGGGCCAGTATTGCGAGCAGGCGAAGTACGCGCAAGTAAACGGTCATACTGTCTGTTACATCGACGAGGGGTCCGGGCCCGCGCTCCTGTTCGTCCACGGAATCGGGGCCTCGATGACCAACTGGGCTCCGAACATCGAGTACTTCAAGCGCGGCTACCGGGTGATAGCGCTGGACCTGCCGGGCTTTGGCAAGTCCGACTTCGCGGACAACGACTGTACGGTCGAGCATTTCTGCGGGGCGATCCTCGGCTTGCTCGAGCATCTCGGGGTCGAGAACGTTTCACTCATCGGGAACTCGCTCGGGGGCCTTATCGCTCTTCACATGACCCTCGAGCACCCGGAGCTCGTCGAGAGCCTGGTTCTCGTCGATTCGGCAGGGGCGCACGGTTTCCCGTTCATTCTGAAGGCCGCCTTACGTAAGCTGCCCCCCGGGTGGCTCAAACCCGCGATCCTGTTCTCCATATCGCGACTGCCGAAGTACCGTTGGGCCCACAGGCTGGCGGGTTTCGAGGTGCGCAACGAGTACACCGGCGCGATGGTGGACGAGGCGTTAGCGTTGAGGGACCGACCGGACCTCGATTCGTACCTGGAAACGTACCTGAAGACGGCCCGCACCGCGCTTTGCACGAGGTTGGACGAGCGCCTCGGGGAGATAAAGAAGCCGGTCCTGCTGGTCTGGGGCCGGAAGGACGTGGGAGTGCCGCTCAGGGTCGGCCAGAGGATGAACACCTTGATAAGGGATTCGTACCTTGTCGCCATACCGGACGCCGCTCACGTACCGATGCTCGACCAGCCGGAGCAGTTCAACAGGGTGGTCGAGCGGTTCCTGGCCGGCGCGAGGGCGATGAGTGGGGGAGGGTGCTGATGGAAGACGAGCCGCCCGTTGAACGGGATAAGGTAATCTACAAGGAGACGCTGTACTACGGACTGTGGCTCTGGATACTCGTCGTGGGCCTGGTCGGCCTTTACGTCGCTGTGCTTATCGGGGCCGTCGCCAAAGACCGCGGTTGGATCGCCGTGGTGTTCGGCGTTATCGCGGTGGCGATGATCGCGCTGCTCGCTAACTTCTGGAGGCTCCAGTTCTTGATCACCGAGGCTCGAGTGATCTTCGGGTTCGGGCTTATTAAGAAGAGGTTCAAGCTCTCCGACGTGCAATCTTGCGAGCTCTACACGCTCGAGTTCCGCAACTACTACGGCTACGGCATCCGCTCCGGTCGTGACGGCACTATCGCCTACAACACGCGAAACGGCCGGGGCGTCAAGATGGTGGTCGCCGGGGGCAGGAAACCGTACGTTGTCTCTGTCGACGACCCGGAGCGCATTTGCGAGCTGATATCGCCGCAGAGATCTGAGGCCCGGCATTAATGACCGGCATCAATGTGTTGCGTCTTTCCTGAGTATATATTGGGAAAGCCGTGTGTCAGCGAGTTGGACCGCATGTGAGTCAGAGAAGCTTTTTCTACGTGGAACCTTTCGAAGAAGTTGAGAGCTGGACTAAAAAGGGAGCGAGCGTGGACGATCACCGGCATGAAAACCAGGAGTGCCCGCGGGCGTCGAAAAGCGGGCTTAAGAAGAAGTGCCGGAAGCTGATCTACGGGAACCTTACGCTCATCGGGGTCCTTTCCCTGATATGGTTGATCCTGCGCTCCGGTGGCAGGCCGTCGCGACTTAACTACCCCTGCCAGAAGGCCGCTCTCGCCAACACCTCCCTGCTCTTCGCCGGCACCACCTTTCCCCTGGCCGCGCGCCTCCCGCGGATATTTATGAGGGAGCGGGCAGACAGGCCGTGGCTGAGGCGCCTTGTGAGGGTGGTCGAGGTGACCGGCATGGTCGTCCTGTCCTCACTCATCGTGTGGTCGCTGGCCGGCCTGTTCGGCGGCCGGGGCGGCCGACCGCTCGAAGTGATGAAGGCCGCCGCCGCGTCCCTCGAGGCGAAAGCGCTTCGCTCGGCTTCCGGCAGCGCGTCTGACATCTACGTGGCCGAGGGCATACCCAACGCTTCCGAGCACGGGGTGGACACCCTCATAAACGTGATGGACGGCAACGGGCAGGATTTCTTCAAGAGCAGCCGGGTCGGAGAGGCGGCGGGCCCCGGCGGCATCATCGGCAGCGACGACGTCGTGCTCATCAAGGTGAACGGTGAGTGGCGCTACCGCGGCGGCACCAACACCGACGTGGTGAAAGGCCTCATAAATGCCATAGTGCACCATCCCGATGGCTTCACCGGCGAGGTTGTCATCGTGGAAAACGGGCAGTGGGACTCCTACATGGACAACAGGCCGGATAACCAGAACCCCTCCAGCTGCAACGCCGAGGACCGGACGCAGTCTTTCAACGACGTGGCAAAGATGTTCGCGGGCTCGCACCGGGTATCGGTTTATGACTGGACCGCGGTTCAGACACTCTCCGTGGAGGAGTTCGGCTCGGGTGACATGCGCGATGGCTACTGCTATGTCCCGGAGATACAGGAAGGATATCCGAAGTTCACCACCGCCTACGGCACCCGCGTCTCGCTCCGCCACGGCGTCTTCAACGGTTCGGGATACGAAAACGCGCGGCTCAAGTTTCTTAACGTCCCGGTCCTGAAGGACCACGGCGGCCCGGGAGTGACGTGCTGCGTCAAGCACTTCATGGGCGTGCAGGACCTCTGGAAGGGCACCCAGGAAGCGCCGCACACACCCATGGTCACCGAGGGCATCTTCGGAAAGGTGATGCTGGTCGCCCGCTACCCCGACCTCAACATAGCGGACGCTATCTGGGTCACGCCCGCAGGCGGGCCCGACGGGCCTTACGAAAAGGCGGTGAGGGTAAACAAGCTGCTGGCGAGCAAGGACCCCATCGCGCTCGACTGCTACGCGGGCAAGAACATCCTTATGCCTGTAAGCGGCAACTCGCGGCACGACCCGGGCGCGGCCAACCAGTTCCGCCAGATGATGAGCACCACCCGCGACGTCCTGCTGAGCGGAGGAAAGCAGGTGACGATGGATGAAGCCATGATGAACGTCTACACAGGTTCGGACTCCGAGCCGCCCCCCGCCACCGCGTACGAGTACTTCCTTGCGGAGGGCTGCACGGGCTACGGCTTCGAGACCTGGGTACTGGTGGCGAACCCCAACGACCGGCCCGCCACGGTATTCCTCTCCTACATGACCGACGAGGGCGGCCGCAACAAGTTGCCGGTCCAGGTCCCCGCGCGCTCTCGAATGACTTTCAATGCGGGCTCCGACATCTGGGCGCAGAGCGCGGGCATAAGGGTAAGCTCCGACCGACCGGTGTTCGTGGAGCGGGCGATGTACTGGAACGACCGCGTGGAGGGCCACGACTCCATCGGCACAGACGCGGGCGCTACAGAATGGTATCTCGCCGACGGGCATACCGCCGACGGCTTCGAGACCTGGGTGGAGATACTCAACCCGGGCGCGGCCGGTGCGAACGCGAATCTGACCTACATCACGCCGGTCGGCAGGGTCGCCGGGCCGGCCGTCCCGGTGCCCGCTTATTCTCGCAAGACCGTATTCGTGGCGGACACCGTCCCAGGGTCGGACGTCTCCACCATAGTGACATCCGACCTGCCGGTGGTGGTAGAGCGCTCGATGTACTGGAACGGGCGCAGGGGAGGCTCCGGCGCGATTGGCGTGAAGGCGCCTTCGCATGACTGGTATTTCGCCGAGGGATGCACCGGCTGGGGCTTCGAGACTTACCTGCTGTTCCTCAACCCTGGTGCCAGCGATGCCGCGGTAACGCTCGACTTCATGACCCCGGAGGGCACGGGCGCCGGTACCTTGAACAGGAGCATAGCGGTTCCGGCAGGCCGGAGGGTGACGCTCAAGGTGAACGACGTGATAGGAGGCGTGGATGTCTCCACCAGGGTCCATTCCAGCGTTCCGCTGGTCGCCGAGCGCTCGATGCTATGGCAGGTGCCCGGTGGAAGTGCGGGGCACGTCACCGACGGGATGACGGCGCCCGCCAGGGAGGTCTTTTTGCCCGAGGGCTGCACGGCGTACGGCTTTGACACCTGGCTGCTTGCGCAGAACCCGGGGGCAGCCGAGTCGACGGTGGCGGTCTTCGCCATGACGGACGGGGGAGAGGAGAGGTTGACCGGCTTTAAGCTCGCCGCAGGCGCCCGCAAGAGCGTGAGGCTCAACGACTACTATACCGGCAACATGAGCATCCGCGTGACCGCCACCGGGCCGATCGCCTGCGAGCGGGCCGTATACTGGAACAATCGCGGCGGCGGCACCTGCTCTATCGGTTTCCAATCTGGTCGGTGAAGCCGAAGCCGCTTGTCGTCTCAGTCTTAACCACGTCACCAGTACCTGTTGGCGTCAGTTGCTGATCTCAAGACGCAAACAGGTCCCGCGGGGGGGACCTGTTTGTGGTTGAAAGACGCCGCAATGGCTAAATGGCCGGCACCGCCCGCGTTTCCTTATTCATGCCACCGGAGTTGCCGGAGTTTCCTCGCAGAGACCGGATCTCCGGGCGGATCACCGTCCTGACATACTGCCTTATCTCCTTTATGTCGGCCCGCACGCGGCCCCTGATCTCACCAGCCGACTTCAGCGCCGCCTTTAACTGCTCCACGGTTGCCTGTGAGGCAAGCCCTCTGGCCTCTTTGAGCTTATTGATCAGCGCGTCCGCATCCTGCCCGGCTGTCTTGAGCTTCGACTCGAGGACATCCAGGTCAGCAAGGAGCTTCGAGATGTCCTTTCCCTGTGCTTTGAGCTTGCCCGCAACCTTATTGAGCTTATCGCGAGCCTTTCTTGTCCTGTTGATCGCCTTCTTTTTCATCTGCTCCGCGCGCGAGATCATCTTTTCGATCCGGTTCTTCGCCTTTTCGATCCTGGCGCCCGCATCCTTCTTTCCGCTCGGCGCGGTCTGGGCGGCTGATGCGAAACCGGTGAGCGCCAGCGTCACCACGACAACGACAGCCGCTATCCCGATTGCTCTCCTCATAGCTATCTCCTTTCTAAGCCGATCATGCTTTCGTCCCACCCTATTGTTGAGTCTTGCCATTAATATGCCGTGAAACCCCTGTTAATAACACGTTAAGACTGCTTTTTCAACGGAGGAAGGAGATCGCAGGAACCAGTTCAGGCAGCCAGGTTGCCGTGATTTTCTACAAAAGCTTGAGCCGAGGCTGAAGAGCCCCGGCTCAAGTCGATTCGATAGTTTGTTGTTCGAGCGCTTACGCCGGCTCGAAGTGCATGAGCAGCATCGGGTGGCCTACCGGCTCCGTGGCGTAAGCCACCTTCACCGGCATCCCGGTCTTGATGGTGTCCGTCGAGTCCCCGTAGTTGCGCAACTGGTGGGTGAACAGCGTGTCGGCTCCGTCCAGCTTTACCATGGCGAGCACGTACGGGATGTCCACCTTCATGAAGGAGGGCACGAAATTGGAGATGGAGTAGCTCTCAAGCGTGCCCGTGCCGGGAAGCTCCTTCCACTTCGTTATCGTCAGGCAGTCAGCGCAGAGCGGCCTGGGGATGGCCCACACCTTGCCGCAGCCGGGGCACTCGGTGGTGACGAACTTCTTGTTCGTAAGCTCGATGAAGAACTTCGAGTACTTGCCGAGCACGTGCTTGTAAGTGAAGTCCATCTTCCACTCTATGCGCATTATCTCGCGGAAATCCGCCCATGGGTCGCCGTCCGGGTGCTGGAACGCCATCGGGTCCTCGGCGGTGAAGACCTCCATCAGATTGCTAACGAGCTCGAGACCCATATTAATCCCTCCTCTCGAAGACGTTGATCGCGCAGAAGGTGCCGGTCCCGCCGTGGGAGTCCATGCCGCCGCGCTTTGAGTTCAGCTCGACCTGGCGCTTCGGGTGAGCCTCCTGGCGCAGCTGTCGGAGCACCTCTACCCCCTGGCCGACTCCGGTGGCGCCGACCGGGTGCCCGAAGCCTATAAGGCCGCCGGAGGTGTTGGTGGGAAGGTCGCCCCCGAGGTCGAAGACGCCCTTCTCCGCGAGCTTGCCGCCTTCGCCTTCCTTGCAGAAGCCGAGGTCTTCATACGAGACAAGTTCCACACCAGAGTACGCGTCGTGGACCTCGAAGCAGTCGAAGTCCTCGCGCGGGTTCTTCACGCCGGCCATCTTGTAGGCCATCTCGGCGCCCGTCCTCTTGCCGCGGAAGTGCGTGATTCCCGGGTACGGGAACGGCCGGTCGGCCATCCTCATGAAGTCGGTGCCGCAGCCGGTGCCGGTGAGCTCGATGGTGGGCTTCTTTCCCCAGGAGGCGCTGTGCTTCTTCGCCCAATCCTCGGTCGAGAACACGAGGCACGCGGCGCCGTCGGAGAGCAGGCAGTTGTCCAGCAGCTTGTACGGGTAGGTGATCATCTTCGAGTTCATCACGTCATCGACGCTGATCTCCATCGGGTAGTGGGCCTTGGGGTTGTACATAGCGTTGCGGTGGTTCTTGACGCTGATGGTCGCGAACTGCTCTTCGGTGGTCCCGTACCTCTCCATGTGGGTCACCATCATGATGGCGTAGTACGCGATGTAAAAGCCCGCCACCTGCACTTCCCAGTCGGTGTCGGACGCCAGCGCGATAAACTGCTGAGCAACGTCCGAAGGGACCTGACGCCCCATGTTCTCCGACCCGAAGACGATCATCGAGTCGCAGAGGCCAGACATGATGTACGCATAGGCGTTGCGGATTGCGAGGCCGCCGGTCCCACCACCGCCCTCGACGCGCACGTTGGGCTTGGGGCACATCCCGATGTTGTCGTGGAAGATGGCACCCGCCTTCAACTGCTTGTCGAAGTGGTCGCTGAAGTAACTGGTGGTGCTGTGCTCGATGTCCGCGATCTTCGTGCCCGAGTCCTCCAGCCCTTCCAGGACGGACTCGTTGATCCAGTCGCGCATGTTTCCGTCCGTGCGCTCGGCGGCGAACTTTGAAATCCCTCCGCCGAGAACGTAAACCCTGCGCTTCTTTTCCAGAATCTCCATATCACATCCCATCCTTCTGTAGATTGACTTTCACGGCCCGTTTCCATTGCCCAACTGCCCGCTTCGCGCCCGGGCCGGGCAAAGGACAACTTAGTCTATCAAAAAACAAGAGCGCAAAAAACCGGGTAGTTCAACACTGCAACCCGCTTCAGGAATCAATGTGCCGCGATGCAACATTGGGGTCAGGTCACTTTTCTGCGTTTTTATCGATTATTGACGCAGAGACGTCGTAGAATTCAGATAAGCGCAGAAAAGTGACCTGACACCAATGTTGCGAAAGGGCGTTTATGCACGAGCATTTCGACAGCCAGAGGGCGTTTGAGCACATCGAGGAGCTTGCCGGCATGAGGAGGCTTCCAGGGACCCCCGGCGAGGCGCAGGCGCGCGAGTATATAGCGGGCATCGGAGAGGAAATGGGCGTCGAGATGCGCTCGGAGGAGTTCACGTACTCCTCCGCGCCGCTGAAGGTCGTGCTGCCGCTCCTGTGTCTCATGCTCGCGGCGGTCTGCGCGGCAGGCTCGCTCACGTACCTCCGGGGTACCGCCCTCACCGCGATACCGGGGGCGGTTCTGCTGTGCCTGGTCTTCCTCGGCCTGAAATGGTCCAACGGGTTCGAGCGGTTCGCGGCGCGCGGCGGCAACGACATATCGGCGAACATCATCGGGGAGATAAGGGCACAGGACCCAGGGGGCGTGATCGTCCTGTCCGCCCACTACGACTCAAAGAGCCAGTTGATGCCAGTCGTGGTGAGGGCCGCGTTCTTCATATTCGGCTTCTCGAGCGCTGTCGTCCTGGGGTTGGCCCTGGTGGTCCTGGGGATAATGGCGGCGGCCGGCATTGACGCCCTGGGGAGCACGCCGCTTTTCTACGTGTCACTTCTCCCGGCGTTCCTGCTTTTTGCGCTGGTTTTCAATTTCACCGGCAACCGGTCACCCGGAGCGCTCGACAACGCCGCGGGCGAGGCTGTGATACTGGAGATGGGACGGGTCCTTGCGCGGCAGCCCCTGAGACATTTCGACGTGAGGGTGGCCTCCTTCGGCTGCGAGGAGGTCGGGCTCTGCGGCTCGATAAACTACCTTCTCTGTCACGCCGAGGAGCTGAAGAGCCGCCCGTTCTACATGATCAACTTCGACATGCCGTTCTCTCCCGCCGGAGCGGTGGCCCTCAACACCGGCTTCGAAGTGCCGCCAAAGTGCACCAGCCGGAAGCTGAACGAGCTTGCCCGCCGCGCGGCCGGGGAGATGGGTTTCGAGCTGAAGGGCATATACCTCCCGGTGGGCGAGGCGGCCGACCACATTCCCTTCTCGAAGCACGGTTTCGAAGCCGCCGGGTTCATTTCGGCGACGACTTATGTCCACAGTGCGGCCGACTCCGTCGAAAGAATAAACAGGGAGGGGCTCCGCAGGACCGGAGAGGTCGCGCTCCAGGTGGTTCGGGCCCTCGATCAGGAGCTGTGCGAGGGCCCGGCCTGAGCCGCCTGCCCCCCGGCCGATTTCGAGCTCAGATGCCGGTCAATGGAGGCGGCCGCCCTTCGGCCCTGACCGCAGGCTTGGACCACCAGGCCGTCTCCGCCCGCTATTTCTCCGCCCGCGAAGACACCCGGCCGCGAGGTCGCGAGCGTCAGCGGGTCCACCGTAACGGTGCCCAGGGGGTCCATCCTGAGCTGCCCCGCCAGGTATTCCGCCAGCGCGGGCGACGGCTCTCGCTTCTCGGCCAGGATGACGGTTCCCACCTCCAGGACTCCGCCGAACTCCTCGCCTTCCTCACCGAGTGGCCTTGCGCTCAAGGGCGCTCTCAATGATTCGACGCGGCCCTCACCGAGTATCTCGAACACTTTTCGGTTGGTGAGGATGTTTACTCCCCGCTCGCGTGCTTCATCGAGTCGCATCCCAGACGCGCCCAGCCCCGTTTTCCTGCGCGAGGTCACAAGGTACACGTTTTCCGCGCCGAGCTCCAGGGCGAGCAGGGCTGTGTCAACCGCGGTGTTATCGTCTCCAAGCACGGCCACGTCCGGTGTCATCTCCCGTTTCACGCGCCGGCGCGCGGAGCTCAAGAAGGACAGCGCGTCTATCACGCCCGGCAGATCGATACCGCGCATCGACGGCCGTGGCACGTGCTGGAGGCCTGCCGCGATGAAAACCGCCTGGAAGCCCTCGCGCCACAGGTACTCGAGGTCGATGTCCTCGCCGAACGCCGTGTTGCCGCGGAACTCGATGCCGGATGCCATCGCCCCCTCTATCTCCCGGAGAAGCACCTGCCGGTCAAGCCGGAAGTCCGCCATCGCATTGGCGGGCAGGCCGCCCGCCTCGAAGTCGGCCTCGAACACCTCGATGTTGTAGCCGAGCATCGCGAGGTAGAAAGCGCACGAAAGGCCCGCGGGCCCCGAGCCGATGACCGCTACCCTCTCGCGCCTGGCGCCGCGGAACGGCTCCGGCCAGCCTTCGGGCCCTTGCGTGAAGCCGCAGACGAACGCCTCCATCTGGCTTACCTTCACCGGCGTGTCTTTCCTGCCGCGCCGGCAGGAGCCCTCGCACAGGCCCGCAGCGGGGCACACCAGGCCGCAAACCTCGCCGAGCGGGTTCGTCTCCCTGATCAGCCTTGCGGCGCCGGCGAAGTCGGCCGCGCTCACCCGCCTGATGAAGTTGGGTATGTCGACAGACGCGGGGCAGGCGCCCCGGCAGGGAGCGTCTTCGCACCTGAGGCAGCGGTGAGACTCCAGCAGCGCAGATACGGAGTCGACGACGTCCTGAGAGGATATCTCGGGGCGGACCGGGACCGTCTCCAGCACGAAGCTCTCCGCGGTCGGCTGGAAGCCGGGGGAGGGCAGGCCCAGGTGGCGAAGGGTGGCCAGCGCGCAGTGTATCCCAGAGGCGGCGGCTTGCGCGACGCCGCGCCCGAAGAACGTCGAATCGCCTGTTAAAAAAAGCCCCTTGATCTCGTTGACCGCGCCCGGAAGGCTCGCCGGCGAAAGGAGCCCGGGCACCCTGGGCCCGGCCAGGGCCCCGCTCTCCCGCATCAGGATTCGCCCGAAAGTCGAAGGGGTTACAACAGCGCTCACTACCGCCTGTTCCATGATTCCGGGCAGGAGCGGCTCGAGCCTGTCGAGCACCTTGCGGGTCTCTTCCTCCCTTTTAGCGCGGTACTCATCGGCCAGGTATTCCGGGTCGCGGTGGCTGGGCCACATACCGGGGTTGCAGACGGCGTGGATGCTCAACGAGTGGAAGCCTTCAGGCGAAAGGTTGGGGTCGAACAGCGAGGGGACGCTTACGGAGATGAAGCGCCCGGGGTCGCGTTCGGGGTCGTCGACAAGTACGGTGTTGGGGTTGAAGCCCTCCGGCACCGCGGAGTCTGGAATGCCCAGGTATAGCGCAAACACACCCTGGGCGGGCTCGAGCGAATGTGCCCAGTCGAGCGTCTGCCGCTTGAGGTTCTCGGGCTCTATCAGGCGTCCGAACAGCTCGATGGAGGAGGTGTTGGCGACAACCGCGTTAGCCAGCACCTTTCGCCCGCTGGAAAGAACGACTCCGAAAGCCCTCCCGTTCTCGACGAGCACATTTTCGACGGCGACCCGGTAGGCCACGCGACCGCCGTGCTCCACGATGCTCTTCTCCAGCTTGTCGGACACCTG
Source organism: Candidatus Geothermincolia bacterium (assembly GCA_038326775.1). Classification (GTDB taxonomy): domain Bacteria; phylum Actinomycetota; class Geothermincolia; order Fen-727; family Anoxymicrobiaceae; genus DYIU01. Next base: position 16,616 of record JBBQKJ010000022.1, read on the forward strand.
CTGGGCCGAGCCGATAGCGTGGTGGGTACCACCGACGTGGCGGTCGATGAAGCTGAGCGCGGCGTGAGGAGCGGAGAGTTCCGCCATCCCATACCCCGTGTTGTATATGGCGTCAGCTTCGAAGAACGCTTTGACCACCGGGTCGTCGACGTGGCGGGCGAGGAGCTTGTCGGCGCCGGTCCGCTGCGCGCGGGAGACGCGTGAGAAGCCGGCGGGGTGCCTGGCGAGGAGGCCCCACCGTGCCAGGGGTGGTTCGTCACTTCTGGGCCGCGGCGGGCCGGAGCAGTCAAGAACCGCATGGTAGAGTCGCTCGAGCTCGCGCATGTATGCGAATATGCTGCCCGCCTGCTGGGGGAACAGCGCGCCGAACTCGGACGTGAAGGCATGGCGGTCCCTGTGGAAGTCCACGCGCTGCTCGCCGAAGTACATGGAGTAGGCGCTGTCACGAGGTATGATATCCACCTGCTGCCCCAGAAATCCGAAGAGGGTCCGCATCACGTGGAACCCGACGTCCCCGAAGCCGTGAAGAATGGATGCCGCCGTGTCAAAGGTGAAGTCCTCGAGCCGGAGGGAGGAGCAGCATCCGCCGGGCTCGTGTGATTGCTCGATCAGGAGCACCTCTACACCCTCGCGAGCGAGCACCGCGGCACCTGCCAGGCCTCCAACGCCGGCGCCTATGACTATTACCTCGTATTTGTCTTTCAGGATTGGCTCGAATGTGGCCAAGGCTGTTTTCCCGGGTTGTTGTTCATTCTGCGGTACTGGCCGTGAATTCGCGCCGGGGACCGCAAGCGCAGGGAAAATGATATCGGAGTGCCGGGAGCAAAGCAATTTAGAAGAGCGATGACTATATATAATATATATTGACAACAGTAGTAGTTTTAGTATATAAGTTATATAGATATGGAAAACGATAGTCATTTTCGAGGGGACAAGAAGAGGCAGGCTAACTTCCTTCTGCCGGAGCTCCTGGTTGAAGAGCTGAGACGGCTGGTGCCGTCCAGGCAGCGCAGCCGTGTTGTGGCCGAGGCACTCGAAAGGGAGCTGGCCAGGATAAAGGTTAGGGCGGCGCTGAGGGAGTACTTCGGCGCCTGGAAGCCGTCCGAAACATAATCGTCAGGAGAGTCCACGAAAGACCTCGTAGTGGAGAGCGAAATACTCATAGATTTCCTCAAAGGCGCCGAAGGCGCGAAGTCGGCGTTGGAGAGGGCCGCGGAGGAAGGCGTGCTCCGCGTCAGCGCGCTCAGCGCCGCCGAGGTGATGGCGGCCTCGAGCAAGGAGATGAGCGAGCGGACGGCGGGGCTGATCGAGTCATTCGGGGTCATACCAGTGGACAGGGAGGTGGCTTTCATTGCCGGACATAACTACTCTCGCGGCGGTCGAGACAAGCCTGGGCTTGATGATTGCATTGTTGCTGCTACTTGCAGCAAGCTGGGAGCGGTACTTGTAACGCGCGGCCGCCGCCGTTACCCCGCCGGCGGATTCGAGACCATGGTCGTGAAGTACTGAAGACCAACCTGGGTCGCGACCGCGCGTCGTACCATGCCGCAGCCCGGTTCCCGGCCCCGGTGTATAATAAGTCCCCCGGGCTCGTGGCATGAAAGGTCGCCGGTGAAGCATCACATCATCTCGTTCGCGAACCAGAAGGGCGGTGTGGGGAAGACCACCACCTGCATCAACCTTGCCGGGGCGCTCTCGGAGAAAGGCATGTCGATCCTGCTCGTGGACATGGACTACCAGGGCAACCTGACACTCGGCGTGGGGCTCGGGCCCGGCGATTCCGAGCGGGGCACGGGCGATGTAATGCTTTATCCGGAGGTCTCTTTCAGGGAGGTCATACACTCCTCCGTGATTCCCAACGCGGATATTGCGCCTGCGAACCTCGACCTTTCCAAGGTTGACATCAACATCGACAAGCGTCCGGAGCGCCACAAGATCCTGCATGACAAGCTCTACGAGGTGAAGGATAACTACGATTACGTCTTCATCGACTGCCCGCCGGCGTTCAACCTGCTGACCGTCAACGCTTTGTCCGCCTCCGACGGCGTCATCATCCCTATCCAGTGCTATCCTTACTCGCTGGCCGGCCTCAACACCCTCATCGAGATAATCGACGACATCAGGTACGCCTATAACTTCGACCTCGAGATCGCGGGGATACTGCCGGCGGCGTACGAGACAAACACCAGGATTGCCGCGGACGTCCTGCAGGAACTGCATGACCGCTACGGCGGCAAGGTGTACGACACTATCATAAGGAAGAGCGTGAAGGTCGCGGAGGGCCCCATCCATGGTAAGCCCATGGTGCAGTACGCGAGCAGCCACCCCGTCACAAAAGCCTACCGCCAACTCGCCAACGAGTTCCTGAAGCGCGAAGGCTAGTCCTACGGCAGGTCGGCGCCGAGGATCATCACGTTCGACCAGGCGCAACCGCCGTAACCGGTGGCGAGAGCCCTCTTCACGTTCGGGACCTGGCGGGCGCCTGCCCGGCCCATGATCTGCCAGGCAGCCTCGCCGACTCTTATCATCGCCGTAGCGCCGATGGGGTTTGTCGATATGACACCGCCGGAAGGGTTGACCGGGAGTATTCCGTCCATGTGGGTGGCGCCGCTCCTGATGAGCCTGGGGGCCAGGCCCCTCTCGCACATCCAGAGAGAGTCCATCCATTTGACGCCGCAGGTCGAGCAGGGCATGTACAGCTCGGCGACATCGAACTCCTTCAAGGGGTTGCTGATGCCGGCGCGCTTGTAGGCCTCAGCCGAGGCCGATTCCAGGGTGTGCAGGCGCGTCCACTCGAGGTCACCCAGGTAGGCGAAGTCGTGGCGCACCACCGAGGCGTGCACCCAGGCGGGCTGCGGCGCAAGCTTCTTCGCCTTTTCCTCGGAAGCGAATAGAATCGCGCACGCGCCGTCGGAGCGCGGGCACATGTCCAGGAACTTGATGGGGTGGGCGAGCATGGGGGAGTTAAGGACGTCCTCGACGGTCACGTGCATGCGGTTGTGAGCGTACGGGTTATTGAGTGCGTTGTTTCGGTCGCGCGCCGCGACGATCGCGGCGTCCTCCTCGGTGGCTCCATGGGCGGCCATGTACATCGAGTACTCTGTTGCGAGCGGCCCTATCGCGCCCGCGAAGGCGTCGCGTTCGAGAATGGGGTTGGCGCAGGTGGCGATGGCCGCCTGGGTGTCCGACTCGGAGTTCTTCTCCCAGCCTACCGCCATGACGACGTCGAAGAGACCGCTCGCGGCATGGTAGTACGCGGCAGCCGCCACGGTGTTGCCGGTGGTGCCGCCGGTGGTCAGCTTGAAGACCGGTTTCATAAATGAGCCGAGCCCGTCAGTCGCCCACATGTCCACGTAGTTGACGTTCTCGAAGTGGTCCATGTTGCCGATGACGAACGCGTCGACATCGGCCATCGTCACCTGCGCGTCGTCGAGGGCCCTCGTCACCGCCTCGGCGATAAGCTCCACGCCGGAGGCGTCGAGGCGCTGAGACGCGTGGTGTGTCTGGCCGACGCCTACTATTCCTACTCGCCTTCCCATGTTTCACTCCTTCAAAGACTTCGTATGAGCAGCAGCCCGCTTTGCTACCAGTTCTTGTCTCTGACGATGCACGCGGAAGCGTTGATGCCCGAGAGCATCACCAGGGGCACACCGCCGCCCGGGTTCGTGCTGGCGCCGGCGAGGTACAGGTCGCTGATTACCGGAGAGCGCCAGGAGGGCCTGAACGGGCCGAGGTTGGGCACGCTCATCTCAAGCCCGTAGATGGCTCCCTCCGGGAGGAGAAGCTCGCGTTCGAAGTCCAGCGGGGTCCGCATGTCACGGTCCTGCACGAGCCCGCGGAACCCCGGCAGCATCGACCTGTCGAGGTACGTGGCCGCCTCGTCGATGAAGTTGGGCTTGAGCTTGTCCCAGTTGGTGTGCTTGAGGTGGTACGGCCCGGCCGAGAGCAGGCCCAGGCTGAACTTGCCTTCGGGCGCGAGCCCCGGGTCGGTTATGCTCGGGCATACAAGGCCGTGCGGGAGGTCCTCGATGGGAGGCATGAGACCCTCGCCGTAGTACTCGTCCCAGTAGGCGTTAAGCTGTTCCGGGGGCGGCACCATGACCGTGAAGTGGCAGCGGATCGGGTCGGGCTTTTCCGAGAGGCCGAAGTAGACCATCGGGGCCGGTATCGATATCGTGTATCCCTCCACCGCGCGGGCGAACCTCGCCGGGAGGTGCTGCCTGCCTACCAGGTCGAGATAGGTGGGTATGGCGCTGGCGTTTGAGAGCACGACTTTCGCGTCGATGCGCTCCCCGTCGGCGGTCTCGACCCCGACAGCCCGGCCGTTCTCCACAACGATACGTGTCACCAGCTTGTTCATGCGTATCTCGGCGCCGTTCTCCTCCGCGATGCGGGCCAGCGCCGCCGGGACCGCGCCCATGCCTCCCCTGGGATACCAGTAGCCCTCGTGGGAAAGGTAGCTCATGACAGCGAAGAGCCCGTTGATGCGGTCGGCCGGGATGCCCGCGAAGAGGTTCTCGAAGGAGACGATGGTGAGCGACTTGCGGTCTTTCATGTAGCGGCGGTTCACCGCGTCCTGGTTGGTAAGGGCCACCCCCAGGAGGGCCGGTATGGCTCCCATCAGCTTCAGGCTCGCGAAACTCCTGGCAAGGTGGAGCGGCGTGCCGAACTTCTCCAGCGCCGGGAAGGGTTTGTCGACCAGCAGCTTGGTCGCGTCCCATATCTTCTTCATGTCGCCGCAGAAAGCGAGCCAGCCATCCCGGTCGCCCGGGGCGAACCGGCTTATCACGTCGGCGCTCTCGACGGGGTCCATCGGCAGGAGGACGTCCGAGCCGTCCCTGAAGCGCATGTCGTATACCGGGTCGAGCAGCTGCATCTGGATGTAGTCGGAGAGCCTGAGGCCCAGCATCTCGAAGAACCGCTCGTAGAGCTCCTTGTACAGGATGAAGATGGCACCGACGTCGAACTTGTGGCCGTTCAGCTCGTAGGTGGCGCAGCAGCCGCCCAGCCGGCCGCTCTGCTCGAGGACGAGCACTCTTTTACCCCTCTGCGAGAGGAGGTCGGCGACCGTCAGCCCGCCTATCCCGGAACCTATTATGACGATGTCGTACACGTGAGCCCCCGGGCTATTCCATTACGCGCCAGCCCGGAGTGAACCTCGCGACGCGCTTCATCACGAAGTCCTCGAACTGTGGCGTTACTGTAAGTCCGGCACGGATGACCGGCCGCCTCATGAAGTGAGGCACCAGGTTGAAGGCACGCTTTGCCAGGTAGCCGGGATAGAAGGTGATGGTGGCCCTTCTGAAGGCGTCGTACGCCTTTTTCTTGTCGTCCACGGCCATCGCCGCGATCCTGCCCGACACGAGGGCCCCCAGCATCCCGAAGAACAGGAACGGGTCGATGACACCAGCGATCGTGCCCGCGAATATCTTGTTGCCCTGGAAGAGGCGCGGGTTCCGGATGCTGCCCACGGGACACGCCGCGCCCTGGAGGTCGTCCCAACCGGGGAGCTCAACTCCCTCGTTCTCGAACAGCATCTCGGTGTACTTCATCTTGCCCTCGCGCCCGAGCGGTATGTTCCTCTGGAAGAGGAGGGCGAAGCAGACGCCGTTTATCGTGCAGTTGAAAGCGTAGTCTTTCGTGAAATCGTCCATCCAGAGTGACACCGTGGTCCGGCCGTGCGGGACAGTGCCCTTGGAGAACCAGCCGTAGAGAGGCTCGTACGGGATGTTCAGCGCCTCGTACGGCTCGATATGGAGCCCGGTGGCGACGATGGTGTCGGGCGGCAGCTTCGCGAAGTCGCCCTGGGTCAGGATCTTGTGGTTGTACTCGATCTTCACACCGAGCGACAGCGCTTTATCCGTGAGCATCGTATCGAGGGTGGTCGACCGCGACCCGCGCTCGACCATGTACATGCCGATCGAGGATTTCATCGGCATCAGGTACCGCTTGCCGTAGGCGTACATGCAGGCCTCGTCTATATGCTTGGCCGAGGGGCTTATGTCGACCCCGGTCCAGCGTTCTATGGCGGGGATGTCGAACCAGCTCCCGGCGGGGTCGGGCCGGAAGATCGGCAGCCCCCCGGGCCTGGCCTCGGCCTCGAGAATGGTCACCTCGTGGTCCCTGCGCGCCAGGTTTATGGCGGCAATAAGGCCGGAAAGGCCGGCGCCGACTATGGTTACTTCTGCCATCGCATTTCCACCTCGTTCTGGTTATTGGCTCGAGGGCGTCTATCCGGGCAACCGCATGTAGCCCGGAAGCGCCTTGAAGATGTCGTTCATCGGCTTCTTGAACGCCTGGGCGTGTTTCTGGGTAAACGCTATCTGCGGCCCCATCAGCTTCCTGAGCGGCATCGGGGTGGCGTTGAAGACGCGCCGTATCAGCAGGTTCCGGTTGTAGAAGCACGAGTACTTCTTGAAGAGCCTGTACGCCTCGGCCTTATCGGTGTGCGCCATGGCCGCGATCTTGCCCGACACCAGGGAGCCGTGAACACCGAAGAGCGCGAACGGGTCCATCATCCCGGAGAGGGTACCGGCAAGTATCTTGTCGCCGGCAAACAGCCGCGGGGTGTTGAAGGCCGCGGTCGGCACCAGGCCCTCGTAGTAGTCCCAGCGCTGGCACTCCATGCCCTCCTGCCCGAGGAGCATCTTCTCCTTGAACTCCTCGAACTCGCTTTCCTTCACGGGCTCGCGGGCGAAGTAAAGGGAGAATATGACGCCGTTCGCGGCGCCGTAATAAGCGTACTCGAGGATGCAGTCGTGGAACCACGCGCTGCAGGAGGGGTAGTCCTTGTCGTAACGCCCCTTGCCCAGGTAACCGAAGACCTTCACGTATGGCATGCTGAGCGCCTCGAAAGCCTCGAAGTAAAGGCCCGTGGCGATGATGGAGTCGACGGGCAGGGCAGCGAAGTCGCCCTGGCTCACCAGCGGGTGGTTGAACTCGAACTTGACGCCGGCCTCAATGCACAGGTCGAAGAGGTGGACGTCGAGCGCTGACTTGCGGTGGCCTCTTTCCACGCAGTGCAGGTTGACGACCTCGGGATTCATGTCCACCCTATGCCCGTAGAAGTAGACCGGGAATTCCTGGCAGAAGCTCACGTGCGGTTCCTTGAGTTCGACGCCGATGAACTTGCCCAGAGGACCCGGCTCCATCGGTGTCACGTCCACCGCGGGGTGTGCGAGAGGTATGCCACCCGCCCTCTCGTATTTTTCGAGGACTGTCACATCTTTACCGTCGCGCGCGAGGTTTAAAGCCGCGGTCAGGCCCGAAAGGCCCGCTCCTACCACTACCACTTCCTTGGAACCGTATCCCATTATCGTACCTCCCCATTTCTCCGCGCTCCCGGCGCCTCCTGGAAAAGCGTCTGGTGCGACGGCTTAATGGCTGAACCAACGATGCGCTGGAGCCAGAGCTCTCCTGTCGGCCCGCCGGCCGCGAGCCGTCGTCAAGTAAGAAGGCGCCCTGGCATGCGGGACGCCTCGCGTAACTGTTTCTTGAGGTGCCGTTTTTTGCCCTCGTCAACGGTTATGGCGTATCGGAACCCAGCGAATCCCGCCAGCAGGCAGATGCCAACGACGGCCGACAGGCGGCGCTTACGCCATACGAACCCGGCGAGCTTCACCTTGCGAACCCCCCGCTCTATCGCTTTCGATCGACAAAAAGCCGTTGAGGCGGCCTTCCGTTCCTCGACTGGAACCGGCTACCTCCGCTGCTTGAATGCGGAGATCAGACCCGCGCCCGCTTCCGCGCAAAACGCACATATCTGACCTGACCCCAATGTTGCACTTTTGGGTTTAGAAGAGGATGAACTTTTTCATGCAGCCGTCTTCGTACTCCCAGCGGCGGTTGGAGACGTTGTTGGGGTCCACGGCCATCTTCATCTTGGTGAACGCTTCAAGGAACTGGACCATGTTCGGCATCACGGCGGGCATAGCCACGTCCATCATCGGCATCATGCCCTTGATCAGGGCGCCGGCGCCGGCGGCGATTATCATGCCCTGGGCCATGGCGCCGAACGTCGCGCTGTACCACCCGAGCTGTATGCGGATGAGGTCGTCCTTGTCGGCCTGGTTGGTGTAGACGTCGTACTCCATGTACGCGGAGCGCCCCATGTGGTACGGCTGCAGGTAGGTCGAGGCGTCGTCAGGCGCAAGCGCGTCGTCGGTGGTGCCTATCTGGTTGGTGCACGAGTCTCTCATGGTCTTCTCGATGCCCACCATGTTATTGAGCTTGTCTATCAGCGCGCCGATGATGAACGAGCCGCGCACGCGCTGCACCCGCACCGTCACGTTGAAGTACTTTACCCATTTCTCCATGTCCACGAACTCGTTCTCCTCGGTCATGTCCGCGATCGCCTCCTTGGGGAGGTAATCGAACATGGGGTACTTCTCCGTCAGCATGCGCTGGGTCAAATCCGCCTTGAGGTCGGCCTCATCCTGGGTCTCGCCGCCGAAGATGGTCAGCAGGTTGTGGCGCGGCATAAGCTCCGCCACCTTGCTCGCTTCCTTGTTGTTGTCCCCGATGAAGATGCCGTAAAACGAGTTCATGAGGTGCGCGAGCTCGAGCGAGAGGTTGTCCTGGGCGACGTCGTAGAGCGCTTCGGCGAAAACCTCGAGATTGTCCTCCTCGTACGCGGGGAAGACCTGCTGGTGGAACGGGGCCTCGGGGTAGAGGCGTATTGTCATCTTGGTGACGATTCCCATGGTCCCGAACGCGTAGCGCAGCATGGTCGAGATGTCAGGCCCCGGCCCGGGTACCGTGCCCTTGACCGCGCCGTAGGACATCGCGCCGGTCCTGAGTATCTCACCGGTCGGAAGCACCGCCTCCACGTCGAGGATGTTGTCCATCCCGAAGCCGTACTTGGACGCCATGGTGTTGATGTTGCAGAAGAGGTGGTTGCTGATGACACCGGCGGTTGCCGAGGTGGACGGGTTCAGCAGACGGCAGCCCGCTCTCTGCGCCTCCACCTGCAGCACCAGGTAGTTGACACCCGGCTCTATGGTCGCGAACATGTTCTCGCCGTCGATCTCGATTATGCTGTCCATTCGGCGAAGGTCGGCGACGATGCCGCCGAATGTGGGGAGCGCAAGGCCGGCCGTGGTAAGGCCGGTGCCGTATGGCATCACGTCCACCAGGTGCTCGTTGGCTATCCTGTAGACGGACTGCACGTCTTCGACGCTCGCAGGCATGCACACGATGTGGGGATAAGATGCCGGGGTCATGCTCTGGTCGCGCGCGTAGCCGCAGAGGATTGATGGCGAGTCCGTGGCCCACTCATCGCCCAGCGCCTTCTTCAGCGCCTCGAGCGCCAGGACGAGGTTCTCCTCCCTGTTGTGCACCGGGTCCTTCTCCATGATGATGGGCCTGTGGACTACCCGCCGGGCGTTGCGCTCTTCCCTGATCCTGCTCTTCACTGCCATTAGAAGCCTCCTATAGCGCTTTCTCGAGTATCTCGGCGAGGTCGTAGACCTTCATGTTCGTTTTCTTTTCCTCGATGGCGTCCTCGAAAAGCCGCACGCAGATGGGGCAGGCGGTAATAATCGCTTCCGCCCCCACCTGCTCGGCCTCGAAGAGCCGCTCGTCTGTCACCCACCTGGCGTACTCCGGCTCCCACATGAACACCGAGCCGCCGCCCCCGCAGCAAAGCGAGTTCTTGCGGGCCCGCTCGAACTCAAGGAGCTCGAGGCCCGGTATGGCGGCGAGCACTTCGCGGGGCTCGTCGAAGACCCCGAGCCTCCTGCCCAGCCGGCAGGGGTCGTGGTAGACGGCCTTCGTCTTCACGTCCTTCGAGGGCTTCAGCTTGCCCTCGGAGACGAGCTTCGCCGCGAGCTCGGCGAAGGAGAGGACCTCCATGTCGTATGACTTGGTGTACTCCTCGGTGAGCACCGCGGCCGCGTGGGGGTCGGCGGTCACGACCTTCGTGACGCCCGCCTTCTCGAAGCTCTCGATGTTGGCGCTCGCGAACGTCTCGAAGTAGTCGCGGTCGCCTATCATCAACAGGGCGCTCCCCGAGGAGACCTCCGCGGTTCCGAGGGTCCCGAAGTCAACGCCGCCACGAGCGAGGACTTTCGCCACGGCTTTCATGCGCCCGGCGAGCGAGGGGAAGCTCCCGTAGTCGTCGCCCACGAAGAGGAGGTACTCGACCTTCTCGGCGAGCGCGTCCTTTATCTTCATGCCCTTTGCCCACCCGGCGCGCTCCTCGGCGCCGACGCCGTAGACGTTGTCGGTCTTCTCGGCGTTGGCGAGCAACCCGGCGAAGTTCTCCATCGGAGCCCACTCGTCGGCTATGGCCTGCTCGCGCAGGAGCTGTATGACCCAGAGAGGGTGCAGCTGCTTCACGGGGTAGCAGCGGTCGTCGCAGGAGCCGCACAGCATGCAGGTGTAAAGCGCGTGCCGCATGGAGTCGTCCGGCTCGATCTCGACCAGGTCCAGGCAGCGGGCCATCTCTAGCTTTCCCGGAGCGTAGTACGCCTCGTAGCGAAACCGCGTGCCCGAGGGGCAGTTGCGCCAGAAGCGGGGGTCGTCGCACTGCTGTGCCATGACCGCCTGGCAGAGCTTGCACTTGCCGCAGAGGGAGAAGTCCTCCCTGAGCTCGGCCAGCGTCTCGCGCGGGGCCGTGATTTGGCGCTTCATATCCTAGACTCCTTCCAGTAGCTGGCCCGGGTTCAAGAGGCCCCCGGGGTCGAGGGTCCTCTTGAACAGCTTGAGCATGTTGACGTAAGAGGGGTCGGTGCGCGCGTACAGCATCTCGGCCACCTTGCCGAGCGGCCGGTCCACGAACGCCTTGGCCTCGATCAGCGCCTCGTAGGAGTTGAGGTAGGCGGCTTCGGCGGAGGAGGCGGCCTTCTCGTCGGCGGGGTCGTAGTAGAGGTCGGCCTCGCAGTAGGCGGAGGCGCCGAAGTAGACCGGCACCACTATCTTGCCCAGCTCCCCGGGCTTCACGCCCGCGGCGGAGGCCTGCTCGTCCAGGATCGCGAACGTGTCGGTCACGTTGCGGAAGTACTGGTAGCAGTTGACCGCGCGGCAGCGGCCGCGGTAGAAGTCACGGTCGTAGACGTTCCAGGGCCTGCCGAGGGCTTTCTCGCACATCTCGGGCACCTGCCCCTTGAGGCTCTTGCCGCCGGCATCGGCGGCCGCCTCGTTGTTGTACTTTTCCCAGAGGTCCACCAGATCGCGGTAGTGCTCCATGGTGATGACCACGGTCCAGGGGGCGAGCTTCTTCTCAAGAGGGGCCACCGCGCTCGAATCGCCGCCGGCCAGCACCACCGACAGGTAGCGGTTGTTGGCCGCGAAAGCCTCGAAGCACCACTCCGCCCGGCTGACCTTGTAGAGGAGGTCCTTGGCGGGACCGAGCTCGTCGAAGCCGAAGGCGACCAGGCGGCGCTCCTCCCGGTTGGGGTAGGTGTAGACCAGCCCGTAGTAGGGGATGCCGTAGATGTCCTCGGAAGCCCCGAAGAACTGGGAGAACTGCGGCCCCTGGTCCTCGCGGAAGTCGGCGTGCCCCTCGTCGGTCATCTGCTGGGAGCCCGACACCCATATCTCGCCCGAGGCCATCATGGCGTGGAACACCGACAGGTGGGGGTGGCGGTAGCCGCCCTCTCCCATAAGGACGTCCCGGTCCATGTAGGAGCGGAGGATGTAAGGGGACGTCCCCGCGATGGGGAACAGGAGGCGCTGGTTCTCACCAGCGAGCTCTTTTTGCAGCTGGTCGAAGGTGACCCCGCCGTAGATGTTGGCGGTAAGGTTGCGCACGTCGATCTTCTTTATCTGGTTCATCTTGACGAGGTCGATCAGGACCCCGTCCCTGCCGGCCAGGACCCCGTCGTGGTTCCTGCGCCTGACCGAGAACATCGGTATCTCGTTCTCGTGGCAGAACGCGGCGGTGTCCGACAGGCCGTTCACGTCCGTGGGGGTGACGAGCACCAGGCCGCCCCCGGGGTCCACGTCGGCGAAGTGCTGCGAGACGGCGCCCGCCCCCGCCCGCACGTTGCCGTCTCCGATCAATCGTTTCAGCTCTTTTACTGCGCTGTCATTCATGCGCTCCTCCAGTGTCATGTTCAGCCGAGTTCGAACGGGGCTTCGGCGCCCTCAACCGACGTCGGCAATGTCTCCCAGGCCTTTTTCCTTGAGAACCTCGGGGTATATCTTGAAGGCCGGCTTTATGACCGGCAGCAGCTTCAGAAGCCTCGGCACCGAGCCTTCCGACTGAATCTCGCCGCTGGTGAGCGACTTGATGAGGTTGAGTTTGCCGAGCCAGAACCGGTGGGCGGTGTCGGTGGTCATGCTGAGCGTAGCGTCCGCGGCATCGTCCATCGACCCGGGGATGACTTTTACCTCTTCGCCCCTGCAGTCTACCCAGACCTCGCCTTCAGGGTCGGTGTACTTGAAGTCGACCAGGAGCTTGGAGCCCATGGCTTTCTCCTTGATGACGGGGTCTTCCATCAGCTTGTCGAAAAGCTCGATGAGGCAATCGTAGAACGGCTGGATATCGGTGAAGTAGGGCAACGCGTGTCTCCTTTCAGCTTCATGGACCGGCTCTGTGAATGTCGGATGCTCGGGTAATCGTCTCCACCGTCTTGCCCGTAACATCCGGCGCACATATTATTATTACACGACATTGATATGTCAATTGACCGACGAGTTTAATTGCACTATCAATCAAGGGTCAGTTTAACCAGCGAGGTGAGAAGTGGAAGAAAACATAGTTGTGGGAGCGGGGCTGGCGGGCCTGGTGGCAGCCATTAACCTCAGGCGCCAGGGGCGCGAGGTCCTGGTGCTGGAGAAGGAATCGAGGATCGGCGGCTCGGCGCTTTTCCACCCCTCTCCCGAAGGTACGCCCGTTGACTGGAAGGCGCTGGAGAGGTACATAGGCCTCGACTTGAGCCCCGGGGCCGCGGGGGCCGCGGTTGCTCCGTTCAGGGTTGGCAGGGCGGTGGTCTACGGGCAGGTCGTCCCCACTGACATGGACGCGATATCCTCGTACGCGATAGAGAGGGGGCCTCGCGCGACCTCGCTCGACAACCACCTCTACTCGTTAGCGACGGGGGAGGGGGTGAAGTTCGAGTTCAACCAGCCGATCTGGTCCAACGACGACGTCGCCAAGCTTCCGCCGGACACGATAATCGCCACCGGTCTCAATTTTGAGGGCTTCGACGCTACCCGCGTCCCTTACAAGACGTCGTTTCACTACGTGGGCAGGCAGACCACTCCGTTCGCCGACGAAAACCACGTGTCTGTCTATCACGGCACCTTCACTCGCGATTACGCCTACACCTGCTCGATGAACGGCATACAGATGGCCCACGTGTTCCAACGCAATCCCATCGGCCGGGACACCCTTGCGGCTTTCGAGGAGCAGGTGTTCATCTCTGAGGGCATCGAGTTCCGTTCGTGGGAGCACTTCACGTTCCCGGTACCCGCGGCGACCATCCGGAACCCCAGGCTCTTCGCGGGCGACAAGATACTGGCCGGGACGCTGGCCGGGTGCATGGAGTCGTATATGTTCTTCGGGATGCTCGGCGCGCTGGTGTCGGGTAAGATAGCCGCGATGGCCGTCGACGACAAGGCGTGCGCGCTGGATGAGTTCAAGCTGGCCACGTCGTCGTTCGCAGGCGCGTATCTGCTGAAGAAGCTGGCGAGCCCGATGCCGCACGTTCTACAGAAGCACGGGCTGAGATTCGCCCTTTCGCGCGTTTTCGATTGGCCTTTCGCGACGAAGATCGTAAGGGAAGCGATGCCCGGCTGGAAGAACTGCGCGCGGGCTTGAAGTAAGCTGGATTGCAGAAACCGAGGAGGCGTCTATGAGGAAAGTCGTGGTGATAGGCAGCGGGCCGGGCGGGAGCTCGTGCGCGGCGCTGCTTGCCAACAGGGGGAATGACGTAACGCTCCTCGAGCAGAACCGTTTCATCGGCGGCAAGTGCTCGACTTACGAGGAGAACGGTTTCAAGGTCGATACCGGCATCCACATGTTCGCCCGCGGGCCCAGCGGCCCGCACGGCATCGTCGCGAGGGAGCTTGGTGTGGCGCAGCCGTGGCTGATTCGCGACCCGTCGGAGACCATGTGGCACAACGAGAGGGGCTTCTTCTACCTTCACCAGAAAATGAACAGCCCCGCCGCGATGGTGGACGGCGCAAAGGCCGTTATCGCCGGAAGGCTGAAGGTGGAGATCCTTAACACACTGCGCCGCTCGCTCAAGACCTTCGGCCTGCCGGGCCTCATCAGGGAGTTCGACGGCATCCGCAAAGGCCACCCGGCCTTCATCCAGAAGTACGACGACGTGACCGTTCGCGATTTCCTGCACCAGTTCACCGACGATGAGAGCATGCTCGCGGCGCTGAACTGCCTCTCGATGCTTCTGCTCGTGGTGCCTTACGACCAGGCCAGCGCGGGCGAGTTCATCGACGCGGTCGCGGGCATATTCCGGCACGGCACCCTGGGAGTTCCGAGGGGCGGCGCTATCGCGGTGCCGCGCTCGTTCCTTGGCGCTTTTCGCCGCGACGGGGGAAACCTCGTGCTCGGCGTGGCCGCCAGGCGGATACTGTCAAAGGATGGAAAGGTCACCGGCGTGCTGGGCTCTGACGAGGTCGAGTACCCGGCGGACGTGGTCGTATCAAACGCCGGGTTGAAGAAGACCGTGGAGTTGGCGGGGCCCGAGAACCTTCCGGCGGAATATGTCGACTACGTCGGCAGGTTGAAGATTTCGTATTCCTGGATGGCCAGCAAGCTGTTTCTCGCGAAGAGGGTCGTGGAGCTGAAGGCGCCGTCTTTCTTCCCGATCCCGCAGGTAGACCCTGATAAGATCTTCGAGTACTGCGACGCGCCGGATGGTTTGCCGGAAGACCCGTTCCTTTTCGGGCCGATGCCGACGGAGTGGGACAATACGCTGGCGCCGCCGAACCACCAGCTCATCATGATCGGCGTACCCATGTCGAACGACATAGACCAGGAAGAGCGCAGCCAGAAGATGCTCGACATCGCTGAGCGGAAGTTCTTCAGCTTCTTTCCCGAGGTGGAGCGCAACCTCATAGGCAAGAGCCGTATCACCAACAAGGACACCAACCGCATCACCCGCAAGGGCACCGGAGAGTGCATCGGCCTCGCGCAGATACCGGGACAGGTGGGTTCGAACAAGCCGTCGCCCGGGCTGCCCATCGAGGGCTTGTGGGTGGTGGGCTGCGACGCCGGAGCGCGCGGTGTCGGAACGGAGCAGGGGACGGCTTCCGGGATACTGGTGGCGAGCCTCTTAAGTTGAGTAACGAAGACGAGCGCACCGGTTGGAAGGGCTGGCTCGAGGCCCTGGAGGGCGAACTCGAGGAGGGCAGGGATGCTCCCTGGCTCGAGCGCGTCGCGGACCGGGTCATCGACAACGCCTGCCTGAGGCGCGCCGAGTCGGTCCTTGACCTCGGCGCCGGCACCGGCCTGCTGACTTTCCGGGCCGCGCGCGCGGTAGGCCCGGAAGGGGTTGTCACCGCGCTCGACTCGAGCCCGGGCTGCCTGGAAACCCTCGAGCGCGAATCCGCCGTTATGAAGATCGAGAACATACTCCCGGTCCTTGGCCGCCTTGAATCCCTGCCGTTCGGGCCTGGTGAGTTCGACGCGGTTGTCTGCCGCTCGGCGCTGGTATACGCGGACGACCTCGGCGTCGCGGTTTCGGAGCTCATCAGGGTGCTCGCGCCCGGCGGCCGTTTCTCGGTCTTCGAGCCGCTGGCCGGCGAGACGGCCTGGACCGGTGAGGTCGATGAGGATTTCCTCGAGCTCGAGCGTCTCTTGAAGGAGAGCGGTGGACCGCGTGGTGCGGACCGCGACCGCCTGAGGTCCGCGTTCGAGCATGCGGGGCCCGGAGAGCTCGAGTCGCTCCCGGTCCACTTCAGGCATTCCATGGAGGGCAGGCCGGAGGAAGAGATAATCGATGAGTACCTGCACGACCTCCCCGGAGACCTGTCGGCGTTATACATCTTAAGAGGCCAGGTGCCCGAGACGAAGATCATGAAGGCCCTTGGCGAGTTCGCGCGGGCCGCCGCGGCCGGGAAGGTCAAGGGCACGCTTCCATGCCTGTTCATCAGGGGCACCGGCGTGTCTTGAGTCAGAGAGGAGAACGGATGAGTGTAAGTTGGCCGTGGGCGCGAAGGGCGCTGGCCGCCGCCGTCCTGGTGGCTGTTCTTCTTACCTTTGCGCCGTTCGCCCTCGCGAGCGGCGGGGGGGCATCCGTCACGCCCGCGGACGCGCGCTCCGAGGCCGCCAGGCTCATGTCGAAGGTCGGCGGCGAGACCCGCTCGAACCCGCGGTCGGGGAGCGCCGAGCCCTCCTGGGCCGGGGCGCGGCCCGGAGAACCGCTGCTCCTGCGCTCATTCGACGGCCGGCCCACTTCCTACCTGGTGCCCGTGATCGACAGCGTCGAGAGGTCGGTGTCCACCATAGGGGTGAGCGCCTCGACCGGCAGGTGGAGCTGGTACACCAGCACGAGCCAGCCGGAGTTCCCGCTTGTCGACGTGGAGGAGGCAGCCGGCAAGGTGAAGGCGTTCCTGCTCGAGCGCGGCATTACGGTGAGCCTGCCCGCGCCGCAGGCGCGGATGGCGCCGGACAAGAACGTGTACTGGTTTTTCGAGCTGGGGAGAGCGCTTCCGGTGAAGGAGATATACCTGCCCGTATTCATGGCGGGCCGCCCCTCGAGCGACCTGGAGCAGAAGCCGTGGGAGCGCGTGCGAGAGCCGGTGCGCTCGCCGCTGGAATCGAGGAACGCGGGCGCGGGCGCGGGAGCGGGTGCGGCCCCCGCGCTGTACCCCGGAGGAGCGCCGGCCGCATACGACATACCGGATGTCCCGTACCACGTTCAGCAGAACTCCTACTGGTGCGGGCCCGCGTCGCTCGAGATGCTTTTCGACTACTGGGGAGATGACATCTCCCAGGCTGAGATCGCGGCTGTCGTCAACGCCTCGCCGGGTGACGGGTGCTACAACGCGGACCTCCTTAGAGCGGGCCAATTCTCCAGCATGAGCACAGCTTACGCGAACCCCTACTTGCGCGGGTACGTCGAGAGGTCCATCGGTTACGGGGCTGCGGACACGTACTGGGAGAACGGCTCCACTCTCTTCAGCAGCAGATACAGCGACCTGAAGGAGCTGGTCTCACAGAACTACCCGGTGGTGATACTGACCTATTACAACAGCCCGCCGTCGTCCGGTCATTTTCGCGTTGTAAAAGGCTACAACGACAACATCGGCTCGTTCATAGTGCACGACCCCTGGTACACGGCGCCTTTCCAGGGGCCCGACGTAAATTTCAACCAGTCTTTCCTGGTGGACACGCTCTGGCCTTACTCGAACCGCTGGGGGATGATAGCCGCGCCGTGGGACGTCAGCGTGGCCAAGCCGCCGAGCGTCGCCAAGGGCCAGGCGTTCACCGTGGAGGCGAACGTCTCATACAGGGGCCCGCGGCCGCTTGACGGCCAGTACCCCTGCATGGCCAACAGCCCCACCGCCACCTTCCAGTCGACCGGCGGTTACCAGTTGACAGGCGGCGCGGTCAACCAGCAGATACCGGGGATAGGCGCAACGGGCAGCAGCGGGCAGGTCTCGTGGACGGTAAAGGCGCTCGAGAGCCGCAGCACGGAAGACATCCAGGTCGTCGCCCAGGGCCAGGTGGATGGGAGCTCCCATACCTACTCCAGCTACAGCGACTGGATAGGGGGAGTGGGGACGGGGACCGGGGCGCCCCCCGTGACAAGCAGGAAATGGGGCCATGATTCCGTCGGTGTGCCGGCCGTTGCTACAACCTGGTATCTGGCGGAGGGCTGCACGAACGGCGGATTCGAGACGTGGGTGCTCGTGCAGAACCCGAACGGGAGCCCGGCCAGCGTGCGGCTGACCTACATGACGCCCCGCGGGCCGGTCGACGGGCCATCGGTGACGCTTGACGCCAACTCGCGGCGCTCGTTCAACGTCGCGGACACGGTGCCGGGCAGCTGGGAGGTCTCCACCAGGGTGACCAGCGACATCGGTGTCATCGCCGAGCGAGCCATGTACGGCCCCGGCCGGCAGTGGGGGCACGACAGCGTGGGCGCATCATCGCCCTCGAAGACCTGGTACCTGGCGGAGGGCTGTACCAGGGGCGGCTTCGAGACCTGGGTGCTGGTTCAGAACCCGAACGACGCGCCCGCGGACGTGAGCCTCACATACATGACGCCTTCCGGGCAGGTAAAGGGTCCGACGGTCAACCTGCCGGCGAACTCGAGGAAGACGTTGTTCGTTTCGGATACCGTGCGCGACCAGTGGTCGGTATCCACGAAGGTGACTTCCACCAGGCCGGTGATAGCGGAGCGCGCCATGTACGGAGGCGGCCGCGCCTGGGGGCACGACTCGGTAGGAGTCACAACGCCAGCCCCGAGCTGGTACCTGGCGGAGGGCTGCACGAAAGGCGGTTTCGAGACCTGGGTGCTGGTTCAGAACCCGAACGACGCGCCCGCGGACGTGAGCCTCACCTATATGACCACCGAAGGTCCGGTCGCCGGGCCCTCGGTGACGCTGGCGCCGAACTCGAGGCAGACATTCGACGTGGCGGACAGAGTCCCGGATACCTGGGAGGTCTCAACCAGGGTCACCAGCAACATCGGTGTCATCGCAGAGCGGGCCATGTACGGAGGCAGCCGCACCTGGGGGCACGACAGCGTGGGGGTCAGCAGCCCCGCGGCCGACTGGTACCTGGCGGAGGGCTGCACACAGACCGGGTTCGAGACCTGGCTGCTGGTTCAGAACCCCAACAACTACGAAGTGGATGTCGAGCTCACCTACATGACGCCCACCGGTCCCGTTGACGGGCCGGTGGCCACCCTGCCCGCGAACTCGCGCACGACGTTCAACGTGGCCGAGACCGTGCCGCTCGAATGGGATGTGTCGACATACGTGCATGCGACAGGCGGCAAAGTCATCGCCGAGCGCGCCATGTACGGCGATTAGGCTTGCAGGAAGCCGATCATGCGGGTGAGGAGCTCGTTTGCCGGGGTGGCCACGCCGCGCGCGGAGCCCATGCGCCATACCGCGCCGTTTAGCGCGTCGATCTCGGTGCGGCGGCCCTGTTCGATATCTTCCTGCATGCTGGAGCGGTGCTCGCGCGTGGGTGGGAGCAGCTCATCATAAAAGCGCCTCATGTAGTCTCGAGGCGTCGGAGACACCAGCTCCACGCCTTCGGCCTCGGCCACCGCGTAAGACTCTGACACGAGCTTTTCCATCACCGCCCAGGTCTCCGGGTCGTCTCCCAGGCTTCCGTAATCGGTGCGAAGCAGGGTGGCGAGCGAGTTGAGGCAGACGTTATAGAGCACTTTGTCCCAGACGTAAGCCATGATGCGTTCCTCGTACCGGCAGGGGATGCCCGAGCAGGAGAACGCCTCGACCACATGCTCCACGCCCTGAGGGCCTCCGGGGGCCGGCCCCAGCAGCACGTCGTCGGCGCAGACGGTGACATCGACATGCCCCGGTTTCAGGGTCCTGGCCCCGAAGATGACCCGGCCGCCGACCGCCATGCCGGGCGCCGCCGCCGCGATGGCCTCGACGTTGCCGAGACTATTCTGAAGAGAGATGATGCCGGCCTGACCGCCGAGCGCGCCGGTGAGGTCTTTGAGCGCGCCCGGGGTGTCATACGACTTCACCGAGAGCAGCGTCCATTCCGGCTCGAAGCCGTCCGCAGTCATGGCCCGGACCGACGATGACGCCCGGATGCGGAGGTCGCGGTGCTCGCCCCATATGCCGGTTATTGTTAGGCCTCCATCGGCCACGAACTCGATGTGGGGGCCCTTGCCCAGCAGGTAGACCTGGTGTCCGCCCATGTGAAGCAATCCGCCTATGACCGAGCCTATCGAACCCGCTCCCATGACCAGGAAACGCAACCGTACCTCCATGTCGGTGAGCATCAATAGTGATGATAACCAAGGGATGAGGCGATAACAACGCCGAGCCATGACGCACAGCTGAAAGAGCGCAACTCCCGTGGCCGCGAAAGGCTATAATGACGCTCAGGGGGGATCTATGGAAGAGCTGACACTGCCATGGCACGAAGAGGAAGAAGAAGAGAGCCTGAATCCGGCCGCCGAGCCGTTGGAGGAGCACGCGGAGGAGCCGGCGGAGACGGTGATGAGCGTCTCCGAGGTCAACCGCCTGGCCAGGGTGGCCCTCGAGCGCATGACCGTCACTGTGCGCGGCGAGGTCTCGGGCCTTAACTCCCGCTACCCCTACTACGTCTATTTCGACCTGCGTGACAGCGAGGCGGCGCTGCCTGCCCTCCTTCAGAAGCGCCTGTTCGACGGCCTGGACTTCAAGCTCGAGGACGGCGCCTCGATAATCGTACGGGGCTCGCTTTCGCTGTTCGAGAAGCAGGGCAAATACCAGATACGCGTGTCGGAGATAAGGCCGTTCGGAGAGGGCGAGATACAGCGACGCATAGAGGCTCTCAAGCGCAAGCTCCAAGCCGAGGGCCTTTTTGACGAGTCACGCAAGAAACCCATGCCGCCGTTCCCTCAAAGGATAGGTCTCGTCACCTCGCCCAGGGGCGCGGCCATCCGCGACGTGACGGAGACCATCCGGCGCCGCTTCCCGGCGGCGGCAGTGTTCGTCCGGGGCGTCCAGGTGCAGGGCGAGGGGGCGGTCGAGCAGATATGCCGGGCGCTCGACTTCTTTGATAACGCGTGGCCGGTCGACC
Source organism: Candidatus Geothermincolia bacterium (assembly GCA_038326775.1). Taxonomy (GTDB): domain Bacteria; phylum Actinomycetota; class Geothermincolia; order Fen-727; family Anoxymicrobiaceae; genus DYIU01. Next base: position 37,302 of record JBBQKJ010000022.1, read on the forward strand.
TGGTGATACTGGCCAGGGGCGGCGGCTCGATACAGGACCTCGAGTCCTTCAGCACTGAGCCGGTGGCCCGCGCGCTCGCGCGCATGAGCGTGCCGGTCGTCACCGGAATCGGGCACGAGCCCGACGTGAGCATCGCCGACCTGGTCGCAGACAGGCGCGCCAGCACCCCGACGGCCGCGGCCGAGGCGGCGGTCCCCGACGGGCTGGAGGTCCGGGCAATGCTGGCCAAGGCGGCCGAGGGCCTTCGGCGCCACGCCACCGCGGAGCACAAGGCGGCCTCGCGCCACCTCGAGGCCATCCGCAGGCTGCCGTTGTACAAGAGCCCCGACTTCATCCTGGGGCGGTTCCTGCAGAGGTTCGAGCGCACCGCGGTGGCCCTGCCGGAGAGCCCGTCGCGTGGGCTGACACGCAGCCGCCACCGCCTCGTGGTGATCGCCTGCAGGCCGGTGTTCAGGCTTCCGGGCGAGCTTCTGACAAGGCAGCAGGCGGCGTTCGGGGCCGCAAGGGCGCGCCTCCAGGTTTCCGGCACGCGCGCAATCGAAAGGGAGAAGGACGACTTTGAGAGAATAAAGGCTCGGGCCAACGCTTTGAGCCCGCTGGCTGTACTGGAGCGCGGTTACTCTATCACCTTCAACGGCGACACGGGTAAGGTCGTACGCTCCTCGGAGGAGGCCGGACGGGGCGACACGCTCAGGATAAGGCTCGCAAAAGGTTCGCTTGACGCGGAGGTTACCGGGAAGGAGTGAGACCGGTTGGCCAAGGACAGTGAAACAACTTTCAAGGAAGCGGTCGAAGAGCTTGAGAAGATAACCGACTCGCTCGAGAGCGGGGAGCTCGAGCTCGAGCAGAGCCTGGCGCTCTTCGAGCGTGGTGTCGAGCTCATCAAGTACTGCCAGGATAAGCTCGACAGCGCCCAGGCGAAGGTCGAACTTCTCGTCGGCTCGCTGGAGGGCGAGATCCAGAGCGTCTCCCTGGAGGAGACCGGCGAGGACTCCCCCGGGGAGTAACCCTCGCCGGCCGCCCGGAGCCGAACGCCTCTCAGGCCAGCAGCCCCGCCGCGAGCATCGCCGGAGCCAGGGCGCTGGCACTGGAACTGGCAGCGATAATCGCTATTATCACCCAGAGTATTATGAAGAAGAGCGATATGCCTATCTGGATGAACCCGAGGATGATCCCCGCGGTGCAGAAGCTGTCACCCTCGAGCACCCCGCCACTCTTCTGGATATTGCCGCGACCCAGGTAACCGAATATGACCGCCATCACCCCGAAGACAAGCGGGCATATGAAGAAGCCGCCGATACCCATGATCAACGCCGCCACGGCCATCCCATCGGTCTGACGGCGCGCCAGCGGCGCATAGCCGGGCGGTGGCATGCCGGGCATTCCCGGCGGAGGCGGAGGCATGCCCGGCACAGGCGGAGCGGCATCTTCCATCGGAGGAGGAGCAGCGCCCTCGATCACCGGTGGTGCGGCGCCGGCGCCCTCGTCTACGGGCGTGCCGCACTGCACGCAGAAGGCGGCGTCGTCCGGGTTGCCCTGGCCACACTGGTTGCAGAACTTCATACATTACCTCCAGTTGCGGGTGTTGGCCTCAAGCGGTCGCCAGGGCCGAGTACAAGAAATCTTCCCACTGGACCTGCGCCTCGACGTGCTGGTTGCCGTCCTCCACCAGCACGTATATCCAGTAGAACGCGAAGATGCCGCAGGTCACGAGCGAGAGCAGCAGGTAGGCCACGAAGCTCCGATCGGGGATGTTGGGCGCCGCCTGCGAAGCCTGCGCCGACAGGCCGAGGCTGGCAAGCGCCGAGGACATCAGGGTGAAGAACTGGGCCTCCAGCTTATCGTGGCGCGCCATGTCGTCCATGATGAAGTAGTAGCCTATGAGGGTGCCGATGCCGGTCAAGACGGCTATCACCAGCCACAGCGCCGCGCCGCGCTCCCGGCTCTGCTCGTACATCTCGCGCTGGATCATCTGTATCTGCGCGAGCTCCTGGGCTATCAGCTCCGAGGCACCCCTCCGTGCGGCCGATTCATTCAGCAGGGCGACCGAGGTGTTGACCATGTTGGCCATCCGGGCCAGGTGCTGGTCCCTGCGCTCCATCAGCTTGTAGAAGATATACAAGCCGTAGATGCCGCAGGTCACCAGGGTCAGCAAAACGGCCATCCCTGGGTCTGTGGTCCAGTCGCTGGTGACCCGCTGCTGTATGTAGTAGTAGAGGTTCTGCACAAGACCTGCCTGTTGCTGTTCCAATTGATACTCCCTTCAGGCTTCTTCGCCGGTTTCTTTTCGATATGACCTTACCAGTACGCTCTTAAGAAAATGAGCTTCATCGCCCAGGCCGCGATGAGTATCCCCAGAGCCGACCAGAACGCGACCCGGCGCGTCCGCGGGGCGAGCGAATATCTCAGCCGGTATCCGGAGACCAGCGACACCCCGAGATAAACCCCGGTGGCGGCCGTCATGAAGAACAGCGCCGGCCCCAGCAGGTGCAGCCGAAACGCCGCGGACAGGTTCCCCTGCGCGGTATAGATCAAGCTGCGGGTGAGCCCGCAGAGGAAGCACGGGATGTGGGTCACCGAGTAAAAGATGCACGGGGGGGCGTAGAACATGTGGCGCGACCTGAGCCAGGGGATGGTGAAAGACAGCGCGATGACCCCGCCCGCGAGAGCCAGCAGCGCGCCTTCCTTTCTGAGCCTCGAACGGGGGCCGGCCTGCTCGAGCCAGACGCGCGAGCGCACGCTCTTTGAAAGGCTCGCCGGGGGCGGCACGGCTATGCCCGCCTGGACGTCCGCCATCTCCATCTCTATTAAAACCAGCCCTTCTTCTTCGCGATGATGACCATGGCGAGCGCCATGACTATTATGGTGATCCAGGCGAAAAGGTAACCGAACCTCCAGGTAAGCTCCGGCATGTGACGGAAGTTCATGCCGTAGAGCCCGACCAGAAACGTCAGTGGCATGAAGATGGTGGCGATGGTGGTCAGCCGCTTCATGGTGACGTTCAGCTGGATGTCCAGCGACGCGGTTATGAGGTCGCTGTTGTTCTGCACCTCGGTGTCTATCCGCCAGAACTGCTCGACCACGTCCATCAGGTCTCGCGCGAGGTCCGCCGATATGAATCGCATTCCCCGCCGGGTGAGCCGCAGCAGGACTTCGCGGTGCGAAGTTACCAGGTTGCGGATCTCCACGTTCTGACGCTTGAGCCTTTTTATCTCGTAGATGTCGTACTGCGTTTTCTTACTCTTGCCGGTTGCTTTCGAGCCGCCGTCCATGATGCTGTCGAGATACTTGTCGATGTCACTTGTCAGCCCTGTCGAGAGGCTGAGGTCGGCGAGGGCGATAGTGTCGAGTATCGAGTAGAGGGGATGCTCGTAATCGCCCTTGTCGAAGTCGTTTCCCACCTCCGATATCTCCTCGAGGCCCGGATGGATGGTAACCATTAACTTGTCACCCAGGACTATGAGAACCAGCGACGTTTCGAGCTTCTGGTCTTCCTCGTCGAAGCCGCATGGGAAGCTCCAGGTTATCAGGAGGTCGTCGGCGCGCTGCTGGAGGCGGGTGCGCGTGCCTGCCCCGCTACTGCTGTCGAAGGCTGGAAGGTCCAGCTCAAAATCGGCAGCTTTCATCACAGGCTCGTAATCCCGGGGGTCGTCGATGTCGACCCAGAGCAGTTTGAAGTCGGAACTCCGCACACCCTCGAGCGAGGCGGGCTTGCTCACGACGCCACTTTCGTCCTGCAGGTAAATCCTCAAATCGCTCTCCCGTTTCCCGCTTGAGGCTAATTATACATACATTGGGGTCAGGCACCCTGACATGAAGCGAGCGGCGGCATGCGGATGTTTCGGATAGTAATTCATGTCAGGGTGCCTGACCCCGGGATGAATTCACTCTTTCACTGTTACAATGTGTGTATGGATATCGACGATTTCGAGCGAAGCTACGGGTTTCCTCTTGACCCCTACCAGCGGGAAGCCATCGGCCATCTGGCGCGAGGCAGGTCGGTGCTGGTCGCCGCGCCGACCGGCTCCGGCAAGACGGTGATCGCCGAGTACGCGCTCGGCAAAGCGCGCGCGGAGGGGCTCAAGGTCTTTTACACGGCGCCCATCAAGGCGCTGTCCAACCAGAAGTACAGGGACCTGTCGGCGGCCTGCCGTCCCGGCGAAGTGGGGCTGCTCACGGGGGACAACAGCATCAACGGCGAAGCGCCGCTGGTCGTGATGACGACCGAGGTGCTGCGCAACATGATTTACGAGGGCAGCCCCATGCTGGACCGGTTGGGCGCGGTGGTCCTGGACGAGGTCCACTACATGCAGGACCCGGTTCGCGGCGGGGTCTGGGAGGAGATCGTCATCATGCTCCCGCCCGAGGTCAAGCTGGTCGCATTGAGCGCGACCGTCTCAAACGCGCTCGAGCTGGGGGACTGGATGAACAGCCTCCGCGGCGGCGTGGACGTCGTTGTCTCCTCCGAGAGGCCGGTTAAGCTCAAGAACTTCTATTTCGCGGGCCGCGCGCTCACCCCGCTCTTCTCCAGGGACCTCATGCGTGTCATCAGCGAGCAGTTGGAGCTCACGAAAAGCGCGGCCGCGGCGCGCCAGGGCGGCAGGAGGCGCGGGGGAGGTCCCGACTTGAGGCCTCGCAGGGTCGAGGTCATCAAGGAGCTGGACAGGCGCCGGATGCTGCCCTCCATATACTTCCTCTTCTCCAGGGCCGCCTGTGACGACTCGGTATCGATGTGGGTGGCGAAGGGGGGCGGCCTGAACGGGCCGGCCCAGAAAAAGGAGATTGCGGCGTACCTGGATGAGAAGGTCGCCTACCTCGACCAGGCCGACCTCGATTGCCTCGACTACAAGGGATTCCGCGCGGCGCTCATGGCCGGGGTGTCGGCGCACCACGCCGGCCTTCTCCAGCTTTTCAAGGAGGCGGTCGAGGAGCTTTTCACCCGGGGCCTCGTCAAGGTGGTGTTCGCGACCGAGACCCTGTCGCTGGGCATTAACATGCCCGCGCGCACCGTCGTGATCGAGTCGCTTTCCAAGTGGGACGGCGACAGGCATCGCCCGGTGACCCCGGGCGAGTACAAGCAGCTCACCGGGCGGGCGGGCAGGCGCGGCATAGACGAGGTGGGCCACGCGGTGGTCCTCCACCAGAGATACTTCTCGGCGGAACAGGTGAGGACTCTGGTCAACAAGGAGCCCAACCCGGTGGTCTCGAGCTTCGAGGTCTCCTACAACATGGCGGCCAACCTGCTGGCCGAGCACGACCTCGCCGAGTGCCAGAGGCTCCTGAACCTTTCCTTCGCGCAGTATGCGGCCGACCGCCGCGTGGTGACCCTCGAGGCAAGGCTCGAGACCCTCAACCGGGAGCTCGACGGGCAGCTGACCGCCAGCCGATGCGAGGAGGCCGACGCCACGAGGTACAGACAGGTCGAGAGGGAATACTCGAGGCTCGGCAGGAAGCTCGCGAGCCTGAGGAAGGACGCTCGCCACCGCGAGATAAAGGAGGCGATGGTCCGCCTCCAGCCGGGGGACGTTTTCCTGATGGGCCGACACGGGGAGCACAGGGTGCTGGCGGTGGTCCGCAAGCACAGCGGCCGCCACGATGAGGCCGGGGTGCTCGTGGTGGACGCGTCCGGGCGCTACCGCAGGATAACGCCCAGCACCGTCAAGCACCCGCCGAAGGTTGTCGGCGCCGTCGAGGTGAGCAAGGTGACCTCGCCGACGAAGAAAGTGAGGAGGTCGGTGGCGGAGAAGATGGAGTCTCTCCGCCGGAGCTCGTCGGACGCCCTGGACGCGCCCGCGGCAACGCCGGAGGAAGCGGAGCTCGCCGGCGCGGTCGCGATGCTCAAGGAGGAGCTCGAGGGCAATCCCTGTCATTCCTGCCAGCACAACCAGCGTTGTTTCGAGGCCGCGCGCAGGGTCGAGAAGATCCAGCGCCAGGCGGGGGGCGCGAAGAAGGAGCGCGACTCCGGCCAGGACGTCGTCTCCAGGCGCCTGGTCGAGGTCATCGAGGTGCTGAACGAGTTCGGCTTCCTGGAAGGCAACGCGCTTACGCCCAGGGGTGAGATGCTCCGCAGGGTCTATAACGAATGCGACATGCTGCTGGTGGAGGCGCTCGAGGCGGGCTTGCTCTCGCGGCTCGAGCCCCGCGAGCTGGTCGCGTTCGCCTCGTGGTTCATCTACGAATCCAGGGACGGCGGCGACGAGGATGAGCGGCGCCGGGGCAGCGGCGACCTGTTGCACCTGCAGGGGGCGCTGGGCGAAACACTCGAGCGCCTGGACGCCGTGCTCGCAAGGATGAAAGAGGCCGAATCGAGACACGGGCTCGACTTCCTGGGAACTATCGATACCGGCTTCGGGGAGGAGTCTTACATGTGGGGAGGCGGGGCCGAGCTCGAGGATATGCTCAAGAGGTTCCCCGACCGTTCTGTGGGCGACATGGTCCGCACCATGAAGCAGATGATAGACCTTCTCAGGCAGTTGGCCGAGGTGTCGCCTGACCACGTGCTGCGCGGCAACCTGAGGAAGGCGATGCACATGGTCGACCGGAGCGTGGTGGGGTACTCTTCCCTTGAGTCGATTATCGAACACACGGCGGATTCTTGAGGGCGGCCTTTTGAGGCCGGCGCTTGCCGCGCGAAAAAGAGGCCCGGCTCGACTTTAGAAATAGCCTGGAAGGACGGACGATTTGGCGAGATATCTGGTCACCGTCGAGTATCGAGGCACCTCTTTCCACGGTTTTCAGAAGCAGCCGGGCCTGCCCACCGTGCAAGGTTCGCTTGAGAGCGCGCTGGTCGCGCTCACCGGCCAGGAGATCCGTGCCCACGGAGCGGGCCGGACGGACACCGGCGCACACGCCTTCGGGCAGGCGGCGGCGTTCGACATGCCGGGCGAGGTCGATTCGGGAATGACCCTGGTGAGCCTGAACGCGCTGTTGCCCGACGGCATATCGATCAGCGCCATGCGGCGGGTCGGCGACGGCTTCGATCCCCGTCGAGACGCCCTGTGGAGGGAATATCGCTACTTTATCCTCAACAGGGTCGCTCCCTCCGCGTTGCTCGACGAGTTCACCCACCACTTCCCCCGGGACATCGACACAGAGCTTATGGACAGGGCCTGCGCGGCGTTCGTCGGGCAGCACGACTTCTCAGCCTTCAAGGCGAAGTCACGGGAGGAGTCGCCGGTGCGAAACGTCCTGGCTTGCGAGGCGGCCGAGGTATTCCCCGGGCTTATCTGCATAAGGGTCCGCGCAGATTCGTTCCTCTACAGGATGGTCAGGATAATGGCGGGGGCGCTCACCGCTGTAGGGACCGGGAAGATGGCCGTTGAAGAGCTGGAACGATTCCTCGCCGCTGGAGGCGCAAAGCCTTGTACCGACCCGCTCCCGGCGCGCGGGCTCTTCCTCTGGCAGGTCCACTATCCGCGCGAGGCCTTAGCGCTCTGACTCCGCACGGGGCAACCGGCCCCGGCTAGACCCCTATTCCCCTCGAGCGGGCGTTCGACAGGAACGCGGGCCAGCCGGTGTCAAAGCTCGACTTGGCCGCCCCTCCACGATCGAATTCGGCCTTGTAGTTGCCGCCGGCGCCGACCGCCTGAAGGCCGCGCACCAGGGCGTCGGCCCTGACGCGCAGGTACTCGCAGAACTGCAGCAACTGCGACTGGAGGTCGGTCATCTCCGCGGGGGCGGACAGGCCCCGCGTGGATGCCGCCAACCCCTGAACGGCGTTATACAGGTTCTGCACCTCGGAAGTCAGCCCCGGGGGCACCGCGAAGGCGTTAAAGTTGACCTCGCTGTTTATCCTGCTCGCGTACTGGGCTATCCGGCCGTTCAGGGACCCTGCCTCGTTTATCCTCGCGGTGAGGTCGGCCTTGAAGTCCCCCGTCTGCCCGGTGGAACCCGGGGCGGTCTTGAAGCTGCTGCTCGCTTCGGCCAGCAGGGCCCCGTTGTCGCCGTAGGCGGTCGCCTTGAGCTCGTGCGTGCCCGCGCTGCCGGCCCGCAGGTCGGCGCTGGCGGCCTGCCCCTCGAGGGTCTTCTGCTTCGTCCCGTCCAGGTACAGGTCGACGCGGGCGACCTTGTCCGATTTTTTCACGTCCAGCTCTACCCTGACGTCGGCGCTCGAGAGGGTCTCGCCGGTCTTCGGGCTCAGTATCTTGAGCGAGACGCCGCCACCGGCAAGCAGGACCACGCCCAGCACCACGCCGATTATCACCAGCGCGCCGGCGCCGCCGATCACACCCCACATGACCGTACGTTTCTTCGCTTCCTTCGGCCTTGACCCCGGCAGAACGGCTCCCGGCGCCGGCACGGTCATAACGACAGGCCCGGACCTGAGCAAGGTCCCATCGTGAGATGCCGCGGGCGACGCGAGAGGGGGCGCTTTTCCGCTCTCGACATCGGACTTCATCGACGCGGCACTCGCGTATCTCTCGGAAGGGTTCTTGGCAGTCGCCTTCGCGATGACTGCTTCGAGAACCGGCGGCACGCCCGGGTTGAGAAGGTGCGGGGGCCTGGGTTCCTCGTGGACTATCTTGTACATGATGCTGGTAGCGGAAGTCGAGCCGAATGCGGCCGTTCCCGTGAGCAGCTCGTAGAGGAGGACCCCGGCGCTGAAGATGTCGCTCGGCGGGCCTACGGTCTCACCCTTGACCTGCTCCGGGCTCATGTAGCCCGGCGTGCCCATCACCTGGCCGACCTGTGTCATTGTCGAGTCCGAAACGATGCGTGCGATGCCGAAATCCGCCACTTTAACCGTGCCGTCGGGCAGCATGAACACGTTGTCAGGCTTTATGTCACGGTGCACCACGTCATGCGCGTGGGCGTACTCAAGCGCCGCCAGGACCTGCGTGATGATACCGGACGCCTGCTTTATGGACAGCGGGCCTTCGCTCGCAATTTCGGTGAGCGTTGCGCCCTGGAGGTACTCCATTGCTATGTAGGTGGCGCCGTCCTCCTCGCCGACATCGTGGACGGTGACGATGTTAGGGTGGGAGAGCATTCCAGCCGCTTTCGCCTCTCGCTCGAACCTGTCGGATACTTGTTTTTTCTCACTGTCCGAGAGGCCGGGGTTGAGGTGGAGCGCCTTTATGGCCACGTTCCTGTTTATCTTATCGTCACGGGCCAGGAAGACGACGCCCATGGCCCCCCTGCCGACCTCGCGAACGACCCGGTATCGCCCGAAAGACCTGGCGGTGGTTTCTCCACCGGGCTCCTCATCGGCATCACGCTCTCGGGATGCCGCGGCTTTTGAGACGCGCTCCGAAAGAGAGCCTTCATCGCCAACCAGGACAGTGTCGCTCGAGGGCACCGCTCGCGGTTTTCCAACAATAACAGTGCCATGGGACTCGGCACCCCCGCCAACGATCACCGTGCCGTCGCTCCCTGGAGCGCTCCCGGTGGCAGTGTCTTCCAGGTCGCGCCCGACCGCTTTCCCGCAGAACGGGCAGAACCGCCTGTCGCCGACCTCCCTGCCGCACTCCGGGCAATACCGGGTTGGATCCGCCATGCGAACTCTCCGTGGCCGTGGGCCTTGCCTTCCTTCGATCATTATAACTGTGTTCCCGGGGGGACGGGCAAGGAATGAACAGCGATTATCACGAGAAGAAAAGCATACTATTTCCTCAGATGAACTCAAAGGCCAGACGCCTGCCGCCCCACCAGGAGACGCTCACGTCCGGATAGGTTTCGGCGAGTTCCATCAGCATGGGGTTACGCCCCCTCTTC
>JBBQKJ010000023.1:0-43734 GCA_038326775.1 Candidatus Geothermincolia bacterium
ACACATATGAGATGTTCTGTCAAGGGGTAAATGCAATTACCTTTGGCTACTTTGCGCATGACCAAAAAGGCTCATAAAGCTGATAACCAAGGGATAAATCGGCTGTTTTGGGGTCTTATTCCGGGGGGAACCTCAGCTTAAGTGCAAGCGGTTGTACATGTGCTCAGGCCGGCCTCGGCGCCTCCCGGCGCAGGAAAGACCTGATGCGGTCCTCTACGGCCTGCCGCTCATCGAAACTCTCGCCAGGCACCAGCAGCACGGACTCCCCGCCCTCGTCGTCGAGAACAAGCCGCTCCTCGACGAGCCCCATCTCCCGGTAGCTCTTGAGGGCGTTCTTGAAAGCGACCCTGCACGGGGATTCCTCGCGCAAGATAACACCTTTCTCGAGCATGCGCTCGCCGGTACTGAAGCACATCTCGACGACCTCCTCGGTGGACGCGGGCTTCTCGAGGTCCAGGTCGCCCAGCGCGGCACACGCCACCAGGTACGCCTCGAGGTAGGAATCGAGTAGCGAGCAAAGGACGCCCGAGTACATCTGGTGGTCCAGCTTCCAGGCCTCGTCCGCGCGGGCAGGGCTGAAGACGAACTCCTGGGAGAACAGGCGCCTCAGGAATCCGGTGGCGTCCTCCTGTAGATCCTGCAAATCGTCATCGCCGGGCGCCATCGACCTGGCGGCGACCGCCGAAAGCGCCGAGGGCAGGAAATGGCCGATCTGTATGTTCTTGTTGTACTCGAGGAAGCGCCTGCCGTAACCCTCTACGCGGAAGCCGTTCTCACCGTCTCGCTCCTCGGGCACGACGTGACCCTCGCGGGCGAGCCATTCCACAGCGGCCTTGACGCCGTCGAGGTCAGCATCGACGGCCATGGGGAGCCTGCGGCGCTCGCAGAAGCGCAGCAGGCTGCCGGCAGCTTCCTCGAACTCGGCCGCGGACACCCGGGTGGTCCCCGGGGCCAGCAAGGCGCAGGCGGCGAGCGACCTGGCGGTCACCGGGGTCACGCGGTTGATGCCGTCGGAGACGATCTCCGCCGTGCCTTTAAGCCCGTGCTCGCCCAGCAGGGCCTTCATGCTCATCGGCGTTCCGAACTTGACGTAAACTTTGCCGAGCCGGGTGTTGATCGACTTGTATATCCGCGCGAAACCCTTCATGCTCTCCGAGACCTTCCTGCCTCCCGCCATCTCCCTGACGTGCGCGGACTCCTCGGGGACCTTGTCGTACCCGAGGTACACCGGCAGTAAGGTGATGTCGCCGCATACGCCCATTCGCAGTGATTCGGCGAGGATTCCGAGGTACCCGGTCTTCGGCTTCTGAAGCTTGCCGTCCCGGCTCCGGGTGCCCTCGATAAACAGCACGCTGGTGTAGTTCTCCGCCAGCAGATACCTGACGTAAGCGCTGAACACTTCGCGGTAGAGGGTCTCGCCCGCGAACTTGCGGCGGAGGTAGAAGGCGCCGGAGTGCCTGAGCAGCCAGCCCACCGGCCAGAAGTTGAGGTTCAGCCCCGCCGCCTGCTGTGGCGGGACCATGCCGCAGCGGAACATCGTGTACCCGATGAGAAGCGGGTCCACATAGCTCTTGTGCGCGCAGGCGAGCACTATGCGCGAGCGGCTGTCGCACTCGGCCATGAACCTGATGCCCTCGCGGTCGACCTCGAGCCCGTCGGTGAACTTATCGAAAAAATAGTCGACCACCCGGCAGAAGTAGCGGGCTACTCCGACCCTGTAGTCCGAGGCGATCTCCTCGAGGTACTCACGCGCCTCTGCGATGGCCGCCTCGCGGGTCATCCCCTCGCGCAGCGCGTATTCCTGCATGTAGGCCGAGAGCATGGGGTCCGCCAGAACGCGCCTCTTGACCTCCCGCCTGGGAGACAGCGGCGGGCCGGTCATGGCGCGGCGCTCGGACTCGATGTTGCCCATCAGCTCCATGCGCAGAGCGTCGGCCTGCGAGCACAGGTCGGGCGAGGTGTTTGAATCGAGCCAGCTCAAAAGGATCAGCGGCCGGCAGTTCTTGACCCGGGCGGTGCGGACCGTCCGCGCCAGGTTGGTAGTCTTCCTGAACAGGTGCAGGGGGCGGAACCTGTAGAACTTCGCGGCCATCGATGTGGCGGGGGCGTCGGGGGTCAACTGGTGGAACGCCCTGATAATGGGGACCACGGTCAAAGCCACGGCGCTCTCGCGCTGGATGGCGATCAACGCCTCGAGGTCGTGCTCGTAGACGTCTTCCTCCACCTGGCGATGCCCCGTCCTCGCGAGGCCGGCCCTGGCAATCTTTTCGGCCATCTTGCTCTGCTTCCTGCCGCGTTCCGCCCTGGCCTGCTTGCCCTTCTTCCGCTTCGGCGCCTTGCCCTCCCCCGAAACCGCCATTGCCTTTTCGCCAACCGGCGGGTCCTGGATGATGTTCACAGGGCCAGTGCTCCGGAGCCTTGCCGCGAGGAACAGTTTGTGGCGTCGCCCCGTCTCCGGGAGCACGAAAACAGTGAGGGGCGAGGCGATGACCCAGCTGGGTCGGTGTGGCTCGCCTCCCAGAGCCCTGCCCCTGTAGGTGCCCTGCTCAAGAGGACGCATCAAGCGCGAAAACAGGCGGACCAGCAGGGCGCTCACCGGGGCTGGTTTCCATGCGAAGAAGCTCTGCACTATGTCCGTGGTCTCACGGTAGTCGAGCTTCTCCTCGGTCCTGGCCGCGGGTTCGATCGCTCCCGCTTTCAAGACATCACCCTCCTTGTTCCCACGGGGTCCAGGACCCCTTTCCTTGTTCCTCATCGCCCGCTCCGTTGTGACACCATCACAGGTGCAGTCGTTTGATCCTTAAGTGGTAATGAAGCTCCTGATGCGGCCCTCGATCGCCGACCTCTCATCGAAGCGTTCTCCGGGCACCAGCACCGGCCTCTTGTTTCCGTCCGCGTCAAGCTGCTGGAGCTCCGCGAGAAGCCCCATCTTCCTGTAGCTCTTCACGGCGTTCCTGAATGCTATGCGTGAAAGCGACTCCTCGCGCCTGATTTGGCCTTCTTTGAGCATCCGCTCTCCCTCGCTGAAGCAGAGGTCCACGGCGTCCTGAACGGTGAGGGGCTCGCCGGCGGCAACCGAGCCAATGGCGCGGCAGGCAACCAGGTAACTTTCCAGGTACGACTCCAGCAACGAGCAGAGCACCTCGGAGTATACCAGGTAATCCACCTTCCAGGCTTCGTCAGCTCGGCTCGGGCTGAAGACGAACTCCTCAGAGAACAGGCGCTCAAGGAACCAGACCGGCTCCTCGGTACGGCCGCCGTCCGCGGTCCTGGTCCTGTCGCGGGAGCGCTCGACAATCGCAGCGATGGCCGGTTGGAGAAAATGCGCGAGCTGGATGTTCTTGTTGTACTCGAGGAAGCGCCTGCCGTAACCCTCTACGCGGAAGCCGTTCTCACCGTCTCGCTCCTCGGGCACGACGTGCCCTTCCAGGGCGTAGAGCCTGACTGCGGCCCGGACGCCCTCCAGGTCCGCGTCAACCGCCATGGGGAGCCTTCGCCGCTCGCAGTAACTCAGCAGGTCTGACAGCAACGACTCGAATTCCGAGGAAGCCACCCAGTCTGTGCCCGGTGCCAGGAGCGCGCAACCAGCGAGCGACCGCGAGGTCACTATGGTTATTCGGTTTATCTCGTCGCAGGCGACTTCCGCCGCGCCTCTAAGGCCATGCTCAGCCAGGAGAGCCTTGAAACTCATCGGCGTGCCGAACTTCACGTAGGCCTTTCCCAGCTTCGTCTTGATGGATGAGATGATTCTCGCAAAGCCCGTCATGGTCTCGGAGACCTTCCTGCTGCCGGCCATCTCCTTAACGTGCGACGGCTCATCGGGTATCTTGTCGAAGCTCATGTAGACCGGCACCAGCGTGATGTCCTGGCACACCCCCATGCGCAGCGCGTCCTCCAGAATCCCCAGGTATCCGATCTTGGGCCTGGCCAGTTTTCCATCGCGGGTCCTGGTGCCCTCGATATAGACGACACTGGTGTAGTTCTCGGCGAGCAGGTATCGCACGTATGCGCAAAACACTTCTTTGTAGAGAGTCTCGCCCATGAACGACCGGCGGATGAAGAAGGCGCCGGAGTGCCTGAGCAGCCATCCCATGGGCCAGAAATCCATGTTCTGACCGGCGGCCTGCTGGGGCGGGACCAGGCCGGAGCGGAACATCGTATAACCGATAAGCAACGAATCAGCGTAGCTCTTGTGGTCGCAGACTATCACGATCCTCGAGCGGTTGTCACACTCCGCGAGGAACCTGATGCCCTCACGGTCGACCTCGACCCCGTCGGTGAACTTGTCGAAGAGGTAGTCCACAACCCTGACGAAATACCGGGCGACACCGACCCTGTAGTCGGACTGTATCTCCTCCACGCACTCGCGTGCCTCGGCGATGACCGCCTCCCGGGTGGTCCCTTCGCGCAGCGCGTAGTCCTGCATGTAAGCCGTCAGGAACGGGTCGGCCAGCACACACCTCTTTACCTCCCACTTCGGGGGCAGCGGGGGACCGGTACACGCGCGGCGTTCCGAGGCGATATTGCTCATCAGCTCGATGCGCAATTCCGCCGCCTGGGAGCACAAGTCTTGCTGAGAGTGGCTTTCCAGCCACTTCGAGAGCACCAGGGGCCGGCAGTTCTTGACCCTGGCGGTGCGAACCGTCCGCGCCCAGTTGGTGCTCTTCCTGACCAGGTGTAGAGGATTGAACCGGTAGACCCTGGCCGCCATCGTGGTAGCCGGCGCATCGGGGGTCAACTGGTGGTACACCCTCGTCATCGGGACGACGGTGAGCCCGACCTCGCTCTCGTTCTGTATGCCGATAAGCGCCTCGAGCTCATAGTCGCATCCGTGGCCGTCGCCCTCATGGTGCGAGGCTCTCGAAAGCCCGGCCTTGGTAAGCTTTCCGGAGCCGCGCTTTGAGCCCTTGTCCTTGCCCGACTTGGCCTTGCTCTTGCCCGACTTGGCCTTGCTCTTGCCCGACTTGCCCTTGCCCTTCTCGAGCTTGCGGGGCTTCTTCCTCGCCCCACCCGCTTCGGGCGGGTCCTCGATTATGTTTATGGGGCCGGTGCTGCGCAGCCTCGCGGCGAGGAAGACCTTATTGCGGAGACCGGTCTCGGGCAGCACGAAAACTGTCAGCGGAGATGCTATGACCCAGCTCGAGCGGTGCGGCTCTCCCGACAGGGACCTCCCGCCGTACGTACCCTGCTCCAGCGGCCGCATGAACCCCGAGAGCCCCCGCACCAGGACCGATGTCAGAAGTCCCGGCTTCCAGGCGAAGAAACCGTGCACTATGTTCACGGTCTCGAGGTAATCGAGCTTCTGTCCGGTCCGCGCGCCTTCCTCAAGCACTTGCGCTTTCAATTTGCTTTACCCCCTAAGCCCCCGCCAACACGGCGCAGCTCTTCTTGCCTTGATTGCTCCAGGCGAGATCGATGAGTGCCTCCAGCCGGGTCTGCAATCCGGCCTTACCGGTCTGCTCGTCTATGGAAATCGACAGCACGGGCATGTCGAACTCGCTTGATACGCGGACAAACACCGTCTTCGCGATGACCTCCGGCAGGCAGGTGAAAGGAAAGACATGAACCACCGCGTCGAACCCGCGGCGCGCGTAATCCGCGACGGCGGCGACGTTCACGTGGCCGTGACCACCTATCTCATGGCAGACGTAGGGCGACGCCTCGCGCTCGATGTCCTCGTTTGTGAAACCCAGCACCGGGTGACCCCCTGGTGTGAAGATGTCCGACGTGTAAAGTGAACGCTCCACGACCGCTCCCCTTTTCGCCAGCCAGCGCAGTATGTCGAAATTGAAGTACGGCTCCATGCTCACCAGCATCTCGCCGACGACCCCGACCCTCAGGTGCGGACGCTGTGAGTCGAAGGGAACATGGTCGAACCGCTCCCGCACCGCCGCGCTCGCCTCCTCGATCTCTTTTCCGCTCCAGGCCGAAGCGAGCATCTCCTGGCATTCCCCGGCCGCCAGGTCGACCGCGCCCTTCTCGGTCTCGAGCGCCCTCAAGGCCATGGCGGCTTTCTCTACCTCGTCGAAGAGGCGTCCCTTGCGCAGCGCGAGGGCCGCGTGCTTCATCAACCCGACAAGCCCCACTCGAGATTCGGATAGAATGGCCCGGATGTTCCGGTAGAACTCGCCGGGAGAGTCACGTGGGGAGTCGAATGTCATCAAGGTGAACCGGTAACCTTCCCTTTCGAGTATCCGCCTCTCGATCTCCGCGAAATAGTTGAAGCGGCAGGGCCCGTAACCGGCGACCATCACGAGGGTGTCGGCCCCGTTCTCGAGGGCCTCGACCGCGCTCCCGATGAGCACCTTCATGGGAAAGCAGACCAGCTCGGGGGCAATCCTGACACCGAGGTCGACCGTCCTCTCGCTGTACTCCGGCGTGGGGACGTAGCCGAGGCCCAGCCTTTCGCAGAAGTCATCGGCCATGAACTGAAGGCTCCCGCAGCGCGGTACGTTCACGTTCACGGGCCACCTCCGCCCAACGCGGCCGCGAGATCACTCGAGGCGGTCGATTTTCGCTTCAGCATGTCCATAAACGCCTCTATCCTGGTCAGCAGCCCGGCCTCGGCCGAGTGCTCATCGAGCGTGATGCTCATGAGCGGTACAGACCTCTCTCGGGCGAGCTCGTCCTCGATGAGCGCCCCTATCATGGAGCCAGGGCCGCAGGCGAACGAGTTGACGTGAACGATACCGGCGACCGAGGCGGCGCGGCTCCAGTGGAGCACCGCCCCGACAATCCTGCTCTCGAAATCCCACCTTATCTTGCGATCGAGCGTCTTCAGCTGTCGCCTGACCTGCCGCCGCGGGACCTGTTCGACGGTCACCGGCTCGGCCCCCATCTTCCGGATGCGGTCGAGCAACCCGAGAGATACGCGCTCGTCGTAAACGTTGTAGAGGTGCCCCGCCACACCCACGATAAAGGCCCCCGCTTCGTGTGCCGCCGGCTTCGGCTCCACGGCGCTGAGGCCTTCCAGCATCCGCCGGACCGCCATCGAGGCTTTCCGGCCCGTTGCGCCGAGGTCGCGCGCCATCCGGTACCAATCCCCGGCCCAGCGGTGGCGCCTGTCGGCGAGGTCCATCAAGGGCGCCAGAACCGGGGGCAGATCGGCGCCCATGGAGCGGGCCATATCGGGGAGCCCGAGGTACTTGGGGCACGCATTCGTGCCCCTGTACTGGCTGATAACCCGGGGTACCAGGATAGCGTCGGACATCTCCCGCAGCTCGAGGAGATGCCCGGTGAAGACCTTGACCGGCAAGCAGGTCTCGTTGTCGGCGTGGACCGCCCCCCTGACGACGGTCTCGCCGGTGGTAATCTCAGAGACCACGGGCTCGATCCCGAGAACGTCCAGAAACGAAGCCCAGCTCTCACCGTAATGATGGAACAGAAGCGCCCTGGGCAGGCCGACCCTCATCCGGCGGCCACCCCCCCGAATCCGTGTAGCGTTGAAACCGTGTCTCATGATAGCACTGCGTGGAGCCGGGCGGCGCCCTTTTTCCTGTTGCTCCAGGCCAGGTCGACGAGTGCTTCCAGCCGTGTCTGAACGCCGGCCCGCCCGGTCTGTTCGTCTATGCTCAGCGAAAGCACCGGTATGCCCAGCTCGCTCGAGACCCGGCCCAACACGCCCTTGGCGATGACCTCGGGCATGCAGGTGAAAGGCAGAAAGTGGACGATCGCGTCGAAGCCCCTGCGGGCGAATATCACCGAGGCGCCGACCGTGAGCAGACCATCGCCGCCGACCTCGTGGCTGAGGTACGGGTCCGCCGCTCGCGCGACCGCGCGCTCGGTGTAGCCGAATACCGGGTTCCGCCCCATCGGGTAGGCGGTATCGGCGATGTTGACCGAGCGCTCCACGACCACGCCCCGCCTGCCCAGCCAGCGGTCTATGTCAAAGTTGAAGAAAGGCTCCAGCACGACGAATATCTCTCCAACGAGGCCCACCTTGAGATGCGGCCTGCCGCTCTCGATGGGGACCTGCCGGAAGCGCGCCTCGGCCTCGAGCCGCGCCATTTCGATCTCCTTCCTGGTGAACGCCGCCGCGACTATCGCCTGCGCCTCCTCGAGTGCCGCGTCCACCGCTCCCGGTTCGGCCTCCAAACCCCTGAGCGCCAGTGCGCGTTTCTCCAGTTTGTCGAAGACCACGACCTTGGAGAGAGTCTGCGATAGCTCGTTCAGGAGCGTCGGGAGCCTGACCCTCTGCCGGGGCAGCAGCGAGCGCAGGCTGTCGTGGAACGCCTTGAAAGAGACGGACGGCGGCTCGAGCACCACCATCCTGAACTGTTTTCCTTCCCTCTCGAGTATCCGCCTCTGTATCTCGCCGTAGTAGCCGAAGCGGCACGGTCCGTGCCCCCCTCCGGTGACCAGGGTGTCCGCGCCCATCGCCAGGACCTGCACGAAGCTGCCCAGCACCGCCTTCAGGGGAAGGCAGGCGAACTCGGGGGCTAGCGCCGAGCCGATCTCCATGGTCTGCTCGCTGAACGGCGGGGTCTCCAATGTCTCGAGGTCGAACCTCCGGGCCACGTCCCTGATGATCTGGGAAAGGTTGCCCATGCGGGGGACGGCGATGGTCATCCTGCCCTCCCCGGTGCCCCGCTCGGCGCGAGCCGGCCGCCGGCCGCGCGGCTGGAGCGCTTGAGCATGTCGGTGAACGCCTCCAGCCTGGTCACCAGCCCCGCCTCGGCGGCGTGCTCATCGAGGGTGATCGTCATCAGCGGGACCGAGCCTTCCCGCGCCAGTTGGTCCTCGAGCAGCGCCCCGACCATGGAGCCTGGCCCGCACGCGAAAGAGGTCACGAAAAGGATGCCGGAGACGGAACGGGTGCGGCTCCAGTGGAGCACCGCGCCCGCCAGCCGGCTCTCATATCCCCAGAATATCTTGCGGGAAAGCGTCGCCGCCTGCGTGCGCGCCCGGCTCGGAAGCACCTGGTCCACAGTGACCGGCGCCGCGCCCATGCCCCGGACGCGGTCGAGCAGGCCCAGGGATACCCTGGAGTCGTGCACGTTATAAAGGTGGCCGGCCACCCCTATCCTCATGCCCTCCTCCGGGGGCCGCGCGACAGCCTGGACCCTGTGCTTCTCCAGGCCGTACAGAAGCCCGGCGACAGCAGTTGCCGAGCCGAGCCTGGTGCCGCCGAGCGCGCGGGCCACGCCGTACCATTCGCGCGCCCAGAGGTACCGTCTGTCTCCCAGGTGGATCCTGGGGGACAAGATGGGTGGAAGGTCCGGGTCGAGGGTGCGGGCCAGGTCGGGAAGGCCCATGAACTTCGGGCATGCCAGGGTCCCGTATTGTTCGCTTATGACCCTCGGTACCAGGACCACGTCCACCCGCTCCTTCAGCCAGAGCATGTGCCCGGAGAAGACCTTCACGGGCAGGCAGGTCTCGTTATCGGCGTGGACCGCGCCGTTGGTGATCATAGACCCGGTGGTGGCCTCGGATACCACCGCCTCGACGCCCAGTTTCTCCAGGAAGTGGAGCCAATGCTCGCCGTAGTGGTGGAAGAGCATGGCCCGGGGAACACCTACCCTCATTCAGAAGCCACCCCCATTCCTGGCTTGAAGCTGATCGAGTTTGCCAACTGCTCCGGCCACCTGTAGCGGGCGCGGGCTTCCGGTCGAGCCGGGGTGCATGCCGCTTCGAGCATGGCCCTCGGCTGCTCTACCCCCGCCATAACGGACCATATCGCCTCGAGCAGCACGAGTTCCAGGCCGAGCGAGCGGCAGCGGCGCAGCGCCTCCTGGGCGGTCTGGGCGCCCTCCCTCACCCCGCGCACATCTGCTTTCGTATCTCCCCGGCCCGCCAATATCCTGCCCAGGTCGTGGTTGCGGCTGAGCGGCGAACCGCAGGTGGCCACGAAGTCGCCCACACCGGCGGGCGTCATCACCACCGTGGGGTCGCCGCCGACGGCCTCGGCAAAGCTGGCAGTCTCCTCCAGGCCGCGCCAGATGAGGGTGCCCATGACGTTGTCGCCCCAGTCGAGGCCGCGCGCCAGGCCGCATCCCACCGCGTACACGTTCTTGAGCGCGCCGGCCGCCTGCGCCCCCAGGGGGTCGTGATGCTCCATCAGTGACAGCAGGGGGTGTGAAAGCCGTGCCGCCGCTCGCTTGACGTCAGAGGGCTCCAGGCCGGCAAGCAGCGACACAGCCGGCATGCCGCGGCAGATCTCCCGTGCAAGGTTGGGCCCGGACAGGACCATGGCTTCCCGGCTGCCTCGCTTACCGGCGGGGCCCATCTCCTGCCGCCATACCTCCAGGCTCATCAGCCCCGTGTTCATCTCCAGTCCCTTGGTGGCAAGCACCACCGGTAGCCTGTCGGCGAACAGGCCCTTGAAAGCGCCGGCAATCTCCCGGGTCGCGCGCGACGGCACCGCGACCACCGCCATGGAAGCCCCGTCCAGCGCGTGCTCCAGCACGGTGGTGGGCATAACGTTCGCCGGGAGCCTGTAGTCGTCGAGGTATCGTTCGTTGGAATGGTAGCGCGCTATTTCCTCGCAGGCGTCCACCTCGGGGGTGTAGAGATTGACCCGGGCGAAGTTATCGGCCTCGAGCGCGGCCAGGGTGGTACCCCAGCAGCCCGCGCCGATGACCGCGAGGATGCCTTTAACAACATCGTTATCACTGGTTGTCCTGCCACTCATCGTGCACCCCTTGCGTCAACCGGCAGGCCTGCGCCTGCCCTCAAGCACCTGTCCGGGCGTGGAGCCGGGCGTGGACCTCAGGCGGAGCCAATGGGCGCCAGGCCTTCGTCGTGCTCCCGGCCGACCACCCACCTGGCCACCGCCACCGCCACCGCCACCGCCACTCCCAGACCGGTGGCGCCGGCCACCAGCAGGAGGTTGCGGCGGCCGTGCTCCTCTGCCACGGCATGCAGCTCGACGGCACCCACACCCGAGAGAAGGCAGGCCATGACGGCCTCGACGAGGTCGTCAGGCGCGGTCACCCGCTCGAGCCCGGCCAGCGCCTGGATGACCGCCTCCATCCTGTTGAGATAAGAGCCGCACTTCCGGCACCTGCCGGCGTGGCGCTTCAGGAGAAGCCATTTGACGCGACCCACTTCGCCGTCACCGAGGCTTTCGATGGCATCGACCGATCTTGCGCAATCACTTTCCATCACGCTAGACCACTCCTTCCAGGGCCTCGCAAAGTAGCCCTCTCGCCCGGTGGCCCCAGGTCTTCGCGGTGTTGCGTGGAACCCCCAGCACCTTCCCTATCTCCGCGTAGCTCAGACCCTCCATGTGGTGGAGCACGACGACCACCCGGTAGTTGTTCGGCAGCTCGGCGAGCGCGTCCCGGACGAACCCGGACGTCTCGTTGGAAACGCTGATGTTCTCGGGGATGTCCGTCTCCGGGCCCGGCAGCTCTATGACGACCCCGTAGCCCGGCCTGCCCCCGGCGGAGTCACCTGCCGCGAAAGCCATCTCCACGGGAACGTCCCGCCACCTGCCCCTGCGGCGAAGGTGGTCTATGGATGCGTTCGTGCCGATGCGGTAGAGCCATGCCCGGAACGACATCCTGATGTTGAATGTGTCAATACCCTCGAACGCCCTCACAAACGTCTCCTGGGCCAAGTCCCTTGCCTCCTCGCGATCGCCGACCATCCGCCATGCGATGCTGTAAACCGGGTCCTGGTACTTCCGCACCAGGTCCTCGAACGCGCCGGCTTCGCCCTCCCGGCATCTCTTGACCAGGCGGGCGTCATCTCGCCCGTCCCGGGACAACCTCGTATTCGGCATGCCCGTCCCTTCTCCCCGACCGGTCGGCATTACTGCTTCATTGTTTCAATACGAGACCGGGTGTCAAGCGGTTTCAATCCAGTGCGAAAAAAGGGAAAGAACCTGGGGTCGGGAGCCGGGCGGAGGTCCCGCCCCGCGTCCATCTGGCCGGAGCGGTGCGGTTGCCTGATTGATGGCAGACCCGGCCGCCCGATATGTATTATGATTGTCAGTGGCCGGAAACCGTGCATTTCGGCCAAACGCTGGATGCCGTTACTGGAGGTGCGGACAAAGTGGAAAGGGCACGAGAAGAAAATATCAAGAAACTCAAGGCCGGGGGCTACGACGTGCTCGTTATAGGCGGAGGGATCACGGGAGCCTGCATCGCGCGCGACGCGGCCCTTCGTGGCTTCTCAACCGCCTGCGTGGACAAGAACGACTGGGCTTTCGGGACGAGCAGCCGGTCCTCGAAGATGATCCATGGAGGCATCCGGTACCTGGAGATGTTCGACTTCAAGCTGGTCTTCGAGGCCTGCCGCGAGCGGCGGCAGTTCCTGCTCAACGCCCCACACCTGGTCTACCCACAGCCGTTCTTCTTCCCCATCTACAAGGGAGACAAGAACGGTTTGTTCATGATCGAGTCGGGGCTTATCCTCTACGACATACTGGCCCTGTTCCGCAATATAAAGAACCACAGGATGTACCTTCACGACAAGGCCATGGAGCTCGAGGACGGGCTTGACGGCGACCGGCTCAAGGCCGGCGGTATCTTCTACGACTGCTCGACCGACGACGGACGCCTGACGCTGGCTTTCGCCATGTGCGCGCTGGACGACGGGGCCCACTGCGCCAGCTACGTCGAGGTCACGAGCCTTCTCAAGAGCGGCGACCGTGTCTGTGGCGCTCGTGTCCGCGACGTCCTTTCCTCCGAGGAATTCGACGTCGAGGCCCGCGTGGTGGTCAACGCCTCGGGCGCCTGGGGGGACGAGGTCTGCGGCCTGGACGAGCCCGGGGCGCCGGAGAAGCTCCAGCTCACCAAGGGCTCTCACATAATGGTACCGCGTGCCCGGGCACGTACCAGGAACGCGATACCGGTCGTTTCTCCGCAGGACGACCGGCTGATGTTCGTGATACCGCGCGGCAACTTCTCGCTCATCGGGACTACAGACATCTACTACCACGAGGACCTCGACCACCCGTACGCCACCCGCGACGAGGTAGAGTACATTCTCGAAGCGGCCAACATCTCGATGCCCCGCGCTCACCTGGACAAGGCTGATATCATCAGCACGTATTCCGGCCTGAGGCCGCTTGCCATGCAGGAGGGGGGCGAGGACGTGGCCGCGAGCGCGGTCTCACGCGAGCACCGCATCTACGCGGGGCACTCCGGCCTGCTGACCATCGCCGGCGGCAAGCTCACCACTGCGCGCTCGATGGCCGAGGAAATGGTTGACATGGTGGCCAACAAGCTACTCAAGGAGTTCGGCGTAAAGGCCAGGACGGGTTGCAGGACCATGAACAATCCCATCCTGGGCACCCCGGCGCCGGACACAGTCGCGAGGTCCAGGGCGCTCGCCGCCAGGCTGAAGTTCGACGATGACATCCTGGCCGGCCTGTTGAAACTGGGCACCGACGCTCTCAAGGTGCTCACGATGGTGGAGGAGGACGGTTCACTCGCGGAGAGGCTCGCCCCGGAGATCCCGTACATCAAAGCGCAAGTCCGCTTCGCCGCGCAGAGCGAGATGGCCCACACGGTGGACGACATCCTGGTGCGCAGGACCGAGATATATTACACCGCTAACGATCAGGGCCTCTCGACCGCGCCCGAGGTCGCCCGCATAATGGGCGAGGTCCTCGGTTGGGACTCCTCGGAGCGCACGCGGCAGGTTGCCGCTTACGGGGAGACGGTCGCCCTCTCGAGGCGGTACGCGCAGTAGAGGTTCTCCCGCTTCGGCGGTTCGCACAAGGCCACCGCGCGCCAATGCGGTCGTGCGCGCCGGACTACCTGGCGTTTTCTCCTGTCAGCCTGCCAATCGCCAGGATGCGCTTGCTGGCGGAAAACCTCGGATGACAGGCCATCAGGGTGACCCTTGGTTCGCCCTCCTGCCCGAGGACGCTCAGGTCGTCGGGCTCCACGATGCGCTGCTCGTAAACGGTGTAGACGTGCCTGCCCTCAGCGGTGAGAAGTATTATCTTATCCCCGTTCCTGAGCTCGTCGATCCTGCCGAAGGGGGCCCCGTACGTGGTCCTGTGTCCCGCGATGAAAACGTTGCCGGGCATACCGGGGTAAGCGGTTCCGGGCACGTGTCCCGGGCCCCGGTTGAGATTGGCGCGGTCGTCCAGGTCGGCGAGTTGCACGACAATGGCGTCGAGGTTAAGCCTGGGGACGATCAGGCGCGCGACCGGCGCTCCGGCAGCGACGTTCACATTCTCGGCTTTCTTCACCGGGAACGGTTTCTGGTCCCATTGGGCGCGCAGCTGTTTCTGGGCATTGCGAGTGTAGTTGTTGGTTGAATGGATATAGATCGCAACGCTCGCCAGGGCAATCACGCCAAGGGCCAGGAGCACCGCGCCAGCGATCATAAGGTATCGTCCCTTGACCGGCGGCTTCGCTTCGCTATTCACAGGTATGCTATCCTTATCGCCTTCGTGTTCCATTAAGACCCTGACCGCCGCGGTATTTTCCTGGCCTCGCCCGACAGCCTCTCCGGATTAGACGACAGATGCGGCGCGACCGTTCGATTACTGGCGTAAGCGAGGTCCCCCACTACAATCCGTGGGGGACCATGCGCTAATCTACTTCAAACCACCAACCCACCAGGGGTATCGTGACTGGCTTACTTCCACATCCTCCCGGAAACGCAGGTGGACGTCCTGGCCATCGCCAACTGCTGCTTGCGCCGCCGGACGATTCCGACCGCCAGGAGCGCCATGCCCAGGAGCATCGACAGCCCGGCGGTGACCCTGAACGGCACCTGGTTCATGCCGGTGAAAGGCAAGGTCGTTCCCGCCGTTGTCGTTGGCTGGGGCGTCTGGGGTATCGGTGACGGTGTTGGTGTCGGTGTCGGTGTTGGTGTCGGTGTTGGTGTTGGTGTCGGAGGCACGGGAGTACCGAAGGGCGCGTTGAAAAAGTCCACGTTATTGAGAACCTCTCCGGGGACCAGGGTCACATCGACGCTCTCGTCCGAGACAGCCTCCATGTTGATCGGGACGATCTCGCTCACCGTGTAGGCGCCGGCCTTGAGCCCCTCGAACTTGTAGCTGCCGTCAGCGCCGGTCACCGTCTCCTCTGTTACAGTCTCGTCGTCAACTGCGGTCTTGCCGGCAAGCTGCACGGTGACTCCGGCCACCGGAAGCTCTCCGTCGTCGTGCATTGAGTTCCTGTTCGTGTCTTCCCACTTGTTGCCGGATATCGAGCCGAGGGGGGCGTTCCTGGCGTTGAAGAAATCGATGTCGGTGACGACGTCGCCGGGCTTGAGGGCCACCGGGACGCTGGTATCGGAGGTCGGGGTCCAGTCGACGGGCACGACCTCGGTGACGGTGTAGGAGCCGGCCTTGAGGTTGCTGAAAGAGTAGCTCCCGTCGTCGCCGGTCACCGTCTCCAGGTTGACGGGTTCGCCGGAGGTGGTCGTCCCGGTCAGCTTGATGGTCAAGCCCTCGACCGGGGTCTCGCCCTCGTCGAGCTTCCCGTCCTTGTTCGTGTCTTCCCACTTGTGGCCTGAGATCGAGCCGAAGGGAGCGTTGCCGAAGTTGACGGTCTTCTCACCGTTGGCGGGCACTTCCACTTCCACGGAGATCGGGGAGGTCGGGTAGTAACCGGGAGCGGTCGACTCGTCCACCATGACCGTGTAGGTCCCGGGCTTGACCTCGAAGGAGAAGAAGCCGTCCTGGTTGGTTACGGCGGAGTCCTCATCGCCGTTCAGCTTGATGGTCACGCCGGGGATTCCGACCTCGCCGTTATCCATCACGCCGTTCTCGTTCATGTCCTTGAACTTGTAGCCCTTGATCAGGCTATACTGCCTGGCGTTGAAGAAATCGATGTCGGTGACGACGTCGCCTGGCTTGAGGGCCACCGGGACGCTGGTGTCGGAAGTCGGGGTCCACTCAGCCGGGACGACCTCGGTGACGGTGTAGGAGCCGGCCTTGAGGTTGCCGAAAGAGTAGCTCCCGTCGTCGCCGGTCACCGTTTCCAGGCTGACGGGTTCGCCGGAGGTTGTCGTTCCGGTCAGCTTGATGGTCAAGCCCTCGACCGGGGTCTCGTCCACGTCGAGCTTCCCGTCCTTGTTCGTGTCCTCCCACTTGTGGCCGGAGATCGAGCCGAATGGAGCGTTGCCGAAGTAGACGGTCTTCTCGCCGCAGGCCGGCACCTCCACCACGGTGGATGTGGGGGTTGTGGGATAGTACCCGGGTGCGGTCGACTCGTCAACCGCTACGGTGTAGGTCCCGGGCTTTACCTCGAAGCTGAAAAAGCCGTCCTGGTTCGTTACGGCGGAGTCCTCATCGCCGTTCAGCTTGATGGTCACGCCGGGGATTCCGACCTCGCCGTTATCCATCACGCCGTTCTCGTTCATGTCCTTGAACTTGTAACCGTCGAGCTTATACTGCGTCGGCTTGCGCTCCAGCTTGAACTCGAACTGCCTCCCGTAGCAGAACGGGTGTCCCGGGCTGGGGCACCACTCTCGCCCTACCTCGAACCCGCCCTGCACTGTTCCGTTGGTGGCAACGAGGCCCGTGGGTACCGTGATCTCGACTTCATAGTCGACATAGTCCTTGTCGGCATGCGTTGTGGGTAGCTGGCTCCATCCTACCCAGCCGTGCTGGTAACCACCGAGTCCAGGTGGCATAAAGACGCCTCCCCCGGGCAGGACCAGGTACGCACCACCGCCACTCGGCATGGTCCCGACGAGGTTCCTGCTCCCGTCGTCATTAAGGCTGTACAGGCTGACGTTGAGGCCGTCTGTCATGACGCCGTCAACGTACACGAGCGCCTGCACCACACCGACGTTTGTAGCCGCGGGCTCAGCCGCGACAGTGAGTCCGGCAGGCGCCGAGAGCATCATGCCCGCCAGCCGGCCATCGGAGGCGGGGGCAGGCAGTTCGGCCGCCGGTTTATGCACGTCGGCAGGCGCTTCCGGCTCGACCGCTGGCGGCTGCACGTCGGCAGGCGCTTCCGGCTCGACCGCTGGCTCCTGCACATCGGCAGGCGCTTCCGGCTCGACCGCTGGCTCCTGCACGTCGGCCGGCGCTTCCGGCTCGGCTGCTGGCTCCTGCACGTCGGCCGGCGCTTCCGGCTCGACCGCTGGCGGCTGAATCGCCTCGGCCGGCGCCGCCGGTTCTGTGACCTGCGGCTCCGCGCCTGTCGGAAGCGCTCCGAGATCGCTCCCGGACGCGCCAATCATGCCTGATGAAACGATCACAAGCACGAGGAGCGCTATAAGCGCAAGGACCTGGTACCGTATCGCTTTTCTCATCTTGCCCCCTTACAAAAGGGCCCGACCAATAAAGATCGGGCCGGTTTCACCACTTGCTCGCCCCGGGCCAGGTGACCATATTGCGGCCCGAGGGTCATCACATCCCTCAAGGTCCCCCGGAGGGGACCGTACGGGGTTAAAAACAACGCTATGAGTATTTCAAGACATTCGGTTATACCCCTGTGTCATATTATATTACCTGAATTTCCCATATACGCAATAAGTATGACTGATTTTCACCCGTTTGGGTTATTAAGAAAATCCGGAATACCGCGCTCTCCGCATGCCTGCCCGGCGGGCTCTACCTCATGTTCAAGTTGAGATACCGGCTCCCCCGGCCTTCTTCCTCTCCATAAAGCTGCCGATAATCTTTGAGGCGTTCGGCTCTATCACCGCGCCGTGACCCGGGTAAGCCGTCTTGAGATCGAGCCCGAACAGGAGTTCCTGCGACCCGTGAATCTGCTCTATGCTCTCGCTGGCGGAGATGGTGGGCATCCGGGTCGACGAGAGCCAGTAAGAGACCAGGTCGCCGATGAAAGCTCGCTCGCCTTCCGGGTCGTAGTAGCCAACGCCTCCCGCGGTGTGGCCGGGGAGAGCGATGACCTCGAGCCCCAGCTCTTCGATCATCTCGCCGCCCGAGACCAGGCGGTCCACCTTGACCTTGTCGTACTTCTGATAACTATTGACCACCGGCTCGGGAATCTTTCCGAGCACCCTGCCCAGCCTGTTGAGTTTGCTGGGCGGAGGCGAGGGCGCCGTTCCATCGATCACCGGGACGTCGGCCTCCCCGGCGATGACGGTCGCGCCGGACAGCTCCTTGAGCCTGGCGAGGTTGCCGCAGTGGTCGAAGTGGTGGTGAGTGATGAGTATGAACTCGATGTCTCCCGTCGAGATCCGGGAGGCTGCAAGCACCTTCTGGAGCTTTCGCCATCCCGAGGGGCTGAGGGTGTCCACCAGGGCGATGCGCCGGCCCTTTATGAGGTAAGCGTTTTCTATCATGCCCTTTACAGGGATAACCTCGAACTGCATCTCATTACCTCCCGGAACGCATGTTTCCCGACCATGAACGCCTGACGTAGCCGCCGATTGTTTCTGATATTATAGGGTTTTGTGAAAGAAGATAGTAAACGATGTGGGGCACGCGACCAGAATGGAGAAAAGAAATGCACGGTAGCCGCAGCCTGAACGCCGCGGGGAGGCACAGAGCCTCCCGCAAGAAGTCCCGAAACGCAGGGCGCACCTTCAGAATTGCAACCGCCCTGGCGATCGCTTTCCTGTTGGCGCTTCCCGCGCTGGTGTCCGCGGCCGGCGCAACGGGACCTCCACCGCCGGAGGGGCTCGAGGTCTTCCCAAGGCAGGAAGACCTGGGCCGACGAGTGACCATCTCCTGGAACCACCGGCCCGAGTGCGCCGGCTACAAGGTCTATCGCTCCGGCAACGAGGCCGGGCCTTACGAGTACATGGGAGGGCTGTCCGCCGCCACGATGGAGGAGTTCCCCTTCTTTCTCGACGATAAGGCAGGGGGGGGCGGCACCTACTACTACCGGGTTTCCGCGCTTGACTCGAGCTGCCGCGAGGGGCCCCAAAGCGCGCCCGTGGTCGCTAAGACCAGGAAATACCGCAGCGCCTCGGCGGTGAGCAAAAGCATACTCGTTTCCCTGGCCGACCAGCTGGTCTACCTCTTCGAGAACGGGGTCGTTGTAAACATCCTGCGATGCAGCACCGGAGCGAGCGGGACACCCACTGGCAACTACCGCATCCTCGCCCACCGCGGCACGGTCAGCGGCTGCAACTTCTGGATGGACTGGAGGCCCAACTACGGGATGCACTCGTGGCCGAGCTACCTCGGGAGCTTCGAGGAGAACCTCGGCATCACTCCGCGCTCGCACGGCTGCATCAGGCTTCATCCGCTGGAGGCTTACTGGCCTTATCAGTGGGCCCCCGACGGTACGCCCCTCACCATCGTCCCCGGTTCCTGCGGGAGGCTCCCTCTCAAGGGAGCGAGCTGCTCGAACGGCGCGGTGGCACCATCCGGGACCTGGTACTTTCCAGAGGGCTACACCGACACCGAGTTCCTCGAGTACCTCCTGCTGTTCAACCCGGGCCCGGCGCCGGTCAACGCGCTGACGACATATTACCCCGAGGGCCACGACGCGGTGAGGGAAAACTATCTCCTGCCTCCCGGCAGCCGGCAGACGATATCCGTGAACGGGGTTACTGGCCTCCCATTCTCCTGGGGGCACTCGATAATGATAAAAGCCGACGGGCCCATCGTCGCCCAGCAGTCGGAGTACTTCAACATGGCTGGAAGGCGCGGCGGGCACACCTCCATCGGCGCGACCTCCACCTCTCGAAGCTGGTACTTCGCCGAGGGCTACACGGGGGCGCACTTCAGCACGTACCTGCTTCTCTTCAACCCGGGCGACAAGCAGACAACATGCCACGTTACGTATTACGTCGCCGGAGGGCAGCCTTACTTCCACGACTTCACCATGCCGCCGCGAAGCCGCGGCACCACCCTGGTGAACGCGCTGCCCGGGGTCAACGGCAAGGAGGTCTCCATCAAGGTCGACTCCAGCGAGCCCGTTGTGGCCGAGCGGACCATCTACTTCGACTGGACCGGGAACCCCAACGACGTCAACGGCGGAGACGCCGCGATGGGGATCATGAAACCGGCAAAGACCTGGTACCTGGCCGAGGGCTGCACCGGCCACTTCTTCGACGAGTACATCCTCATCCTCAACCCGACAAGCGAGCTTGCTACTGTCAACATCGAGTTCTGCACCGCGAGCGGCCCGTATGTTCACCGGATGAGCGTGACTCCCTATACCAGGAGCACCGTGACAGTCGATTCGATCCTGCCGAGCGCTGAAACCGGCGCGATAGTGACATCCGACAAGGGCATAGTGGTCGAGCGGTCGATGTACTACACGCGCGATTCGAGGAGGGGCGGACACGTCTCCAACGGGGTCAGCGAACTGTCGAAGGACTGGTACTTCGCCGAAGGGTACACCGGCGGAACGTTCGATGAGTACGTGCTCGTGGCGAACCCGGGCCTGGAGCCGGTGACAGTTACGTTCCTTTTCCACCTGGAGAACGGCGCGGACGTGGGAGCGACTTTCGGCATCGCCCCGAAGAGCAGGTTTACGCTGCACGCCGACGATGTCCCCGGCGTTGAGTGGACCGGCAGCGCGGTGGAGGTCCACGCCGACAAGCCGGTGGTCGCCGAGCAGGCTCATTACTTCTGCATCCCCAGGTAACAGCGGCGGGCGTATGAGAGTTATCCGTCTACGTGGAACCAGTCGGAGGTCCAGAACGCATGGAATGTGAGTTTTGTGGAGAAGGGGTCTCGGAGGGCGCGCTGGCGTGCCCTCGATGTGGAAGCCCGGTGTCAAAACCCGCGGTGAAGGAGCCGGCCGAGGCGCCGGGCCATTCGGCGCCCCCACCTTCACCTTCACCTTCCCTGGCAGCCACTCCACCCTGGGAGGTAGATGCGACACAGGCTGACGCGCCGCATGCTCCCGTCGCGCCGCAGGACGTTCCTCTCGCCAGGCAGGAGGAGGACTTCATCGCCCTGGCGGAGGAGATGGTTTCCCGGAAAACCGGCGGCGGGCCGCCTTCCGAGTCCGCCACCGAGGCGCCGGCGGTGAACGGGCCCGCGCAGGCGGTCGCCGCCGTGGCCGACATAACCGTTCCTCCGGGCGCTCATGTCGCCCCCGAGCAGGTAGTTCTCGACAACAGCCTCACCGGTGGCTACAAGGGCACGGTCGGGGCCGCTTCTGTAGCCGGCGCGGCCGCGCAGACATCTGACGATCCATTCGGCCTGAATATAACCGAGAACGCTCCCCCCACCGCCGCCGAGCTCGAGGCGGGCAGGCGCATAGACCTGGGCAGGTGGTGGAATATCCTGATGATGTTCGTCGCCCTGCTGGCTGTGGGGGCCGTAGCCTTCACGGGCGTCTACTTCGGGTTCCTGCGCAACAAAGGCCCTTCCGGCGGAGACCCGGTGGCCAATTTGCGGGAGTACTGCGGGCAGGTCGTCACCGGCGACTTCGGCGCCGTCAATAGTGTATCCGTTCCAGGTGCGACTTATCAGGGTGAGATAACTGCTCTTATCAACGCGTACGAAAAACTCGGGGTCATGTCGATCAAGGAGTTCGAGGCGACCACCACCCGAATGACGGAAACCCGGGCCACGGTCGATATAAAGAAGTTCGTGGTGCAGGTCATGACGACTGGCGGCCCCGAGTACTACGACCTGCTCGGCATCACCCAGCCTAACAGGCTCCGGACAACGGTCAACCTTGTCAAGCAGAACGGAAAATGGCTTGTCGGCAACTGACGGCTTGCGGCCGCATCACCTTCAAACCCCGATGCGGCCCTACGGTTTGACCTCGAGGGTCACGGTATCCGAGTAGACCATGGCCGCCCCGTCGACCACCAGCCCCACCCGGTAGGAATAAACGTGCCCGACAGCCACTGAGTCGTCCACGAAGGTGAAGAAGACGCTGGCCGAGTCGATGCGCCTGGAGCTTGCGCTCCCGGCGGGAGTTGCGGAGCCGCCCGGCGCTTTCTCCACCACCCTCTCCAGCACAAACCCGCTAAACACAGGGGCGCCGGAAACGCTCCACTCGAGAGAGATGCCCCCCGGGAGCAGCGAACCCCGCAGCGTCACGGACACCGGCTCTGGCCGGGCGCCAGGCTCGCTTGCCGACATCACCAGCGTGTTGCTGTAAGCGACCGGAACCCCCGCGCCGGAAAGGGCGACCAGGCGATACTGATATGTGCGCCCGCGGGTCGCGCTGTCATCGGTGGCGGACTTGATGGACGTGTCCGCGTATCTGGCTATCTCGTCATCGGGGTACCCGGGCTCCGAGTGTTCTGAACGCAGCAGCACCAGGGCATCAAAATCGATGCCGGCTGAGACGGTCCACTCGAGCGCGGCGCCGCTTTCGGCGGCGACACCACCCAGGGTCAAGGGGAAGCTCTCCGAGACGATCGGCCTTTGCGACGCGGGTTGCGCTTCTAAGGGAACGTCGAGCTTCTCGTATATGCCACTGGAGTACCCTTTCTCGACGTCTTTCTGGACGCTGGCGCACAGCCGCTGGTCGGACAGCCGCTCGCGTGAGACGGGCTGCTTTACCGCCTGCTTTGCCTGCGCCATGGAAACCACCATGACCTCGCCCTCAGAGACCTTGATGGGCTGGTGCTTCCCTATCTCCACCTCGACCGCGTTCTCGACAGAGAGTATCTCCAGGTTCCCGGGTTCCCTGTTCTCAACACTGAAGGCGGTCCCCAGCGCCCTGGCCGAGATGCCGCGGTTGGACACCAGGTATCGTGTACCCGCGCGCACCCGGTGGTAGGTGCCGCCCGTTAGGTGCCCCACTGTCACCGACTGCTTGCCGATGGCCTGGAGAAGAGCTTCCGACCCATCGGTCAAGCGCATTATGCTGCCCTCGGGGAACGCCACTGATGCGAAGGAATCCTCTCCGGCGCGGACCCGCCATCCCGAGGCAAGCTTTTCTCCATCCCTCGCGGCCCTCCACTTGCCGCCCGTGGGCATGACCTCGACCTTCCCGTCCGGGGACTGCAGGCGCGCGAACTGCCGGGCGGTTTTCGTCCCGCCGCCGCCGAAGTGGACAGGCAGCAACACGGCGGTGAGCACGGCAGCAAGCACCAGCACGGCCGCTGCCGTCCCCAGGGCGGTCCAGCGTATCCGGTGCGGGTGCGGGGCCGTACGGGCGGGTGCCCCGCGGTCGACGCGACGCCGCACCGCCAGAAGGTGTCCCATCATCCTCTCGCGGGCTTCGTCGCTCATCCGGGCGTCGGCAGGCAGCAGCGATCTTATCGCCTCGGCCACCGGGTGTCCGTCGTCGAAGGATTCGTCTATTACCTTTTGTCCTCTTATCTTTCTCATAACCACTCTTCCAGCGGCCCGCCGCGGGATAGGACGCGGAGCTCCTCCAGCCCCCGCAGTATCCTCTTGGACGCCGCGCTCTCGGTGATATTCAAAGTCCGGGCGACCTCCAGTACCCTCATCTGAGCGAAGTACCTGAGGGCAATCGCTTCCCGGTACTTCGCCGGCAGCTGCTGCAGCAGGTCCAGCAGCGCTATGTGAAGGTCCACTCGCTCGAGGTCCGAGCCAGCGGCGGCGACCCCGCCCGTCAACTCGTCCTCGATAGGGGCCTCTTTCCTTCGGCCCCTGCTCCTGTAGTAATCGGTGATGCAGTTCGTCGCTATCCGGTAGATCCATGTCGAGAACGACGCCCGCGACTCATCGAAAGAGCCGAGGTTCCCGATGACCTTCTCGAAGACCAGCGACGTGACGTCTTCGGCGTCCTGGACCCCGCCGACCCTCTTGAGGACGTAGCTGTACATCCGCGGCGCGTATTTGCCGCAGAGCTCCTCGAGCGCCTCCGGGGATGTAAGGGCTTCCGCCGCAAGCGAGTCGACCGAGCCCGCCCGCGGCGGGACGACCCTGAGCGCCCTCGTCCTCTTCCCCGGCTCTTGTATACGCCCGTTAGCCATGAAACCACCCAGTCGCGGCCGGCGAATGCCCCCGCCTCAAAAGCGGCTCAGCGGATTGCCCCTCGTTATGATTATATTATTGGTGAACGAGTTCCGCGATATCTAATTGGAGACGAGCATGGAAGAGGAGAGTTTCGCGAGTATGCTCTACTATCCCGAGCGCCTGCCGCCCGAGCTGCCGCCTCCCCACCGGGCGCGCGGGGCGCGCGAGGTCTGGATGGAGGCGGCTGACGGTGTGCGCATACACGGGCTGTGGTGGCCCCAGCCGGAAGGGCGCCCGGTGGTGCTCTTCCTGCACGGGAACGCCCAGGAGGTCTATTCCTGGTCGCCGGTCCGCGAGGACCTCGAGCAGCTGGACTGCCGCCTCCTGCTCATCGACTACCACGGCTACGGCAAGAGCGGGGGCCGCCCCCACGAGGAAGGCCTCTACGCGGACGGGCGGGCCGCTCTGGGTTGGCTCGCGGAGGAGGGGGTACCGCCGGGCGAGGTGGTGGTGTTCGGCAAATCGCTGGGTGGCGCGGTCGCCTGCGAGATAGCCCGGAACCTCGGGCTCCCCGGGCTGGTACTCGAGTCCACCTTCACCTCGCTGGCCTCGGTCGCGCACAAGCTCTTCCCGTTCGCCCACCAGTGGATGCCGGACATGGAGGTTTACGACTCGCTCTTGAAGCTGGCCGACATCCACTGCCCGGTGCTGGTCATCCACGGCGATGAGGACATGCTCATCCCCGTCGAGGAAGGCCTCGCGCTTTTCGAGGCGGCCAACGAACCGAAGGACCTCTTCGTCGTGGAGGGTGCGGGCCACAACGACGTGTCGATGTGCGCCGGCCGGAGGTACGGCGCCGTGTTGCGCGCGTGGCTCGACCGCGTTCAAGCCGGCGAGACTTGATCAAGCCTGCCCCGACGCTTCATTCGCGTGGATACGCGGCCTGCCTTCAGCGCGGCTTTCTGCTAATGTAATAGCGCACGGGGGGGCGCCCGGACGAGGCCGCGCCGAAGGCCGGCGCTGTCGCACCAGGAGAAAAGAGGGGTTTGAAGATGAACGTCCTTATCCTGTTCGAGTCCGTAACCGGCAACACCGCTTTCGGCGTGGAGATCATGAGGCTGACGATGGAGAAGCTGGGCCATGATTGTACGGTCGAGCGCTACCGCGAGACTTCGCCGGGTTCAATAGCCGGCTACGACCTCTACTGCTTCGCCACCCCTGTCATGAGCTTCGCGCCCATGGCTTCGGCCTGGGCTTTCATGCGCGCGCTCCCGGCGTTCGACGACACGCCCGCGTTCATTTTCAGCACGCGCGGGGGTATGCCAGGGAAAGCGCACTCTATCGTCGCCCGCGAGCTGCGCAGGCACGGGTTCGTGGTCATCGGCAGCCACTTCCTTTCCTGCGAGACAAGCTTCCCGGTCCTGCGCTCCGTATTCAAGCGCTTCACGGGGCCTCTCAACCTGCCGAGAAAAAGATCGCTGTTGAAGCTTCGCAACTTCACGGAAGACATGGTTTCAAAGGCACACCGGTTGGCGCGCGGGCTGCCCGTGGACCTGCCGAAATACCGGCTCCTCCCCGGCCTGACACTGCCCTTCGCTTTCAACGCCATGCACGGCGGGCTCAGCCGCGCGTTGGGCAAGAGGAGCGTTGACATGGACGCCTGCGACCTCTGTGGTATCTGCGCAACAACCTGTCCCACCTCGGCGATAACGATCGGGGAAATGCCCGTTTTCGCCAAGTCCTGCATCGGCTGCTGGGGGTGCTTCAACGTCTGCCCGCGCTCGGCCATTCGCACAAACATAATCGGGCCGTCGAACTACTACGGCGGGATCAAGGACAAGGCGTCAAGGCTGAAGAAGATCGGGCTGGCGCCGCGCGATTGATACAGGTGCTACTGCTCGATCAAGCGCGACACCGGGACGCCGCACAGGAACGTGAAAGGCTCATCCCCCGCGTTCCTGTACTGGTGCCTGACGCCGGGCGGGACGAACACGACGTCTCCCTCGGCGAGCGGGTGCCACTCGCCCTCGATCATAACCTGGCCCCTGCCGGAGACCACGAAGTTCTCGTGCTCGTTAGGGTGAGCGTGGTCGGGAGTGTTGCCGCCCGGGGCGATCTCGAGCATCCTCAGGTTATAGACGGGCGCCCCGTCGCGCTCCTCGTCTATCAACCGGCGGATGGTAACCCCCGGCGCCTCGTCACCGAACACCACCGCCGGAATCTTGTCGTAGCGCGCTATCCTGGCCGTCGGCTCTTTGCGTTTCAACTTCGCACCTCCCGGCGTAACTCATTCGACACGCAATAGATTATAAGGGAACGTTCGGGTCCGCGATGCGGTGAGGCGCCCTTCCGGAATCCAGCGCGGCTGGCAGAAGATATAATCGCGGTGGCTACACCGGGCAGTCGGGGCCGGCATGCAGGATATGGCAACCAGCGAACGAAGCCGTCCCCGGCGAGGCGTGCGGAAACAGGGAGTGACGGTTGGCTGGAGAGACCACCGGGCGCAACAGCGAGTACATGTCCAAGACAAGGCGGCTGAAGCTGGGAATCGCCCTGGGCTTAATCCTTGTCGCCGCCGAGGCCGCGGCTGGAATACTGACGGGCAGCCTGGCCCTGGTGTCCGACGCCGGGCACAACGCGGCGGACGTCTTCGCGATAGGGCTCGCCCTGTTCGCGGTCTACATGGCCGCCCGTCCGCCCTCGGAGCGCCGGACCTTCGGCTTCGGCCGGGTGGGCATCCTGACCGCGCTCGCCAACGCGCTGGCGCTGGTTGGGGTTGGAGGCGTGCTGGTCTACGAGGCGGTCCGCCGCATCCAGCACGTGGAGCCGGTCAGCGGCCCCACCATCATGCTGGTCTCGTTGATAGCGCTCGCCGTCAACAGCCTGGTCGCCATCACCCTGTTCGGCCACCGCCATGACCTGAGCGTCAGGGCCGCGTTCGTACACCAGGTGACCGACGCGGCGGTGTCGCTGGGCGTCCTGCTGGCCGGGCTCATCATAACGCTCTCGAACTGGTACTACGCCGACCCTGTCATCGCCCTGGTCATAAGCGTCTTCATCTTCCTGGCCGCCTGGGGCATCATTCGGGACGCGACCGATATCCTGCTGGAGTCGGTCCCGCGACATATAGACCTCGCCACGGTGCAGGCAACGATGGAGTCGATCCCCGGCGTCGAGGCCGTGCATCACCTGCACGTGTGGGAGCTTGGGTCCGGCGTATACGCCCTCAGCGGCCATGTCGAAGTCGAGGACATGCGGGTAAGCGATTGCTCGACGCTGATGGAGGACATGAACCGGCTGCTCGGGGACGAGTTCAACATCATCCACCCCACGATCCAGATAGAGTGCGCGAACGCTTGCCCCACCATGCCTCCCGCTCCCTCAGGCGTTGGAGACGGGGGTGCGTGATCCAATGCCAGGTGATCACCGACCTGGCACGCGGGGACGGGCCTCGGGTGGGCAATACAGGTGAGCCGCCCTCATTCGCAGGTGAGCACTGCCTAACACGATGGTTCGACTTCCGGTAACACCACTGCCTTGCAGGATTCCCGCATGCGGGTAATAGACTCGCACTTAATACTCGACGATAGTAATACCAGAAAGAGCATCGACCACTTGATATCGGGGTGAAAACATGGCGCTCTGTCAAGAATGTGGCGGCACCATCCTGGACGGGGTCATGAGTTGTCCCGGCTGCGGCAAGGCCGTGGACCGTTCGATCCCCTGCGCCGGGTGCGGCTTCCCGGCCCAGCCCGGCATGGCGCGATGCGCCTCTTGCGGCCGTCATCTCGGCAGACCGTTCGCCTGTCGGACCAACCGATTCCCCCTCCAGGGCAGCGGCGGCGATATCGGGGCGACCATGGTGGGGGCCCCGGACTCGGACTCGGCGTGGCCCGAAAGACCTGCGCGACGACGGGCATTCCGGCTGCCGGCCCTCGGTGCGAAGCGGACGGACCCGCTCTTCATCACCGCGCTGCTTTTAGCCGCAGCGTCTGTGGCCTTTGCGTGGATGCCGCGCTACAACGTGTCGCTTGCCGGCGCCGCGCTGATAGCATCTCTGCTCGGCTACATGCGCTTCTTCAGCTACAAGCACCGCGGAAGGTACGGGGGGCTCTGGATGAACTACATCGCCACCGCGATCGGGATATCCGGGCTGGTGGCGGGTTTAGGGCTAACTGCTTTCAACTGGTAGCGCCGGCTGGTCGCCTGGAGCAACCCGACACCACACCCTCGAGGCACCGGGCCTGGAAAAGCCTGTCCCGGGAGATGCCTCTGGAGTCGAAAAAAGGGCGAGGGGACAGCCATCCTGTAAGCCGGATTCTGTACCACCTGCAAGGTGGTGGTGGCCATCCATCTGGGACCCGCGTTGCCGCGAGCCTCAAGCTGCCTACCCGGGAGTCGTAGCGCGGCGGGCCACCGCTCCTCCCCTATTCGGCATCGCTCCGGGTGGGGCTTGCCAAGCCGGCCCGTCACCGGGCCGCTGGTGGTCTCTTACACCACCGTTTCAGCTTAACCTTCCACCCTGCTCACCTCTTGCGAGTGTTACGAGCTCGGGCGGCAGGTCTTTTCTTTTCTGTGGCGCTTTCCGTCGGGTCGCCCCGCCTGGACGTTATCCAGCACCCTGCCCTGTGGAGTCCGGACTTTCCTCGAGGCTAAAAAAGCCCCGCGACCACCCGGATGACTATCCCCTTTGCCATTGTAGCATTGAATTCATCCCGGGGTATGGGCGAAATGCTTCCACTGTGATAATAATTCAAGTGGTGTGGGATGAATGCGAGCGTGCGAACGGGGAGGATGCTATGAGGCGTTGTACTCGGAGGGCCCTCGGAGCTATCCTCGTTCTCCTGCTGATGATGCCCGCGTTCGAGGCGTTGGCGCGTCCCGTCAAGAAGAAACCCCCGGCGAAGAAACCGGCCGCCGCCGTTACCTGCCAGGTCAAGGAAACGGAGGAGCTCTGGGCCATGCCCGATGGCGTCAAGCTCCCGGTGTCGGTGTTCAGCCCGGCTCCAGGAATCACCGGCGAGAAGTTCCCGGTCGTGGTCTTCGTGCACCCATGGGACACAGACAAGGCTATCTTCGACAAGACGGCCGCTAAATACGCCAGTCGCGGCTACGTGGCGGTGACTTACACGGTCAGGGGCTGGTTCGGCGCCGAGGGCAGCATCAACTGCGTCGACCCCGACTGCGAGATGCAGGACCTGCGCGACATCATTACGCTCGTGTCGGAGGACGCGCGCTTCCCGGTGCTGAAGGACGCGAAGGGGCCCGTTGTGGGCGTGACCGGCTACTCGATGGGCGGGGTTCACTCCTTCCTCATCGCCCCCCGACGCGACCCCCGGCAGGGTGACCCCGGCGACCCCAGGGTCAGGGCGGTTGTCCCCATGCACGGCGGCGCCGACCTGCTCTTCTCCATCTACCCCAACGGCGCGGTGAAGTGGTTCTGGGCGACCATGCTTCTGGCTGGCGGATACATCGGCAACATGGCAGGCGCCATGATAAACATGGTGGGCATCATCAACGACCCGGGCCTTGACCCCTGGCGGAAGCTGACCTCCGTCTTCAACGTCGTGACGAGCTGGCGCCCGCTCTTCAACAACGTGACGCCCGAGCTCGCCAGGATTTACGCCATCGCGACACAGAGGCAGGTCGCCCTTGAAGACGAGGCCAGGATGTACATGAAAAAACGCTCGGCGAGGTGGTGGTGCGACGAGGAGCTCGACGGGAAGATAGAGCACCCCATTGATGCCCCGATGCTGATAGTCGCCGGGTGGAAGGACGACCTGTTCAACGCCAACGAGGGCCTGAGCGTTTTCAACTCCATGATCGACGCCCCGAAGCGGATAATAATCACCAACAACGGCCACGCCGGTGGGTTCGCCATGCCGTTCAACATCCAGGCGCCCGAGAACGCGGAGCTGAAGTGGATCGAGAGGGAGATCGCGATGTGGTTCGACCACTTTCTCAAGGGAGCGAGCAACGGTGTCGAGGGCGAGCCAGCCGTTTCTTACTACCGCGACTGGAACCCCGCGAGCTATGGGGCCTCGGACCGCTGGCCGGTGGCCGGAACCAAAGACGCGACCTACTACCTTGGCGCCGGTGCCCGGTTCCGCGAGGGCAACCTCACGAACGAGCCACAGGCGAGCGCGCCGCCGGACCTCCTCGTGAACATCGGCTTCGGCGGCTCGATTTCGCTGCCGTATTTCAACGACGCCACGAAGCTGGTGGGCGGCCAGCCGATGGACATCCCTGAGAGGATAGACCTCCTCAACATGCCTTTCGGCAAGTACGGCTACGTCTCGCAGCCGCTCGAATCGGACACGGTAATAGGCGGAACGCCGCGTCTTTCTCTCTCGTACGAGTCGTCGAACCAGTTCACCCAGCTGATCCCGCGGCTCTACGAGGTTTCGCCTGACGGCTTGGAGACGTTGATCAGCCGCGGCTGGTACGAGGGGCACGACGAGAGGGCCTGGACCCGCACGGGGACGGGGGACCACCCTGCGGAGATGGCAGCCTGCTGCCACAGGGTCGCGGCCGGCAGCCGGCTGAAGCTGGAGCTTAGCACCTCGGACATGATACAGACATGGCCTTTGTGGGGGCTCTCCTTCATCAACATCCTGCACGACTCAAGCATCATAATCCCGATTAATAACGGGCCTCAGATCTGATCCCGATCATTAGTCCAGGTGGCTACGCTCGTTCATTGACTCCATGTTCGAGAACTTGCCCTTGTGGTTGAGGACCGATATCGAAGCGAGGTCGACGGTAAGCCGGAAGATGTTGGAGAGAGGAAGCCCGATCACCTTGGCCAGTATGGCGCGTATCGGTCCTCCGTGGCTTGAAGCCAGGACCTGGCCTTCGCCATACTTCGCGGTTACTTCCTCAAGCCAGGCCATGGAGCGCTCCTGAACCGCCATCAGCTGCTCGCCGTCAGGAATGGTCACCGAGGTGGGGTTCTTTATCCACTGCTTGAGTATCTCCCCGTCCTTCTTGACGATGTCTTCGAGCAACTCGCCGTCCCAGCGGCCGAGGTCTATCTCCCGCAGACGCTCGTCCACGATGACTTCCATGTCGTGCGCGTCGGCGACCATCTTCGCGAGTTCGAGGCAGCGGGAAAGCGGACTCGAGTATATTACCTCTATCTTGCTTTCTTTGAGGTGGTCTGCCACGCGCCTCGCCTGCTCGAGCCCCAGCTCATCGAGCGGGATGTCGGCGGTGCCAGCGTAACGTCCCTCCGCGTGCCAGGCCGTTCGCCCGTGCCTGACCAGTATCACCTTACTCAATCTATCTCCTTCTCGAGAGCGATAGGAATCCATTATAGGTCAAAATGGGAGGCCGTTTTTCGTAGGGGGTCCCTGAGCCCGGCGCCCACCTCCTCTCCGATGATCCTTGGACTTGCCCGGGGTAAGAAAATGCAAAAAGTGACCTGACCCCAATGTTGCATTTTTGCTTGAAACGAAAAGTGGTTATTAATATGATACTCATTAGTCAAAATAACTCACAGGGGGTATGAGCCATACCGGATGGTGAAGTACCAGCTGATGTGAGCGCTGCGGCGCTCCTGAAAGGGGGAACTCGCGTGGGCAGGAGTAAGAAGAGCTTCGACAGGGTGCTGAGCCAATACAAGCATAAGGACCTGGCGTTCAAGATGACGAAAGTCCCGGTGCTCAAGACAATAGGCAGGATGGTGATAAAGCCCGAAGAGACTGCTGTCACCTATATCCCAGTCAACGAGAAACTCGAGCTGCCAGGCGGCGTTGTAGCCCCCGTCTCTATTATCGAGCACTTCATACGCGAGGCGAGCGACCATCTCATCCTCTCTCGCTGCCCCTGCCGCAGCGAGAACGGCTGCGAGGATTTCGACCCGGACTTCGGCTGCACGTTTCTGGGCCCCGCCGTGCGCGACGTCGACCCGGAAGTCGGCAGGCTCGTCTCAATGGAGGAAGCTCTGGAGCACATGCGCCAGGCGATCGAAGCCGGGCTCGTCTCATGCCTAAGAGCTTTCAAGGGCGACGCCATCATGCTGGGGGTGAAGGACCACAAGCACCTGATGACCATCTGCCACTGCTGCCCCTGCTGCTGCATCAGCACCGCAATGCCCCTGGCCGCCAGGGAGGCGCGCGACCTGCTGGTCAGGCTCGAGGGCGTCAATGTGGAGATAACCGAAAAATGCAACGGGTGCGGCCTATGCGTGAACGCGTGCATCTTCGACCAGATAAGTATCGTGGACGGTGTCGCCGTGATCGGCGAGGAGTGCAAGGGTTGCGGCCGCTGC
The DNA here is from genome assembly GCA_038326775.1 of Candidatus Geothermincolia bacterium. Lineage (GTDB taxonomy): Bacteria > Actinomycetota > Geothermincolia > Fen-727 > Anoxymicrobiaceae > DYIU01. The sequence goes on from JBBQKJ010000023.1 coordinate 31,959, forward strand.
GCCGTGGTATGCAAGCGCGACGGCGTTCGCGTCACGATAGATAACCCGGATTACGTGGCCGAGTGCGTCGAGCGAATCGGCTCCCTGGTGGACGTGAGATAGGGGCCTCGAGCCACGGCCGCTCGAGTTCGCCGGTCACCACCCCGGTCGATTGCGCGAGCCGTCAGTGGATTCGACCACATAGTTTGACAATGGTTACAAGTTCCTGTTTCATTTGTGTGATAGTTCGAAAGCAAGGGGGAGCAGCGGCTTTATGAAACCTGAGAAAAACGAGAATGGCAACCCCATGAAGATGAGCCAGCTCGCGTCCGCGAGCGAGCTCAACGTGAGCACCATCAAGTTTTACATGTCGCAGGGGCTGCTGCCGCGGCCTACGAAGGCAAAACCGAACGTCGCATTCTACGACGAGGCTTTCCTGAGGAGGCTTCTCATCGTCAAGAGGATGCGCGCCGAGGGCCTCTCGGTGAAGAGCATAAAGACGATCCTTGACAAGTACCCGTTCGAGCGGGTCGCCGACTGGAAGGACTTCAAGAGGCAGGCAAAGAAGAAAGACACCCGCGAGCTCGGGGAGGAGGAGCGCCTTGCGACCCTGAGCGGAGAGCAGCGGCGCACGGACGCTATCCTCGACGCGGCCCTGAAGGTGTTCTCCACGAAGGGTTACCACAACGCCACGGTTGACGACATCGCCCAGCAGGCGGGCGTGAGCAAGGGAACGTGCTACCAGTACTTCTCCGGCAAGGAGGAGATGTTCCTCGAGACAATGGACAGGACCATGGACATGGTCTTCGCCGAGGCCGACGCCGCGGCTGCCGGGCAGACGGAACCGATGGCCCGCCTTGGATTCGAGGGTCTGACATTCGTCGCCAGGTTCAAGGAGCTGCAGTTCATGTTCTTCGGTCTCTACACGGAGGTTCTGGGCGGCAACGAGCGCCTGCGGGAGAAGGCGGGCGAGGTTTTCGACCGGGTGGCGGAGTATATCGCCAGGGAAATCGAGCAGGGCATCGAGGACAAGAAATTCCGCCCCCTGGATCCGATGAATGTGGGCTATACCATGCTGGGCATCGCCCAGGCGGTCGGCAACCTTTCACTCACGCACGAGGGCTTCGACCCGCTCGAATTCACGATGGGACTCATGGAGTTCCTGCAGCACGGCCTCCTGGCCGACTAGTCAACATTCATGCTGGGGTCAGGCACCCTGACATGAATTTGCAGCGGCATCCGTGTGTTACGGATACAAATTCATGTCAGGGTGCCTGACCCCAGCATGAATTGTATTTACATCTCCGAATTCGGCAAGTATAATGTACGCGGCAGTCATAATGGCTTACTACATATGCGGCGACCTTGCCGTTATCAAAGGGGGGTATAAAAGTGGCAGACTACGACGTGATCATCATCGGCGCGGGCCTTGGAGGGCTCACCACAGGCGCTCTGGCGGCCAAAGAGGGCTTCAAGACGCTGGTGCTCGAGCAGTCCGACATAATAGGGGGTTGCTGCTCGACGTTCGAGGCGGGCGGCTATAAGTTCGACGTGGGAGCGTCGATCGTGGAGGTCATCCAGCCCCTCGAGCGGCTGTTCGAGATGCTCGGCGGCAAGATGTCCGACTACGTGGAACTCATCCCGTGCGACCCTATCTACTCGTTCATAACCGACGACGGCCAGCGGTTCTCTATCCCCACCGACATCGACGAGACCACCGAGCTGGTAAAAAGAATCGCCCCCGAGGATGTCGAGGGCTGGCACAGGTTCTGCGAGAAGGGGCTTTCCATGATAGAGGAAAGCATGGACGCCATAATGCTCTCCCCCATGAGCACCTTCGGCGAGGCGATGAAGGTCGTCGCGAGAAACCCGAAGATGGTGAAGATGGCCCCGACGTTCGTTCGCACCCACCAGGGTGTCATCCGGTCGTTCTACAAGAACCCGGTTATGCTGCAGTCGGCCGCGTTCCAGTCTTACTTCGCCGGCGCGCCGCCCGAGCTGGGCAGCGGCGTCTTCGGCTATATCGCCCTCTCGGAGCACCTGGGCATCTACTACCCGAAGGGCGGGATGATCGGAATCCCCAACGGGATCGCCAGGGCCGGGGAGAATTTCGGCATGGAGATAAAGACGGAGCAGAAGGTGGAGAAGCTGTTGATCGAGAACGGGACCGCGTTCGGGGTCCGTCTCGAGGACGGGAGCGCCATAACTTCAAAGCTGGTCGTCTCCAACCTCAACGCCCAGGTCACCTACCTGAAGCTGGTCGGGCCGGCCAACCTGCCGAACTGGGCGGTGAAAGGCATAACCAGCTACGAGAACTCCATGCCGTGCCCGATGATTTACGTCGGCCTGGACAAGAAGCCGGAGCTGGAGGCTCACCACACGATTGTGACGAGCTCGATCGAGGCGATGAACGACGTCTGGAACAACTACTACAAGAAGGGCATAATCCCCCAGACCGCGATGAGCCTGGTGTGCTGGCCCACCGAGGCGGACCCGTCGCTCGCGCCTGAGGGGAAGCACATTCTAAACTTCCTGTGCAACGCCCCCGCGCCGTACGCCCCGATAGGCGACAACTGGGACCGCCTCAAGGGATGGTACAAGGAAGCGGCCATAAAGGAGCTGGAGACGCACGTGCTGCCTGACGTGCGCGACCACATCGAGTACATCGAGGTCTCCACACCGCTCGACTTCGAGCGCCGGCTGCTGCACCCCGAGGGCGGCATCTACGGCCTGTTCAGCGACATGACCACGCTGGCAATGTTCCGGCCGCGCGCGAGGTCGAAGGCGGTAAAGAACCTCTACCTTACCGGGAGCTCGACCCACCTCGGGGGAGGCGTCCCGACGACGGTGGCTTCCGGCATCGTCACCTCGAAATTCATCAGCAAAGACCACGGATAGGAGGGGCAGGATGAAGAACCTGAAAAAAGTGGTGGCTGTACTGGTTTTGGCCGGGGCTATAGCTGGCTGGTTCCAGGCCAGCGAGAGCACCCGGCGGTACCTGAAGCACATCGGCAAGCAGGTGCCTTACCTGCCGTACCGCTACTTCATCTAGAGGGCAAGGAGACGACAACATGAACGACTATGACGCCGTCGTTATCGGCGCGGGCCTTGGCGGGCTCTCCGCCGCGTCCATCCTGGCGAAGAACGGCTTCAAGACGCTGGTGTGCGAAAACACCGGCAACCTCGGTGGCTGCTGCTCGTCGTACAAGGAGCAAGGTTACACGTTCGACACCGGGGCAAGCGTGGTGGAGCTGTGGTGGATCATCGACGAGCTTTTCGAGGCCCTCGGCAAGAAGACCTCTGAGTACATCGACTGGATACCGGTCGACCCAATATACGGCTTCCTGAACGCGGACGGCCAGCGCTTCACTTACCCGGTGGACGTCAAGGGGACGCGCGACGTCATCGAGGGGTTCTCCCCCGAGGACGCGGTCAACTGGGACAGGTTCGCCAGGGTGGGCTCGGAAGCCATCAACGAGGCCTTCGGCCGGATCATGACCACTCCGTTCATGACGTTCGGCGACGCCATGAAGATGACCGCGAAGCACCCCAGCATGATCAAGCTCATGAAGTACATGGGCATGAGCTTCGAGAGCACGCTCAAGAGCTTCTTTGAAAGCGAGAAGGTGCGCGCCTCGATGAGCCTGCAGTCGTACTTCATCGGCCTGCCGCCGGCGCTCTGCCCGGGGTATATCGCTTTTCTCGCCTACGCGGAGCACGAGGGCATCTTCTACCCGCGGGGCGGGATGGTGCAGATACCGGCCGCCATCGCGAAGTGCTTCGAGGAGTTCGGCGGCGAGATCAAGCTCAACAGCACGGTGAAGCGCGTGCTCATCGAGAACGGCAGGGCCGCCGGCGTCGAGCTCGTGGACGGCACCCAGATACGCAGCAGGATAGTCGTCTCGAACATCAACGCGAAGACCCTGTACCTCGAGCACGTGGGGCGCGAAAACCTGCCCTCCTGGGCGGTGAAGGCCATCGAGAGCTACGAGGTCAGCATCCCCGCCCCGATGATAATGCTCGGCCTGGACACCAGTCCCGACCTCGACGCGCACCACACCTTCTGCTACACGACCATCGACGAGATGAACGCCATCTGGTTCGAGGACTACTGCTCGAGAAAGCTTCCCGAACGCGGCTTCATGCTGGTCTCCTGGCCGACACACGCGGACCCGTCGCTCGCGCCTGAAGGCCACCACTGCCTGAACATGGTGACGTTCGCCCCCTACGAGCTCGCGGACGGCGACTGGGACGACCTCAAGGAGAGATACCTGGAGACCCAGCTCGACTTCCTGGAGAAGCGCTTCGGGCTGGAGGGCATCCGCGAGCACATCACGGTTGCAAGGGTGATCACGCCCAAGGACTTCGGCAAGATGCTGCTCCACCCACGCGGCGCCGTCTACGCCCTGCAGAACGACATAATGGCGAGCGCCTTCTTCCGGCCGCGCCTGCGCTCGAAGGCGATCAAAGGGCTGTACCTCACCGGTGCCTCGACCCACTTCGGAGGAGGCGTTCCCCCGACCATCGGGTCCGGCATCGCGGCGAGCGGGCTGATGATCAAGGATTACGGTTGAGAACGAGAGGACTACCGGGGGCTTCGTAACGGGCCGGGACTGTGATACCTTCTCTGGTTATGAGTACAGGATTTGTCCTTGAAGCCTCACCCGGTGGCAAGAACTCGCTGACATTTGATGCGAGCGCTCTCGAGCGCTCAGACGTGTCCTACGCGGAAAAAGCGGACAGCTTCGCCCTCGTGCTGGGATGCCCCTACCGGGATGGGCCCGGCTGGGTCCAGGCGCAGGATGTCCTGGCTCTAAACAAGGCCGACAGGCTCGCGCTCCCCCGCTTCATCCACGGCTTCTTCGCGGTCGTAGCCGGCAGTAAAGAAACCGGGGAATTCATGGTCGCCACCGACCGCTTCGGCGGCGTCGACCTTTTCATCAGCAGCCAGGACAACCGGTTAATCGTTTCTGACAGCGTTGAGCAGATAGCGCGGAGGCTGCCTTCTCTGCACCTTGACGCAACTGGCATGCTCCAGTACCTCGAGATCGGCTGCATGCTCGGAGAGACGACCCAGTTCGAAGAGCTCAGGCGAATCGGCACATCGAGGGTCCTTGAGATAAAAGAGGGCAGAGTCACGCGCTCCAGACATTACTGGGACTACGGCTCGCTCGCACCTGACACGTTACCGCCCGGCCTGATCGAGGACATATTCAGCAGCCACGTACGTGACGCGTTCCAGCTCTGCGACAGGGCCGCTATGCCTCTTACAGGTGGTATCGACAGCAGGGCAATACTTTCGGCGTGCCCGCTCGAGGAAGAGAGGCTCCAGTGTTACACCTTCGGCAACGCCTGGAACATCGACTCCCGGATTGCCGCCAGGATCTGCCTGACGCTGGATCTCCCCCACTCCCTTTTACCGGTCGACAAGGACGCCCACGAGCGGTACATGGATGATCTGACCCGGCTGGCAGGAGACTGCAACGGACTAATCAACTTCTATCTCTTCGCGCCGATGCTCGAGGGTTTTGACGTCATTGCGGACAAAAGCGATCTGGTTCTGACGGGTATCGGGGGAGAGTTCCTGCGAGGGTGCCTGCTATTCAGCGACGGTGCCATCCCTGAAACGGCCGAAGAGCTTGTAGCCAGGATGATGAGCCGCTATGTGATGAATCCCAGTGAGCAACTGCTCAAGTCGCCGGATGGGACAAGCGGTCGGGAGGAAGTGAGGCGCTCTCTTGAGCGCTTGCTCGGTTCCAAGGGCATAAGCGACCTTTCTCTTGCAACCGAGTGCTTTTATCTCGAAAACAGGGTAGCGAACTTCACCGCCCGCGCCACCCTGCCGGCAGGAAAACGCATGAAGATCTGGGACCCGTGGCTGAATACAAACGTCCTTGAGGCTGCCCGGCAGGTCCCGCTGGCAAACAAGGCCGGCTACCTCGTCCACCGAGAAATCATCACGCGCAACAATAATGCACTTGCAGGCCTTCTTCTATCGAAAGGCGGCGTTGTCCCTTACAAGTCAAAGCCACCAGGCCTGGTGGCCAGGTCACTGGGATTAAGAGCCGGCCGGTTCTCCCTCAAGGCTGTGAATAAAGCAACAAGGGCCACGTTGAGACGAGAAGTCTATAGACCCCATTACGCACGTGACCTCGCATATTACTTCTCCCGGAATGACGGCGACCTGCTGAGGCGGCGCCTTCAGCCCGGGGAGATGAGACTCGCGACCCTGATCTCACCGGACGCGCTCCAATCCGCGATCGAGTCGTTCATCAACAACGACAGCAGGCTGTGCTACGTCTTGACCAACCTTCTTTGCGCAGAATCATGGCTGGAGAGGTTGTCCGGATTGACCAGCATCGTTGTCGACTAAGGGCGCGGGCGTTCCAACGTGATGCGACAGCCCGTCAGGCTCCAAGATCCACAAATGGTATATCATATACGCGTCGTGACGACTGGAACCACGAGAGAGAACTGGCTGAATGGCAAGTCCTGAAACAATGAAAATACCTGATGTATCGGTCGTAATAATCTCTGTGGGCAGGGAGCCTTTGTATGGCCTGGTTCCCGCAATCCTCGAGCAGGAGACCGATTTCGGCTTCGAGGTACTGGTCATAGCGAACGGGCCTGTCCGCGCTCTGGACCTGCCATCGAAAGGAGTGCGGGTCCACTCCGAGGAGAAGGGGAAAGGCATCCCGTACTACCGAAACGTGGGCACCGGTCTCGCACGCGGCTCGGTCATCGTATACATCGACGATGACGAGGTGCTGCGTGACGCGCACTGGCTGGCCCGCCTGGTGGAGCCGATTCTATCGGGCCGGGAGAAGGTGACGGTTGGCGGCGCGTACATTCCCCAGGGGCAGGGCTTCCTGGCTGACCTGATAAGCCTGCTGGGCTACCCGGGTGGTGGCTCGCTGGGCTGGAGAAGCGTCTGGGATGTTGACCCGTCAGGTCATACCGACAAGTTGTGCACCTGCAACTGCGCGATAGACAAGGCGGCACTGGACTCCGTTGGAGGTTTCCACGAGGACCTCGTCCTGGGTGCGTCCGACCTGTATCTCGGAGAGCTGCTGATGGAGAACGGCGTTACAATCAAACTGGTCGATGACGCGACGGTGGAACACGAGGCGCGCGGCGACCTGGCCGGCTTCATAAGGTGGCAGGTCAACCGGGGCAAGTCGATCTATGACTTGCGTCGTGTAAGGCCGCTCCACGAGTTCAGCAGGGGGCACGTCAGCGGGCGCATGAAGCGCACCTGGCTAATACTTAAGTACACTTTCCCCGGCAGGCAGTTCATCCCTATGGTGGGCATTCTATTGCTGGAGTTCGCGTGTCATGCCGCGGGCTACGCTCTTCGGGTAATAGAGAAAGGCGACACGGCGGGCACCGAGGCCCGGTCCGCTCAAGAACTGGACGGGCACGCGCAAGGAGGCAGCAAGTGAAGATTGAAAAGGTCAGCGTTATCGTACCGGTCTACAACGAGGAAGAGGCCATCGCCGATGATCTGCTGACGATTGTGAAGGCGATGGAAGGCTCCGGGCGCGACTACGAGGTCATCGTGGTGAACGACGCCTCCACCGACGGGACGGCCGAAGTGGTGTCGGCGTTCCCAGGGGTACAACTGATCACCCACAGGCAGAACCGCGGCGGCGGTTTTTCGCGGAACACCGGCGTAAGGGCCGCGACCGGCGATGTTTTCGTCGTGACAGACGGCGACGGAACTTATCCCAACCAGGACATCCCGAAGCTGCTGGACACGATGGAGTCCGAGGACCTGGACATGGTAGTGGGAGCCAGGAAGAAAGAGTCGGGCACCCTCAAGTTCATCAGGGGGCCTGTGAAATGGTTCATCAGGAAGTTCGCGGAGGTAATGTCCGGCTTCAAGATACCCGACTTGAACTCCGGCCTGAGAGCTATGAAGAAAGACGTCTTCATGAAGTATATAGAAATCCTGCCCTGGGGCCATTCCTGGGTCTCCACCATAACGCTCGCCATGCTTGCCGACGGCTTACAGGTGGACTTCGTGCCCATCGACTACTACCAGAGGAAGGGCAAGTCGACGTTCCACCCTATCAAGGACACCTCGAGCTACCTGACCCTGGTAATACGCACGGTCACCTGGTTCAACCCCCTCAAGGTGTTCATGCCCGTCGCGCTCACACTTGGCGCCCTGGGGTTGTTCTGGCTGATCTACGACATAGTCCGGTGGGACGTGAGGACCGCGACCGTGCTTCTCATACTGGCCGCGATACAGGTTGCCGCGATAGGCCTGCTGGCGGACCTCATCTCCAAGAGAGGAAGGTAGGCTTCGCGACCGGAGTGATGCCTGGTACGGTTATGGACACTGATTTCTCGATCATAATACCAGCCCATAACGCGGAGAAAACTCTCGGATGGTGCCTGGAAGGCGTTGCCGGCCAGGACTACGCGGGCACCTTCGAGGTGCTCGTGGTGGAGAGCGGCGACGGCGGCTACCTGGAGGACATGGCGGAGCGGTACCCTTCGGTGCGCTTCATCCACGCGCCATTCAGGCTCTTCAGCGGTCAGGCGAGAAACGTCGCCGTCAGACACGCCTCCGGCAAAACTCTCGTGTTCCTGGATGCTGACTGCAGGCCGGAACACGGCTGGCTCGCCTCGCTCGGCGAGTCTCATGAATGCGGGTACAGCGTCGTGTGTGGCGCCCTCGAAAACGGAACACCCGATTGCCTGGTGGGTACCGCCGAATATCTCGTATCAAAAAGCTTCTACTCGCCGGCAACTCCATCGCGCGAATTAGTGGATTCGACTGCTTCCTCGGCCAACATGTCGGTCAGTAGCAAGATTTTTAATTCAGCGGGGGGCTTCCCCGGCACCGAGCGCGCTAACGATTTTCTTTTTTCCAGAAGGCTTCACGCTCTGGGCGCCGTGACGCTGTTCAGTCCCTCGGCAGCGGTGAAGCATATGAATCCCGATAACCTGGCGGACTTCACGCGTGGGCAGGTCAAGCGGGGACACTGGAACGCGCGGGCACGCATCGAGCTCGGCACCCGGGGCTCCATCACGAGACGGTTTCCGCCCCTTGCGTTCGTGCTATTCTTTCTGAGGCTCTACCGCATGGTGATCCGCTGCGCGCGGTACAGAGTGGTGCCACCGACCACTCTCATCAAAGAGCTGCCGCTTTGTCTTGTGGGAATGGCGGCCTGGACATGGGGTTATTTCAAGGCATCGCTCGACAAAGACTCGCAATTGCTGGAAGGTGAGCGGCTCCCTCTCGGATGGGAGCAGTTTGAGATCATCCAATCAACAGGATAACCGGGTGAGAAACAGGTAGCTTTCACTGAGAGGATCGATATGGCTTCCGTCAGAGACAAGGTGAGAGTCGGGATAATCGGCCTAGGCTACTGGGGGCCGAATCTCGTCCGCAACTTCGCGGCCATGGACCGGGTCGAGCTTGCCTGGGTGTGCGACTCGGAGCCGGCGAAAATCTCGAAGGTACTACATGAATACCCTGTCGTTCGCGGCACGAAAGATGCCGGCGAGCTGATCGACGACCGGTCCCTTGATGGCCTGATAATCGTGTCTTCCGCTGCAACACACTATGAACTCGCCCGGCGGGCCTTGTCAGCGGGTAAACACGTATTCGTTGAGAAACCGCTGGCCCTGATGGTGGCGGAGGGCGAAGACCTGGTGCGGATCTCCAGGGAGAAGGAACGCGTGCTCATGGTAGGCCATCTGCTTCTCTACCACCCGGTCGTGGAGTGGACAAAGAAGTATGTGGACTCCGGCGAGCTCGGGGACATCATGTACATGTACAGCCAGAGGCTCAACCTGGGCAGGGTCCGTCACGATGAGAACTGCCTCTGGAGCATCGGGCCGCACGATGTCTCGGTAATGCTTCACTTGATGGGGGTCAAACCGACCGAGGTGTCCGTTCATGGAATGGACTACGTGCAGAACGGAATCGAAGACGTGATCTTCTGCAACCTCAAGTTCCCGAACGACGTCATAGCGAACCTGCACATAAGCTGGCTCGATCCACATAAAGAACGCAAGATAACGATCTGGGCAAGAAAAAGATGCTCGTGTTCGACGACATGGCTGCCTCGGAGAAGTTGCGTATTTACGATAAACACCGATTTTCGTACTTCGCTAACCGTCACAGCAGCATAACATCCTGTGGCTTGCGGTCACTTGAACTCGAGGGCGAGCGGGGCGTCCCCGAGACCGGGCAGGAGCCCCGGCATCCTGTCCCAGGGCACGTTTCTCAAGACCGGGTTGTGGGCTCTGCGGGGATACGTGACGGAGACCTCGCCGTCACGGACCGACACGGTTCCTTTTCCTTTTACGAAGTGGCGGTAGAGCCTGGGGGCGTCGCAACTCTCGAAGCCCCTGAGCTTCTGAGCGAGCATGGTGTAGAGGGTGTCGGCCACCATGGTCATCGCCACGTCGAAGTGGACCTTGGTGAGTATGGGGAAGGAAAGGGAGTTCAGGTTGAAGAACTTGACCGCCTCGGCTATCCCGTTCTCCACCCTCCACCTGCGCGCGTAGTTCCCCACCACCAGCTCGGTCGGGACGTCGAAGTCGTTGGTGATGATGAAGGCGGGCTTCTCGTGCCCGTTGCCCTTCATGATGATCTGGCGCACGATCCCGTCGTAGCCCTTCACCGCGACTTGCGACTCGTGGACGTACGAATCGGGGAACTTCCTGCCCGGGTGAGGTATGTGTATGCGCTTCCAGTCGCCTATCTTCTCCGCGTCACCGACGAGCTTTGCTCCCCTTCGCCTGAGCGTTATGAACTTCACCTCTTCAGAGTCGAGGGCCGAGAGCTTCTCGTAGGTGGTGAACTTCGAGTCGAAAACCAGGGTGGGCTTCACCCCTTTGTCTACCTCTCTCCAGAAAGAGAGGAACGAGAGCGCCTGGTCGGATGTCTCTTCCCGCATGATGTCGGCGGTGGTGTAGAGGATGAGCTTGCTTGCCGAGTCCTGGGCGAACAGGGTGAGCGCCCCCTTCATCACCTTTCCCCTGGCCCCTGCCCAGTGCTTTTCCAGCACGGATTCCTCCCCGAAGTGGGGGACGGTGTGGAAGTCGAGGTTCACTATCCTGCCGTCGTAGAGGCCGAGTCTTTTCGCCCGCTTCACGAATGCGCGCTCGAGCTTCTCTATGTGCACCGCGTCGAGCGAGTACGAGTAGGTGGACATGGCCGTGGTCTTGGGCAGCACCCCCAGCCCCGCGAACAGGCCCAGCCCCGGGTCGAAGGAATGGTCTCCCACGTGGCTGTAGCGCTCGGTGCCGAGAAGCTTCAATGCAAGGAATGAGAGCAGGTAGGAGAGAGCGGGTATCTCCCTGGTCCCAGGCAGGCCCGCCGCCTTCACGACCCCTGCGATATCGAGCTTTGCGAGGAATGGGCCGAACAGGAAGACACCGGCGCCGGCGCACTCGAGACTCGCCCCCTCGAAATCGCCCGCCCGCACAACGCCCGAGCGCTCCGGGAGCGAGACCCCTTTCACCGTGAGCCCGATCTTGTGGCGGGTCCTCCTGGGCAGCTTCGGATACCCTTCCTCGGCCAGCACCCTCTCCACCGTGCGGACCGACATCTCGTGGCCCTCCTCGAAGAGAAGCTCGGCAATCTCTCCGGCGGAGAGGTTGTCCTCCCTCCCGGCGCATATCTTCTTCCTGATCTCAGAGGTAACCCTGCGGCGCGCGACCTTCCCCTCGGGATGAGGCTCGGAGAAGTCGATAAGCCCGTGGGTGAACTGGTAGCGCAGGTACCGCACGTATTCGGGGGAGTAGGAGTAGCGCTCTGCCACTACGCGCGCGG
>JBBQKJ010000024.1:0-43304 GCA_038326775.1 Candidatus Geothermincolia bacterium
GCCTTGCGAAGAGATGTCTCCTGCAGTCCTCCTCGGTCTGGAAGTGGTCGGCGAACTGGAGAAGGCTGCTGAAACGCTCATAACCGCTGTCTCTCATGTACATCACCCTCCTGCTGGCAGCATAACAGGAGGGTATGACAATATATTGTGGCCTACTGAGAAGATGGAATAATCGTTTTCCATTTTGCCTGCCCGGAGTTCCTCCTTGCGTCGCTGCAGATCGTCAGGAGCAGGCTTTCGCTTGAACTGGCTCTTGCTGTTGTCATAGTATTTCTTATCACGGGAAGCGGTCCTATGATGCATCGGCATCGCAATTCTATGCGGGAGGGGGTTCTTCATGGGCAAGATGCTTTGGAAGCCTACGGAGAAGCGTGCCAGGTCCAGCAGCATGTATCGGTTTATCCAGTACGTGAACGAACGGTACGGAAAGGATTTCTCCGACTACGCCGACCTCTATCACTGGTCTGTGAGCGAGGTAGCCGACTTCTGGGCCGCCGTATGGGACTTCGCGGGGGTAGAAGCCTCGAGTCCTTATGACGAGGTCATCGACGAACCGACAAAGATGCCGGGCGCGGAATGGTTCAGGGGGGCACGCCTGAATTTCGCAGAGAACCTCCTGCGTTTCCGTGACGACAGAGTTGCCCTCATATTCAAGGGAGAGGGGCAGCCGGTAAGGAAGATGACGTATGCGGAGCTCTACCAGGAGGTCGCGCGGGTCGCCGCCGCTCTCAGGAAATCCGGGGTCGAGACGGGGGACAGGGTTGTGGGCTTCATGCCCAACATGCCTGAGACGGTAGTCGCCATGCTGGCTGCGACGAGCATCGGGGCGACCTGGTCGTCTTGTTCTCCCGACTTCGGCATAAAGGGTGTGCTCGACCGCTTCGGCCAGATAAAACCCAGGGTTCTTTTCATTGCGGACGGTTACTTCTTCAAAGGAGAAAGCCACGATTCGCTTGAGAGGGTCGCCGAGATAGTAAGGGACCTTCCGTCCCTGGAAAAGATTGTCGTGGTCCCTTACACGAGTGACCAGCCTGACATAAGCGGCCTTCCAGACTCGATCATGTTCGACGACTTCAAGGAGGAAGCCGACGAGATCCAGTTTGAGCAGCTACCTTTTATGCACCCCCTATATATCATGTACTCCTCCGGGACTACCGGCCTTCCCAAGTGCATGGTTCAGTGTGCGGGAGGAATAATCCTGCACCATCTGAAGGAGCTGGTGCTCCATACGAACTTGAGCCGCGAAGACACGATCTTCTACTTCACCACCTGCGGCTGGATGATGTGGAACTGGCTGGTCAGCTCGCTCGCGGTAGGGGCGAGCGTAGTCCTTTTTGACGGTTTCCCGTTCCACCCTGACGCGGGAACGCTCTGGCAACTCGCCCAGGACGAAGGGATCACCGTGTTCGGCATCAGCGCCGGATACATCGCGGCACTGATGAATTCGGGACTCAAGCCCGCCGAGAAGTACGACCTTTCCGCCATCAAGACGATATGTTCGACCGGGTCGCCCCTGTCGGAGGAGGGCTTCGAGTTCGTTTACGAGAGCGTAAAGCCGGACGTGCAGCTGGCATCGATTTCCGGTGGAACCGACATCAACGGGTGTTTGCGCTGGGCAATCCGATGGACCCGGTCTATTCGGGCGAGCTCCAGGTCAGGGGTCTCGGCATGAAGGTCGAGGCCTTTGACGAGAACGGAAAGCCGGTCTACAACAGGAAAGGAGAGCTGGTCTGCATGGCGCCGGCTCCTTCCATGCCCATCTACTTCTGGGATGATCCCGATGGGGGAAAGTACCAGGAGGCCTACTTTACCGTATATCCCGGGGTCTGGAGGCACGGCGATTTCATCCTGATCAACGACCGGGGCGGGGTCGTAATCTACGGCCGGTCGGACGCCACCCTGAATCCGGGCGGGGTCAGGATCGGGACGGCGGAGATATACAGACCGGTGGAGAGAATGATAGAGGTCGAGGACAGCGTAGTGGTGGGTCAGAGCTGGAAAGGGGACGTGAGGGTACTCCTGTTTCTCAAGATGGCCCCCGGTTACAAGCTGACCGAAGAGCTCAAGAAAACGATGAGGAAGAGCATCCGCGAGAACGCTTCTCCACGCCACGTCCCAGCCAAGATAATAGAGATCGATGACATCCCCTACACGCTGAACATGAAGAAGGTCGAGATCGCGGTCAGGAACGTTATCGAGGGCAAGCCCGTCAAGAACAAAGACGCCCTCAAGAACCCCGAGGCGCTCGACCAGTACGCGAACATGCCCGAACTCCAGGAGGACTAGTTACCCGCTGAAAAGGACGCAGAACCACGCGACTCGGTCGGGTAGCGCAGTCATTCAACGCGAAAGGATCAGGCACGAGCCGGGAGGTTCTCCTGGATGAAGCTTACTATGTCCCCGGTGTGGGTGCCCGGGCTGAAGACGCCGTCGGCCCCCTCGGCCTTCAAGGTATCATGGTCAGCATAGGGGATTGCACCACCGATGATGACAAGGAAGTTATCCCTCACACCTTTCTCCTTGAGAGCGGCGTTGATATTCTGCGTCCACTCGTGGTGCGCCCCCGAATGGACGCTATAACCGATAACGTCCACATCCTCCTGGAGGGCCGCCTCGATTACCGTATCAACCGACTTGAAGCCCTCGAATATTACCTCCATGCCGGCTTCCGTGAGGGCGCGCGAAACGGTCAGTATCCCACGCCAGTGACCGTCTATGCCCGGCTTGAAAAGAAGTACCCTGATCATGCGCTCCATCTGACACACTCCCTGGAAGATTCCTGCAATGCTGATTCGTAACAGAGAACACTGACCACAGCGATCAACCGCCCCGAGTTATCCCATCATGGGGCAGTCCCACAGCCCCCACATCTCGCGGAACGTGTTGGTTATCTCTCCGACGGAGGCTCCCTCTCGGGTCAGTTCGCTGACGATCGGAAGCACGTTGTCTCGCCGCTCGCAGACGGCTTTCAGCTCGTCCAGCAGCTTTGAGACCCTCTGGTTGTCGCGTTCGGCACGCAGCTTGTTCAGCCTGTCGATCTCGATCTGGGCCGCTAAAGGATTAGTCCGGAAAGGTGGGAAAGGTTCTTCTTCGACCGTGAAGCAGTTGACCCCGATCATTTTTTCCTCTCCCGACTCGACTGCCTTGCGTCTTTTCTCAAACGCTTTGTTCATCTCCCGGTAGAGCCAACCGCCGTTGAGAGCAGCGACGATTCCGCCGGCCGACTCGATCTTTTCCAGGTATTCCCATATGCGGTGCTCGAGCTCCTCCGTCATGGCTTCAATGTAATACGAGCCGCCCAGTGGATCTATGACGTTCCCAACACCTGTCTCTTCCCGAAGCACCTGCTGGGTTCGGACCGCCAGGAGGACCGCTTCCTCGCTGGGCAGACAGACCGCCTCGTCGTACGAGTTCGTGTGCAGGGACTGGCAGCCTCCGAGCACCGCCTCCAGCGCCTGATAGGCGGTTCTCATTATATTGACCATAGGCTGCTGAGCGCTCAGAGAGCTCCCGGCCGTCTGCACATGGAAGCGGAACTGTTTGGAGATAGTCTCCTGGGCATCGTACCTCTCGGTCATAAGTCGGTACCAGAGCTTCCTCGCGGCACGGTATTTGGCAACTTCTTCGAAGAAGTCGGTGTGAGCGGCGAGGTGGAAGGCCAGCTTGAACGCGAAGTCGTCTATCTTCCAGCCGCGACTGAGGAGTTCGTCGATGTGTGCGATCGCGTTGGCGAATCCGAAAGCGATTTCCTGGACGGCGTCGATGCCACCTTCGCGGTAGTTGTAGGTCGTGAAGTTGACCGGGTTCCACTTGGGAGCTTCTCGCATAGGAGTGCAGTACTCGATAAGGTCACACGCGAGCTTCAGGAGATCGGCCGGCTTGAGGGGGTGCCACGGCACGTAGCCGATGGTCATGGTCAAGATGTCGTTCTGGGTTGTGCCCCTCAACTGGTCCATCGGTATCCCGCGGTTCTTCGCCACGTTGAAGTACATCGAGGTTATAGCCGCCGAAGTCTCAGGCTCAACCACC
Source organism: Candidatus Geothermincolia bacterium (assembly GCA_038326775.1). Classification (GTDB taxonomy): domain Bacteria; phylum Actinomycetota; class Geothermincolia; order Fen-727; family Anoxymicrobiaceae; genus DYIU01. The sequence continues at coordinate 4,030 of JBBQKJ010000024.1, forward strand.
AGGGCAACGCTGACCTCATCGATGGGGATGCCCTCGACCATCGCTTCCATGCCCCTTATGGAGTATAGGGGAACCCCCTCCTTTCCAACCTCGGCCTCGAGCAAGTCTATTGGATCGTCGGGGTCGACACCTGCGAAAGTAAGGGAGTCAACAGCCGAGCTGAAACCCGTCTCTCCGTGCTCGAGGAGCATCTTCCAGCGCTGATTAGTTTCCTCGGGCGTGCCGAACCCGGAGAACATGCGGATCGTCCAGAGCCTTCCGCGGTACATGTTCGGGTACACGCCACGAGTATATGGGGGCATCCCCGGAAAGCCGACATCCTGCAGGTAGTCGACGTTCTTTACGTCAAGGGGGGTATAAAGGCTTTTCAGCGGAATCCCCGCGTCACTGGTGAAGCCCTCTTTCCTCTCCTTCATGCCCTCCGTTGTGAGCAGCCATTTCTCCTGCTCCTCGGCAACGCGCTTGAGGTCGTCTGCCATTTGTGCTCACCCCTCGATTAGAGTCAGATCCTTCCAAGAAGCCTTCTCGCAATGACTACACGCTGGACCTGGTTGGTGCCCTCGTATATCTGCGTTACCTTCGCGTCGCGCATCATTCTCTCGAGCGGCTGGTCCTTCATGTATCCGTAGCCACCGAGCACCTGAACGGCGTCCGTGGTGACGCTCATCGCGGCATCGCTGGCATACAGCTTCGCCAGCGCGGAGAACATTGACATCTCGGGCTCCGCGTTGTCGAACATCGACGCAGCCCTGTAAACGAGCTGGCGTGCAGCCTCCACCTTTGTTTTCATGTCGGCGAGCATGAACTGGATGCCCTGGAGCTTTCCGATAGGGCTGTCGAACTGCAGCCTCTCTCGCGCCCAGTCGACCGCGACATCAAGAGCTCCCTGCGCGATCCCGAGCGCCTGGGCTCCCACAAGCGGTCGCGAGTTGTCGAGTGTCTTCATGGCCACGGTAAAACCGCCGCCTCTCTCGCCGAGTATGTTCTCCTTCGGTACGAAACAGTCCTCGAACTTGATCTCGGAGACCTGCGCCCCCCTGAGGCCCATCTTGTCCTCTATGTGCCCGACCGAGAAGCCCGGGTAATCCTTCTCGACGGCAAAAGCGCTGATACCTTTCACGCCCAGTTCCGGGTCGGTCATCGCGAACGTCGAATAGACCTCGGCCAGGCCCCCATTGGTGATGAAACACTTCTCACCGTTGAGGACGTATCCACCCTCGACTTCTTTCGCGAGGGTCTTCGTCGCAGCGGCATCCGACCCGGCACCGCGCTCCGTGAGGCAGAAAGAAGCCAGCATCTCACCGCGCGCGACAGGCGGCAGGTACTTCTTCTTCGTTTCCTCGGACCCGGCGAGGACGATCGGGTAGGCGGCCAGTTTCTGCACAACGAATATCAGTGAAGTGGTGGCGCACACGCGCGCGAGTTCTTCGGCCACGATGCAGTTATCGAGAAGCGGAGCGCCGGAGCCGCCGTAATCTTCGGGGATGGCCAGCCCCATCAGCCCGTTCTTGGAGAGCAGCTTCTGAATGTCCCAGGGGTACTCGCCCACCCGGTCTATCTCCGCGGCCCTCGGCGCGACTTTCTCGAGCGCGAGCTTTTTGATCTCTGCTCTCAAGGCTTCCTGTTCCTCAGACAAGCTGTATGACATTTATGCTCCTTCTTAGACCTTTACCACAACGCATTCGCCCTGGCTCCCGACCCCGCACAGGGCCGCAACTCCAAGGCCGCCGCCCCTCCGGTTGAGCTCGTACAGCAGGTGGATGAGTATTCTCACACCGGTGGAGCCGACCGGGTGACCCTGGGCGACCGCGCCGCCGTCTACGTTTACCTTCTCAGGATCTATGCCGAGCCTGCGGATGCTCAGGACGGCAACGGCGGCGAAGGCCTCGTTGATCTCGAAAAGGTCGATGTCATCGAGGGAGAGTCCCGCTTCCTTGACAACCCTGTCGATGACCTGGGAGGGCACTATCGGTATACTCTTCGGGGCCCCGGCTACCGTGCCGTAGCCGATAATCCTGCCGAGGGGCTTCTTCCCGAGTTCTTCCGCCTTTTCCGCCGACATGAGAAGAACACTTGCCGCACCGTCGTTGATGCCGGGGGCGTTGCCCGCTGTGACAGTTCCGCCCTCGCGGAAGGCAGGTTTGAGCTTTGAAAGGCTTTCTATAGTGGTGTTGGTGCGCGGGAACTCGTCGACCTCGAAGACCAGGGGGTCTCCTTTTCTCTGGGGGATGACTACCGGGATTGTCTCGTCCTTGAGACGCCCCTCCTCATTGGCAGCGACCCACCTCAGTTGACTTCTCAGCGCCCATTTGTCCTGGTCCTCGCGGGAAATGCCTTCCTCCGCGGCCACGATATCGCCGTACTCGCCCATTTGCACGTGACCCATAGGGCATTCGAGGGCTAGAGAGCAGCCGTCGACCAGGACGGAGTCACGGAATCGCAAGCCCCAGCGGGCGTCGCGGACCAGGTAGGGATACCCGCTCATGGACTCCATACCCCCGGCCACGACGACATCTGCTTTTCCCGCCTGGATGAGGAGAGCGCCCAGGGATACCCCGAACAGGCCGGATGTGCAGGCGGCCGAGAGAAACATGGCTGGAACGCTTTCGGGGACGCCGGCCTGGAGCGCCGCGTTCCTGGCAGGGACCTCACCCATCCCGTCCGCGCTGGCGGATCCCATGAGCACCCAGTCGACCATGTCGGGCGAGACATCCGCCCTCTTGATCGCTTCTTCGATAGTAATAGCTCCCAGCTTAGTGGCCGGGAAATCCTTGAGCGTCCCGCCGAACTTTCCCACCGCTGTGCGGCATCCGCTGACGATGACAACATCTCTCATGGCAATCACCCCGCAATAGTCATCTTCGCCTCCTAGAAGGTGAAGAGGTCGATCCCGCCGCCGACAACTATAGCCTCGCCGGTGAGGTAACTCGATTCCTCCGAGGAGAGGAAGGCAATAACATTACTCAGCTCCTGCGGGTCACCGGCCCTGCGCATGGCTACGCGTTTGATTATCCTCTCTCTAAAAGGCTCGGCAACCTCGTAGAAACTCCCCCCATCGAAGACTCCGAGCACGACCGCGTTGCAGGTGATGTTATTACGCGCTCCCTCGAGGGCAACGGTCTTCGTAAGCCCGATGATGCCCGCCTTGGTCGCCGCGTACGAGCACTGTCCGAAGCCGCCCAGAGTACCGGTAACCGAGGAGACGTTGACGATGCGACCCCACTGGTTCTCCACCATGTACGGCATTACGGCCTTGATAGTGTTGAACGCACCGGTGAGGTTCACGCCTACATCGCGGTCCCAGTCTGACTTGTCCATCTTGATGATGGTCACTGCTCGCACGATGCCGAACGCGGCGTTGTTCACCAGGATGCTTATCGGCCCGAGCTCATCCACAACCCTGGATACACCCGCGTTCACCTCCTGAGCGTCCGAGACATCCATCTTGACGCTGATGGCTTTACGTCCAAGCGCGCGGATCTCTTCGGCAACGGCTTCAGCCTTTTCCAAGTTGTGGTTTCCAGTGAGAGCCACGTCGCACCCTTGCTTGGCCAGGATCAGACCGTGGACCCTGCCCAGCCCCCCGGAACCACCTGTCACGAGTGCTACCTTCCCCTCGATGGACATATATTCCACCCCCGTTGTTCAAATGCCCCACAGACGTAATCACAGAATATATCACTACCGGTGTGATTCTGAACAGGCGTGCACTCTTTCTGGCGAGGGTCGTCCCGCTTCTCCTATATGGAAGGCGACCCACCCTTACCCTTTCGATATGTTTTGAAGTACAGGCGTTGCGGACCTGGTGCTCGGCCGACTATCGCAGCGGCGCAGCATCACTCGTCGAGTGACCTGGAGGTATGGTAAGCCCAGCCGTTGCATACCGCGATGAGCTCGCCGGAAGAAGTGCGAACTTCCATTTTGTAATGCCCGCCTCTCCCTGCCCGTGCGTCCTCTCGTACATCAACCTCCAGGTACGGGGAATCACCGGGAGGGGCAAGATAGTCGATACTCACGTGGATAGCCATCGCTTTGGTGCCGTTCGAGTTCGCGGCCGCCCCGAAAGTAGCGTCGGCCAGGGAGAATATGGCACCCCCATGGACGAGACCCATGAAGTTGAGGTGCTCGTCTCGGAGTTCCATTCGCGAGACCGCGTGCCCTTCCTCGATGAGTACGAACTCTATTCCCAGGTGGGCTGCGTAGGGATCAGACCTGATTATGCGTGCCGCTTTTTCCAAATATTGCTCGCTCAATTTCCTCTTCCCGCGCCAGGACAGATGCCGACTCGCGGCCGATTGTTTTGAGAAATGATATACCAAACGGGAGTTATGTGCGGTGGCCGCGCGATCATTCCGGAATAAAGGTGCCTCGCAAAGGTAGCGGGGCACCTTTATCGTGCTGCAGTTCTGCGCTAGAGGCCTTTGAGGCCGAGCATCGCGCGGGTGTCCTCGACGGTGGCCACCTCGCGGTCGGCGACCTTCACTATCTCCGCGGCCCTCTTGACCAGCTCCCACGAGCCCCCGGCGAGCTTGCCCTTGGTTATCCAGATGTTGTCCTCGAGCCCCACCCGGATATGTCCGCCGTTCACCACGGCATGGAACGCCCCGGCGAAAGAGGCCGGGCCGACCCCGCAGGAACTCCAGGTCGCGTCCTCGGGGATCGTCTCGAGGAACAGCCCGAAGTTGCGGGTTGAGAACGGCATTCCACCCAGGACTCCCCAGACGAACTGGAAGTGCAGCGGCTCGGCGAATATGCCCTGTTCCCTGATGAAAAGCACGTTATAAAGGCCGCCCATGTCGTATATCTCGAACTCGGGCCTGGTGCCGCACTCCTTCATGGTGTTGCCGTACCAGACCAGCTGCTCGAAAGTGTTCTCGAACACTATCTCGAACATGATCTTGTGCTCTTTCCAGTCGCCTACAGCGAAGTTCATGCTGTTGGTGTTGAGCGAGGCCATCTCGGGTTTGAACTCGTCAATGACGGCTATCCGCTGCTCCTTGGTCGCGAACGGGGAGATGGCGGTACTCAGGTTGATGACGATGGGGCACTCGGCCCTTATGCCTTCGATTATTCCGCGGAGTATCTCGATGTCCGGCGTCGGCGCTCCGTGCTCCGGGTCGCGCGCGTGGATGTGCACGATAGACGCCCCGTTCTCGTAGCACTTGACCGCCTCGCGCACGAACTCGTCACGGGTGTACGGGACGTTCGGGTTCTGCTCTTTCCTGGTCGCCGCGCCCGTAAGAGCGGCAGTGATGATGCATTTGTCGTGTTTGGCCGCCATTCGCTACCACCTCCATAATCAGGGACTTTCTCAAAAGCAAAGTATTTATATCACAAATGCGAGGAGGAAGAAACGCGAGCGTGAGGCTTAACAAGTGGCGTCGAGATACCTTTCGCGGATAACGAGGAAGCAGGCCGAAGAGGACACTTTCCGGGCCGTCGGCAGGGCCAGCAGGCACGTCAGCACCCAGGCCAGCACGTTCCAGACATGTTTCCAGGTACCACTCATCAGCAATCATCCTTATCGCCGTTAAGCCGCGTATGCGCATTATTCTAACATCCTGCCCCCGGCTCGTCGCGCCGCGACGTGTGAGGTGCACCGTGCGCTGAAACTTGTCCGCGAACAAGGGTATAATTGAGGTGTAGAAGTTGGGACACGGGCAGCGCGGACGGGCGGTTCGAGCGGCCCGTGGTTGGTCCTTGGAGGGTTAATGAGGGGCTGGTGGAATAGACAATCCACGAAGCACGGAGTGATGAGCAGATGACGGCAGAGCTTTCAGACAACGCGATAAAAGTGCTCGAGCGGCGCTATCTCGCGCACGATGCTGAGGGCAACCTCACCGAGACCCCGGCCGAGATGTTCGAGCGGGTTGCATCGGCGGTGGCACAGGCCGACCTGCCGTATCGCGGCGAGGAGGGGGCCGAGCGCTCGCGCGAGGCGTTCGTACAGATGATGGCCTCGCTCGAGTTCCTGCCCAACTCGCCCACGTTGATGAACGCGGGGCGCCCGCTGGGGCAGCTTGCCGCCTGCTTCGTGTTGCCGGTGGACGACAGCATGGAGGCTATCTTCACCGCGGTCAAGAACATGGCGCTCATACACAAGTCCGGCGGGGGTACCGGCTTCTCGTTCTCGACCCTTCGGCCCCAGGACGACGTGGTGATGTCGACCAGGGGCGTTGCGAGCGGGCCGGTCTCGTTCATGACAGTGTTCGACGCGGCGACCGAGACGGTCAAGCAGGGCGGCACGCGCAGGGGCGCCAATATGGGGGTGCTCCGGGTAGACCACCCCGACATCCTCGAGTTCATACACGCCAAGGCCGAACACCACCTGCTCAACAACTTCAACATCTCGGTGGGCTTGACCCGCGAGTTCATGGCGGCGCTCGAGCACGGTCGCGCCTACGACCTGGTGAACCCGCGAACGCGTGATGTCGACTCGAGCTTGAACGCCCGGGACGTCTTCGACGAGATAGCCACTACCGCCTGGGGCTCGGGCGAGCCCGGGGTGATATTCCTCGACCAGATGAACGAGGCCAACCCGCTGCCCGCCCTCGGAGAGATCCAGAGCACCAACCCGTGCGGCGAGCAGCCGCTGCTGGCTTACGAGTCGTGCAACCTGGGCAGCATCAACCTGGGCCGCCTGGTGCGGGGCGGCAACGGCCGGCCCGAGGTCGACTGGGCGCGCCTGGAGTTCCTGGTGCGCGAGGGCGTGCACTTCCTCGACAACGTCATCGACGCCGGCCGCTTCCCGCTCCCCGAGATAGACGAGCTCACCCGGGCCAACCGCAAGATAGGCCTTGGGGTGATGGGGTTCGCCGACATGCTCATCAAGCTGGGCTTGCCGTACGATTCCGAGCCCGCGCTCTCAACGGCGCGGGAGGTCATGTCGTTCGTGTCGCGCGTGGCGCGCGAGGCCTCGGTGGCTCTCGCGGCCGAGCGGGGCCCGTTTCCCAACTTCGAGAAGAGCGTATACGCACTGGAGGGCTCGCCGCCGATTCGCAATGCGACAACCACAACCATCGCCCCCACCGGCTCCATCAGCATCATCGCCGGGTGCTCGAGCGGCATCGAGCCGCTCTTCGCGGTCGCCTACGAGCGGAGGGTGCTCGACGGCGAGAGGCTGCTGGAGGTCCACCCGGATTTCCCGGCAGCGGCGGCACGACTTGGCCTGGGCGACGATGGGCTGGTGAAACAGATAGCGGAGGGCGGTTCCCTGTCGGAGGTAGAGGGGGTCCCCGCGGAGCTTGCGCGCCTTTTCGCGAGCGCGCATGAGATATCGCCCGAGTGGCACGTGCGGATGCAGGCGGCTTTCCAGGAGCACACCGACAACGCGGTCAGCAAGACGGTCAACCTCCCGCAGGACGCCAGCGTCGAGGAGGTCGAGTCTTTATACCTCCTGGCATATCAGCTCGGCTGCAAGGGCATCACCATATACCGTTACGGCTCCAGGCCGAAGCAGGTCCTCTACCGCGGGCACGCCGAGGCGGGCGACGGGGGCATAAGGGCCCGCGAGAGGCAGAAGGTCACGTCGGGCACCACCGAGAAGGTCAGGATAGGCTGCGGCAACCTTTATGTCACCGTCAACTCCGACGACGAGGGCGTCTGCGAGGTGTTCACCTCCCTCGGCCGCGCGGGCGGCTGCCCGTCGCAGTCCGAGGCGACCAGCCGGTTGATATCGCTGGGCCTGCGCGCCGGGATAGATATCGAGGAGATAACCGAGCAGCTCAAAGGCATCCGCTGCATGTCATCTATCCGCAGCAAGCAGGCCGAGGTGCTCTCCTGCCCGGACGCCATAGGACGTGCCATCGAGAAGTACCTCGACGCCAGCGACATCGATCTGAGCGTGGCTGATGGCGGGCAAGGAAACATGGGCTGCCCCGAGTGCGGGGCGTTGATGGAGTTCGAGGGAGGATGCATCGTCTGCCGGTCGTGCGGGTTTTCCCGCTGCGGCCCCGCATGAGGGCGACGTGCTCGGGTACAGTACACCGCGTGTGACTTCGTTTCGGGATAATCATGGCGCTCCCGGCGGAATGGCCGGCAGGCGCCTGTGAGGAGCTGGCGATGAACCAGGAAGAGGAGCGCCTGGTCAGGGACATGCTGGAAAAGCTGCCCGACGAGCTCAGGGAGTCGATGAAAGAGGCGGCCAGGTCGGACGGGCTCACCCTCGAGGAGTATGTCCTGAGGTTGCTGCGCGGCATGGAAGGGCAGGGCCTGCTGGAGGCGGCCGCCAGCGCCGACGTGACCGAGGAGGAGTTCCTGCGGCTCGTCTTCGCGGGCGACTGCCCCTGGTGCGGAAGCGAGAGCACCGACTCCTGCGACGAGGCAGAGGGCATCGACGACCACACCGTCGCCCTGTGCGGGGAGTGCGGTTACGTGTGGTGCCTGGAGTGCGGCTCGGCGGTGGTGAGCGGCGAGACCTGCGGGCACTGGGATATCTGCGAGGCTTGCGACGAGGAGAAGGACGAGTTCGCGGAGTGCGGCATCTTACCAGGTGAGTGCCCGAAGTTGCTCGAATGGTACGCCGAGAACTACGCGCTGGCCTGCCAGAGCAACTGCGCCTGGTGCGAGGGCGAGATACCCGAGGCGGGAGAGGTCTTCGCGGTGGGGGCTACGCTCAGGGGAGGGATAGAGTACGCGAGCAACGAGAGCGAGACCGGCTTCTTCATGCCGGTCGCAATCGGCGGCAAGCTGGTGCCGGCCATCGTGACCGCGCCGGAATCCGAGGCCCGCGAGCAGGGCAACGACCTCATGTTCATGACCTGCAGCGAGGTGTGCGCGTGCTCGCTGCGGGACGCGCTCTGCGAGCAGAAAGAGCTTATCGACCGGGCCGAGCTCAACTGAAACGGGGCAGTGCGGAGGGTCGTGCCGACTCGCGTCCGACGCCGGGGTCAGGCCAGGGAAGTTGAACCCGATGATGTCCTTTAAACGTATGAACGCATGGGAGAACAATGATAGATAATGCAAACAGCTGATATAAGACGTAAGGCTCAAGACAGGTTGGAACAGGTCGCCGAGATACCCATGCTGCGGCCGCCGCTCAGGCGCTTCAGGCGCTTCTTCTACCGCAACCTGGGGCCGCCGACGATGCCCGGAGCGTTCTCGCTCGGGTGCTACATGGTCAAGCTATTTCCCCAGAAGCTGCCTTACACCAAGTTCGCCTCGCCGGGCCACTACACGTTCTACCTCCCGCCGTTCGGGACGAAGGCTTACAGCCGAATCCTGCGCGGCGGCATTCTGCGCGACTTCCACATGGGCGGCGGGCCGGCGGCCGTCACTTTCGCCGTGACCGCGAGGTGCCCGTGCTCCTGCTACCACTGTTCTGCTCACAGGCGCCCCCGCGAGGGGGAGTTGGACACCTCGGAGGCCAAAGACGTCATCCGGCAGTGCGTCGACCTGATGGTGGGCAGCGTAGTGCTGACCGGCGGGGAGCCGATGGCTCGAAAGGACCTCCCGGAGCTCATCAGCTATATCGGTGAGTGCGAGGCCACACCCCAGATATTCACCAGCGGTTATTACCTGGAGCGCGAGCGGGCGCGGGAGCTCGCCGATGCCGGTCTTCAGGTCGCGTTCGTCAGCCTGGACAGCCCTGATGCCGCGGTGCACGATGAGGCAAGGGGCGTGCCGGGGCTGTTCGAGCGCGCCTGCCGGGGCCTCGAGTACGCGGGAGAAGCGGGGATATCGACCGGCATAAGCACCTTCGCGACCCACGAGGCGGTCGCCGAAAAGCACGTCGAGCGTTTTTTCGAGCTGGGCAGGGACCTGGGCGTGAGCGAGATAACGGTGTTTGACGTGACACCGACCGGCAGGATGCTCGACCGTGACGAGATGCTCCTGACCCCGAATGAGCACCGGCATCTTTCCGAGCTCCAGGAGGGGCAGTTCGTGCGCAGGGACGGGCCCAAGATAGTGACGATGTCATACGTGAACGAGACCGACATCATCGGCTGCTTCGGCGGCAAGTACCAGATACACATAACGCACGACGGTTACGTGACGCCGTGCGACTTCAACCCCCTGCACTTCGGGAACATCCGCGAAGAGCCGCTTCGGGTCATCTGGAACCGCATGCGCGCGCACCCCGAGTACCGCAAGAAGACGGTCTCATGCCGCATGCAGGACCCGGAGTTCCGCCGCAAATACATCAAGAAGATCCCGCCTGACGCGCCCCTGCCGTACCCCATGGAGCGGATCCCGCTGGAGGATTCATGCCGGGGTCAGGCACCCTGACATGAATTTGTATCCGAAACATCAGGATGCCGCAGCAAATTCATGTCAGGGCGCCCCGGCATGAATCCTTAGAGCAGCGAGGTGGGGTCGACGTCGAGGGTGATGCGGACCTCCCTGCCCGCGGGCGCCGAGCGCGCGTACTCGTAGAAGCGCGCGACAGAGAGCTTGATGCGCTCGGAGACGGCGTCCAGCTCGGGCGCTTTAATCAGGATGTGCCAGCGGTACTGGCCCCGGATGCGGGACAGCGGGGCGGGCGCGGGGCCCAGGATGACAGCGCCGGTGCGGGCGAGGTCTGTCTCCAGCAGGGCGCGCATGCGCTCGGCCGAGCGGGAAGCGGCCTCGAGCTCGGGCGAGGTTATCATCACGTTGATGAGCTCTACGAACGGCGGATAGCGGGCGTTGAGACGGGCCTGAAGCTCGGCTTCTATGAACTCCCCCGGGTCACCCGAGAGCGCCCTTATCGCCGGGTGCGCCGGGTTGTAACTCTGCACTATCACGCGGCCGGGTCGCAGCCCGCGGCCGGCCCTTCCGCTGACCTGGGTGAGGAGCTGGTAGGTGCGCTCGCTCGCGCGGAAGTCGGGTAGCGCCAGGGCCGTATCCGCGTTTATGACCCCCACCAGTGTAACCCCCGGGATGTCGAGCCCCTTGGCTATCATCTGCGTACCGATGAGCACCTGCGCCTCGCCGCGCGAGAAGGCGCCCAGCATGTGCCAGTGGGCGTCCTTCGTCGTGGTCGTGTCGGCGTCCATCCTGATGAAGGAGACGCCGGGCAGGTGGGCGGTCAGCTCATCCTCTACGCGCTGGGTCCCCGCGCCGAACGACTTCATGGGCCCGTTGCCGCACTCGGGGCAGCGCTCGGGGACGCCCCAGCGCTTGCCGCAGTGGTGGCACAGCAGCATGTTGCCGCGCGTGTGGTAGCAGAGGCTCACGTCGCATTCGTCGCAGCCCATGATGTGGCCGCAGTAGTGGCACTGCATGTAGTTGGCGAAGCCCCGGCGGTTGAGGAAGAGGATGGCCTGGTCGTTCGACTCGACGGTGCGGGACAGCGCGTCGAGGAGGGGCCTGGAGAGCAGGGGCACAACCCCCGCGCCGCCGACCTGTCTCATGTCGACCACCTCGACGTCCGGGAGCGGCCTGTCGTCTATGCGCGCCGGCAGCAGGAGGCGCTCATAGGTGCCCGCCCGCGCCTTCTCGAGCGATTCGAAGGACGGGGTGGCGCTGCCCAGGATGAGGACGGCGCCGGCCATGCGGGCGCGCACCTCGGCGACATCCCGGGCGTGGTAGCGGGGCGCGGTATCGCTCTTGTAGGAGGGCTCGTGCTCCTCGTCTAAAGCTATGAGGCCCAGGTCGCTCACGGGGGCGAAGAGCGCCGAGCGCGCCCCGACCACCACCTTGTAGCGCCCATCGCGCACCCCGCGCCACTGGTCGAACCGCTCGCCCGGGCCCAGGCGGCTGTGCAGGACGGCGACCTGGCCCCGAAAGCGCGACTCGAACCGCTCGAGCGTCTGCGGTGTGAGGGATATCTCCGGGACGAGCACGATCGCACGCTTGCCCATTTCGATGACGCGCTGAATAGACCTCAGGTATACCTCGGTCTTGCCGGAGCCGGTAACGCCGTCCAGCAGGAACACCCCCGGCTCACCTGACTCCAGGGCCCCGGCTATGCGGTCGATAGCCGCCTGCTGGCTCTCGTTCGGCGTGGGCGGCGCGAGGTCCGCGCTGCCGTCCCGGAGCCTGGGCTGGCGGAGGACCTCCTCGCTGGCGACCTCGACCAGGCCCTTTTTCTCGAGAGACTTGAGGCTGGCCGAGCTGGCGCCGGTCGAGCGCAGCAGGTCGCTCTGGAAGTCGACGCCCCCCCTGGCGAGAAGGTGCTTCATGATGTCGCGCTGGCGGTGGGGGAGGCCTTCGACCTCGGGTTCGCCCGCATCGCCAGCTCGGACCACCTTGCGCGACCTCGGGCTGGCGGCGGGCGCGGTCAGTGAGAACCTCCGAGCGAGAAGGCCCGCGTCCTCGAGCGCCTTAAGAGCCGGCGCCACCTTGCCGGCGCCCATGTGCTTCTGGAGGACTTTGAGGTCGACCTCACCGCCGCTTGCCGACAGTACCTCGACCACGTCGGACTGCGTGCCCGCCCTTCCGCCGAGGGCGCGGCGCGCGTCGTCGCGGCTCGACAGGAGAGAGACGTATTGCTTTACCTTGCGGCTGCGGCCCGGGGGCATGACCACTCGAAACGCCTGGGAGAGAGACGACATGTAATGCGATGCTATCCAGACGCAGAGCCTCTGGGTGTCGAAGTCGAAGAGGGGAGGCTCGTCGAGGGCGCGGGCGATAGTCTTCAGGCGCGCGACCTCGGCCCGGGCGGGAAAGCCGACCACGTAACCGAGCGACAGGCGGCTGTTGAAAGGCACCAGCACGAGAGAGCCCGTCTCGAGCCTCTCGCGCAGCTCCTCGGGCACCTTGTACGTGAACGGCCGGTCGAGCTCCTGCAGGGGGGAGTCTATGATGACCTCTGCGAACTGCCTGTACGGCTCCGTTTACCTCACCTCCGCGTTGATTATATATCCGCCCGCCTACAGTGCATTCATGTCATGGTGCCTGACCCCGACATGAATGTTAGAATTGCGCCATGGAACTGGAAGAGCTGCTCGAGGAGTTGAGGCGTTACCCGGGCCTGACGCGCAAAGCGGTGATAGGCAACTGGGCGAGGCGCTTCTCCGCCATCAGCGGAGAGACGGTGCTGGTGCAGGGGCCGGGCGACGACGCGGGGGCGCTGCCCATGGGCGACGGCTACCTTCTGCTCGCGGGTGAAGGAATGATGCCGTCCCTGTGGAAGGACCCGTTCTTCACAGGGTTCGGCGCTGTGACCGTCAACGTCAACGATATCTACGCGATGGGAGGCAAGCCTCTCGGGCTCGTGACCATGGTCTTCGCAGGAGGTCTCTCCGAAGAGGCGCGCGACGGCTTCATGAGAGGGATGGGCCGCGCACTCGATTACTACGGGGTCCCGCTGCTGGGCGGGCACACCAGCCCCGAAGGAGGGCCCACGGTCGCGGTCTCAATAGTCGGTTACGCCGATAAGCTCATCCGGGGTGACGGCGCGCGGCCGGGCGACCGCCTGGCGCTGGTGCTTGACCTCGACGGAAAGCCTTACCCCCCTTTCTTCGCCTGGGACACGGTCTTCTCGACCGAAGGCGGACGCACGGTGGAGAAGCTCGAGGCTATGACCGAGCTGGCCGAACGCGAGCTGTGCTCCGCGTGCCGCGACCTCTCGAACCCGGGAATACTCGGCACCCTTGCCATGATGATGGAGGCCTCCGGCACGGGGGCCGCCGTGGACCTCGACCATGTCCCCGTACCCCCCGGCGTCGAGATCGACTGGTGGTTGAAGGCTTACCCCTCCTACGGGTTTCTCCTCGCGCTCCCGCGATCAAGCCTCGAAGAGGTCACCGCTATCGTGGGACGGAGGGGCATCATCTGCGCGGATTTCGGAGAAGTCACCGAGGGCTCGGAGATAACAGTCGACTGGCGCGGCCGTAGCGCCCGGTTCCTCGACTGGTTCACCCACCCCGTCACCGGTCTATGAACTGATATCTCAAATCAGATCTGACGCCAGGTATCAGCCTACCAGTTGGGCTTGATCTGGCCACGGTTGGCGACCGCCCAGAGGAGCACCATGAACGGCGCGATGAACGCCGCGAACGCGGCAAGCGACACGATAAGCCGGAACCCGAAGACCTCCAACTGCTGGGCCCAGGCGAGGTTCTTGGTCAGCTTCTTGTTTCTTATCAGCAGGCGCCGGACCGTCGGGTCCTCTATCTTCTTGAGCCAGGCGGGGTCGGCCGCCTGGACGAGCGTCATGTCGAAGACGACGCTGAAGAGAACGACCGCGGCGAAAACAGCGAGCAGGCCCAGCACGGGCACGTCGATGACATAGAAGCTCTTGAGGTTCCACGTCCACCAGTGGTTCGTCACCGCCACCGGCTCGATGAGGGCGTAGAAAACGACCGAAACCGCGCCCGCCACCGCCGCGCGCGCCCAGATGTTCCTGCGCGGCATAAGAGTCGAGGCGCTCAGGTAGGAAGTCGCCGAAACCATGTAGAACAGAAGTGCCGCGGCCAACGGCACCAGCCCGAGCCAGACGATGTAGCCGCCCAGCGGGTAAGTCTTGTAGTAGCTGTTAATGGAGTACCAGTAGAAGTTATTGACGCCGAAGGCGACGGCAACCGACTCGATCACCAGTGAGTACATCACGGCCCCGACGAGAAATGCCCGGTTGCGGCTCTTGCCGAGCGCGCGTTTTCCGCCCTGGTAGAAAACCAGGAAAAGAACAAAAGTGGCAACCTCGAAAACGATAACGTTTGCTTTCATTTTGCCTTCCCCTCGAGGCGCGCCTTCCTGACGGGAAGGTAGAGGACCACGCAGAGCCCGATCAGTAGGACCAGCAGGTAGAGCTGGAACCCGCGCCCGCCGGCGCCGTTGGCCAGGTTGGCCAGGTTTCCGATGCCCTTCGTCTCCTCGCCGGGACCCGTGGGCTTCTTGGTCTTCTTGCCGTTCTCGGGGGCGGCCGGCGTAGTGCCCTGCTCCGTCGGCGGTTGCTGGAGGCCCTCCGGGCCGGGAGCCGGTTCGGCCGGCGTCGGGGCCGGGCTTTCAGGCTGCGCCTGCGCTATCAGGTCTCCGTCACCCGCGCCCAACGGCAGGCCCAAAGCCCGAGCGGGCGACGGGGCCCTGCCCTGGTTCGGTATCGGCGGCACGCCTTCCGGCAACTGCTGACCACCGGGCACCTGCTGGCCGCCTGGTATCTCCACCCCACCTGGTATCTGCTGGCCGCCTGGTATCTGCTGGCCGCCTGGTATCGCCGGCGCTTTTTCGGGAGGTTTTTCCAGGACGTTGCGCTTGATGGAGGCAAGGTTGCCGGACATCGTGCCCAGCACGAACAACGCGAGCACCAGCAGCATGGCCGTTATCATCGCGACCTGGATGCCCTTACGCCATGTCTTCCGGTTCGGTTCCTCGGCGAGGAGGTCCACGTAATGCTTGTAATGCTCGAGCTCGATCCGTTTGTTCGCCAATAAATCAGCCCCCTTAAGCCAATGTATTCTAACACAGGGGAGAAAACGGTTGGCGAGCAACGATGGTTGCTTGACGCCCCGATTAAGCCATAACGTGGTATTGACCTGGCGCCGGCGGCGCTGTTAGTATCTGAGACTGAGAAAACTCCTGAGGTTTTTGCAGTTTTCAGGGCGGTACCCTGCATGGCTGAGACTACGAGAGAGAAGATAATGAACTCCGCGCGCGGCCTGTTCGGGACCCGCGGCCTTCGAGGCACTACCGTGGACGACATCGCCCACCGTGCCGGAGTGAGCAAGCGGACCGTCTACGAGATATTCTCCTCTAAAGACGAGATCGCGCGTGAGATTGTCTTAGAGGCGCTGGCGCTCTTCGAGGAAAACATGCGCCGTATCATACAGTCCGGGGACGACCCGCTGGAGAAGCTCAGGCAGCTGTCTCGCTTCTACGCCGAGCCGCAGCTGAGCTCGAAGGCCCTCATCGACCTCCAGCGCGACCTTCCCGAGCTCTGGGAGCGCGTGGAGCGCGTCGAGAACGGCATCCTCGAGGAGATGCACCAGGTCATCGACGAGGGCAAGGACAGCGGGGTCTTCGGCACGGACATAAGCACGGACATTGTTATCGGGGCTCTTACCGGCGCGCTGCGGATGACCATGGCGCCGGAGTTCCTCCTGAATACCAGCCACTCGATCGAGGACGTGTCGTCCAGCCTGTTCGAGCTCATCACCCTTGGCATTTGCGTCAACTCGACCCGCCGCCTCGCCCGCTCGTCGGGCGTCCGGGCGCAAAGCGCAAGCGTTGTGAAGAGGAGCAAGGCGACCGGTTAGCGGGGGCGGGCTGTATCCGGGCAGGCAGGCGGGCTGGCTGGAACTCTCGGAGGGGTTTGATGGAAAAGAAGATCCGGGTATTTCTCTGCAAGCCGGGCCTCGACGGCCACGACCGCGGCGTGCTCATCGTCGGGCAGGCGATGCGCGACGCCGGGATGGAGGTCATCTACTCCGGCCTCAAGCAGACATCCGAGAACCTGGTCGAGGCGGCCATCCAGGAGGACGTCGATATCCTTGGCATATCGATACTCTCCGGGGCGCACATGGCGCTCATACCCCGCATAACCGGGCTGCTTCGCGAGAGGGGAGCCGGAGACATCCTGGTGATGGCGGGTGGGGTGATCCCCAACGACGACGCCGAGGTGCTGGTTGCGGAGCACGGCGTGGCCAGGGTCTTCGGGCCGGGCAGTGACACGCGTGACATCGTGGCTTTCATCAAGGAGCGGGTGGGCGGAAAGTGACCGAGTGGAAGGAGTGCCAGTGAAGGAGTCTCCCGAAGGCCTCTATGAAAGGCTGCTCGAAGGTGACAGGCGCGCCGCCGCCCGTCTGATAAGCATGGTGGAAAACGGCGATCACGGCGCGCGCGATGTGTTGAAGATGTTGCACCGCCGGACGGGGCGCGCCCACATCGTCGGCCTCACGGGCTCTCCCGGCGCCGGCAAGAGCACGCTGGCCTGCGGGCTCGCAGGGAGGAGCCGCGCCGCGGGCAACACCGTGGGGATAATCTGTGTCGACCCCACCAGCCCTTTCACCGGAGGCGCTCTGCTCGGCGACAGGGTCCGCATGCAGGAGCTGGCCGGCGACCCCGACGTATTCATCCGCAGCATGGGAAGCCGCGGCGCGCTCGGCGGGCTCTCCGTGGCCACCAACGACGTGATAAACATACTCGACGCTTTCGGCAAAGACCTGGTCATCGTGGAGACCGTCGGCGCGGGGCAGGTGGAGATAGAGGTCGTAAAGTACGCCCACACCTGCGTCGTCGTGACCATGCCCGGCGCGGGCGACGAGATACAGGCGATAAAAGCGGGCATCCTCGAGATAGCGGACGTGTTCGTCGTCAACAAGGCCGACCGCGAGGGCGCCCAGCGCACCCTGGCGGACCTCGAGATGATGATCGAGACCAGGCCCCCGGGCGACGGCGCGGCGTGGAAGCCCCCCGTGGTGGCAACGGTGGCCTTGAATGGGGAGGGCATGGACGAGCTCGAAGACGCCATCGCCGGACACGCGGAATACCTGCGGTCGAGCGGGCTCCTCGAGGCGAAGACCGAGCAGCGCATGAAGGCCGAGCTGCTGGGGATACTGGACCTCATGGTTTTACGCGCCGCTGGAAAGGCGCTTGAGGACAGCGAGGGAAAGGAGCTGGTGAGGCGCATGGTCGCGCGAGAGCTTGACCCGCACAGCGCCGCGGAGGAGGTGGTGGCGTACCTGCTCAAGCGCGCGATCGGTTAGATATCGGCCTTGAGCATGGGGGCGGCCCCGCAAGGCCGCCGGGAACCGGGCTCGACGGGCCCGGCCGAAGAGGGCGAAACAAGTGAGGAGGGCAGATGGCTAAAAGGAGCGGTACTAATCCAAAGCTGGCCCAGGCCCGGTTGCGGGAAATAATGGTCGACCCGCTGAGGTTCTCGACCGACGCGGACGACATCTCTTCGTACCTGGAGCCCGGGACGGCGGCCGGCGACATAGTCGCCGTTATCTTCCCGCGGAGCCAGAGGGACATCGAGCAGGCGCTCGAGGTGGCACGCAACTACAGGCTCGCCGTCTACACCCCCCAGCCGTGGGGAATCAAGGCTGGTCGGACCGGGTTCATAGTCGATTTCAAGTACATGGCCGACCTGAAAAGCCTTGATGAACGTTGTCTGTTCATGGAGGTGGAGCCGGGGGTCACCTGGGAACAGGTTATTCCCGAGCTCGCCGCGCGCGGCCTGAGGGTGGCGTTGCCGGCGGCCGCCCACTCCCCGTACGTGCTCGAGAACGTGCTGGAGCGCGGCGTGGTGCTGCCCGCCTGCAAGCACACCAACAGGCAGCTCGGCACGTTTCACGCGGTGCTGGCGGACGGACGGGAGTACAGGAGCGGTTCCGACGCGCTGCCTACCTCGGTGACGCACTGGCGCGAGGACGGCGGCCCCAACATCAGCCGCGTTTTCAGCGGCTCGCGCAACTCGTTCGGGCTTCCCGTCCGCGCGTTCGTCTATCTCTATCCGGAGCCTGAAGACCGCAAAGTGGTGGTCCGTGGCTTCGCCAACCGCCAGGGGGCGTGCAGGCTCGCGCAACGCGCGGCGCGCATGGAGATAGGGACCGAGGTGGTAATCCTCAACAAGGCCAGGGCCAGGGATATCCTGGGCTCCGACACCGGGCTCGAACCGTGGTCGCTGGTGTTCGGCCTCGAGGGCTCGCCGAAGCTGGTGGCCTACCACGAGAAGAGGCTGGGAGAGCTCGCCGCCGAGCTGAAGCTCAAGCCCAAGTCCGCGGGGGCGAAGGTCGCCGGTGCGATGGGCGACGCCCTGGGCAGGCCCTGGTACGCCCCGTCGCTCTCGCTCGGTTTCTACACGAACTTCCGCAGGGTCGAGGAGCTGTCCAGGATGGTCGAGGGCGCGCTCAAGTCCTCGGGCAAGCTCGCCCAGATGCTCGTCCCGGTCAAGCGCGGAGCATCGGTGTACGTGCAGTACGAGGTGCAGGACACCTCCAACGGCGCCGGCAAGGCGCTCGAGAAGCTGCTGCCGAAGCTTGCGGACGCGGGGGCTTACTTCGATAATCCCACAGGCTCGCTGGCCTCCCACATCTTGAAGAAGCAGCCGGCGTACAACAACCTTCTGAAGGACATCAAGAGGCTTATGGACCCCGATAATATTCTCAACCCCGGACAGGTCGTGGAGGTGTAACGTGTCAGAACTCACGAAAAACGAGCACGACCCACTGCTCCAGGTGCAGAAGGACGCCTACCGCTGCGGGAAGTGCATGCTCTGCAAGTGGATCGACCACAACGAGATAACCGATACCGAATTCATGGCCATATGCCCCTCCGGGGCGCGCTACCGCTACGAGGCCTATTACGCCTCGGGAAGGCAGGAGATAGCGCGGGGCATCCTCGAGGGCAAGCTCGAGTACAACGACCGCCTGATGCACGTCATGTTCACCTGTACCGAGTGCGGCGGCTGCCAGGTGCTGTGCTCCGACCAGGGCAACAAGAACCCGCTGAAGACCATCGTCGCCCTGCGCGAGAGGCTCTTCCGCGACGAGCTCGCGCCGCTGTCGGAACACGAGACCCTCATCAAGTCGATCGAGAACTACGAGAACCCCTGGCAGCAGCCGCGCGCCAGGCGCGACGCCTGGATGCGCAAGATGAAGCTGCCCGACCCTCGCAAGGAGAAGGTGGACACGCTCTTCTTCGTGGGCTGCACCGCGGCCTACGACCCGGGCCTGCAGAAGATAGCCCGTGCCACCGCAGAGATACTCGAGAGTGCGGGGGTCTCCTTCGGGGTGCTGGGCTCCGACGAGCTGTGCTGCGGGAGCACGCTCCTTCGCATGGGCGACTACGGCGCCTACGAGAAGATGGCCGAGAAGAACATGGACCTGCTCAACAGCCTGGACGTCGAGCGCATCATCACCTCCTGCTCCGGGTGCAACTCGGTGCTGCGGGAGGAGTACGAGGAGCTCGGGGGGCTCAAGGCCGAGGTCACGCACTCGCTGGAGCTGGTCGACGAGCTCATCAAGTCCGGAGAGATAAAGCTCAAGAAAAAGATCAGCCGCAAGGTAACCTACCACGACCCGTGTCACCTCGGGCGCTATACCGGCGTGTACGACGCGCCGCGGAGCATCCTCGAGGCTATCCCCGGGATCGAGCTGGTGGAGATGCCGCGCAACCGCGCGAACGCTTTCTGCTGCGGGGCGGGAGCGGGAGTGCGCACGGCCTATCCCGAGTTCGCGCGCTGGGTAGCCGGCGAGCGGGTGCGGGAGGCGGAGAGCACCGGCGCCGATACGCTGGTGACCGCCTGCCCGTTCTGCGAGCAGAACCTGGGCGAGGCCACCGGGAAGAAGATGGAGCTGCTCGACATACTCGAGCTCGTCCGCGAGTCGATGGGATAGGGGGTCGATAGGCATGGCTTTAAAAGAGGTTGACCTTACAGCCAGGGAGCTCTACGTGGAGGTCCTGGGGAAACTCAAGAAGATAGTGGGGGATGAATGGGCGACCGACGACCCCATAATCCTCATCGGGTACTCGCGCGACCAGAGCCTCGAGACCGCGCACAAGCCGAACATCGTGGCCCTGCCCGAGTCCACCGAGCAGGTGTCGAAGATATTGAAGGTCGCTTACGAGTACGGCGTCGCGGTGGTCCCGTGGTCCACCGGAGGCAACACCGGCGGCGGGTGCATCCCGCAGCGCGGCGGCATCATCTGCGACATGAGGCGCATGGATGCCGTCCTCGAGATGG
Source organism: Candidatus Geothermincolia bacterium (assembly GCA_038326775.1). Taxonomy (GTDB): domain Bacteria; phylum Actinomycetota; class Geothermincolia; order Fen-727; family Anoxymicrobiaceae; genus DYIU01. Next base: position 24,578 of record JBBQKJ010000024.1, read on the forward strand.
ACGTCGAGGACATGTGGACTCGCATACAGCCGGGGGCGACGTTCGGCCAGGTGTACGTCGAGGCGGAGAAGCTCGGCCTGCGAAACGCGGTGCCAAGCGCCCCGGCGTCGGTGAGCATGCTCGCCAACTACCTGGACAAGGGCGTCTTCCAGGTGTCCAACAAGTACGGCGTGGGGACCGACTCCATACTGGGGCTCGAGCTGGTCCTGCCGAACGGGGAGGTCATAAGGACCGGCTGCCTGTCCCAGGACAACTACGGCGGCATCTGCGTCGAGGGCCCCGGCCCCGATATCAGCGGCATTTTCCACGCCTCGATGGGGACGATGGGCATCTGCACCGAGATGGTGGCGCAGCTGTACCCCCTGTTCGCCTTCGAGGACATAATCCCGGCGAAGTTCGACGAGGACGACCTGGAGGGCGTCGCGAACTTCCTGCGCGAGATGGCTCGCGAGGATTGCACGCTTGAGACGATCCTTTTCCAGGACGGATACCTGGCCATGGGCATCACCATGAACCAGGACGGGGCCGAGATTATCCGGCCGCAGTTGCCTCGACAGAACTGCATCGTCTATATAGGCGGAGAGACCGAGGAGGAGATGGAGATACGCCGCGGGCAGGCCCTGGGGGTCATAGAACGCACCGGCACGGAGCTTTCTCCAGACACGATGCTCGAACTCATGAAGAGCCTCATACCGTGGGAGCGCGTCTTCAAGATAATTCAGGTGACGCCCAGGGTGGAGAGGATGACCGGCTGCTTCGAGCTGTTCTGGTTCAACATTCCCATGGACCAGGCGCCGGACATGGCGCGCCAGTTCATGAAGCTCACCCGCAAGCACTTCGCCGACACGAACCCCGAGACGAGCGACAGGGCGTACCCGTACGAGGAGGCGACGTTCTACCTGCAGCCGCTGGAGTACGGGCGCAGCGGGATGCTGGAGATGGACGCTTACCCCAACCAGGGCGAGCCGGAGGGCGTGAAGCGCGGGCTTGCCATGGCGCGCGACGCCATCCCGTTCATCTGCGAGAGCGGCGGGCAGTTCGACCGGCCTTACGGCGGTGAGAACTCCGGGTTCGGCTGGGTGCAGACGCCGATGCTCGGGACGTACTTCGAGCTGCTGCGCGCCATCAAGCGCGAGATCGACCCGTACAACATAATGAACCCCGGCCGCCTCGGCATGAGCGCCGACCAGGCTGGAGTCTGATGTTGCGGAAAGGATGACAGATTATGGAGAGCGTATGGACGCTGGAAAAGGAGGGGGCGGTCGCCGTCCTCACGTTGAACAGGCCCCCGCTAAACCTCGTCCTCTTCGAGAATATCGTGGAGATGGGCGAGAAGCTGGGAGCGCTTCGGGATGACCCCGAGGTGCGCGCCATAATACTCACCGGGACCGGCGGCTCGTTCATCGGCGGCGCGGACATAACGCAGTTCGAGGCCCTCGACCCGGTGACCGCCAGGTTCGGCCTGATGGCCGGTCAGCGGGTGTTGAGAGACATCGAGGAGATGGAGAAGCCTGTCATAGCCGCGATAAACGGGTTCGCCTTCGGCGGGGGCTGCGAGGTGGCTCTCGCCTGCGACCTGAGGATATGCTCGGAGGAGGCTCGTTTCGGTCAGCTCGAGATAAACTACGGGGTGATGCCCGGCTGGGCCGGGACGCAGAGGCTGACGAAGATAGTGGGCCTGGGGCGCGCGAAGGACATGGTGCTCACCGGCCGCATCGTGGAGCCGCAGGAGGCGCTGATGATGGGCCTGGTGTCCCAGGTGGTGCCCGCCGAGGCGCTGATGGAAAAGGCGGGAAAGGTCGCGAAGATACTCGCGGCCAAGGCACCGGTGGCGATGGCTCTCGCCAAGGAGTTGGTCAACGCAGCCGCGGACTGCTCGATACCGCTGGGCGGCGCGTTCGAGGCTACCGCCTGCGCGATAACCATGGGCACCGAGGACTGCCTGGAGGGCGTCAAATCCTTCATCGAAAAGCGCAAGCCCCAGTTCAAAGGCCGCTAATAAATGGGGTCAGGTCCGACCCACGGCATCAGGAGCAAGAGATGAACCCGAGCGAGCTCGAGAGTGTAAGGCGGGAGAAAGAGCGGTGGGAGCGCGAGACCCTCGGCCCGGCGCTCGACGCCGCCCCGGAGCGCAAGGAATCGTTCGAGACCGTGTCCGGGCGCGAGACCGGGCGGCTCCACGGGCCCTGGGACATGGAGGACCTCGATTACGAGCGCGACATCGGTTTCCCGGGCGAGTACCCGTTCACCCGCGGAGTGCACGCCACCATGTACCGGGGAAGGCCGTGGACTATCCGTCAGTTCATGGGCTTCGGGGACCCTGACGAGTCGAACAAGCGGCTGAAGTACCTGATGGAGCACGGGGCCCCGGGGCTGAACGTCGCTTATGATATGCCGACCATACACGGGCTCAACTCCGACCACCCGCTGGCCCACGGGGAAGTGGGCCGCGACGGGGTGCCGTGCGACTCGCTGGAGGACATGGAGCGCCTCTTCGCGGACATCCCACTGGCCGAGGTCTCCACCTCACTGGTCATCGCCCACCCGCCGATACCGTCGATGTACTTCGCGCTCGCCAGGCGCCAGGGGGCGGACTTCAAGAAGCTGCAGGGCACGTTCCAGAACGACACCTTCTGCCGGGACGTGGCGGCCAACGTCAGGGTGCTGCCGCGGCGCGCCGAGCTGAAGCTCTGCACCGACGTGGTGGAGTACTGCACGCGCAACGTCCCACGCTGGTACCCCATAAGCATCGTGGGTTACCAGATAAGGGAGAAGGGATGCACCGCGGGCCAGGAGCTGGCCTTCACCATCAGTGAGGGCATCGATTTCGTGGGCTCGTTCCTCGCAAGGGGCCTCGACGTGGACAGCTTCGGGCCCCGACTCACCTTCATGTGGAACGCTCACAACGACTTCTTCGAGGAGATCGCAAAGTACCGGGCAGCGCGCAGGCTGTGGGCGCGGATCATGAAGGAGCGCTTCAGCGCCACCGACCCCCGCTCGATGATGGTGCGCTTTCACACGCAGACCGCGGGATGTTCTCTGACCGCCCAGCAGCCGCTGAACAACATCGTGCGCGCCACCATCCAGGCTCTCGCCGCGGTTCTGGGAGGCACCCAGAGCCTGCACACCGACGCCTTCGACGAGGCTCTGGCGCTCCCCACCGAGGAGTCCCTGAAGATCGCGGTGCGCACCCAGCAGATAATCGCCGAAGAGTCCGGCGTGGCCAACACGGTGGACCCGATGGGCGGCTCCTATTTCGTGGAGAAGCTGACGAGCGAGATGGAGGCGGAGGCCCTCGAGTACATAAGGAAGATCGATGAGCAGGGCGGCATGCTGGAGGCGGTCGAGAACGGCTACATCCAGCGCGAGGTGGCGCGCGCGGCCTGGCGCTATCAGAAAGACGTCGAGCTGGGGAGGCAGGTCATCGTCGGTGTCAACAAGTATGTAGAGGAGAGGGAGCCCCCCATCGACCTCTTGAAGATCAGCCAGGAGATGGAGGACGCGCAGAAGGAGCGGATCGGTCGGCTCAAGGAAACTCGAGACGGCGCCCGGATGCGCGATGCGCTGGAGCGGCTGCGCCAGGCGGCGGAAAGGGACGAGAACCTCTTCGAGCCAACCATGGAAGCGGTGGAGGCCTACGCCACGCTCGAGGAGATATGGGACGTGTACCGCGGCTATTACGGCACCTTCAAGGAGTCGAGCCAGCTCGTGGAATCCGCGTAAGGGGGCGTCGAAGCCGATACCGCGGGGGGAGATATGGAATCGCTTGAGGGAAAGGCGGCGCTTGTAACGGGGTCTTCGCGGGGCATCGGAAGGGCCATCGCGCTTGCGCTCGCCCGGCGCGGCGCGGACGTGGCGGTCAATTATCGCGAGCGCGCGGACGCGGCGCGCGAGGTCGTTCGGGAGATCGAGGACGCGGGGCGCAAGGCCGTAGCGTTAAAAGCCGACGTGGGGGACCCTGGCGCCTGCGCGGACCTTTTCGGGGCGACGGTCGAGTCGCTGGGGAGGCTGGATATCCTGGTGAACAACGCCGGCATATGGCGCGGGTCGCGGATCGAGGACGTCGAGCACGAGTTCCTCGAGCGCATCCTGGCCACGAACCTGAAGAGCGCGTTCTACCTCACCGGCCCGGCGGTAAGACTCATGAAAGAGGAGGGATGGGGCCGTGTCATAAACGTGTCCTCGGTCATAGGAGTCACGGGCTACCCCGGCGACAGCTTATACGGCGCCACAAAGGCGGCCCTCATCGGGATGGTGAAATCGCTTGCCCGGGAGCTTGCCCGCCACGGCATCACGGTCAACGCCGTGATACCCGGCTTCATCGAGACCGACATGGCGGCCGACACGGGCGAGGAGACCCGCGCTAAGATCCTTAGAGAAATCCCCCTGCGGCGCTACGGGCGTCCCGAGGAGGTTGCTGAGCTTGTGGCGTTCCTCTGCGAGCGCGGCGACTACATCACCGGCCAGCTCTTCACCGTTGACGGCGGCTATACCATATGAGTCTTTCTTCAAGAAGGTCGGAGACAGCGCCCTGACACCCCCGCTGCTTGACCGCTGATATTATTGGTCATAAAATGACCCCGTTCAGCAATTCAGTCCAGTCGCGTTCCCAACGCGGTCGTACGCGCGCAAAGACATAGAAAGATAGGGGAGTGTCAAGCCGGATGAGCACACTTGCGAGGAGAGAAAAGGAAAAGCTTCAGCGCAGGATCGACATACTCAATGCAGCCGAAGAGCTTTTCGACGAGAAGGGCTTCGAGAGCACGACCATCCAGGAGATCGCGCGCAAGACAGAGCTGAGCAAAGGCACCATCTACCTCTACTTCAAGAGCAAGGACGAGCTGCTCCTGGGCGTATGCGTTAAGGGAATAGCCGGCTTTCGAGAGGAACTGGAGGCCACGGCGAGGCGCAAGAGAGGGCTCGAGAACAAGATAAAGGCTGTGTACCTCGCTTACATAGAATTTTTCCTGAAGGTGCCCCACGTCTTTCGGGTACTGCACGATACGTTTACCGAGCGTCTTAGGAGCAACCTCTCGCAGGACGCCATACACCTCATCAACTGGACCATCGTGGATGCACTACGTTTCGGGAGCGAATTCGTTCAGCAGGGCATCGATTCGGGGCTGTTTCGAAAGGATGTCGACCCGTACGCCTTCGCCGTATTGGCATGGCAGCTGGCGTCCGGGCTGATCGACCTTGCGGTGCTCAGCGAGCCCGGTGTCATCGACCCGGACTCCTTAGAGCATATGCTCTCCAAGTCCATCGATCTACTTGTTGACGGTCTTAAGGCCGGGGCCGTGGCGTCGAAAGCGTCACGCGCGGCGCGGTAAAAGCCTCCCGGGCGTTAACCTTCTCGACCCGACCTTAATGTTCTTGACAATGACTGAACCCGGTCATAATATAACCCTGGTCATTATTGAGGAACGGGTGACTTTAGCGGTAGGGGGTTTGGAGCGAGCCGGCGGTACCTTCTCTTTTATGTGAGACTATGTTCCCCTGGTGTAGTGTATTCAGTCAAGCTCAGCATCGATGAACTGAGGCGAGACGAAACACGCGTCACAATTTCCCCCTTCACGAGAAGCCTGCCGGCAGCCTCGAAGCCTCAATGAGGAAAGGAGACGCGCAATGCCGTACTTCACAGAGATCCAACCGTTCTACGAGATCGCCGACGAGCTGTTCGCCAGGCTTTCCGAGGACAGGAAAATCAAGGAGAAGGCGCTTGACTCCAAGCTGATCATCTGCTTCGCCTTCCGCGACCCGGACGGCGAGTTGTGGGTAGACTGCACAGGCGACGAGATAGTGGTCCTCCCCGGCAAGCAGGACCTCACCGCCGCCGCGACCCTCACCATGGACACCGACGTGGCCCACAGGTTCTGGCTGGGCAAGCTCAACCTCATCAAGTCGCTCAGCAGCGGCGAGATAATATCCGACGGCTCGGTGCCCAAGCTGCTCAAGCTGCTGCCGGTCATAAAGCCGGCCTTCAAGATATACCCCGAGATCCTCAAGAAGAAGGGCATGGGAGACATAGTGGACGTCGATTGACGGCACGCTCGCCGGGCGGTCCCCGCCAGACGAAATCGGGGGAGCGCATAAACGCCGGCGCTATTCTTTATTTTGCCGAAACGAAGGACGGCAGGGAGGTGTTGAGGTTGGACGCGCTAGATGTCAAAGTCAGAGAGAGTTCCCTTGTGATCGCGGAGGTGCGCCGGCTTATCTACAGTGAGGAGGAGCGGTTCTCGACCGAGCCGGAAGAGATAGCTCCGTACCTCGCCGAGGCCGGTGACACCGAAAAAATCCTGGCCCTGGTGAAGCCGCGCGCCATAGACGAGATAGAGGGCCTCATCGGGATGGCCAACACCAGCGGGGTGGCGCTCTACACCCCGATGCCTTTCGGGCTCGAGCCCCGGCAGCCCGGCGTGCTTGTCGACCTGTCGCTCATGGAACGGGTCTGGTCGCTCGACTCGAAGAGGTTGTTCGCGGTTGTGGAGCCGGGGGTCACCTGGGAGAAGCTGCTTCCACAGGTTGAAGCCCTGAACCTCAGGATGGCGCTCCCGGCGGCGGCCAGGCACAACAGCGTGCTCGGCGCCTACCAGGAGAAGGACATCCTCCTGATGGCCTCGCGCTACACCAACAAGCAGATATCAAACCTGCACATGGTGCTGGCCGACGGCCGCGAGTACAGGAGCGGGTCCCACGCCCTGCCGGGGGCCGAGGAGCATAACATCAACTGGCGCGAGGACGGAGGGCCGAACATCTCTCGCATGATGCTGGGCTCGCACAATATGTTCGGGCTTCCCTTCAAGGGCTACGTCTACCTCTACCCCCATTTCGAGGAGCGGAAAATCACGGTGCTGGGGTTCGACGAGATGGAGCCCGCCCTCAAGGCCGCCCAGTTCATCGCCCGCCGGGAGATGGCGGTCGAGTGCCTGACGCTGAACAAGGCCAAGGCCCAGACGGTGACCGGCGCGACCGTGAAGGCGCCCTGGATTACCGTGGCCGCGCTGGAGGGCTCGAGCGACCTGGTCGCTTACCACCGCAAGCGCATCGACGAGGAGCTCGGCTCGCCGGGCGACCTGGCCGACCTGGCCCCCGCTTTCGAAGAGTCGTTACGCGTTCCCTGGGACGCGCCCGACGGGACCGTAGGCTTCTACACCCTGTTCGCGCGGGTCGCCGAGTTCGACTCGCTTGTGGGGCGGGAAGCCCCGCGGATGGTGATACCGGTGAAACGCGGCGCCTCGGTCTATAACCACTACGAGCTTCCCGGCCGGCCGGACCTCGCGCTTCTCGAAAAGCTGCTCGACGCCGGAGCTTTCTTCTCGAACCCCACGGGCTCGCTGGCCCACGCGCTCTACAAGCGCACCGGCAACTACGAGAAGCTGATCCGCGTCGCCAAGCGAAGGATCGACCCGCGCAATATCCTGAACCCGGACCAGGTCATCGAAGGGGGTGATGAGTGATGTCGAAGTTCAACCGCGACCCTTACGACCCGCTCATGCAGGTACAGAAGTGGGCATACCGCTGCAGCAAGTGCTCGTTGTGCAAGTACATACACGTCTACCAGGGACAGTACGACGACCCACGGTTCGTGGACATATGCCCGTCCGGAAAGCGCTGGCGCTTCGAGGCTTACTACGCCTCGGGCAAGCAGGACATAGCCCGCGGCCTTCTCACAGACCAGCTCGAATACACCGACACTCTCCTTCACGCGCTCTACACCTGCACCGAGTGCGGGGGCTGCATGTCAGTTTGCGCGCCGTACTCCGGCAAGGACCCGCTGAAGACGATCACCGCGCTTCGCGAGAGGGCGGTGCTCGACGGGGTGGCGCCTTTGCCCGAGCACGAGCCGCTCTTCAAGTCACTCGAGAATTTCGGGAATCCCTGGCAGGCACCGAAGCAGAAGCGCGCGGCGTGGGCCAAGAAGATGGGCATCAAGGACGCCCTGAAGGACAGCCCCGAGGTGCTTTTCTACACCGGGTGCACGTACGCCCTCGACTCGAACCTGACCGATACGCTCAAGCTCGCCGCCGGGCTCATGCAGAAGGCCGGCGTCGATTTCGGCATACTCGGAGACAAGGAGCTGTGCTGCGGCTCCACCGTCCTGCGCATCGGCGACAGGAAGACCTACGAGCGCATGGCGCGCGAGAACATCGAGATGCTGGAAAGCCTCGGGGTCAAAACGGTGGTGACCGGGTGCGCGGGCTGCTACTCGGTGCTCGGCGAGGAGTATCCCGAGATACAGAAGCCCTCCTACAAGGTCGTGCATCTCGTGGAGATGCTGGCGGGCCTCGTCAAGGAAGGCGCCCTCGAGCCGAAAGCCGAGGTCGCGATGAAGGCGACCTACCACGACCCCTGCCACCTCGGCCGCTACTGCGGCATCTACGACGCGCCGAGGGACATACTCGCCTCTCTCCCCGGCCTCGAGCTGGTGGAGATGCAGCGCTCCCGTGACAACTCCTGGTGCTGCGGCGCCGGCGCGGGCGTTCGCACGGCCTTCCCGGAATTCGCAGAGTGGGCCGCGAAAGAGAGGTTCTACGAAGCGTCCGAGCACGGGGCGGAGGTGCTCGTTACCGCCTGCCCGTTCTGCGAGCAGAACCTGCGGGGGGCATCCGACGGAATGGAAGTAAAGAACATCTTCGAGCTGCTAGCCAGCTCGGTGGGCCTGGGGGGTGAGTGAGATGGCAGTGCGCTCGTACGACCCGACAGTACAGGAGACCGTCGAGCAGGTGATGGGGCTTCTCCAGGAAGTGGTGGGCGAGGAGTGGATATCCAACGACCCGGCCATCCTCATCGGCTACTCCAAGGACAACAGCTTCGAGACGGCAAAGAAGCCGCACGTCGTGGTTCTGCCGGAGAACACCGGGCAGGTCCAGGAGATAGTGCGCATAGCGGGCCGTTTCGGCATGGCGGTTACGCCGGCCTCGACCGCGATCAACTGCGCCGGAGGCTGCATCCCCCAGCGCGGCGGAATCCTGCTCGACCTGCGCCGCATGGACCGGATACTGGAGATCGACGCGGAGAACATGACCATAACAATCGAGCCCGCGGTGCGTTTCGGGGTGGCGCAGAACCAGCTGAAGCGGCAGGGCCTCTACGCCGTGAACCCCTCCGGCCCCCACACCGCCGGCGTTGCCACCAACCACATGGACAAGGGCATCGGGATGCCCGCCAACAAGTACGGGGTCGGCCCCGACCACATCGTCTCCATGACGTTTGTGATGCCGGACGGCGAGATAGTGAAGACCGGCTCCGGGGCGCTCCCCGGCGCGGAGAAGGTGTGCGTGGAAGGTCCGGGGCCTGACATGAGCGGGCTGTTCCACTCCTCCATGGGTATCTTCGGGGTCATGACCGAGATGACCACCCAGGTCTACGAGTGGCCGAAGGTCGAGGTGCTCAAGGTCGCCACCTTCGAGTCTGAAGACCTGAACCCGGTCACGGAGTTCTTCTACGATATCACCCGGGAGGATTTCGTCAACGAGTGCTCGCACCTGCAGGACGCCTACTTCTCCTGGTTCGCCACCGAAGACAGCGAGGTTGCCGCGTCGATAGTCGATTACATCCCGCGCAACGACGCCATCGTGATACTGGGGGGCGAAAACGAGGAGGAGGCGCGCCTCAAGGAGGAGCAGTTCCTCAGGCTCGTCGAGCGCAACGGCTACGAGCTTATGGACGACGGCACGGTGGACATGCTCTCCGAGATGATCGGCGACATCGCCTACGAGTGCAAAGTGTTGCAGTCAACCATGCGGGTCACCCGCTTCTACGGCTCGTTCCAGGTGGTCTGGTTCAACTCGAGCCTGGACCGGGTGTCCGACCTCCACAAGAAGTACCAGCGGCTCGCCGACAAGCACTTCCGGGACAACGACTGGCGCAACTGGGACAAGCCGTTCCCGCCGACCGAGGTGACGGTCTACACCCAGCCTCTGGAGTTCGGGCGGAGCGTCATGCTCGAGCTCGACTTCTTCATCAGCTTCGACGACTCGGAGAGCGTGAAGCGAGGGCTCGCGTTCGGTTACGACGCCATCAACATGGTGCTCGACGACGGCGGGATGTTCGACCGCCCGTACGGCGGCCACGGGAGCTTCAACTTCGGCACGCTCCAGACCCCGCGCCTGGGCACCTACGCGGAACTGCTCGCCGAGCTGAAGCGCGACATCGACCCCAGGAACATCATGGCTCCCGGGAGGCTCAACCTGCCCGTGAGCCAGACCTGAGGCCGCCTGAATCGCATATGGGATCATTCATGTGGAGGCCCGACCCCTTACGTGGTGAAGCCCGGCGCGCAAACGTTGAAAGTGGGCCAGGGAGAAGCACGGCAGGCCTCGCTTGATGATAGAATTGCGTGGTTGTCGGGCTGAGAAGGGAGGCACGGTTGAGGGTCAAGGTAAAGCCGCTCGAGTGCACCGGGTGCGCGCTCTGCGAGCTTGCGTGCGGGTATCACTGGGACGAGGCGTTCTCGCTCATATCATCCAGCATCATGCTCTACCGCGCCGAGGAGAAGAAGGGCTACATGGGCATCATCGTCAAGACCGGGCAGGACCTCTTCCTCGGCAAGCCCGAGGGCGCCGAAGCCGTGAAGCTCGGGGAGCTCCAGAAGAGCGGCGCCGGCGGCGCGTCCGCCAAGCCCATCCTGATAAGGGAGGCCTGCGACCTCTGCGAGAGCGCCGGGCTCGAGCCCCAGTGCGTCGCCATCTGCCCCCAGAACGCCCTCTATCTCGAGTGAGGAGTCTGCAATGGATTCGATGTACCACGGTGACGTTCTCATAGTCGACCTCGCCGCCGGCAAGACCGAGCAGGTCGATTTCGTCGAGGCCGACGAGGCCGGCCCGGGGCTCGCGGCGGGCCTGGCCCTTTATGACAGGCACGGTGACGCAGACCCGCTGGTTTTCGGGTCAGGCCTCTTTACCGGGACCCCGGTGCCCGGCGCTTGCCTGGGGTTCGTGGTGGGTAGGAGCCCTTTGAACGGGGATCTCGCGGTATCACCCCTGGGCATGTACGCCGGCGCGGAGATGAAGCTCTCCGGTTTCTCGGCCGTAGTTGTCAAGGGCGCCTCGGCGAAGCCGGTATACCTCTGGCTGCACGACGGCGTGGCCGACCTGCTCGACGCATCCTCGCTGTCGGGCATGGACACCTGGCAGACCACCGACGCGATACGCAAAGACATGGGAGAGAGCCTGATTCAAGTCATCTCCATCGGGCCCGCCGGCGAGGCGAAGTCCGAGGCGGCAGCGTTTTCCATCAACTACTGGGGCTCGGGCGACAGCGCCGCCCTCGGAGCTGTCATGGGCGCAAAGAACCTCAAGGCGGTGGCGCTTCGCGGCCTGGGGATGCTGGACGCAGAGGAGCCCGAGGAGCTCTACAACGCAGCGTCCGAGCTGATCAAGTCGGCGCCGGCCGAGAGGGGCTTCAAGCGCATTTGCTCGGCCCTGGGGGCTGACGATATCGATGGGTGGCTGAAGCCCATCGCCCACAGGCACCGCTCGTGCTTCGCCTGCCCCAGCGCCTGCGCGACGTTCGTCAAGTATAACGAGCCGCCGAGCGTGCTCGGCTCGGAGGGGGTCGAGGAGCCCGGGATGCTCGTCACCAGCGCGGCGGCCGCCATCTGGCTGAAAGACGGCGGCTGGGACGCCGAGGCCGCCTGCCGGGCCATGGAGGCCATGGCGCGAGCGGGTGTTGACATGTTGCGCGGCGCCCGCGAGCTTTCAGCCGAACCTCTCTCCGATGCCTCGGAGATAACAGTGGCTGTGAAAGAGTTGAAGGGCGCGGAAGAAGCAGCCTGGCCGGCGGGGGAGGCGATCGAGTACGGGCTTTTCGGACCGTGGGTCCCGCCGCTCGCTTCGCAGGACGACTGGCTCGCCGCGAACCGCGCAGGCTACGTGCTGGGCATCTGCCCGACCTGCCTTCTGGCCGGGGGCATCGACACGGGACGGCTCTTCGAGCTGTGCGGGCCAGCCGCCGGGATCGAGCTCGACCCCGCGGCCGTCGACGGCATGTTCTAAAGCCGTGGCAGTACCCGGAGGCCGCCTTGCCAGGGCCGCGAGCGACCCTCTCTTCGAGCGCTTTCGCGCGGAGTTCGCATCGGGCCCCCTTCCCCGCGTCGCCGTCTTTGTCGGCGCCGGAGCGTCACACTCCTGGATCTGGTTCGCGGACCTCCTGGAACGCCTGGGGCTGTTCGCCGTGTCCTTCATCGACGAGCAGGCCGTCCTGTCGGGCGACCTGGGTGAGTTCGACGTCTTCATGGTCGGGGGCGGCGACACCTACGCCATGGCCGAGTCGCTCGGCACGGCCGGCGCGGCCGAGCTCGAGACGCACGTCGAGGGAGGGGGCTTTTACTTCGGTTCCTGCGCCGGGGCCTACCTCGTACTCTCCGGCGTTGACCGGGAGCCGTTCGCTCCTTTCGAGCTCGTCAATGGAAACATTCTCAACGTGATGCCGGAGCCGCCCGAACCGCTCTGCCTGGCTCACAAGTACCTCGCTCCTTACGGGGAGGAGTGGGTGTTCCACCCTGTATACGGTGAGGTGGAGCTGGGGCCGGGCCCGGTCTCGAATGGTTTCAAGTGTTTCGAGGGCCGCGGGACGCTCGCGAGCGTCCTCTTTGGCGGCCCCATCCTTTCAGCCGGGAACGACGGGGAGGTGGCGGCGGTCTACTCGGGCCTCACTACCCGGGCGGCTTACCCCTGGCCTGAAGACGAAGCCGCGAGATTCGTCACCGGCAGGCCGGCGGTGATCCGCGCCCGACACGGGGAGGGCACGGCCGTCGCCAGCGGCCCGCACCTGGAGCACCCGCTTTTTCCGCGCGCCAACGCGCTTGCCGCCGAGCTGGTCTGGAGGCACTGGCGGAGTAGACGCGGAAACAGTGTCCGCCGGGCGCCCGGCTCCAGAGGCGCGGCTGAATCGAGCGAGGTCGGAGTTCTCCTGCAGGAGATAAAGCGCCAGGTCTCCAACGCGCGTATCGTGGGGTTCGGATTGGAGAAGATGCCCGTGACGTGGCGCATCGGGGTAAAGGTATGGGAGCCTGAGAAGATAAGGATGTTCCTCGACAGCGCCTGGCGCAGGCTTCCCTGTCTCGAGGAAAACAGGAGCCGCATGGATGACACGACTTGCCTGGCGGCGCTCGCGGAAGGCTATTCAAGGGTGACCGGGCTCGCAAGATCGCTCAGGACAAAAGTCGAGACCGGCGAGGACTCGCTTGAAGAAGCAACATCGCTTCTATCCTCGCTCAAGGAGCTCACCGCAAAGTTTCTGACGCTCTATTTCCGGTTGCGGCGGCAAGAAGATGTTAGCTAGGATTAGGCGTACCGACTATTGGAGAGTCCGTGGGAGATAGAACAGGCGTATACATCTGCCACTGCGGCACCAACATCGCGGGCGTGGTCGACTGCGCGCGCGTGGTCGAGCGCGCCGCCGGCCTTCCCGGCGTGGCGGTGGCCCGCGATTACCCTTACATGTGCTCCGACCCCGGGCAGGCTCTCATACGCGCGGACATCGAACAGCTCGGGCTGGAGCGCGTTGTGGTGGCGGCCTGCTCGCCGAGGCTCCATGAGCCGACGTTCCGGGCCGCGCTTGAAGACGCGGGCCTCAACCCGTACATGCTCGAGATGGCCAACATCCGCGAGCAGTGCTCGTGGGTGCACGAGGACCCGGCCCAGGCCACCGCCAAGGCCGTCTCGCTCGTCGGAGGGGCAGTCCGCAAGGTGGGCTTCAACAGGGAGCTTACCAGGCGCGAGTTTCCGGTAACGCAGGCGGTCATGGTGATAGGGGCCGGCATCGCGGGCATCCAGGCGGCGCTTTTGCTTGCTTCCGCCGGAATGCAGGTCTACCTCGTGGAGCGGGGCCCAAGCATCGGGGGGCACATGGCCCAGCTCGACAAGACGTTCCCCACGCTGGACTGCTCGGCCTGCATTCTGACCCCCAAGATGGTAGATGTCGCGCGCTATCCCAATATCGAGATACTTACCACCAGCGAGGTGGTGGGCCTCTCGGGTTTCATAGGCAACTTCAAGGCTTCCGTCCGCACGAGCCCGCGGGGCGTGGACCTTGCGAAGTGCACCGGCTGCGGAGACTGCGCCGAAGCGTGCGTGCTGGCCGGCCGCATCCCCGACGAGTTTGACGCGGGGCTCTCGAAGAGGGGCGCTATCTACATGCCGTTCCCCCAGGCGGTGCCGCTCGCGGCGGCCCTCGACCGCGAACACTGCCTGCTCTTTACGAAGGGCAAGTGCAAGTCGCCCTGCGTCGAGGCGTGCGGCGTAGGAGCGGTCGACCTCGAGATGGAGGAGACCGTCCGCGAGTTCGAGGTCGGTGCTATCGTGGTGGCGACCGGCTTCGACATTTTCGACGCCGGGCTGATGCCGCAGTTTGGCTACGGGCGCTACGGCGAGGTCCTCGACGCCCTGCAGTTCGAGAGGATGCTCTCGGCTTCAGGCCCCACCGGGGGGAAGATAGCGCTTCCCGACGGGCGCCAGCCGGGGGCCATAGCGTTCCTGCACTGTGTCGGCTCGCGAGACGAGAACACCAACGAGTACTGCTCGAGGGTGTGCTGCATGTACTCCATGAAGCAGGCGCACCTGGCCCGCGAGAAGACCGGCGCGAAGATCTTCGAGTTCTACATAGACGTGAACGCCTTCGGTAAGGGGTACCAGGAGTTCTACCGGAGGGTGCGCGACGAGGGCGTCTTCTTCGTGCGCGGCAAATGCGCAGATGTCGCGAAGCTTGGGGGCTCGCTCAAGGTGTTCGCGGAGGACACGCTTCTGGGACGGCAGGTCGAACTGCCGGTGGACATGGTCGTGCTTGCAACCGGGCTGGTACCCTCCACGGGCGCCGTGGATCTTGCCCGCGTGCTCGGGCTCCAACTGGGGCCGGAGGGGTTCTTCACAGAGGCGCACCCGAAGCTGCGCCCGGTCGAGACCCTTACTGACGGAATATTCCTTGCCGGTTGTTGCCAGGGTCCCAAGGACATCCCCGACACGGTCGCCCAGGCGGGTGCGGCCGCCGCCGAGGCGCTGGCCCTGCTGGACCGTGGAAAAGTCGAGGTCGAGGCCGGGGTGTCTTGCGTGGACGCGGAGCTTTGCAGGGGCTGCGGGCAATGCGTTGCGACCTGTCCATACTCGGCTGTCGAGCTGTCCGAGGAGGGGGTGGCCGTCGTCAACGAGGCGGTATGCAAGGGGTGCGGGCTTTGCGCGGTCGCCTGCCTGGGCGGGGCCGCCGTGCTCGAGCTGTACGATGACGCGCAGATAGTGGCGAACATAGAGGGGTTGTTGCTATGAGCGAAGAGGCAAAAGAACGGATAAGAGAGTTCGTCCGAGCACTCGGGGTCGACGACGTGGGTGTTGCCGCGGCCGGCGGTTATGACAGCCCAAGGTCGCCGGAGATCGAGTCCATTTTCCCGGGCGCCCGGTCCATGGTGGTGCTCGCGTACAAGGAGCTGTCGACCTGCGAGAGCGACAACATGCAGATAGCGATGAACGGGCGGCTCGACCTGATGGAGTTCTCCCGTTCGTGCAACTACAAGACCGCGCGCTTCCTCGAGCGGGAGTTCGGGGTGAAGGCGATGACCGTCCCGGTCTCCTACCCGCTCCTGATGAGCCGGGAGACGCAGGGGTCGGTGGCGGACGTCTCGGCGAGGCACGCCGCGGTGGCGGCCGGGCTGGGAAGCTTCGGGCGCAACAACCTGGTCCTGCACCCGGAGTTCGGCAGCCGGGTCATCTTCACCGAGGTGATAACCGACCTGGAGCTGCCCGGCGACCCGCCCCTCGCCGAGAAGCTTTGCAACGACTGCAACGACTGCGTCGAGGCCTGCCCCTCGGGCGCGCTGGACGTGGAGGGAAAGACCGATGTCATGAAGTGTTTGAAGGCGTCTCAACCGTACGGCATCGGAGGCAGCATAAGGTTCTGGATGAAATGGGCGGAGGCCGAGACGCCCGAGCGCCAGGCGATGCTGGTCGACGAGCGCTACTGGCGCCTTTACCAGGCCCAGTCGATCGGGTTCCAGTACTTCTGCTTCAACTGCATCAAGAACTGCCCCATAGGTCAGGAGTAAAAATGCAACATTGGGGTCAGGTCACTTTCTTGCATTTTCGCCCCGTTAGCTTCCCGGGCGATAAAAAGACCGCCCGGGGCGGCGGGGGTGGCGCCGCGACCGGTTTCGCGGTTACCCTGATCACCGTTATGGCCCTCCTGATGGCGCTTCCGCTCGGCGGTTGTGGCGCCAAGCCCCAGGGTACCCGGGTGGTGCGCATCGGCACTCTCCGCAACGACCTGCACCAGGTCGCTTACTACGTCGCGCGCGAGAAGGGCTTCTTCACCGAGGAGGGCCTCGATGTCCGCGAGGGCGGAGCTTTCAACGCCGGCCCCGAGGAGATGAGCGCGTTCTCGGCCGGGGAACTCGACATGGGCTACGCCGGCACGGCGCCCATCGTCACTTTCGCCGGGCAGGACATGGCCGACGTCAAGATAGTGGCCCAGGCCAACTTGGTCGGCTCGGCCATCGTCGTGCGCAACGGGCTCGAGGCCGAGGACGTCGCGGCCCTCAAGGGCCGGACCATCGCCGTTCCGGGATATTCCACCGTACAGGATTTTCTGCTTCGCACCGCGCTCAAGAAGGCCGGTATGAGCGACAAGGATGTCAATATCATCGTGGTGAAGCCTCCCGAGATGATACCGGCGCTGGCGGGCGGCCAGGTAGACGCCGCTGTAGCATGGGAACCGTATCCCTCCATGATGGTCAACCAGAAGGCGGGGCGCGTGCTCATAAGGTCGGGGAAAATATGGCCGCACCACCCCTGCTGCATGCTCGTCGCCGACGCTGATTTTCTGCGTCGGAACCCCGATACGGTCAAGCGCGTTGTGGCCGCGCACGTCAAGGCCACGAAGTATATCAGGGACAACCCGCTCGAGGCCGCCGACATGGCTCACCTCTTCACCGGCCAGCCCGCCGAGGTCGCTCGCGCCGCCATGAAGGACATCGAGTTCTCCTACGTTCCCGAGGTCAAGGGCATCCAGCGCTACGTGGAGTTCCTCAAGAGCAACGGCGTTATCAAGGTGAAGGACGCCGCCTCGTTCACCCGCGGCCTGGTGGACACCGGCTTCCTGCCCGGGGGCGGTTCGTGAAGAAATGGGTGATTATCTCACCGCTCGCCGCGCTCGTCATCTGGCAGGTGCTTGTGAGCGCGGGTCTGCTGGGCCATACGCCCTCTCCCGTGTCGGTGGTAAGGGGAATCTACCAGTTGTCGGTGACGGGCCTGCCGCCGGGTTTCCGCCTGATGGGTCATGTAATGGCGAGCCTGGGCAGGGTGCTGCTGGGGTTTGCCTTCGCGGTCACGCTGGCAATCCCGCTCGGAATACTCATGGGATGGTCTTCGGTGTTCAACACTATCGTGGACCCGCTGGTGGAGGTCATAAGGCCGATACCTCCACTGGCCTGGCTGCCGCTGGCGGTCCTCTGGTTCGGAATCGGTTACCTGTCAGCCGCATTCCTTATCTTCCTGGGTGTTTTCTTTCCGGTCGTCCTCAACACGGTCTCAGGGGTAAGGTCGGTCGAACCCCACCTGGTGGAGGCGGCGCGCACGCTCGGCGCGAAGGAGAAGACCGTCCTGGCGCGCGTGCTGGTGCCCGGAGCCCTTCCCTCGGTGTTCACGGGTGTTCGCATAGGGCTGGGCATAGGGTGGATGACACTGGTGGCGGCCGAGCTGACGGCGGTGAAAAGCGGGTACGGGCTCGGGTACATGATAATGACTGCACGCGACGTGGCTCGCTACGACTACGTGGTGGCAGGCATCGTGGTGATAGGGTTTCTTGGTTTTCTGATGGACAGGCTCATAAAGCTGGCTGAGAAGAGGGCTTTGAGGTGGAGATGATCGACGGCGGCGAGCTCGCGCTCGAGCTCCGTTCGCTTGAAAAGACATATGTGGAGAAGAAGACGGGCAGGGAGCTGAAGGTGCTCGACGGGCTCGACCTCGCGGTAGCGCCGGGGCGGCTTACCTGCGTGGTCGGTCCCACCGGCTGCGGCAAGACCACCCTGCTGCGTGTCATCGGAGGGCTCGAGATGCCGACCTCGGGTGAAGTACTGCTCGACGGCCGTCCAGTGTCCGGCCCGGGGCCCGATCGGGGCATCGTCTTTCAGGAGTATGCGCTCTTTCCATGGAGGACGGTGCTGAGGAACGTCACTTTCGGGCTGAACATGAAGGGCGTCCGAGGCAGGGAGGCCGGTGCGGTCGCGGACCGCTACCTGGAGAAGGTAGGGCTTGCCGGTTGCGACAACATGTACCCGCGAGAGCTCTCGGGGGGGATGAAGCAAAGGGTCGCCATCGCCCGGACGCTGGCCGTCGAGCCGCGGATACTGCTGATGGACGAGCCGTTTGCCTCGCTCGACGCGCAGACCCGCAACGGCATGCAGGAGTTCCTGGTCGGCCTCTGGCTGGAGACCGGGGCGACCATTGTCTTCGTGACCCACTCGGTGGACGAGGCGGTCTTCCTGGGGCAGGACATCATCGGCTTCTCCAGGCGCCCCGCGAGGGTCGTGGAGCGGTTCCAGAACACGCTGCCCTATCCGAGGAAGCGCACCGACCAGGCATTCACCGACCTGCGCGCCCGCATCCTCGAATACCTGACGAAAGAGATGGCTCAATAGTGCAGCACCGCCGTATTCATGCTGGGGTGGGGACGAACAGAAAAAAATATTAATAAGGGAGATTGACCCCCCCAGAAAAAAGGCAAAAAACGAGCGAGTGTTGGA
>JBBQKJ010000025.1:0-41921 GCA_038326775.1 Candidatus Geothermincolia bacterium
GGGCGTGGAGATGGTCATGCCGGGTGACAACACCGAGATGGACATCGAGCTCATAACCCCGGTGGCCATGGAAGAGGGCCTGCGCTTCGCCATTCGCGAGGGCGGCCGCACCGTCGGGGCTGGAAGGGTAATCAAGATAGAGAAGTGATGACCGCGTGCAAGCCGGCGGAAGGACGCCTGCTGCCTAGCGGAGAGGGACGCGTGTGAGCAGAGAAAAGATTCGGATAAGGCTAAAGGCCTACGACCACGAGATAATCGACCAGTCGGCTCGTATGATCGTGGAGACGGCAAGGAAGACCGGGGCGAGCGTTGCGGGACCGGTGCCGCTTCCTACCGAAAAAAACGTTTACTGCGTTATCCGGTCGCCTCACGTGGACAAGGACTCTCGTGAGCAGTTCGAGATCAGGACGCACAAACGCCTCATTGACATACTCGACCCCACGCCGGCCACGGTTGACGCCCTGATGGGCATGGACCTGCCCGCGGGCGTGGATATAGAGATCAAGCTCTAAAGAGGGTTCCTGCGATTGCCGCACGGGCCTGAGAGGATTGCGTTATGGAGAAGGCGATCTTAGGCGAGAAGCTGGGAATGACACAGGTGTTTAAGGACGACTTGATGATTCCGGTCACGGTGATCAAGGCCGGGCCGTGCGTTGTCACGCAGCTGAAATCGGCCGAGAGGGATGGCTACGAGGCGGTCCAGCTCGGGTTTGGCGAGATGAAGAAGGACCGGGTCACGATGCCTGTGAAGGGCCATCTCAAGAAGGCGGGCTGCGAGGCTGTCAGGATACTGGCGGAGGTGCCTCTCGATCCCTCTGTTTACAAGCCGGGGCAGAAGATAAAGGTCGACGTCTTCGAGGAAGGCGACCGTACCGATGTCAGCGGCGTCAGCAAGGGCAAGGGGTTTGCCGGCGTGATCAAGCGATGGGGCTTCAGCGGGGGGCCGGCGTCGCACGGGTCGAGGTTCCATAGGGCCCCGGGGTCGATCGGGCAGTGCGCAACGCCTTCGAGGGTGTTCAAAGGAAAGAAGATGCCGGGAAGGATGGGCGGCGACAAGGTGACCGTTCAGAACCTTCTCGTGGTCGGAGTGGACAGGGAGAAGGACCTGTTGCTTGTCAAGGGCGCGGTCCCTGGAGCCAGGGGCTCGGTCGTCCTGGTCCGCGAGTCGGTGAAGAGCAAGAAGAAAGCCAAGCGGTGATAACCAGTGAAAGTGGCGCTGAGGAACGTTGAAGGTAAGAAGGTGGGCGAGGTGGACCTCTCGGACGAGTTGTTCGGGATAGAGCCCAACACCCACGCCATCCACCAGGTGGTGCGACTGCAGAGGGCGACCGGCCGCGCCGGCACTGCTGCTACAAAAACCCGCAGCGAGGTCAGGGGCGGGGGCGTGAAGCCCTGGCGACAGAAAGGCACCGGCCGCGCCAGGGCCGGCAGCATCCGCGCACCGCACTGGCGGGGCGGCGGGGCCGTCTTCGGGCCCAAGCCCAGGAGCTACGCGTTTCGGGTGCCCAGGAAGCTCAGGCGGCTCGCGTTTCGCTCGGCCCTTTCGGCCGCCGCTCGCTCAGAGCGCGTGACAGTCATCGAGGATTTCGCGCTGGACACGCCCAGCACGCGGACCGGGGCCGAGATACTGGGAAGGCTCGAGTTGGATGGACGGGTGATGATAGTGGTAGCGGATGACGACCTCAATGTGGAAAAATCGTTCCGCAACCTCTCAAACGTCGAGACTTTTCTGCCAAACGAGTTGAACACATACGATTTATTGCGGTTCGACAACCTCCTTTTTCTGAAGGGGGCGCTCGAGCGTCTGCAGGGAGACGGTGGCGATGAAGTACCCTCATGATGTCATCCTGTACCCGATAATCAGCGAAAAAAGTTACGCGGCGATAGATGACCGGCGGTACACCTTCATGGTGGACCCGCGCTCGAACAAGTCCGAGATAAAGGACGCGGTCGAGCACGTCTTCGACGTGAAGGTCACGGGCGTCAATACCTTAAGGACCAAGGGGAAGCCCCGCCGCAGGGGCCTGACAGTGGGGCGGACCGCCACGGGCAAGAAAGCCATCGTGACCCTCGCGGAGGGCCAGCGGATCGAGTTCTTCGAGAGCCGATAGACAGCGGGTGGTGAAATGGGCATAAAGAAATACAAGCCGACTTCGCCGGGAAGGCGCTTCGCGACCGTCTCGGACTTCGCCGAGATAACCACGGACAGACCTGAGAAGTCCCTGACCCGGCCGCTGACCAAGTCCGGCGGGCGCAACTCCTACGGCAGGAAGACATCGAGGCACCGCGGCGGAGGCGCCAAGCGCAAGTACCGCGTGGTCGACTTCAAGAGGGACAAGGACGGCATCCCGGCCAGGGTGGCTGAGATAGAGTATGACCCCAACCGGTCCGCGAGGATAGCGCTCCTCAACTACCGTGACGGTGAGAAGCGCTACATCCTCTGCCCGAACGACCTGGGGGTTGGCGATACGGTAGTTTCGGGTTCGGGAGTTGACGTGCAGCCCGGCAACGCCATGCCGCTGGGGAGCATTCCGGTGGGCACAATGGTGCACGCTGTCGAGCTCAAGCCCGGTGCCGGGGCCACGATAGTCAGGTCGGCCGGCACTTCGGCGCAGATAATGGCGCGCGAGGGGGGCTTTGTCAACCTCAGGCTGCCGTCGGGCGAGGTGCGCAAGGTACACCTCGAATGCAGGGCGACCGTTGGTGTTGTCGGGAACGCCGAGCACGAGCTGATACGCATCGGCAAGGCGGGGGCCTCCAGGCACCGGGGCGTCAAACCGCAGACGAGAGGCGCCGCCATGAACCCTGTTGACCACCCCCACGGGGGCGGCGAAGGCAAGTCCAAGTGCGGCCGTCATCCGGTCACTCCCTGGGGCAAGCCGACCCTGGGATATCGTACGCGAGATAAGAAGAAGCAGTCGAGCAAGTACGTCGTCAGGACCAGGAGACAGAAGTAATGTCCCGTTCACTCAAGAAGGGTCCATTCGTGGACGAGAGGCTCATGGCGCGAGTCATGGACTTGAACCGTCGAAACGACAAGGTCGTACTGAAGACCTGGTCGCGCAAGAGCACCATCTTCCCGGAGATGGTGGGGCACACCATCGCGGTGCACGACGGCAAGAAGCACGTGCCTGTCTACATCACCGAGAGCATGGTTGGCCACAAATTGGGTGAGTTCGCGCCGTCTCGCATCTTCCGCAGCCACGGCGGTAAGCTGGCAAAGGAGAAGCGGGCGCGTGTCAGGTAGGCCCGGAAGGACTTAAGACGTGGAGACCAAGGCTAGCGCTAAATATATAAGAGTCAGCGCGCGCAAGGCGAGGCTGGTCGTTGACCTCATCAGAGGCAAGGACATCGCCGAGGCGCAGCAGATACTCGATTTCTCCGACAAGGCGGCGGCAAGAGTCGTTTTGAAGATACTCAACTCGGCGATCGCGAACGCGGAGCACAACAACGGGCTCAGCACCGACGATCTGTTCGTCTCCAGGGCATACGTGGACGAGGGGCCGACGCTCAAGAGGTTTCGTCCCCGCGCGATGGGCCGGGCGACCCGCATCAACAAGCGCACCAGCCATATCACGGTGGTGCTCGACGAGCGCGAGCAGAGGGCTGAAGGCAAGCGCCGCCGGCTGCCTCGCCTGCCCAGGCGGCCGCGCAAGGCGGCTCCGGACGCGGAGCCGGAGGCTCCGCTGCCCGACGAGGTCGACGAAGCTCGGTTGAATGCTGACGTAGCCGCCGACGAGGTTCAGGGCGAGGCCGCGGCTCCGGAAGAGCTGCTGAAGGCTGATGCTGACGAAGCTCGGTTGAATGCTGACGTAAAGCCCGACGACCCCGACGAGCCCGACGAGGCCGACGAAGAAGAAGACGCGGAAAGCGAGGATTGACGTGGGCCAGAAAGTACACCCTTACGGCTTGAGGCTGGGGATCACCACAAACTGGAAGTCCCGCTGGATTGCCGACAAGGAGTACGCGGACCTGGTGCAGGAGGACATACGCATCCGGCGGTACCTGGTGGACCGGCTTTCCAACGCCGCGCTCTCGAGCATCGAAATCGAGCGGAAGGCCAAGGCGCTTTCGGTCGATGTCCACACCGCCCGCCCGGGAATAGTCATAGGGCGCAAGGGCAGCGAGGTGGACAAGATAAGGGACGACCTCATCGCCATATGCGGCCGTGACGTCAATATCAACATCATCGAAGTCCCCGTTCCGGACCTGGACGCCATGCTGGTGGCCAGGAACATCGCCGATCAGATATCGGGAAGGGTCGCCTTCCGCAGGGCGATGAAGAAGGCCGTGGCCAACACCATGAGGCTGGGCGCGCTGGGAATCAAGGTCCAGTGCAGCGGGCGGTTGGGCGGCGCCGAGATGTCGCGCCGCGAGTGGTACCGCGAGGGGCGCGTTCCTCTTCACACGTTGCGCGCCGACGTGGACTATGGTTTCGTCGAGGCCAGGACGACGTTTGGGCGCATAGGCGTCAAGGTCTGGATCTACAAGGGCGACATCACCGGCAAGCGCCAGGACGAACGGGCCATGCCACCTTCTCTCGGCTCCGCGCGACCCTCCAGGCCCCGGCCTCCGCGAGCGGCCGCGAAGCCTCAGCAGCGGGCCGTGGCCGCAAAGCCTCAGCAGGCGTCGCCGGCAGAGCCGGAAAAGGCTCTGGCCGAGAGTCCCGTGTTGAGTGCCGATACCGCACCGGTGGAGCCTGAGGCGCCGCCGCGGGTTGAGGTTGACGAAGCTGCGACGAATGCGCAAACCACGGTCGAATCGACCGAAACGCCGCAGGCGCGGGAGGCCGTGGTCGAAGAGGAGGCAACCGAGTAATGCTTCAACCCAAGAAACCGCCGCACAGAAAAGTCCAGAGGGGTAGACTGCGGGGCAACTCCAAGGGAGGCACAAAGGTCAACTTCGGTGACTTTGGCCTGCAGGCGCTCGAGCCGGCCTGGGTGACCGCGCGTCAGATCGAGGCCGCCAGGGTAGCCATGACTCGGTACATAAAGAGAAGCGGCAAGGTGTGGATAAACGTATTCCCGCACAAGCCGGTTTCCAAGAAGCCGGCCGAGACCCGCATGGGCAGCGGAAAGGGCAACCCGGAGTTCTGGGTTGCGCCGGTCAAGCCCGGCAAGGTCATGTTCGAGCTGGCAGGCGTTGCCGAGCCGGTGGCGCGGGAAGCCATCCGCCTGGCTGCGCATAAACTGCCCATGAAGTGCAGGTTCGTCAAGAGGGAAGATTAACCGCCTACGGGGGTTTGAGATGCTGCAGACGAAAGACCTTAGGATACTTGATGAGGACGAACTGGAGGACAAGCTCCGGGAGCTGAAGGAGACACTGTTCAACCTGCGGTTCCAGCACGCGACCGGCCAGCTTGACAACCCCATGAAGCTGAGAGAAGCGCGCCGGGACATAGCCCGCGTTTGCACGGTGATGACCGAGCACGAGTACTCGATAAACATCGAGGCGGCCCCGGAGGACGCCGGCGAAGAGCCACAGCAGGCCGTCGCCGATCGAGCTGAGTTGGAAGCGCTGATAGAGGCCGAAGAGGAAATAGAGGAAGAGGTGGCCGAGGAGCGCATAGGCGTTGTCGAAGAGTCGGAAGAGCAGCTCGAAGAAGAAGTAGAAGAAGAGCTCAGGGACATATAGGCGGTAAGAAATGGCGAAAAGGGCGTCTCGCAAGGTCAGGGTCGGCAGGGTCGTGTCGGACGGTATGGACAAGACCATCGTTGTCGCCGTCGAGTCCCGGGTACGCCACCCCCTGTATGGCAAGACCGTAAAGCGGACCACCAAGCTGTATGCCCACGACGAAGAGAACCAGTGCGGCTCCGGCGACCTGGTGGAGATAATGGAAACGAGGCCCCTTTCAAAGATGAAGCGCTGGAGGCTGGTCTCGATCGTGGAGAAGGCCAAGTAAGCGCGGGAGACTTCAGATGATCCAGCAGGAGTCGAGGCTAAGGGTAGCGGACAACACAGGAGCAAGGGAAGTGCTCTGCATCAAGGTGCTGGGCGGTTCGGGCCGCCGATACGCGTCAATCGGCGATGTCATAGTGGGGACTGTCAAGGAAGCCATTCCGGGCTCCCCGGTGAAGAAGGGCGACGTGGTCAGGGCCGTGGTGGTTCGGACCAAGAAGGAGAAGAGGCGCCCCGACGGTACCTACATCAAGTTCGACGAGAACGCGGTTGTCCTCATCGACAACCAGATGAACCCCCGGGGCACGAGGATATTCGGGCCGGTGGCGCGTGAGCTCCGGCAGAAGAACTTTATGAAGATCATCTCCCTTTCACCCGAAGTGCTTTAGGAGCGAACGGCTGATGAAGAAGCTGCATATTAGAAAAGGCGATACCGTCGAGGTCCTGAAAGGCAAGGACGCCGGCAAACGGGGCAAGGTGCTCAAGGTGGACCCCGTCCGCAGGCGCCTCGTGGTGGAGGGGGTCAACAGGGCCAAGAAGCACATGCGGCCCAGCCAGGCGAACCCCCAGGGAGGCGTGGTCGACTGGGAGCTGCCGATCGATGCGTCCAACTTGATGCTGGTCTGCGGGGGCTGCGAGCGGCCCACCCGGGTCGCCAGGAAGCGCACCGGCGAGAAGTCCTTCGTAAGGGTCTGCAAGAAGTGCGAGCGGGAGATCTGATGGAAGAGCCAGAGCATGGCAACGGCTACGCGCCGCGCCTTAAGGCCGTATTCGAGGAAGACATAGTCCCGGAGCTGATGGAGAGATTCGCCTACAAGAACCGGCTCCAGGTCCCGCGGCTGCAGAAGGTCACGGTGAACATGGGAATAGGAGAGGGCACCACCAACCCCAAATCTGTCGAGTCAGCGGCAGTCGATCTCGGGATAATCACGGGGCAGAAGCCGCTCATCATCAAGGCGAAGAGGTCGGTCGCCGGCTTCAGGCTCAGGGCCGGGATGACAGTGGGATGCAAGGTGACTGTCCGGGGGGACAGGATGTACGAGTTCCTTGACCGCCTTCTGTCCATCGCCCTGCCCAGGGTGAGGGACTTCCGGGGTCTGCCCCGAAAATCGTTCGACGGGCATGGGAACTACAGCATGGGGCTGGACGAGCAGCTCATCTTCCCGGAGATCGACTACGACAAGATAGACAAGGTCCGCGGAATGGACATAACCGTGGTGACGTCGGCGCAAACTGACGAGGAGGGGGAAGCCCTGCTCGAGGCGCTGGGCTTTCCGTTCAAGGCGAACTAGACGTACCAGGAGGAGCACTTGGCTAAGAAGGCGCTGGTAGTAAAGCAGAAGAGACCGCAGAAATACTCCACCCGGAACTATAACCGCTGCAAGCGGTGCGGGAGGCCAAGGGCCTATTACCGCAAGTTCCACCTGTGCCGCATCTGCCTTCGGGAGCTTGCCCACAGGGGAGAGTTGCCGGGCGTCACCAAGTCGAGCTGGTAGGGAGGCGACTAGATGACAATGACCGATCCGATAGCGGACATGTTGACCCGCATCAGGAACGCCAGCAAAGCGAGGAAGGACAAGGTCGAGATACCGGCGTCGAGGAACAAGTCGGACATAGCTGGCATCCTCGGCCGGGAGGGTTATATCAAGAGGTTCGAGATGGTCAAGCGGGGCAACTTCGACATGATAGTCGTCCACCTCAAATATGGCCCCGACCGCAGGGAAGCGATATCGGGGATCAAGAGGATAAGCACACCCGGCTTGAGGGTCTACGCTAAGAAGGACGGGATGCCGCGGGTCCTGGGGGGCCTGGGCATCGCCATACTCTCGACTTCCAAGGGTGTCATGACCGAGAAGGAGGCCAGGGTCCAGGGTGTCGGGGGAGAGGTAATGTGCTACGTATGGTAGCGGCTGAGAGGAATAACTGATGTCACGCGTGGGTAAGATGCCGATCGAGGTCCCGGCCAGCGCGACCGTCGTGATCGACGGCGATGTCGTGCGCGTCAAAGGTCCAAAGGGTGAGCTCGAGCAAGACGTCTCCGACCGCATCGACGTGGTCCAGGAGGGGGGGTGGCTCCTGGTCAGCCGGAGGACCGATGAGCCGTACGACAGAGGCCTGCACGGTCTGATGAGGACGCTCATCTACAACATGGTGAAGGGCGTTACCGAGGGCTTCGAGAAGGCGCTGGAGATCCAGGGCGTAGGCTACAGAGCCACGCTCAAGGGCGATTCGATCGAGCTCCAGCTCGGGTACTCGAACCCGCGGCTTGTGGAGCCGCCGGCCGGGATCAAGTTCGAGGTCCCGGTCCCCACCAGGATTTTCATCAGGGGCTGCGACAAGCAGAAGGTAGGCCAGGTGGCCGCCGAGATAAGGAGCCTGCGCAAGCCCGACCCCTACAAGGGCAAGGGCATAAGGTATCGCGACGAGGTCGTCCGCAGGAAAGTCGGGAAGGCGATAAAGTGAGCAAGATCGTTGTCCGCAAGAGAGCGTCGGGACGGGACCGCAGGCGCAAGAAAGTAAGGAAGAGCATCAGCGGGACCGCCGGGCGGCCGCGGCTCGCGGTGTTCCGCGGAAACAGCGCGATGTCCTGCCAGGTGATCGATGACGAGCTGGGCGTGACCCTGGCATCGGCGTCCTCCCTGGAGAAGGAGTTCAGGGCGGCGGGGAGGATATCCAAGACCGAGATGGCGGCGCTCGTGGGGGCGGCCATCGCGAAACGTGCGGTGGAGAAAAACGTGACCACGGTCGTGTTCGACCGAGGCGGCTACAAGTACCACGGGCGCGTCAAGGCGCTCGCCGATGCCGCCCGGAAGAGCGGGCTTCACTTCTAGGAGGTGGAATGGACCACCAAGAGGTCCAGGAGATACAGGAACTCGAGGAGCAGGTAGTTCACATCAACCGCGTGGCCAAGGTCGTCAAGGGCGGCCGGCGCTTCTCGTTCACCGCGCTGGTGGTTGTCGGCGACGGGCGAGGCAACGTCGGCGTCGGTTACGGGAAGGCCCGAGAGGTGCCCCTGGCTATCGAGAAAGGCGCGCAGAAGGCCAGGAAGAGCATGTTCCGCGTTCCCATGGAGAGAGGCACCATCACCCACCAGGTGACCGGCGAATTCGGCGCGGCGCGCGTGCTCTTGAAGCCTGCCTCCCCTGGTACAGGGGTAATAGCGGGCGGTGCCGTGCGCCCGGTGATGGAGCTCGCGGGCATAAAGGACATACTCACCAAGAGCCTGGGTTCGGACAACCCGCTTAACGTGATCAAGGCAACAGTCGTTGGGCTCAAGACGCTGAGGAGCCCGGAGGAAGTCGCGCGCATGCGTGGCAAGAGGGTCGAGGATATCCGCGGGAGGAGCGTCTTAGATGAACCCGAAGCTTAAGGTCACCCTCAGGAAAGGGCTGGTGGGCTGTCCGGCTGACCAGCGGGGGACGGTCAGGGCGCTCGGCCTGAAGAGGATCGGGCACACCGTCGAGAAAGAGGACCGGCCTGAGATAAGAGGCATGGTGTTCAAGGTGAAGCACCTGGTCGAGGTCGAGGAGGTCTCGACGGGCGGTAAGCCGGCAAAGAGCCAGGGACGAGGATAGCTGAAAATGGAAGATCACGACATCCGACTGCATAACCTGAAGCCCGCGCCCGGCTCGCGCAAGGATCGCAAACGGGTCGGCAGGGGCCGGAGCTCCGGGCACGGCAAGACGTCCGGCCGCGGCCAGAAGGGCCAGAACTCCCGCTCGGGCTCGCACAGCAACCCGGGTTTCGAGGGCGGCCAGATGCCGCTGTATCGCCGTTTGCCCAAGCTGGGTGGATTCACCCCCAGGAAGCGGAAGGTCTACGCCGTGGTGAACGTGTCAGAGCTCGACCGCTTCGAGAGTGAACAGTTGGTCGACCCCGCGTCGCTGGCGAGCGCCGGCCTCATCAAGAAAGAACGCGGGAGCGTAAAGATACTCGGGGACGGAGAGCTCAACACCAGCCTTACCGTAAGGGCGCACGCCTTCACCCGCGTCGCGCGCGAGAAGATCGAAGCAGCTGGAGGCAAGGCAGAGGTGATCTAGCTTGCGGGTATTCTCGGGGTTCCGCGACGCTTTCAAGATCGCGGACTTGAGGAAAAAAATTCTCTTTACCTTCATGGTCCTTGCCCTGTACAGGATTGGTTCCTACATCCCCGCGCCCGGCGTAAGCCTCACCAACCTGGCCAAGCAGTTCGAAGGCGCCGGGGCCGGCGTCCTGAAGTTTCTCAACCTGTTCTCGGGCGGCGGTCTCTCACGAATGGCCATCTTCGGGCTGGGCATCATGCCCTATATCACCGCTTCGATCATCATGGAGCTGCTCTCCGCGGTCATACCCAAGATCAAGGAGTGGCACGAGGAGGGTGAGGTCGGCCGCAAGAAGATAACCCAGATAACCCGCTACATGACCCTGGTGCTGGCTACGATGCAGGCGGCGGGGCTCATCGTGTCTTTCAGCGCCGGAGACAAGACGAAGGCCATACTGCCCGACCTTACTTTCGCCAAGGGGGCCCTGATAACGCTGACGCTTGTGGCGGGAATGGCCCTGTTGATGTGGTTCGGCGAGCTTATCACCGACCGCGGGGTCGGCAACGGCATGTCCATACTCATCTTCACCAGCATCATCGCCTCGCTTCCGGCGGAGATAAACTCCCTGGTGAAAACGGTCTACCAGAGGCAACCGGTCCTCCTGTTGGTGCTTGTGGTCATTGCGCTTGGCATAATCGTCGGGGTTGTCTACATAGAGCAGGGAGAGCGGCGAATACCGGTGCAGTACGCCAAACAGGTGCGAGGCCGCAAGATGTACTCCGGGGCGAGCACGTACATCCCGGTCAAGGTCAACACCTCCGGTGTAATCCCTATCATCTTCGCGTCGTCGGTGATAACGTTCCCGTTGATAATCGCCAACTTTTTCCCCTCGCTGAAGGGGTTCTCCAACAGCTTCGCGGAGGGCTCGATACTTTACTTCGTGCTTTACACCGGGCTCATAGTCTTCTTCGCCTATTTCTACACCGCCATTATCTTTGACCCGTTCGAACTCGCCGACAACCTCAAGAAATACGGCGGCTTCATACCGGGCATCCGCCCGGGGATGCCCACCGTCAACTACATCGCCAGGGTGGTCAACCGCATAAACCTGCCCGGTTCCCTGTACCTGGCGTTCATCGCGTTGATACCCGCGATTATGTTCGTACAGTTCGGCACGAGACAGGTGCCTTTCGGGGGCGCGGCTATCCTTATCATCGTGGGTGTCGCCCTGGAGACCATGAAGCAGATCGAGTCCCAGATGCAGATGCGACATTACGAGGGTTTCCTGAGCAAGTAGGAGAGATGATGAACCTGGTTCTTCTGGGCCCCCCGGGCGCCGGGAAAGGGACCCAGGCTGAAAGGCTCATAGCAAAGCACGGGCTGGTCCAGGTCGCCACCGGGGACATGTTCAGGGCAGCATTGTCCCAGGGCACCCCGATGGGGCTCGAGGCCAGGAAGTACATGGACTCCGGGGCGTTGGTGCCGGACGAGGTCGTGGAAGGCCTCATCGAGGAGAGGCTTGCCGCCGAAGATGTGCGGGGTGGGTTTATCCTGGACGGCTTTCCCCGCAACGCGCACCAGGCCTCCGCGCTCGACCGCATGCTCGAGGAGAGCGGCCGCTCGCTCGACCTGGTGCTCAACATAGTGGTGGACCCCGAGATACTCGTGGATAGGCTCACCGGCAGGCGGGTCTGCCGCGACTGTGGAGGGAACTTCCACGTTGTCTTCAGCCCACCCGAGACCGAGGGCGTCTGTGCCGCGTGCTCCGGAGAGCTCTACCAGCGCGGTGACGATAACGAGGAGACGGTACGCAACCGGCTCGAGGTCTACAAGAGCCAGACCGAGCCGCTCATAGAGTACTACAGGCCGGCGGGCAAGCTGGCCGACATAGACGGCGCGAAAAGCCCGGACGAGGTCTTCGGCCGGATAGTCGAGGCCATAGAGGCCCTGAAGTCGGCGGGGAACCAGTGATAATCCTGAAATCTCGCGAGGAGATAGAGAAGATGAGAAGGGCCGGCGGCCTGGTTGCCAGGGTCCTGGCCGCGGTCGTTGACAGGGCCGGGGTCGGGGTGACCACCCTCGAGCTGGATGAGCTGGCGGAGGGGATGATAAGGGACGAGGGCGCGGTCCCCGCGTTTAAGGGATATCAGCCCGAGTTCATCAAGTGCGGCCCGTATCCGGGCACCCTCTGCACCTCGGTGAACTCGCAGGTCGTGCACGGGATACCGGACGACCGCCCGCTTGCCGATGGGGATATCCTGAGCATCGATACCGGGGTGGAGCTGGACGGTTACTTCGGGGACGCGGCGGTTTCCGTGGTGGTCGGCAACGTCCGCCCCGAGGTGCGGAAGCTGATGGACGTGACCAGGCACTCGCTCGACGCGGGGATAGTGATGTGCAGGCCCGGAAACAGGGTCGGTGACGTCTCCCACGCCGTGCAGGTGGTGGTCGAGGCTGAGGGGTTCAACGTGGTTCGCAGGTTCGTCGGTCACGGGATAGGGACCAGCATGCACGAAGACCCACCCGTTCCAAACTACGGGACCCCGGGGACAGGGCCCCTGCTTAAAGCCGGCATGGTCATCGCGTTGGAGCCGATGGTCAACATGGGCACCCACGAGGTGGAGGCCTCCGCGGACTGCTGGCCGGTCAGCACCAGGGACGGGAGCCTCTCGGCCCACTTCGAGCACACGGTTGCGGTGACCGAGGACGGGCCGGACGTGCTCACCCTGCGTGCAGGCGAGGGGTCAGGTATGGAAAAATTGGGCCAGCTGGGGTAAGATACTTTTTCGTGCGCTCTTAGGGGGGAAGCAAGCAGGTTTGGCACCGAAAGAAGAAGCGATAGAAATCGAAGGCAAAGTGGTAGAGCCGTTACCGAACGCGATGTTCAGGGTCGAGCTCGAAAACGGCCATAAAGTGCTGGCACACATCTCTGGCAAGATGCGCATGCATTACATACGGATCCTGCCCGGCGACAGGGTCACGGTTGAGCTGTCGCCTTACGACCTGAGCCGAGGAAGGATAACGTACCGCTTCAAGTAGCAGGGCAACAACGGACAAGGGATCAGGATGAAGGTAAGGCCGTCGGTAAAGAAGATGTGCGACAAGTGCAAAATGATACGCAGGCACGGCAAGGTGATGGTGATCTGCAGTAACCCCCGCCACAAGCAGCGGCAGGGCAAGTAAACGGAGGTTTCAGGTTGGCCAGAATCGCGGGCATCGACCTTCCCAGGGAGAAGCAGGTGGAGATCGCTCTCACCTACATATACGGGATCGGGCGCACCAGGGCGCGCAAGACTTGCCAGGGAGTGAACATCGCGGTGGACACCAAGGTGCGTGACTTGACCGACGAGGAAGTCGTGCGACTGAGGGAGTTCATAGACGCGAACTACCAGATAGAGGGCGACCTGCGCCGGGAGCGCTCACAGAATATCAAGCGCCTTATGGAGATCGGCTGCTACCGCGGCCTGCGCCACAGGCGGGGCCTGCCGGTGCGAGGCCAGCGAACGCACACTAACGCTCGGAGCCGCAAGGGCCCCAGGCCGCAGGTAGGCATCAAGAAGAAGCAGCGGCAGCAGCAGGCCGCCGGAAGGTAAGGGCTAAGGAGGAGCACATTGCCCAGGCCAGGAAAAGGAAAGTCCAGGGGTCGCAAGAAAATCAAGAAGAACGTGCCACAGGGTATCGCCCATATCAAGGCCACGTTCAATAACACCATTATCAATATTACCGACCTGGAGGGCAACAGCATCGCCTGGGCGAGCGCCGGGACCATAGGTTTCAAGGGCTCTCGCAAGAGCACGCCCTATGCGGCCCAGCAAGCCGCCGAGTCGGTGGCCAAGCAAGCCGCCGAGCAGGGGATGCGCAAGGTCGAGGTAAGGGTCAAAGGCCCCGGCTCCGGCAGGGAGACCGCGATTCGAACTCTGCAGGCCAACGGTATTGAGGTAGGCTCGATAAAGGACGTCACGCCGGTCCCGCACAACGGCTGCCGGCCCAAGAAGAAAAGGAGAGTATAGGGCGCTCCGAAGGCCCCTCGCTATCATGTCTAGAAACACCGGACCCGTATGCAAATTGTGCCGCAGGGAGCGCACCAAGCTGTTCCTCAAAGGCGAACGCTGCCTCACTGACAGGTGCTCAGTGGAGCGCCGCAACTATCCGCCAGGCCAGCACGGCAGGCGCCGCGTGAAGGAGACCGACTACCTCATGCAGCTCCGCGAGAAGCAGAAAGCGCGCAGAGTCTACGGCGTTCTGGAGAAGCAGTTCCGGGCGTATTATCAGCGGGCGATCCGCGAGAAGGGCCGCACGGGCGAGAACCTCATCCGCATGCTGGAGAGCCGGCTCGACAACGTCGTGTACCGCGCGGGCTTCGCGGTAAGCAGGAACCAGGCGCGGCAACTGGTGTGTCATGGCCACATAACCGTGAACGAGAGGAAGGTTGATATAGCGTCGTGCCAGGTGAAGCACGGCGATGTGGTAGGGGTTAAACCGAAGAGCAAGGAAAGCACGGTCTTCAAGATGGCGCTCGAGAGCTTTCAGAGGGAGCAGGTTCCCTGGCTGGAAGTCGACCGGAAAAAGCTCTCGGCAACCGTGGTGGAGCGTCCCGTGGGCGAGAGCATCGACGTCCCGATCAGGGACGAGATGATCGTCGAGCTTTACTCGCGCTGATCTATAGAAGGCAACGGAGGGTGGTCTTTTGCTAGGAATCCAGAAACCGCAGATCAAGGTTCTTGACCTGAACGACACCGAGGGCGTATTCGTGATAGAGCCGCTGGAGCGCGGCCTGGGTCACACCCTGGGCAACTCGGTGAGGCGCATCCTGCTCTCCTCGATCCCGGGAGCAGCGGTGACGTCGGTCAGGATCACGGGCGTCCAGCACGAATACTCCGCGATCGAGGGTGTCCGAGAGGACACCATCGAGATACTTTTGAACCTCAAGGAGCTGGTTGTTTCCATCGATGGAGAAGAGCCGGAGACGCTCAGGATAAAGGTCACGAAACCGGGCGCGGTGACCGGGGCCGATATCGAAGCGCCCTCCGGCGTGCAGGTCCTGAACCCGGGGCTCCACATCGCCACGCTTACCAAGAAGGGCAAAATGGAGATGGAGCTCACCGTGGAAAAGGGGCGAGGCTATACAACCTCTGAGGAGAACGAGAGGGATGGAGACCCCATCGGTGTCATACCGGTCGACTCCGTCTTCTCGCCGGTCAGGAGCGCCACCTTCAGGGTGGAGGATACCAGGGTAGGCCAGCGCACCGACTTCGACAAGCTCACCCTGACAGTCCGCACCGACGGCAGTGTCAAGCCGGACGAGGCTGTGAGCCAGGGGGCGCGTATCCTCATCGAGCATGTCAACCTTCTGGCCAATCTCGCTGAGGAGGCCGGGCTGTCAGACGTGTTCGAGCTTACCGAGGCCGCGACCGAGGCCGGCCTTGACGCCAGCATCAGCGAGCTCGACTTGAACGTGCGCGCCAACAACTGCCTGCGGCGGGCCAAGATAGAGACGCTCGGCGACCTGGTGAGCCATCCCGAGGAAGAGCTGCTGGGCATAAGGAACCTTGGAGCAAAGACCGTGGAGCTCATCAAGGAGAAGCTGGAAGCCCGCGGCCTGTCGCTTAAGCTCACGGAATAGAGTTGGTGAGATAGAGATGCCTGAACCCAAGAAAGGACCGAGGCTCGGCGGGAGCCCCTCCCACCAGAAGGCCATGATATCCAACCTGGCCCGCGAGGTGATAATCCACGGAAGGATAACGACCACTCAGACCCGCGCCAAGCTGGCCAAGCCCGTCGTGGAGCGCCTGGTGACCTATGGCAAGAAAGGCGATGTGGCGGCGCGCCGCGAGGCGCTCAAGGTGATTAACGACCGGGACGTGATCCACCGCCTCTTTGCCGAGGTCGCGCCACAGTACCAGGAGCGCAGCGGCGGCTACACCCGCATTTTGAAGCTCGGCCCCCGCCAGGGAGATAACGCGCCGATGGTGATCCTGGAGCTCGTGTAGACCGGGGACCCCCGGAAAATTCATCTGCCTGCCCGCCCTCGTTTGCCGTGTGGGGCTGCAAGAACATTCGACAGGTGCGGCGCCTGAGTGCGGTCGAGTGAACTTGCCAAATTACCGCGTAGTACGTATGATTTTTTCTCAGTGGGAGACCAATCCGGTACTGGCGGACCAGGGGGTGAGGCGGAATGGCTATTTCTTACGAGTGGACCCCGGAGGAGCAGAGGGAATACTCGCTCGCGAAGCTTTTCAAGTACATCAAGGACTACGTCTACCCCTACCATCCATACTACCGCAAGTTGTTCAAGGAGCATGGGATAAACCCCGACAAGCTGCACTCCTACGATGACTTCCGCAGGATTCCCATCACCACCAGGGAGGACACCTCCGCCGACCAGAAGTCGCTCATCCTGCAGCCCAGGACCGAGGAGAGCCCATACGACCTGGAGGAGATCTCCACCGGCAAGAAGCTGGGGTACGCCTGGAAGACGCTGACCACGCGGTACCTGAGAGACCTGTACGGCAAGCCGCGCTCGTTCAAGGAGCGGGTGGAACAGACCGCGCTCTCGGAGTGGAACCCCATCCACTACAACATGAGCGGGGGCACCACCGGGCTGCCGAGCATGGCCACTTACACCAATCACGACATTAAGAACGTCGTGCCGTACATTGCGAGCATGCTCTACCTTTTCGGCTGGGAGCCCCGGATGAGAGGCCTCAACATGTTCCCGGGCCTTCCCCACCTGGCGTTTTTCCAGGTGGTTTTCGCCGAATGCACTGTCGACAACGGGGTGAGCATCTTCCATACCTGCGGGGGCAAGGCCATTCCCACCGAGAAGCAGGTGGTCATTGCAAGCATGCTCCCGTTCGACATGTACATCGCGATACCGTCCTATATGACCTACTGGCTGAAGACCGCAGCCGGGATGATCGAGCTGGGTGTTCCAAAGCCCGCGCCGGTCAAGTACGCGGTGCTGGCGGCGGAACCTCTTTCCGACGAGTACCGCGACAAGCTGAAGTCTCAGTTCGAGATCATAGGCTCCCCAGAGGTCAAGATAATCGAAGGCTACGGCTCCACGGAGATGCGGGCCGCTTTCTTTGAGTGCGACGAGAAGACTGGTCTGCACCTCAACCCCGAGTTCTTCTTCTGGGAGGTCCTCGACCCTGAGACCAGGGAGCCGGTGAAGTGGGGTGAGCCGGGGGTGCTCTGCTTCAGCCACATCGACTGGAGAGGCACGGTGCTCCTGCGCTACTGGATGGGCGACCTCATCGGCGGCGGCGTGGTCTGGGAGAAGTGCTCACACTGCGGGCTCACCCTGCCGGTCCTCAGGCCCCCCATCGGCCGGGCCGAGCGCGATTTCACCAAGATCAAGGGGGCCCGCGTGCCTCACATGAACTTCCAGAACGCCATCCGCCGGGTTGAGGGCGTGGAGTCGTTCCAGGTCATCATCACCAAGGAGGACGAGGAGGATGTCGCGAGCCGCGACCGCGTTATCGTCTACGTATCGGTGAGGGAGGGCGTCGATGCCGAGGTGGTAAAGGCGGGCATAACGAAGCAGGTCAGGATAGACACTGAGATTTCCCCGGACGAGATAAACGTGGAGCAGCCGGAGATGATCGAGCAGCGCCTGTTCGAGCGCACCGGCCTCAAGGCCGACTGGGTGGTGGACAACAGGGCGCTGCATGTCTGACCGATGGGTCAGAACACACTTGCCGCACCGGCGGGAACAGTTGATTGACCGGACGCTGCTCCTGTCGCGTCGGCTCAGGGGTCAGGCCCCAGAGACGGCAGCAGGTTATATCGGATTGACAGCGAAGGGTACAATAGTATTAGAATGAGGTGCGGACAAAAGGTCGGTCACTGACTAAAAAGGGACGGCAACCTAAGCCGATCAGTATGATACCAGTTTAGTCGGTGTCTGGCCTTTTGTTTTGCATTTATCTTCCCACGTCCAGGTAAAGCGCATGTCTAGGGCTGCCCGCGCCCGCAAACCGGGACGGGCTTCCGCCCGCAAGCGGCATTCCGGCCCGGCGACCCTCGGGGCCTCACTCGGTGGGGCGCAGGTCCACTATGCGCATCGCCTTAAGCGAAACAGTGGGGTCGAATATCTCGGAGAGCTCCACGAACTCGATCCCCGCCCGCATCTCCACCGCCCGCTGTACGCGCTGCTGCAGCTCGGCCGCGATGTCATCCTCCGAGCGGGCGCCCGTCCTCCCGACCTTGATGATGAGGTCGTCCGGAGAGTAGCGGTCGTCGGGGTCCTTCTTGGTGAAGACCACCTGGTACTCAGTGACGCCTGCCGTGTTGGCTATCTCGTCTCGCAGTATCTCGGGGTTGATGAGGGTGCCCTTGAGCTTTACCAGCTCGGAGGTGCGGCTGGCGTAGGTGCTCCCGACCGCTATCATCATTCGAACGCTGGTCCTGCCGCAGTACCGGCACGGCTCGTGGGTGATGGCCGCATAGTCGCCGATGACATAGCGCAGCAGCACCGTGCCGGTGCGGTTGAGGTGGGTGATGACCAGCAGGCCGACCTCCCCGTCGGGTACCCTCTCCTCGGTCTTCTCGTCGATGACTTCGAAGAAGTAGAGCCCGGGGTCGGGGTTATGGCAGCCGCTGAACTCCTCGCATTCGGCCATGGCCCCCTGCATCTCGGTGAACCCGTACGAGTTGGAGATGAAAGGACTCGTGGCGCCCATACCTTCCAGGCGCCGCCGTATGTCGTCGCGCATCCCCCTGGGGGCCGCCTCTCCCAGCAGCTGCGCCCCGTGGACGCTCGAGTAGTCGCGCCCCTGCTCCTCGGCTCTCATGATGACGCGGCGGATGAAGCTGCCAATCCCTACAAGGGCCTGGCCCTGTACCCTCTCCACCAGCTCCACAGCGTGGTCCAACGACCGGTGTATCTTGAACTCCTCGTGCGGCATGCCGGTGCAGGCGAACGAGCCCTGCCCGAACGGCGCCATGGTTATGATGTCCCGGGTGCGGAAGAATCCGATGTGGGGGATGGGGCCCAGCGGGAAGAGGTTCACGGTGCGCATGCCCTCGGTCATGCCGCCGATTTTCATGGCGCGGAAGATCATCTGGAAGTTGGCGTAAGCGTCGTTGATGGTGTTATAGAACGGCGTGGGCATGCCGGTGGTGGTGCCGGTGGTGTAGGTGACCTCCCACAGCCAGTCGTAGAGGGTCGCGTTCGAGAGCTTGAGCCGGAACGCCTCGGGGTCCTTCATGTAGTCGCGTTTATAAGTGACCGGGATGCGGGCCAGGTCGTCGACGGTTTTTATCTTCTCGGGGTCGATTTTCTCCCGCTTGAAGAGCTCCTTGTAGTAGGCGCTCCCGTCCGTGACCCGTTCCATCTCGCGCTTGAGCTGCTCGTTCTGCAATGCGCGCACATCCTCGAGCGGCTTGAAGCCGGGGTCCTCGGTGTCTGCCGCCAGCAGCGGCTCGCGCTCGAGGTAATCGCGGGTATTCTCGGGGGTGGTCTCTACGATGTCGTACGAGCCGTCGGGATTCCTGAGACGAAGCATGTGACAACCTCCTTAGAAGATTCCTCAGAACCGCGTCCCGGACAGTCTGCCGAGGTGTTTGCCGCACTTGCCTACCTGGCGGCAGCCTCCCAGGATGGAGGCGGTATGGGGGTGGCTTTTTTCTTTTTCTTTCTTCGGGGCAATAGTGCGCGGGGCATCGCCACGAAAACCAGCATGACCCACATGGCTGCCGGAACCCCTATCTGGAAGGCGCTCGACTTCACGAACACGACCAGCTTGTCCGCCCCGGTAATGCCGGACCGCATGCCGGCCTTCACCGTCTCCGTCACGGCGGTGACCACCTCGAGCTGGCCCTCCGCCTCTTTCAGGCCGTCCAGGCCTATCAGGAGGTCCTTGCTGAAATCTCCCCTGTGGTTTTTAAGGACCTTGTTGACCTTCTTAAGGCCCTTGTTCAGGAAGTAGAAGACGGCCACGGCGATGAGCACGCTCAATACGATTATCACAGCGCCGATTATCTGAAAGACCCTGGCTGCCAATCTGCCCCCCACTGTCAAAGGACCGCTTCCCAAGCCAACAATATATAGGAAAACCGCCTCGGGCACAAAGCGAGCGGGGAAACCGGCGCCCCCGCGGCGGGCGCGTCCCGCAGTCTTTAATAAAGCGCACGATGCAAGACCCGGCCTCAACCCTTTATAATTGACCGCATGGAGGAGAAACTCGCTGGCACTCAGGAAATCGTCCCTAAAGAGAGCGCCCGGCAGTACAAAGCGCTCAGGCACGCGGTCGCCCGGTTCATCCGCGAGAACAAGGACTCCCTGGTGGCCGACATCGACCGCATCGTTGAGGACATGACACCCGAGTACGATTCCCTTCCGGCCGACGTCGTGGCCGACGTCCGCCAGTCATTCCGCGACTACGTGCAGATCTACATGGATTACTTCGAGGCGGCGGAGCAACCCATCAAGTTAATCAAGAGCCTGGCGACCGATGTCGGCAGGAAACGCGTCGCCCAGGGCTTGCGCCTCGAGGACGCCATCCGCGCGTTCGATGAAGGGGAGACCCACGTCTGGGGTGCGTTGACAAGCGAGCTCCTTCCCGCCGGCTACTCCGCGGAGGCATGGCTCGAGCTGGCCAGGATGCGGGACCTTTTCACCAAGAAGGTCAGGCACTACACGCGGCGGGCGTATCTGAAAGAGGAGAAGTCAACCGTCGAGCGGCAGCTCCAGGAGTACCGCGCGCTGGCGAACCTGGGGCAGGCCATAATATCGACGGTGGACCTGGAGGCCGTGCTGGGCCAGATACTCGAGGTGTCGACCAGCCTGATGCAGACGAAGATGGGCGCCGTTCTTCTCCTCGACGAGAGCAGGAAGTACCTGGAGCCGCTGGCGGAGATGGGCCTTTCCCGCGCCTGGGCATCCCGCGAGAAGGCGCCCGTGGAGAACAGCCTGTCCGGGGTGGCCATGCAGAGGAACGAGTACGTCCTCGCCAGGGACGACGAGCTTCGCGGGTTCGAGCTTCCACGGCTCGCCGCCGGCCGCCGGATACGCTCCGCGCTCTCCATACCTATTACCGTCGACGGCGAGGCGATAGGGGTCGTCGAGCTTTACGAGACTACCCCGCGGATCTACACCGACCTTGACATAACCATGGTCACCACCTTCGGCACCCAGGCGGGGGTCGCAATCAAGAACGCGCGCCTTTTCCACGAGGAGCGCAAGCGCAGGCGCCAGGCGATAATGCTGACCGAGATCGCCCAGGCCGTGAGCGAGACTCGCGACCTCGACGAGCTGCTTGAGACGATAGCCCAGAAGACGGCGGTAGCGCTCGGGGTCGACCGTTGCTCGCTGTTCTTCTACGAGCCGGAAGCGAACGCCCTCACCTTCGTGGCCGGATACGGCCGCAGCACGCTACAGGTCTGGTTGTTGAACCAGTTTCACATACCAATGACCGAGCTCGGGCAGGCGACGGCGAGCGCGCTGCGCACGAGGGAGCCGGTGCTGGCCGAAGACGTGGGGGAGGAGTTGAGCCTGGAATCCAGGATATTCAGGGGGCCCGGGGTGCGCTCCTACCTGCAGGTCCCGCTGGTCGTCAAAGACGAGCTCATAGGGCTGATGAGCCTGGAGTTCACCCTGGGCGAGACCAGGTTCTCCGATGAAGACATCGCGCTCGCCGACTCTCTGGCCCGGCAGGCGGCCATCGCCATCCAGAACCGGAGGCTGCAGGAGAAGCTGTTCGAGCAGCAGTTGACCATCAAGAACGCGGAGATAAACGAGAGGCTCTACAGGGAAAGGGAGAAAAGCGAGGCGGTCCTGAAGGCGACTCCGGACGCGGTGCTGGTGATAGACAAGGACCACATGGTGGTGCTGACCAACCCCTCCGCTGAGTTCATGACCGGGTGGAGCCAGGACGAGGCCAAGGGCCGCAACTGCCACGAGGTCCTGTACGGGCATGCCGTGGCGCCCGGGGCGTGCCCGGGTCTCCAGTGCCCCATCAGCAAGATGCTGGCCGGCGAGCACATAGCATACAGCGAGGACGAGATCGTCACCCGCTCCGGCAGGCACGTACCGGTCGGTGGCACTTTCGCGCCGATACTGGGGCCCAACGGCAGGGTGGAGAACGTGGTGGCCGTCTACCGAGACATGAGCGAACAGAAGGAGCTGGAGAAGTACGCGCTCATGCAGAGGGAAATGGACATCGCCGCGGGTATCCAGACCAGCCTGCTTCCCAGAGAGCCGCTGCTCATGAAAGGGGTCGGCGTCCAGGCCCGCCAACAGCAGGCGCGGGTTGTGGGCGGCGACTGGTACGACTACTGGAGCTTCGGCGACAAGGTATTCCTGGTGGTGGGGGACGCCTCCGGTAACGGGGTGGGCGCGGCCCTGTTCGCCACGATGGCGATGAGCGCGCTACGGGTGGAGGCCAGGGAGCACAACAGGATCATGGAGATAATGGAGCACGTCAACCACGAGCTCTACGTCGCCAACCGCACCGACAGCTTCGTGACCGTCTTCTTCGCGGTGCTGGATCTCCCCACCATGACCCTCAGTTACTCGAACGCGGGGCACGAGGAGCCGTTGAGCGTCTTGCTCGACAGGAGAGCGCCCGAGCCGCTTGGCTCCAGCAAGAGGTCTCTACTGGGGATATTTTCCCGGGCGGACCTCGACGTGGCTCGCCGAAAGCTCCGCTCCGGGGAGCGTCTGGTGCTCTACACGGACGGCATATTGGACGCCACGAGCTCAAGGGGCAGGTTTTACGGGCTGAAAAGACTCAACAGGTTCGTGACGGCCAACCGTGACATGCCCGCGGGCGAGTTCATCGACGCGCTCATCGAAAATGTCATGGAGTTCTGCAACGGTGAGCCCAAGGACGACATGACCGTGATGGTCTGCGATGTCCCCTGATCGAAGGGAAGCCCGGCGCGAGGCTCGCGTTCTCAGTCTTTGAGCTTTTCTTCGAGTTCTTTCATGGTGCGCTCGAGGCTGTGGCGGCGGATGGCGGTGGTCAGGTCGCCGCGAGTGCGCTCGAGCACCCCCCGCACCATGTCGTTGGTGCGCTTCAACCCGGCGGTGATGGCGTTAGGGTAGTCGACCGACGCGAGAAGGTAATAGATGTCGTCCATCATGCCGAGGATCTCCTCGCACCGCTCGAGCCTGTTGTCCCTGATGAGGTCGAGGGTGTGCCGGCGCATCTCGCCCGCGGCCTCGCCCAGGCCGTTCAGGTACGGCGCGGTGCCCACCCCGAGGTCCCCGGGAAGCGGCAGCGGGTCGCCCTCTATGAGCGCGAACGTCGCGGCGGCCTCCGCGTACTCCTTCTCCGCGTCCTGCAGGAAGCCCGCGTAGAAAATGCGGGGGTAAGGCTCGAGCAGGGCGTGCGCCGCGTCAACATTATCGCTGGCGGCCTTGAGGAGCCTCCTCGACTCTTCGAGGTCCCCGCGGTGCACCGCCCTTATCGAGTTGGCGCAGAACTGGATGGTGTCGCGCGACAGCGAGAGCCCTTGTTCTCGTGCCCGGTTTTCCCTGTCGAACGTCTCCTTGACCGTGTCGAATATATGCTTGAGCTCCATGCTTCCGCCTCTCACTAGTAAATTATCCCTACCGGCCTGCACCAGCCGGCGCTCGCGCCGGTTATCTTCACCGGGAAGCAGGCAACCTTGAACCCGTGGGCCGGGAGCCGATCGAGGTTCGCGAGCTTCTCCAGGTGGCAATATGGGGTCTCGATGCCGGCGTAGTGCGCCTCCCATATGATGGAGGCGTCGCCGGTATCCTCGTACTCCCGCCTGATGCTCACGAAGGGCCTGTCGAAGCCCCAG
Organism: Candidatus Geothermincolia bacterium; assembly: GCA_038326775.1. Taxonomy (GTDB): domain Bacteria; phylum Actinomycetota; class Geothermincolia; order Fen-727; family Anoxymicrobiaceae; genus DYIU01. Next base: position 23,697 of record JBBQKJ010000025.1, read on the forward strand.
GAGTCGATACCCATGACCTTGACCCCGCGGTCGAGGAAATACATGGTGGACGCCCTGGTCATTCCGCAGCCCCTGTTGATGTAATCGGGGCTGCCCCAGTGTTTGTCGACGCCGGTCATGATGAGGACGATGTCCAGAGGCTTGACCTCGTAGTCGACGCGCCTCAACTCGGCTTCGACGTCATCGACGTTTATTCGCTCGCCGTCCGCCTTCGAGCGGAAGTCGAGCACAACCCCGTCGGAAAAGCACCAGTCCAGCGGCACCTCGTCGATGGTCATGGCCCGCTCGCCGCCCGCGGTGGGGGCGTAGTGCCAGGGGGCGTCCAGGTGGGTGCCGGCGTGAGTTATCAGCGTGATGTTGTCGTTGGCCCACCCGAGGCCGCCGGGCAGGTCTTCGGCCGGCACCCCGAATATCGCGGCCATGAGCCGCGCCCCGGCCTGGTGGTCCTGGTGGACCACCTGCGGCTTGAACGGCTCGCTTTCCGATTCCTCGATGGGCACGCTCAGGTCCACGAACATGGGCTTATCAGCCATTCTCCCCACGCTCCTTCAGATATTTCTCCAGCCTGTTCATTCCTTCAGTGAGGTTCTCGAGCGAGTTGGCGTACGAGAACCGCACGTACCCCTCGCCGCCGCTTCCGAAGTCAATGCCCGGCGTGATCGCCACACGGGCGCGGGCGAGCGCATCCAGGCAGAAGCGGTACGTGTCGTCGGTGAACCTCTTCGCGTTGGCGAATATATAGAAGGCGCCGGTCGGTTCGACCGCTACGCCGAAGCCCATCTGGCGCACCCGGGGCAGCATGAAGCGCCTGCGCTCGTCGTAAAGCCTCGCCATCACGGCGGTTTGCTCCGCGGTCTCCTCGAGCGCCGCGACAGCCGCCCACTGCACGAAGGAGTTGGCGCAGATATGGATGTTCTGCTGTATCTTCTGCAGGGCGCGGATGAACCCGGGGGGGCTGATGATGTAGCCGAGGCGCCACCCGGTCATGGCGTAGAGCTTGCTGAAGCCGTTGAGCACGAACGCCTGGTCGGTGTACTCGAGTATCGAGCGCTCCCGGCCCTCGTAAACCAGGCCGTGGTATATCTCGTCGGAGATGATGAAGGCGCGTCCCGCGACGACCTCCACCAGCTCGGCCATGTCCTCGCCGGAGAGAACGATGCCGGTCGGGTTGGAGGGCGAGTTTATCATGACCCCCCTGGCCCCGCGGCCGAGACCGCGCGCTATCTCGGACGGGCGGTACTTGAAGCCGTCTTCCTCGAAGACGTCCACGTAACCGGGCACTCCTCCCACCAGCTCGAGGATGTTCGGGTAGCAGGCGTAGCAGGGGTTGGAGAGGATGAGCTCCTCGCCCGGGTTCAAGAGGGCCGCGAATATCAGCACCATCGCCGGCGAGGTGCCGTTGGTCACCAGTATGTTGTCGGGGGATACCTCGACCCCGTACCGCTCGCCGTAGTGGGACGCTATCGCCTGGCGCAGACGCGGTATGCCCAGGCTGTGGGTGTACTGCGTCATGCCTTCACGGATGGCGCGGTAGGCGGCTTCCTTGACAGGCTCGGGAGTGTCGAAGTCGGGCTCTCCGACCTCCATGTGCACTATGTCCGCCCCCTCGAGCTCCATGGCGTGGGCCTTCTCGAGGATTTCCATCACGTAGAAGGGAGGGAGGCGGGAGGACCTTTCAGATATCAAGACTTACCTCCACGGGGCGTTCAACCACCTGTAGCCCGAGGGTAGAGTCTACCAGAGAGCGGGGGGCTGGTAAAACCGGCCGCGCCATGTGGCGCGGATTCCGACGCGCCGCGGAAGTCTTTCTTGCGGATTGGTCGGCCTGTCAATATAATTGCACCATTGTCTTGACAGAGAGCTTCTTTAGCTGAAAGAAGCTCTTGGAGAATCCAAGGAGGGTTAATGGCTACCTGGTTACCCATTGCCGTGGTGGGGACGTCGGTTTTCTGCCTGTTGGTGGCGGCGCTTTACGCCCGCCTGGTGCTCAAAGCCGACCCCGGCAACGAGCGCATGAGGGAGATATCGAAAGCGATTCAGGAAGGCGCAAAAGCATTCGTGCGCCGCGAGTACGCTTATGTGGGCGTATTCATACTACTCATGATAGTCCTGATCTCCGTGACATTACGGTCACAGCACGGCTGGATGACCGCGCTCTGTTACGTCTTCGGGGCGGCCTGCTCGCTCGGCGCCGGGTTCGTGGGGCTAACGGTCTCCACGCGCGCCAACTCCCGAACGGCCGAGGCCGCCAGGACCGGCCCGGGACCAGCCCTGCGCATAGCCTTCAGCAGCGGCGCCGTAATGGGGCTCACAGTGGCAGGTCTCGGCCTGCTCGGCCTCACCATCTGCTATATCATCTTCGAGGTCATCCTGGGGTTCCATGACTCGGTCAACATCATCCTGGGCTTCTCGCTGGGCGCCTCCAGCGTCGCGCTGTTCGCGCGCGTGGGAGGCGGCATCTTCACCAAGGCGGCAGACGTTGGCGCGGACCTGGTCGGCAAAGTGGAGGCGGGCATCCCGGAGGACGACCCCCGCAACCCGGCGGTCATCGCCGATAACGTCGGCGATAACGTGGGCGACGTGGCCGGAATGGGCGCCGACCTCTACGAGTCCTACGTGGCCGCAATCGTCGCGCCTATCGCCATCGCCGCCTCAGGTGTAGTGTTCCAGAAGGTTGGGGTCAAGGGAATGCTGCTGCCCTTCGCCATCACCGCAGCCGGGGTGATCTGCTCGGTACTGGGCTGCCTCCTGGTCCGCGCCAAGAAGGGCGGGCGGGCCGCTCAGCGTGCGCTGACATGGTCCTCCTACGCCGCCTCCATACTGGCCACCGCCAGCGCGTTCTTCCTGGTCTGGTGGCTGCTGGGGTGGAAGAACGTGGGGATGTTCTGGTCGGTCCTGATGGGGGTGGTAGCCGGGATAGTGATCGGCCTTACCAGCGAGTACTTCACCTCCGACCATTACAGGCCCGTACAGGAGATAGCGAAAAGCGCGCAGACCGGGGCCGCCACAATAATCATCAGGGGCATGGCGGTGGGCATGCTCTCGACGATAGTGCCTATCGTGGTAGTGGCCATCGCCATGGGCGTCGCTTTCATAACCGGCAACCACGCCATCGCCGGCGGCGGCGGCGTATACGGCATCGGGCTCGCGGCGCTTGGCATGCTTTGCACTACCGGCATAGTGGTGTCGGTGGACGCCTACGGCCCGGTGGCCGATAACGCCGGCGGCATCGCCGAGATGGCGGACATGGACCCGGAGGTCAGGGAGATAACCGACGGGCTCGACTCGGTGGGCAACACAACCGCCGCCATCGGCAAAGGTTTCGCTATCGGGTCTGCCGCCCTTGCCGCTCTTGCCCTGTTCGCCGCTTTTGCCCAGGCCACCGGGTTGACCAAGATAGACATGATAGGCAACTACAAGTTCATCGTAGGCCTGTTGCTCGGCGTCATGCTCCCGTTCGTGTTCAGCGCCCTGACGCTCAACGCGGTCGGCCGGGCGGCGTTCTCGGTGGTAGAGGAGGTCCGCCGGCAGTTCCGCGACATTCCGGGCCTGAAGGAAGGAGAGCCCGGGGTAAGGCCCGATTACTCGAAATGCGTGGACATGACCACCAAGACTGCAATCTACGAGATGCTCCTTCCGGGCTCCATCGCCATAATAAGCCCTCTGTTGATCGGCAGATTCCTGGGCATAGAGTGCCTGGCCGGCTTCCTGGCCGGCGCGCTCGCCTGCGGGTTCACAATGGCCATCTTCATGGCGAACGCGGGCGGCGCCTGGGACAACGCCAAGAAGTACATCGAGGGAGGCGAGTTGGGCGGCAAGGGCACCCCGACCCACGCCGCGGCCGTCGTCGGCGACACAGTGGGCGACCCGTTCAAGGACACCAGCGGACCGGCCATGAACATCCTCATCAAGGTCATGACGATCGTCTCGCTGATCTTCGTCCCGCTCTTCATCAAGTAAAGCGACCGATACATCCAACAGTGGGGTCAAGCCGGTCCGAGACCTGCCTGGCCCCTTTTCTTTTCCCTGTTAAATTGACCATCTCTCGCCCCTTCCTATAAACTCTCATAACTATGAAGCTAATTGTCACAGAGAAGAACCAGACAGCAGAGCGTATCGCCAGCATCCTGTCCGGGGGCAAGAACTCCCGCCAGAAGAGCCCGGGGAGCACCGTCTACGCTTTCGAGGAAGACGGCGGCGAGGTGAAGGTGGTCGGCATGCGCGGCCACGTTCTCAAGGTCGATTTCCCCGAGGAGTACCGGGTCTGGCAGAAGGTGGACCCCAGGAAACTCGTCGATGCCGAGATAGAGAAGACACCAAAGGTCAAGTCGCTGGTGACCGCGCTCAAGAAGCTTGCGCGCGAGGCTGACTCGGTGGTGATCGCGACGGACTATGACCGCGAGGGCGAGCTTATCGGCGCCGACATCAGGGACCTGGTGCTCGAGGCCAACCCGGGCGCCGAGATAAGCAGGGCCCGGTTTTCCGCCCTCACCCCCCAGGAGATACGCGAGGCGTTCGCCAATACCGACTGCCTCGACGAGAACCTGGCGAGGGCGGGTGAGGCCCGGCAGGACATCGACCTCATCTGGGGGGCGGCGCTCACCAGGTTCATATCGCTTGCCACAACCAGGCTGGGCCAGAGGTTCCTTTCCGCCGGCCGGGTTCAGAGCCCCACACTGGCAATACTGGTGGACCGCGAAAAGGAGAGAAATGCTTTCGTGCAGGAGGATTTCTGGCAGATAAAGGTCACCTGCGAGCGCGGCGGCGAGACGTTCGCAGCCAGGCACCGCACTGAACGATTCGGCGACGAGGCTTCCGCGAAGGCGGCGTTCGAGAATCTGGCCGACGAGGGCGAGGTGAGAGGCGTGTACACCAAAGAGCGGACCGTGAACCCGCCCGCGCCGTTCAACACCACCGCGTTCCTCACCGCGGCCTCCAGCCTCAAGATACCGCCGGTGCGCGCGATGGACATCGCGGAGAGCCTGTACATGCGGGGCATCATAAGCTACCCGAGAGTGGACAACACCGTGTACCCCGACTCGCTCGACCTGGCCGGCGTGCTCCAGAGCATCAAGGGAGCCGACGTCGTGGGCCCGCTCGCCTCTGAACTCCTGGGCAAAAAGGAACTCAAGCCCACCCGGGGCAAGAAGTTCTCTACCGACCACCCCCCCCTCTACCCGACCGGCGCTCCATCGAAGGGCAGCCTGAAGCCCCAGGAGTGGAAGATATACGAGCTGGTCGCGCGCCGTTTCCTGGCGACGCTGTCCGATGCGGCCAGGGCGCTCTCCACCAGGGTGGATATCGACATCAACTCCGAGCCTTTCGTGGCCCGGGGAGACGTGGTTTTAAGCGAGGGTTTCCTTCGCTACTATCCGTATTCCCGAAAGAGGGACGAGGAGCTGCCAGCCCTCGCCGAGGGCGACAGGGTAAGGGTGGTGGAGAAGGAGCTGGAGGCAAAGCAGACGCAACCTCCCCCGCGCTTCGCGGAGGGCAGGCTCATAGAGAAGATGGAGGACCTTGGGCTGGGGACCAAGTCAACCAGGCACAGCATCATCCAGGGCCTCGTCGAGAGAGGCTACGCTTTCGGGAGCCCCTTGAAGCCCACCGAGACGGGAATCGCGGTGACCCAGGCGCTGGAGCGGCACGCCACGATGGTAACCACTCCGGACATGACCTCGCAGCTCGAGCGCGACATGGATTCCATCGTCGAAGGCAAGCAGTCGATGGACGGTGTGATCAACACCTCCAGGGAAGCCCTGGGCAGCGTCCTGGAGATAATGGAGAGCGAGAAAGAGGAGATATCGCGCGAGATAAGGGAGGGTGTCCGGGGCGACTCCGTGCTGGGGGAGTGCCCGGGCTGCGGAGGCGAGATGCGCATCCTCAAGGCGAGGAAGTCCGGCAAGCGGTTCGCCGGCTGTGGTGGCTACCCCGAGTGCACGATCACATTCCCGTTGCCACAGAGAGGGGCCATCATCTCCACCGGTGAGGTCTGCGATGAGTGCGACAGCCCGCGCATCAAGGTCCTGGCCAAGGGGTCAAGGCCGTGGGAGTTATGCCTCGACCCGGCATGCCCGACCAAGGCACAGAGCGGCTCCGGCCCGCAGGGCGAGGAGGGCTCGGAGCAAAAACAGGATGCAGAATAAGGTCGATGGAGGCAGGTGCCCTGCTCCGGTTGGAGGGTGTCATGGACAAGGTCACGATATTCGGCGCGGGACACGTGGGAGCCACCACCGCGTTCTACCTGGCGCTCTCAGCGCCCCTCGAGCTGATGCTGGTGGACGTGGAGGAAAAGGTGAAGGGCCTTGCCCTGGACATAGGGCAGTCCCTCTCCTACACCGGTTCGGGCTCGAATGTCGGCGGCGGAACCGACGCCGGCCTGGCGGCCGGTTCAGACCTGGTCATCATCACCGCTGGGTTTCCCCGTCTTCCCGGGATGTCCCGGCTGGACCTGACCTCGAAGAACGTCCCCATAGTAACCTCCATAGCGCGCGAAGTGGCTCGAGTTGCTCCCGACGCTATCGTAATCGTTGTAACGAACCCCGTTGACGAGATGGCTTACCTCGCCTTGAAAACACTCGGCTTCAGCGAAAAGCGTGTAATGGGCATGGCCGGCGTGCTGGACACCTCCCGGTTCCTCTACTACCTGGAGACGCTGGCGGGGCTTGGGCCCCGTGATGTCAACGCCCTGGTGCTGGGGACCCACGGGGAGGACATGACCCCCCTGGTGGACTGGTCCCGCGCGGGTGACAACTCTCTTGCCGAGGTGGTCGGGCCGGGCATCGATGAGGTCGCCCGGCGGACCCGCGACGGTGGAGCCGAGATAGTCGGCTATATGAAGACGGGCAGCGCCTACTTCGCCCCCGCCGTCTCGATCGGCGTGATGGCGCTCGCCATACTCGGTGACGCCGGAAGGGTCCTCCCGGTGTCGGCTTACCTCACGGGCCAGTACGGTGTGGAGGGCATTTTCCTGGGTGTCCCGGCCCGACTAGGGCGCGACGGAGTCTCCGAGGTCCTCCAACTGCCGCTCTCCGAAGGCGAGAGCCAGGCGCTGGCGCGGTCGGCCGCGGGCGTCAGGAAGCGGGTACTGGAGCTTGAAACGGTCATAACCGATGAGAGTGATTGAAGCCTCCTGGCTGGCCGGGGAGGTGGAGGCACTCTGCCTCGAGGTGTCCACGGCTTTCCCCGCGGACGCCGCCGAGGCGCTGGTCAGTTACAGGGCGCTCGAGGAGTCAGACGCCGGGCGCTCGTTGATAGACCTCATGCTGGAGAACGCCGACCTCGCCGCCGAGCTCGGAGTTCCGCTCTGCCAGGACACCGGCATATTCACCATCTACCTTACACTGGCAGCGGGCACCGCGCTGGCAGGCGACCTGGTTCGCGAGGCGGGCGACGCGGTAGCGCGCGCCACGGGGCGTGGGGCGCTGCGTCCGTCTGTGGTGGCCGACCCCATTGGCGAGCGGGTCAACACCGGTGACAACACCCCTCCCCTGGTGGAGGTCGAGTTTTCCCAGGGTGAGGAGAGCACGCTTGGCGTAATGGCCAAGGGTGGGGGAAGCGAGATGGCTTCGCGCCTGGCGATGATGCCTCCTGGCGCCGGTTGGAACGGGGCGCTCGAATTTATCGTCGGCACCGTGGAGGCTCTCGGCGCTCGCGCCTGCCCGCCGCTGGTGCTGGGAGTAGGCATAGGGGGCAGCTTTGACCGCGCGCCGAGGCTTGCCAAGAAGGCGCTCATGACACCGCTGGACGTCGAGGCGCCCGACCCCGCCTCGCGTGCCCGCGAGGCCGAATTGATCGAGCGCGTCAACCGGCTCGGCATCGGGCCCGGCGGCCACGGCGGGAGCGTGACCTGCTTCGGGGCGAGGATAATAGAGGCCCCCTGCCACATGGCGAACCTCCCGGTTGCCCTGAGCGTGAACTGCCACGCGCTGAGGCGGAAAACGATACCGATCTAAGGACATTTCCTTGGTAGACCAGCCAGGCAAGAGGCCGGAAGCCGGAGATCCGCTGACGGAGCTGCAGGAGCCGGCCCCACAGGTCGCCATAGAGATATCAGCGTTCCGCAAGGTCCTGCGAAACCGTGACTTCATGGCGTTGTGGGTGGGGCAGGGCATATCCGGCATGGGCGACTGGGTCATAGTGGGAGTTCTGCTCGACGCGGTCAACCGCATGGGTGGGCAGAACGGGCTGGCTATCATGATGACGTTCAGGTTCCTGCCCGCGTTCCTGTTCGGGCTTTTCGCCGGCGCGGTGGTCGACCGCCTGGAGCGCAAGACCCTCATGATAGTCTGCGAGATCGCCCGGGGCCTCCTGGTGGTCGGGCTCGCATTCGCTAACTCGCTGGCCATGATATGCGTGCTGGTATTCTGCATCGAGACGTTCACAATACTTTTCGGCCCGGCAAAGGACTCCTCGATACCCGACCTCGTGGGAAAAGACGAGGTGATGACCGCCAACTCCATGATGTCCACCAGCACCTACCTGACCATGGCGCTCGGCACCATGCTCGCCACGGTGATATTGGGTATCGCCGCACTCGTCCACAGGTTCCCCCTGGTCTCGAGCATAGCCTCGCTCCAGAATTTCCAGCATTCTTTTGCCTTCATCCTGGACGCGTTCACCTTCGCGATCTCCGCCATGCTTATCTTCACCATCGCCCTCCCCAGGCGCTACGAGGGCAAGATGCCGAAGATCCCCGTGCGGCAGTTCTGGAATGACTTCAAGGAAGGCCTGCGGTTCATGTACGCCAACACCCTGACGCGGTCTATCCTGGGCGTCATGATAATCGGGTTTATCGGCGGCGGCTCCCTTTACATCCTGGGCGCGCCGTTCGCCCAGCAGGTGCTCAGTTCGGTGGGCTCCAAGTTCACCCTGATACTCACCTTCCTGCTTTTTGGTGTGGTGGCGGGGGCAGCGCTGGCGCCTTTCCTCAGCCGGCACCTGCCCACGGAAAAGTGGTTCGGGCGCGCGGTGATGGGGTTCGGCCTGGCCATGCTCGCCTTCGCCCTGGTCGACTTCTACCCGCTTTCGCTCGTGGTCATCTTCGCCGGCGGCTTCGTACTCGGCTACCTGCTTGTCACAGCTTACACACTGCTTCACAAGAGCCTCGAAGAGGAGATGCGGGGCCGGGTTTTCGCGGCGTTCCAGACGATAATGCGCACGTGCCTCCTGGTTTCGATGGGGGTCTTCGCGGGCATCGCCAGCCTCTTCGGCCTGTGGATACCATGGACGGAGAAAGACCCGGTCTCAAAGACTTTGAACCTGGGCTTCATGAGCAAGAGCTTTTACCCGGCGACGCTGGCGCTCATCGTCGGCGCCCTCGTGGTGATAGCCGGGGGCATCTGGGCCATCAAGAGCCTGCGCCGCTATTTCAAGACCATCGAGGCCGCGGCCGCGGTCGACCTTTCGATCGAGCAGCTGCCCGAGATAGAGCCCGGTGGGGTTTTCCGCCCCCCGCAAGAAGAACAGGGCGAAGGGGGTGAGCCAGGTGAAGGAGCTCCGGCTTCCACCTGAAGAGGGAGCGCTTCTGGCGCTCAAAGCCGGGGACGATGTGCTGCTCACCGGGGAGGTGCTGACCATGAGAGACGCCGCCCTGGGGAGGCTGCAGGCGATCATCCGCGAGGGTGGCAAACCCCCGTTCGACCTGAAAGGCCAGGTTATCTTTCACGCCGGGCCGACGCCGCCGGCAGCGGGCAGGCCCGCCGGGGCCATAGGTCCCACGACCTCCGCGCGCATGGACCACTACCTGGAGATGCTCTTTGACATGGGGGTTAGAGCGACCCTGGGGAAAGGGCCGCGGTCCGCCGAGTCAGCGGCCCTCCATGCGTCGCGCGGTGCGATATACCTCGCCGCCGCCGGTGGCCTTGGGGCTCTATACGGCGGTATGGTCGTGGCGATCGAGCCGGTGGCATGGGGGGACCTGGGGCCGGAAGCCGTCCGCAAGGTGACCCTGGAGCGCTTACCCGCCCTGGTGGCGATCGACGCTTCGGGCAGTGACCACCTGGTGGAGCGGCATTCGCGCTTCAGGCGTGAGCGATAGACGCGGATTGACCTTGCGGATACACTTGTGATGCCGCCGTCAGTGAACCGATATCCTGGAGGTACGTTGAACGATAAAGAAGCCTCGCGGTCGATGGCGCCGCCGGGGATGGTGCTGGGCACCTTCATCACCTTCGAGGGCTGCGAGGGGTCGGGCAAGACGACCCAGGCGATGATGCTCAGGGACTACATGGTCTCCAGGGGCAAGGAGGTGGTGCTGGTGAGGGAGCCCGGCGGGACCCCGTTAGGCCAGAAGATACGGGACCTGCTGCTCGACCCGGCCAGCGGGAACATCTCCCCGATAACCGAGGCCCTGCTGTTCGCCGCGGACCGCGCCCAGCAGGTCCGGGACGTGGTAAGGCCGGCGCTTCAGATAGGCCAGGTCGTTATCAGTGACCGGTTCGTTGACAGCTCCCTTGCCTACCAGGGGGTGGCGCGGGGGTGTGGGCTGGAGCCGGTCAAAAACCTTAACGACTGGGCGACGGGAGGCCTCGAGCCGCACCTCACCGTTTTTCTGGAAATGCCGGTCAAGGACAGCCTGGCGAGGGCTGAGCGGCACGGATTCGACAGGATTGAGAAAGAGAAGCTCGAGTTCCACGAGAACGTCCGTTACGCCTACAACATGCTCCACAGGATATACGCGTACCGCTACGTCATAATCGACGCCACGGGCACCCAGGAGATGGTTCGAGACCGCGTGGTCGCCGAGGTGGAGAAGATCATTATCTGACCGGAGGCTATATCGATACAACGCTTTGGGACAAGGTGGTCGGCCACTCGGCCGCCAAGCTCAGCCTGAGGAGGGCTGTCGAGCAGGGAAACGTCAACCACGCCTATCTCTTTACCGGGCCTCCCGGCGTTGGCAAGTTCATGGTGGCCCGGGCCTTCGCCGCCTCGATTCTCTGCGGCGACAACGGCTGCGGGGTGTGCAACGTCTGCCGTCGGGTCCTCGAGGAAAAGCACCCTGATGTGACAGTCATCCGCCCCGCCGGCAAGAACATCCCGGTCGAGACTATCCGCGCGGTACGCCTGGACGCTTTCAGGAGGCCGGTGGAAGGCGATCACAGGGTTTATATACTGAAGGACGCGGACCGGATGTGGGAGGAAGGCGCTTCCACGCTCCTGAAGGTGCTCGAGGAACCTCCGGGGAACGTGGTGTTCATCCTGGTGACCGCCAATCCCGGCGCGCTGCTTCCTACTATCCTCTCACGATGCCAGGAGATAAGGTTTGCCAACGTGCCTGCGGGCGAGCTCAAGGAGTACCTGGTAGACACCAGGGCCGTCAGCCCCCAGAGAGCCGATCTGATCGCGCGGCTGACTGGTGGCGTGCCGGGAAGGGCGCTTGACTGGTGCGACGAGCCCTGGAGGCTCACCAGGCGCGACTCGGTGGTGAGGGCGGCCCGGGCGCTCCGCCGCGCCGACCTCAACAGGGTGCTCGAGATGTCCGACGAGCTCTGCCGGGAGGTGCGCGCGCCGGTCGAGGAGCTCGTCTCACAATACCAGGATCGCAAGCACGGCCTGGCGGACGGCTCCCTGGACGATGCGATCGTGCGCAGGCTATCCAGGGAGCTGGACGAGGAGCTCAAGCGCGAACAGGTGAAAGAGGAGATAAGGGGGGTCAAGGAAGTGCTCTCGACGCTCTCCTGGTGGTATCGTGATATCCTGATATTCAAAGAAGGGGGCGACCCGTCACTCCTGGTCAACCAGGACCTCGAGTCGGAGATGGCCGAGGAGGCGGGCGCGCTGCCCGTAAGAAAGCTGTTGAGGTGCATCGAATTGATATCCGAGAGCATGAGGGCGGCGGAACGGAACGTAACGCCGCAGCTGAACATGGAGAGCACTCTCATGGGGATCCAGGAGGCGCTTTATGCCTAAGGCGATAGGGATCTCTTTTCGACCCGGGGGCAAAACTTACCTCTACGACCCGGAGGGGCTGCCCCTGGTGCCCGGTGACGAGGTCGTGGTGCCCGCCGCGAGGGGGGTCGGCTTCGGGCGCGTGGTAACGCCCATACGAGATATCGCCACTGAAGAGCCCGAGGAGCCGCTGAAGAAAGTCCTGAGGAGGGCCACCCCTCACGACCGCGAGCGCCAGCGGAAGAACCTCGAGAAGAAGAAGGAGGCCTACCGCACCGCCAGGAGGCTCATCCAGAAGCATGGCCTGCCGATGAAGCTGGTTGACGTCGACTATGTCTTCGACGGCTCGAGCGTCATCTTCTACTTCACCGCCGAGGGCAGGGTTGACTTCCGCGAGCTGGTCAAGGAGCTGGCGGGCGCTCTCAAAGCGCGCATAGAGCTCAAGCAGGTGGGCGTGCGTGACGAGGCCAAGATGGTGGGGGGCCTGGGCCCCTGTGGCCGCGACCTTTGCTGCAGCCTCTTCCTCTCAGACTTCAACCCCGTCTCGATAAAGATGGCCAAAGAGCAGGACCTGCCGTTGAACCCATCCAAGATAAGCGGCGTCTGCGGCCGCCTGATGTGCTGCCTCAAGTACGAGGTCGCCGCCTACGAGGAGTTCAACCAGAAGGCTCCCCCACTCTGGAGCGAGGTCGAGACCGGCGAAGGCGCCGGAAAGGTGGTCGGCTACCAGGTGCCCAGGTGTCGGGTCGTGATCGAGCTGGAGGGCGGACGCAGGGTCGAGATACCGCTGGACGAACTGGTCCCCCGCACAGAACACCGAGGCAGAAAGCAGCGCAAACGCTAACAATTCATGTTGGGGTCAGGCACCTTGACATGAATTTGTTCCCGGGGATGCCGGTTGGCCTTCATCAATCGCGGTTGCGCATCAATCGTGCTACTATTAGCTCTCCGGTTGCCGCCGCGGGGTTGGTCTCTAGACGGCGGTTTTGTGTTTTGGAACAAGGCTTTCAACCTGCCCTGCCGGGGTTTTTACCAGGGAAGGCCTGGGGAAGGGAATTGGATTGTTCGAGATAAGGATCCACGGACTTGGAGGCCAGGGTGCGGTGACGTTGTGCACCTGGGTCGCCCAGGCGGGATATGCCGTGGACAAACACGTACAGGCGTTCCCGTTCTTCGGCGCCGAGCGCAGGGGCGCGCCGGTGAAGGCGTTCGTGCGAATGGACGAGGAGCCGATAGACCTCCGCAGCCAGGTGTATCATCCGGACCTCCTGGTCGTAATGAGCCCTGACCTTACGGGCTTGGCCCTCAAGGAGGGTATTACGCGGGAGGGCCGCCTGCTGGTGAACGCGGGCCTCGACCTCGCAGAGCGCTTCGCGGAGCGTTTCTCCAGGGACGTCTACTACATCGACGGTACCGGGATCGCGCTCGACCTGGGCCTCGAGTTCGACGGGATGCCCATGGTGAACCTACCCTTGTTCGGGGCTGTCGTCCGGCAGTCCGACGCCGCGCCGCAGGGCACCGTGATGGACATAGTGCGGCAGGTCGCCGCGAAACGAAGCAACGCGCAAGCATATGAGAGAGCCGTCGCGGAAGGATGGGACGGCGTCCGGGTCGCCGGGGCGAAGGCCGCCGAGTCCGTTCAGGCTACCGGGGGCCCGGAGAGCGATTACGACCTGTCACGTTCGGGGGTGACTCCCATTGAGCCGTGATGACGAGAGCGTGGGGTACATCACCTCGATATCCAGGCCGGTGAAAGGCTGCGCCGGAGACACGGGGGAGTGGCGCGTCTTCCGCCCGGTCAAGGACGACGATAAGTGCAACAACTGCCTCTTGTGCTGGGTTTACTGCCCGGAAGCTTCAATAGCCAAGGACACGCTCGAGATAGATTTCCAGTACTGCAAGGGATGCGGAATATGCGCGGTGGAATGCCCCACCGGTGCCATTGAGATGGTCAAGGAGGAGAAGCGGTGAGGGTTCTCGAGACCGGGAACCACCTGGTCGCACTGGCTGCGAACGCGGCCGCGGTCGAGGTCGTGCCGGCCTACCCCATAACCCCCCAGACCCAGATCATCGAGATGGTGGCCGAGCTCATCGTCGAGGGCAAGATGGACGCCGAGTACATACCGGTGGAGTCGGAGCACAGCGCGTGCGCAGCCCTGGTCTCCGCGTCGCTCACCGGCGCGAGGGCTTTTTCGGCTACCAGCGCGCACGGGCTCGCCTACATGCACGAGATGCTCCACTTCGCGGCGGGCATCCGCGTTCCAGCGGTCATGGTCAACGTCAACAGGGCTCTCGGGCCAGGGTGGAACATATGGTGCGACCACCAGGATTCGATCAGCCAGCGCGACACAGGGTGGCTCCAGGTCTACGTGTCCAGCCACCAGGAGGTGGTGGATACGGTCATCCAGGCCTACCGGATAACCGAGGACCACTCCGTCCTCCTGCCGCTGATGCTCAACCTTGACGCTTTCGTGCTTTCGCACACGTACATGGACGCCGACGTGCCGGACAGGGAAGAGGTCTCGCGCTACCTGCCAGGCTACAGGCCGCTATGGAAGCTCGACCCCCGCAAGCCGGTGACCCACGGCTCGGTGGTCTACCCGGTGGACTTCAGCGAGACCAGGGAGTCGATGCAGCTCGGACAGGACAACGCCAGGTCGGTGGTCAGCCGCGCCGCGGAGGAGTTCCGGGACGTCTTCGGGCGCTGGCACGGCGCCATGGTTGACGGCTACCTGATGGAGGACGCCGAGTTTCTCATCGTCGCCATGGGGAGCATCGCCGCCGAGAGCAAGGTCGCGGTGGACGGGCTGCGCGCCCGGGGGAAGTCCGTCGGGCTCCTGCGGGTGCGGTTCTTCAGGCCATTCCCCATCGAGGAGCTTCGAGAGCTCTGCGCCGGCCGGGAAGGGCTCCTGGTGATAGACCGCGATTATTCCTACGGCATGGAAGGCGCCCTCTATACCGAGGTCAAGGCGGCCCTCTACGGACATCAGGTGGTCCCGGCGCGGAGCCTTATCGTCGGCCTGGGGGGCCGTGATGTCACACACGAGCTGATTGCGGATTATGCCTGCAAGGCGTGGGACGGCCAGCTGGGCGAGATCACCTGGGGCGACTCCCACATCACCCGCGCCCACGAAATAACACGCGAGGTGCTCTGCGAGTTCGAGGAACTGCTGGATACTTGAGAGGAAACTCGAGCGCGGGCTTCGGCGCCCGCGATTGACGGAAGGCAGATGAGACAGATGGTCAGCTTTAAGGACCTGCCGGAGGAGGAGCTTTTCCTCGCCGGGAGCACGGCGTGCCAGGGGTGCCCCTCCAGCCTGGCCCTGCGTATCGCTTTCAAAGCACTGGGAAGCAACACGATCCTTATCGTCGTTGCCTCCTGCACATCGGTGCTCCAGGGCTCTTACCCGCTGTCGGCTATCGACCTGCCGCTCATGAACGTGGCGTTCGCCACCGGTGGCGCGAGCGCCTCCGGGGTCGTCGCCGGCATCAAGGCGATGGCCAAGAAGGGCGAGCTCGACGAGGAGCCCACCGTGCTGGTCTGGGCGGGCGACGGCGGGACTTACGACATCGGCATACAGTCGCTGTCGGGGGCCGCCGAGCGCGGGACCGACTTCATCTACGTCTGCTACAACAACGAGATGTACTCAAACACCGGCACCCAGCGAAGCGGGGCTACCCCGCTAGGCGCCTGGACCACCACCACCCCCGGTGGAAAGGCGCAGCACCGCAAGGACATCGCCCAGATAATGATCGCGCACCGCATACCATACGTGGCGACGGTGTCGCTGGCCCACCCGCTCGACTTCTACCAGAAGATGCTCAAGGCCAAGAGCATCAAAGGCACCAAGTACGTAGAGATACTCGCGCCGTGCCCGCCGGGCTGGAAGTTCCCCTCCAGCCAGATGATCGAGGTGAGCCGCATGGCGGTGCAGAGCGGGATGTGGCTGCTGTACGAGCACGAGGATGGCGAGACCAGGTTCACCGGGGCCACCAAGCGCATGATAGAGGGCAAGGTCAGGAAGAAGCCGGTGAAAGACTACCTGGAGATACAGGGGAGGTTCCGCCAGATACTCGCGAGTCCCGAAGGCCAGAAGGCCGAGGACATGCTCGAGGAGGAGGTCTCCGAGTCGATCCGCAGGCTCCAGGGCTGGGTCCCCGAGTATATCTAGGCCGAGGCCGCCCGGTTCCCAGGCAAACGTCAACTCGCTGGCCAGGTTGCCTGAGGTTTCCCGGGTTCGCGATAAATGGTAATCTTTCTCTTGACGTCATGGGGTCCCACCGGGGCCCCGCGGATGATGGAAAGCCGGTGTAGCTCAGTCGGTAGAGCGGCTCACTCGTAATGAGCAGGTCCGCGGTTCGAATCCGCGCGCCGGCTCCAGCAGTTTAAAGCGGAATATAGCAATACAAGCAATATTAGCTTGCTACGCTATTTCTACCTATTTTCTACCGCCTCAATCCTGGGAGAGGGCTTCTTAGCCGGTTTCGGCGGTGTTCCTGGTGGGCAAATCTAAACACGGTTTTTGAGAAGATGAGCGCATCCAGGCGCTCGACTGATCCCTCGTCGACTCATCACAATGGCTCAAACCAGGCTTGACATCTAAGAAAGAAAAGCCTAAATTGTGTCTTACGTGCGTAAGACATTTAACGCAAGGAGCCGCGTTGGAAGAGATCTATATTGACGATCTTGCTTGGGACGATGTGAATATGTCCAAGGTTGCGGGCCATCAATTGACAATCGACGAGGTTTATCAGGCGCTCGTATTGGACCCAGAGCGCGAGGCGGCGTGGGTCGATGACGAGGAACACGGGAGAAGGGTTGTGGCTATCGGCGTCTGTGAGTTCCACAACAAGGTCATTATTGCGTACTTGGACCCGGTAAACGAGAAAGAGGGATATTGGAGACCAAGGACAGCATGGAGGCTTGAGAAATGAATGAGAAGAAGAAGACAGACGACATGACGGCCGAAGAGGCGCTCGAGGTCTTTAAAAAAGGAAAAAAAATACGTATCGCGCCTCCAAGGAAGAAAGATCGCATGAGCATCTACAACCTGCGGATCGAAAATGAGACTCTTGACGGGCTTATGGAGCTTGCTTGCAGGGAAGACGAGCCACCAAGCGCTATCGCCAGAGAGATACTCGGTGAAGGCGTACGGAAAAGATTGAGTGAATACGCGCATGGCGATTCATTAACATGGAACGAAGGGTTCATAATAACCTTAAGCAATCTCCTGTACGGGCAGAGTCGTTTAGATCCTGCTATAACGCACAATTGGAAGGTGTCATTCCAACAGATTAACCCCTGGTTCATGTCCGCCGCACCAAGCAAAGCAACACCTGAAGGGAGTTAAGCCCATGGAAGCTAACATACTGCTCTGCGACTTTGCTGAGGTTGTTGGGGGAAAGCTATATGTTATGGGAGGGGGTTGGAACATTTGTGCCGCTGGACCACTAAACTTGTCTGTGGCAATTCGCATCTCCGTACCATGGTCCGAGACCAATGTGGATCATTCCTTGGCATTGAACCTACAGGACGACGCTGGAAACACTGTAGAGATCGGAGACCCTCCACGTCCTGTGGTGGTTGAGGGCGGATTCCAGGTCGGTCGTCCCCCTGGTACGCCGCAGGGATGGGATCTTGATTACACCGCCGTGTTTTCTTTTAATGGTCTCTTGTTTGTGCCTAACAAGATATATCGATGGCAACTTGAAATTGATAAAGAGCCGACACAATCAGCCGTATTCCGCACGCTAGCACAGCCGCTAGGGTCCCCACAGCTCTGAGATTTGCAGTTCAAACAGAATCGTGCAAGCGCAAGTGGATGACGATAAAATACTCGAAGTCGCGAGGCGAGTGAGGCAAGCTATTATAGAGGAATATGGGAGCGTTGAGGGACGCTGCCAGGAGGCCGCCGTGCGACTCGGACCCTACTTGATAGCGCTCGGGTTCAGGAGTGCCCAGGTCGGAGGTTCAATAAATGTGAATGGTCAAGATATATTGCACACATGGACGGATCTTGGAGATGGTAGGATACTCGATATAACAGGGGACCAATTCGGCGAGGACCTGCAAGAAATGTACCTAGTACTCTGTCATTCACCAAATGATGGGTAGAGTTTCTTCAGTTTGATCCTTGCGTCGTCGGTGGTGAAGCGCCAGTCGATGGATGAACTCTTTGCGTTGCGCGCTTTCTACCATGCTGCGACCTCATGTCGTAATGTCTGCTGATCGGGAATCCTGCGCGAGAGGCACTGGCGGCCAAGGATGCTCAACTCGATCTCCGCCATGTTCAGCCAACTGCCGTGCTTCGGGGTGTAGTGAAGCTCAAGGCGGCT
>JBBQKJ010000026.1:0-41850 GCA_038326775.1 Candidatus Geothermincolia bacterium
ACGACCTGGGAGATCTGTCAAGCCAGGTGAAGAGACACGCCCGTCACGTGAGAGGACGTCCTGACCTGCCTCGTTCCTTCCTCAAACACTCGGGTCTTTTCTGATGCCTAAACTCTCAATGTATTATGCGAGATTCAATAATTATCAAACCCCGGGTTTTTATTATGTGCAGTGAAAGCGTCCGGTCTGGCCGGCACTTACGGGCATTCGCCTTGGAAGATATCGCACATATGCGGTTCGGCCCAGTGGTGGCTATCCAAGGCATGGCCGGAATGTGTAATTTGAACCCGAGATACTTTATGATGATATAGGGTCGTGTAAAATACTCGATCGTGCGCGGATCTAAAATCAACAGGTAGTGATGTACAAAAACATTATTCCCGGGCTCGTATCCTTTGAAACAAGCACGAGGCGCCTAAGCGGGTGCTATATCTCAGCCGATTTCGATGCATATCCACCCCTCGGTGAACCAGGACGATTTCACTACACGCTGGGGGTGGCAAACAAGCTGTATTTTCCGAGCAATTACCAATTCAGGCATCAGTCCTACTTCAAATCAGGGAGCTGCTGGTACTACGAGAGGAAGCTCCCGACCGGTATTCCTCTCAGGTTCAGATACGACGCGTCTTCGAGGACTTTCCACTTCAACGAAATGCTCAGGCGCGTGCCGGTAAATATTGGAGGCATCATACCTGCTGGCGGCCACATCTCAAACATCATCGCTCTCGATCTTCTCCTCACGGGCTATGTGCTCCTTCGCGGTAACGCTATGGCGTTCGGCGAGAAAGCAATCTGTGTTGTAGGTCCAGGCTCCAATGGGAAGACTTCTTTCCTCAATCGGGCACTCGATCTGGGGGCCAGGTATATCTCCGATGAGCTGCTGGTGCTGGACATCGAGCGAAGATTAGTGTTCCCTGTCTCCCTGGCGGGAAATCTTGGCAGGCACACGAACAGGCGGTTGAAGCGCGACTTGAGGGAAGGCGGAAAAGCGGTGACGGCTCCGCTTCAGGTGGAGGGGTTGTTTCTTATCCAGAATAAATGCGGCAGACAGACCGGTACCGCATCACCCGATAAAGAATTGCTTGATTATCTCTACATGCTCTCCCTGGGCGAGTTCTATAACAGCCCCTTTGTTACGGCGTTCGTTCACGAAGAAGGGCTCACGGGGGAACTGTTCGATTGGTTTGACAGAGTGAGGAACCTTGACTGGGAGTTCTCATTTGTCCGCGTCGATGACTACGATTTCTCGGAACTCCTGGAACTCGTCGCACGGGCTGGCTCCTCTCGCCTTGGCAGGGCTGGTAAGTAGTGCCATGACGGAAGGAAACGACTCCCGCGTATCTGCTCCACGCGCCCGCGAGATTACTGTGATTTGCCCCGAATGTAGGAGGACCGGGTCGTATATTCCTATCGGCCGACTGGAGGAACTCAGGGCAATCAAGAACGGGACTGCGGACTGTCCGTCCTGCGGCTCTTCGTACCCCGTGAGAAACGGCATCCCGATCCTCGTACCGGCCGTGTATATTAATCCACCAAACTTTCCCGACGAGGAGGACATCGCGCACGCGGGGTTCGATCCTATCGCAAAAATGAGGGCCGGCAGAATGATCAAGAGGTTCTCGGGCTCTGTGTCCCTCGAGGTCGGTTGTGGGAAAGGCCAATACTCTGTTTATTTCAACGGAGACGTAGTCCTCACGGATACCAATTTTCGTTTCGTAGAGGAGGCCGTGGAGCACTACGAAGGGTCGCATGAAGCATTCGGTATCGTATCGGATGCTCGCCTTCTGCCTTTCCTGCCGGACTGCTTCAGTTATGTGCTTTGCTCGAGGACCGTGGAGAAGCTCTCCAGTGACGACGCTTCGCGTGCAGTCTCATCAATGAAAGAAATTGCCGCTGGGACTCTACAGATCGATATGCCAAATGATAATTCTCTCCTTGCGCTCATCCGACGATCAGCTGTGCGAAGCGGTTTTTCCCAAGAGGCTCGCTACCAGGATCCCGCTCCCGAGCATCAGACTCCTTTGACCCGCAAAGATTTCTGGAGAGCCGGGTTCGAGGTGCACAAGTACGCGCACTGGTTCTTCCGAGAGTGGCTCAAGCTTGGTGTCCTCTGGGATGTCTACGATGCTCTCGCCTTGAGATTTCCCTCGATCGGGGGGACGCTCGTAGCTATCTACTCGAACGCCGGGTCCAATCCGGGCAGGCCACCGAAACCAGGACTATGGCGGGGCGACAGGTCGATGGAGGAGCTCTGGAATGAGGTAGGGAGTTCCTACGAAAACCGTTGGCAGAGCGCCGCGAGCAGAGCCCTGAGCGCCATGGAAATGGGTTTCGTCAGCCGGTTCCTTGAGGAGGCGCCCGGGGGGAACGTGCTCGACCTCGGCGTGGGCACCGGACGTGTGCTCGACTGCCTCCTGTCCAGTGATTGGACCGACACCGTGCGCGGTGTCGACCTCTCGGAGGAGATGGCCACTTATTGCAGGAGCAGGATTGACAGCACCAAGCTGAAGGACATCGCCGTAATGGACATCTCGGTAGGGGAGATTCCTTTCGAGTCAACATTTGATTTCATCACGGCTGTGAGGGTCCTTCCCTACTGCAAGAACTGGAAGGACGTTTTCAACAGGGCCATCAAACGGCTGACCCCCGGCGGTACCCTGGTCTTCTCCATGCCTAACAGGCGGTCGATCAACAGTTTCACGCCTTGCCCGGTGCCGGTCGAGAGGGCTACCAGGGGTGAGATCGAGGCGCTGGCGCTCGAGAACGGGGTCGAACTGCTGGCCGTTGAGACTTTCACTCGTCTTCCGGACGTTCTCTACGACCTGGCAAAAACCGATGCGTCCGCCAAAGTGTTACTGGCGGTAGAGCGCGGCATGCGAAAGATCTTCGGCGGGACCCTGTTCGGCAGGTTCCTGTTCGTCGCCGTGAGGAAACCTTGTGCCGCTTCAGACCGCTGACTTCGCCACCCAGAAGGGGTTCGAGTATATAGTGGTGGCCTCTTCGGACGAAAAGGCCTCAACCCGCACGTACTTCTCTTCGCCCTTAACATTGTAGGTCGCGCTTTTTTGTCCCGTGGCGGCGCCGAGCGGCTTTCCGTCGCGCCCGTAGAAAGTGATGTCTGACGGCTCGTTGGTTACCACCTTTATGGTCTGCCCCGACACGGTTATCCGCTTGAATCGCAGCGTTCCCAGGCCAGCGACCGAAAAGAAGTTCCCCGTGGCCAGCGCTGACTTGATGTCGCCTTCCGCCTTGTTCGCGAAGACGACAACTTTGCCATAGCCCAGCCCTACCGGGCTTCCGTGGTAATCGTCGACCGCGTAACCCCAGACGGGGCGGTCCGACGTGCTCAGGAGTGCATCCCAGACATCCGTCGAGTACCCCTTATTGGTGATTAACTCGGCCGAGCGGTTATAGATCTCGATGCCGTTATAGCCATTGAGCTTTGCTATGTCTGTACCCGTTTTCCCCGAGAGCTTGGGGTGGGAGATGATTGAGATCCCATCCTTGGAATCGATGCCGCTTATGCACGTCTGGGGATCGATGCTGTCGTCAGGCGGGACGTAGTCGCAGAAAAGGCTGGCGATGTGGTAGTTCTGCAGCATCGAGAACTTCAACGCCTTGTACTTCGAGGCTTCGTCCCCCTGCACGGGAACCATCCCCTGCGGGTCGATGGGCCAGGGCCAGGTCACTTGGTCGTGGTCCGTTATCGCCAGGCAGTTATATCCAGCCTCGGCGTATTGCCGAATCACCGTCTCGGCGCTAGCGATACCGTCGCTCGCGTTGGTATGCGCGTGTGCCTGCATGGTAATAGTTTCGGGTCTGGAGAAGTCGTAAGGATTCTTGACGGTCAGCCCCGTATTCACCCCTGTCCCGCATGAGCCGAGGCAGCACGACAGTATAAGACTCAGGAGCAGAGCGGCCAGTAACCTGGCTATCTGCGCGTTTCTTTTCATAGGCCTTTCTGTGCTACCCTTCTACTCCTTGCGGAAGATCATTATGCAGTGCCGGACCAGGAACTTCATGGTACCCCACTGCTCCTCCTGGTGGACCATGTGCAGGCCGCGGTCACGCAGCACTGCCGCGACACTCTCTTCAGAGTAGAAGCTGTGGCCCTTCAGCAATGGCCTCAAGTATTTATGGGTGATATCGGTGTAGACTGCGTCGTCGAAGATGTAGAGGCAACCCAGCTTCAGCACCCTTGCGAGCTCCGCTAGCGTGCCTTGCCAGTCCGGTATGTGGTGAAGGACCATCTGCGAAATGACCAGGTCGAACTCCTCGTCCTTGAAGGGCAGGTTGGCCGCGTCCGCTTCGAGAAACCGGAGGCCCTCCCTTTCCCCTTGGCGCTCTCGCGCGATCTTTATCTGCTCAGGATCGATGTCCACGCCCACAACGCTAGTGCCGTATCTGTCGTTTAGCCCCGCAGCGACGAACCCCGCCCCGCAGCCGATTTCCAGAGCCCTGCCCAACTCCCCGGCGCCCGTGAGGTCGAGCATCCTAACGACCAGCTCATACTTCTTCCGGTTGCTGGTCCGGTTGATCAGCAGTCTTTGGACGCGGCTCATCTTCATGGTTTCTACTTCCGTCTCGCGGTGGTCGTCCGTACGGTGGGACGGATCCGGCCGGTGAGCCTAGGCACCTCTGATCCGCCGAAGGAATTCGCCCGCCTTCGCCACAAGGAACCCCGCCGCCCAAGCGCCCAGATCGCAGGCTTTCATGAAGAGGGTGCCAAGACCTAGAAGAGGGTCCTTAAAAAGCCGCGCTGGGTCCGAGAAGAACAGAGCGTATCTCTTGAAAATGTTGTACTGCTTGCGAAAGTACTGCCTGTTGGCGTCGACAAACCTGTACGCGTCGAGATTGCGACCGTAATAGAAGTTGGTCTTGCATGCTTCAATCAGGCTCATGTTCTGCTCGTCGTGATAGATGACCGCACTTATTCTCGAGATCGATTTCGGGCCGCAAGCGGCTTTTATCCTCTGCGGCAAATCGAAGTCCTCCGTCCCGGTGTTCCTCAAATCATAGCCACCCATTTGTATGAAAACGTCCTTCGTGAAGAACCTGGCCGCTTCCAGCCACTCAACGCCGACGTAATATGACCTCTCCAGTTTCCTGCAGTTCGCCCAGAAACCGGTGCCGAACGATTCCTCCGGAATCACAATCGCTTTCACGTCCGGCTCCCGGATGATTTTCTCGACGCACTCTCTTACCACGTCTGGCGATAGATGCATGTCACTATCCGGGAAAAGCAGGAAGTCGCCGCTGGACACCGCAGCTCCGTGGTTCCTCTGGGCAGACCGCTCAGGCCTGTATTCGAACACCTTGTCTGTATACTGCACGGCTATCCGGCCCGTGTCGTCCTCAGAGTGGTTGTCGACTACCACTATCTCAATGTTGGAATAGCTCTGCGCAGCAATAGATTGCAGGCAGGCCCCTAATGTCTTCCCAGAATTTCTTGTCGGCACTATGATAGAAACCAAAGGGTCCTTCATGGTCTCCTGTCCCTATTCAAGCGTGTCCATTCCACATCGCCTGGATTGTCAAAGAAGAGACACAGACTGCTTCCGATAATGAAATATAGCACATTACTGAAACTCGAGTCTCTTGACGATTGCCCGACGGTTTCTCCCATAGTGGGACAACGCGGCTACTGATTGCACTGCCGAGCCGAAGAGATCATTCATCGGCTACAACTCCTTGCGCTTTGTGGGAGCCGCCTGTCAGGATCTCGAACTCAGCGGACGCGACCCCAGCCCAGTCGAATCGGCGCACGAACTCTGGCCCCACCTCTTCATACCGATTGTAAAGTTCATTGGACAAGAGTTCGAGAGCTTTCATGGCGAATGCCTCTATGTCTCCGACTGGAACCGCGAATACCGATTCGCAAGGTTTGATGTTTTCACGGTATACGGGCAAGTCATAAACCACAACGGGCAGTCCGCATGCAAGTGCTTCCTGAGGGACGATGCCCCATCCTTCTATGTAGCTGGGGAAAAGACAAACCTTGCTTTCCTTGATAATTCTCAACTTCGTTACCTCGTCCACCACACCGGATAGGATAATTCTCTTGCCGAGTCCAAGCTCGGCGA
The DNA here is from genome assembly GCA_038326775.1 of Candidatus Geothermincolia bacterium. GTDB lineage: Bacteria > Actinomycetota > Geothermincolia > Fen-727 > Anoxymicrobiaceae > DYIU01. Next base: position 6,084 of record JBBQKJ010000026.1, read on the forward strand.
TTAGCCGTTCGAGTCTCTTTGCATAATCTGGTGTGCTTATGCCGATGGTTACTAACCGTGCCTCTGGCAGGCTTTCTGTCAGCTTGCCCCAGGCTTTTACCAAGTCGAAGATACCCTTGCCTTGGTCGTGCCTGCCAACGAAAACCGCCTCATAGCTTTTTCGGTTGTCGCTTCCAGAAATGGATCTCGTTATGAGATCCAGGTCCAGACCAACCGTATTCAACACAATCGGAGCTTTCACTCCATTGCGACGAAGGGATTGCTCCAAGTCGCTCGAGAGAGTTATTACCTGATCCGACATGCTGTGCAAATAGGCCAGGAATCGCCTGACGCTATGGGGGTAGAACTCTATGTTCGTGTTGCACAGTATCAGCCTGGCTCCGAAAAGGGACTTGGCAATCAGTCCAGCTACCAGGGCGGGGATGATCTCCGAGCTGGGGACGTATATCGAGTCGAACTGCTCTCCTCCAATTTTAAGCCGAAAGCATATATAGATAATGCTCATCATGGCGAGAGCCCATTCGACGAGTCTCATTTGGACGAAGCATTTCTTATCAAGTCTTCTTATCGACTGTGGGAAACCGTACTCTACTACCTTCAGGTTCCCAGATGTCGTCTCCGCGAGCATGGTCGGCGAACTGTCGATTGCATATATTTGAACATCATCCGGGATTCGCTTCAGGATCTCTTGCGTCCTCCGGAACCCTCCTGCGACTATGAATTCATAGGGGGAGTGCCACAGCAAAGCGAGTATTCTTGTCTTTCTTGGGGTTGCGCCAGAAGTGTTCATCATCACCACCGGTTATCTCTGTCACACTTCTCAATGATTACCAGGCAGTTCATGGCAAGAAACTCACGCAACAGTGGTATGTGAGCGACGAACGAGAGCTCCGGGGTGTATCGCGGGAGTATTCGCTTTATGCGCAAGCGCTGGTTCCCGCGTATCATACGCAAAGTCCCCGAGATACTCGTAGGGAACAAGGTAAGGTAAGGCGTGTGGTTCCTGGGCCGCCCGACGACTCTGTCGTAGACCCTGTGGCCATACCGAGGCCCGAGGTAGTGGAACGGGGTGAATTCGTGCCCGCCCCATGGCGATAGCCAGTTCACCCAGCTGAGGTACAGGAGCCCCCCCGGGTTGAGCAACCGGTCAACTTTTGAGATGAGGTTGGCTGGCCTTGGGATGTGCTCCAACATGTTGGAGCAGATTACGAGGTCATAGGCGCCAAGCGTGGCGTAATCGTCACTCTCGACATCGAACTCGCGGTAATCCGCGCCCTCGTACTCCGGCAGGAGGCTGTTCTTGATGTCGGCGAACGTGACCCGGCATCCCTTTTTCGCGAGCTCCCCGCCTATCATGCCGTGACCGCAGCCAAGGTCCAGGACCGTGGTCCCGCTCCCGAGCTCGATGCCAGATCTTTCCAGCCAGCGGACGCTGTCGAGCGCCTGAAGCAGGTAGAAGCCCGAATCGTCGCCGTACTTCAGGTATCGATATACCAGCTTATGCAGAATCACGAACGGCCTGCCCTGTGGTTCGACCCTCGAATGGCTTTCACGATGCAATTTTATCAGAAGTCGCCCATGTAATCCGGGTACTTCGTACGCAATGTGCTCCGATGTCCGCTCACGTACTTGGAGCGCTCGGGCGTATAATGGTGGCGTCGATTGCCACAAATGCCGAACTGCGGTTAATACTATTACGAGGATATTTGTTAAGAATGATGGCTTCCCTTTCTAAGTGTGTCGCGATCCTGACCATTACACTGCTGCTGCTGGCGGCCGCAGGCCAGGTGTATGCCCGCACACCTTCAAGCAGTGCGCCGGGCGCCGCTGTCCTTGGCAACATTCCAAAAAGAGCCGACCAGGCCACGTGGGCGCCCGATGAAGTGCTGGTCAAGTTCAAGAGTGGCGTGCCGACAAGTAGAAAGCAAGGGTTGGCAAGAGTTTCGGGTGCCGACCGCGTGCTCAAGGAGATCGGACCTCGCGGTAAGAAGGACACACTCCTGCTCCGCCTCGGTTCAGAAACATCGGTCCAGGAGGCTGTGAAGGCTCTGAGCTCCCGAAGCGAGGTGGTGTTCGCGGAGCCCAACTACGAAAGGCAGCTGCTCTATGCCCCGAATGATCCCTATTTCTACTGGCAGTGGGGCCTCCAGAATACCGGGCAGGACATTTCCGGAGTCGGTAAGCCCGGAGCGGACATCGGTGCGACCCGAGCCTGGGACATCGAGCAGGGCTATACTAACCCAGTCACCGTGGCTGTCCTCGATTCGGGCATCAACTTCGACCATCCGGACCTGGATTCAAAGATATGGACAAACTCTGGAGAGATTCCAAATAACTCTTTAGACGATGACGGGAACGGGTATGTGGATGATGTTAACGGCTATAACTTTGCCGGGATTTCGCAGACTTGTTACATGAGTGGAGCAGGTGGAAGCCTTCATGAAACCCATCGCGTGTTCGGTACAGAGCCGAGCACCAGGTTGTACGCTCAATCGATAACGGGAACCGGCTGCGCCTTGACGGATGTCGGGGTTATGCTCTCAAAGGTGAACAGCCCTGCTGGTAACATCAAGGTCTCTGTAAGGAGCGACCTGGACGGTCCGGATATCGGGCACTACACTATCGCTGCCTCCGAAATAGGCTTCTCCCCGACTGAGGTATACAGGCAGCTCTCCTCACCGCTTACCCTCCTCGATGGGGTGACCTACTATCTTGTCTTCCAAACCAACAACGAGGATGCCTCGAATCACTACCTGCTGTATGAGAACCAGAGCCTGTCCTGGTGGGACATGTATATTGAGGGTACGGAGTACCTCTGGGACGGCGCCTGGGAAAGCAACCCTCCTGACGACTTCTACTTCAAGACAAACCCAAATCAGTACCCTCACGACGATAATAACCACGGTACTATGGTAAGCGGTATCCTGGCGGCCGAAGGGAACAATGGTGCAGGCATTGCCGGCGTAAGTTTCGGAGCCAAGATCATGCCCCTCAAGGTTACGGATGGAAGCGGCGTCTCCAGCGCTTCTGTCCGCGTCGACGAGATTTGCGAGGCGCTTCACTACGCAGCGGACAACGGGGCAAAGGTTGTGACTATGAGTTTAGGCGGCCTGGCGGCCTCCCAGGCTGAGCAGGATGCTGTCAACTACGCCTACGGAAAGGGCGTTGTCTTATTCGCGGCGGTAGGGAACAACGGAGATGGGACGGTTTGGTATCCCGCTGGATGCGAGAATGTTGTCGGGGCCGGCGCGACAACAAATCAGGACGAGATAGCCTGGTTCTCAAACAGGAATTACAGCGTGGACGTAACAGCTCCGGGTCTAGATGTATTCACTACAGGCCAGGAGAAAGGGTACTACTACCTCAGTGGTACATCAGCTGCTAGCCCCATGGCCGCCGGCCTTGCCGCCCTTCTTCTATCAAGAAATCCTTCATTATCACCCCTTCAGGTCCAGAGAGCTATCGAGGTTTCCGCTGAAGACCTCGGCGACCCAGGCAGGGACGACTCCTATGGTCACGGCCGCATCGACGCATTCAGGACACTTTCAAGCATCGCGTTTGGATCTACCTGGTACCTCGCCGAAGGAAGTACCGCCTGGGGCTTCGACACATACATAACGATAGAAAATCCTAATCATCGCCGGTGCACCGCTTCAGTAATCTACAACACCTCGAGCGGCCCGCATCGTGCGCCGGATGTGACCTTACCGCCTATGAGCCAGACTGTCATTAATCCCTCACAAGTGGTGCCCGATCAGGACTTCTCAACCGCTGTAACTTGCATGGAAGGCAACATTATCGCTGTAGACCGGACCATGATCTGGACGGGGCAGGACACCCGTTGCCCCGAAGCCCACTCATCAGTTGGAGTAACGACCCCGGCCAATAAGTGGTACCTCCCTGAGGGCTCGACCAACTGGGGCTTCGAGACCTGGCTCCTCATCCAGAACCCAAACCGGAACCAGGCAACCTGCAGGGTGACCTACATGATTGAGGGAGGGGGACCTCGAGAGTTTACCAAGGATGTGCCCGCGAACTCGCGGGTAACCTACAACATGTTTGAGGACATAGGCTCGGCGGACGCCTCCGTCAAAGTGGAGTCCGATTTGCCCGTAATCTCGGAGCGTGCGATGTACCGCAACTTGCGTAGGGAAGGCCACGATTCCATAGGTGCCATCTCCCCCGCCTCCGACTACTATCTGGCGGAAGGGACGTCGGCCTACGGTTTTACCACCTACGTTCTCATCCAGAATCCCAACTCAAGCGCCTGTGACGTCACCATAACCTATATGACACCAGATGGACCAAAATCGCAAGATCCGTTCACTATGCAACCAAACTCGCGGAAGACTGTGAGGGTGAACGACACCTTGCCCAACACAGATTTCTCAACAAAGGTACACGGCTCTCAACCGATCATCGCGGAAAGAGCAATGTACTGGGACGCAGGGACCGGTGAGGCATGCCACGACTCCATTGGCATTCCAGAGGCATATACCACGTTTTACCTTCCTGCAGGGCAGACCTCAGAAGGAGCTGAGACCTGGACACTGGTACAGAACCCTAATTCCACACCTGTTCTTGTCGAGATCTCCTACCTCACAACCCTTGGAAACGACAACAAGGCATTTACCGACACAATCCCGGCGAACTCGAGAAAGACCTACGCCATGGCGGATAAGTTGCCCACCTCGAGGGCAGCCGTTCTGATCGTCTCCAGGACACCCGGCAAAAGAATAATAGCCGAGCGCGCTATGTATTGGAACGGGCGTGGAGCGGGTACCAGCACCATTGGAGGACACTCGGACTGGACCCCATAGAACAGGGGCTCGAGTCCGGGAAATATGCAGGGTCTTGGACGCTGTGACACGGCTCTTGCCAGGTGCCGTGCTATAATGTCAGCGAACACGTCAGCCTCCAGAATTACCCACCCGACGGGTGGATGTGCCGATTGAGTGCCGGACGACAGCAGCGTCTAGTAAAGGGAGGTAACACGCCTTAGAGAATCAATTATTGAAGACTCTTGACTAGGCGTTGTATGGGTAGTTGTTATAGTATTGGTGTTCGCGGATGTTGGAGCGGCCATAGGAGGTCAAAGTGAAGAAGTCTAAAGCAGGCCTGGTGTTGATCATCATCGGTGTGGTTTTCATCGCTCTCGCGCCCATCTGGAAGTGGGGGCTCGGGCCGATGCTGGTCAAGCTGCCAGACACAATCGACTCCAAGTCGACCTACGAGGGTGTGCTGACACTTAACGTCGACCCGAACTCGCTGCAGCTCCTGCCACCGGAAATAGCAGTGAAGGTCCCGCTGACCATCAATCGAACAGACGTAAGCGCGCCTGAAAGAAGCTCCGGCGGCGTGGCTGTTGTAAAGGAGACGGCGGTCGCCAAGGGTCCGGGGGGCAAGGACTTCCTGACCTCCACCAAGTACTACGCCCTTGACCGCAAGACGGGAAAGAACGTGACGAGCGACGAGGCCGACGTGAAGAACCGCACGGACTACTCTATCCTGTTCGGCTTCAACGTCGAAAAAAAGCCCTATCTCATCTGGGACGACGACACCCGCAAATCGGGTGCAGCCGATTTCGTCGAAGTGAAGAATATGGATGGCTTCAAGTTCAAGAACATTGAGCTTTACGCATTCGGGGCTAAAGACGAAGCACCGAATGTGATCCCGCCCCTGGGCCTGCCCGAGAAGATTTCCGGCAGCCAGATCAAGACCCTGCTGGCCAACCCGGCACTTCCGTTCAACGACACCGAGATGTACAAGGTCGATTACATCAAGGCCGTTGAGGCCACGGTCATGGTGGACCAGCGCGCGGGCGTTGTTGTCAACCTCCCGTCCTTTCAGGAGACGTACTATGTGGACGCCTCCGCCATGGGCATGGGCAAGATAAAGCTCGGCTCGCTCAAGTATCACCAGACCGCCTCTAGCGTCAAGGAGAGCATCGACACCGCGGCCGATGCTTACAAGTTGCTCGACATCGTCGAGAAGTATATCCCGCTCGTGCTGCTCGTTATCGGGCTGATAATACTGATAATCGGGCTGATACTGTTCCTCCGCAAGAAGCCTGCCGCCGCTTGAGGGCGTAAGCTATAGAACGTAACGGCGGGCGCCCGCGAGGGCGCCCGCTTCTCTTTGCAGGAATTATGCCTTCAATCTATAATTCTTCGGCCAGGGTGGTAGAATAGCTTCCACAGAGGCAAGACGGCAAAGGAGGAGCGGCAATGGCTGAAAGCATCTACAAGATCATTGAGCTGGTGGGTACCAGCGAGACTTCCTGGGAGGAAGCCGCTAAGAACGCGGTCGAGATGGCTTCCAAGAGCCTCCAGGAGCTTCGCATCGCTGAGATCTCCGCGATGGACCTCAAGATCGAGGACGGGAAGGTCACGGCTTTCCGGGTCAGGGTCAAAGTCTCGTTCAAGTACATGGGCAAGGAATAACATCCTGGGTCACGTCGCGCGCGTGCGTTTCGCACTTGCACGGCGTGACCCGCCCTTCACCCGAGCAGCGACTCAAGCGCTTTCTGGTTGTTGATGTTGGTTATTGCCAGCACCCTGTCCCTGGGCTGAAGGACGGTATTCGCGCTGGGTATGAGCATCGCGTCCTCTCGGACTACGGTAACTATCAGCGTCTCCGGAGGCAGCTGCAGCTCTGACAGCCTCTTCCCCAGGGCACCGGTGTCCGGCGGCACGGTTATCTCGACCAGGCCGATGTCGCTCGCCTGGAGCTTCATCACTGTGACCACCTCACCAAGGGTTGTCTCCTCCTCGATAATCTTGGCTATGATATCGTGCGTGCTGATCTCTACATCCACTCCCCACGACCTGGTGAACAGCCAGCGGTTCACCGGGTTATTAACTCTGGCGATCACCTGGGGCGCGTCATACTCGAACTTGGAGAGGTAGGAGACCACGAGGTTGTCCTCGTCGTCCCCGGTCACCGGCACTACCAGTTCGGCGTCCTTGACCCCCGCGAACTCCAGCACCCACGGCTCGCAGCCGTCCTCGGTCACGACCCTGACACCCGGTAGCTCGTCCGTGATCAGCCGGGCCCTGGCCGGGTCCTGCTCGACCACCACGACCTCGTGCTTCTCTATCAGTATCCTGGCGAGGAAGGAGCCCACCATGCCTCCCCCGACTATCAGAACTTTCATCTGTTACCCCCTTCTCGAATCACCTTGCGGCCTTCTGCCACATCGGCGTCAGGTCATGAAGAACATCTTCTGGAACTTCTCCATGCTTTCCCGGAGCACCACCACGTTGACGATATCGTCGGTCTCCAGCTTCGTTCCGGCGACCGGCATGAACGCCGCCCCCAGCCGCTCTATTGAGGCGATGTGTATCTCACCCGGCGACTCGAAATCGCGCACCTCACGACCTGAGAGCACCTCCGGCACGCGCAGCTCCATCAACTCGACCTCCCCGTTGCCGAAGGTGTCCCGAGTGTGCGTGGCCTCCAGGAACAGCAGATCCATCAGCTTGTTGGTGCCCCAGGTCACCGGAGCCACCGTCGGTATGCCCATGCGGCGATAGATCTGGGCACGCCTGGGGTCGTATATCCTGGTTATCACCTTCGGAACGTGGAACACATCCTTGGCCACAATTGCCGAGACGATGTTCGAGTTGTCACCGCTGCTTACCGCGATGAAGGCGTCCGCCCTCTCGACCCCGGCCTCGACCAGTGTGTTGGGGTCGAACCCTATGCCGGTGACGGTCCTGCCCTTGAAGTCCAGGCCAAGCAGGTGGAACGAGGTCGGGTCTTTGTCCACTAAGGCGACGCTATGGCCGTCTTTGTCCAGGCGCCTGGCCAGCCGCGCTCCAGCCCTGCCGCAGCCCATTATGACTACATGCATCTACCTCATCTCCCCTTATGCCACTTCCGCCAGCTCATCATCAGTTGTCTCTCCCCTCGCAGTTGGTGGATGTTCCCTCCGCTTGATCGAACGGACTACCGCTTTTCTCGTCTCCTCGGCGCACAGTATCACCACCGGCCACGCGAACATGAACAGCCAGACGTAACCGCTCACCGGGGCAGTGCCGAAGACCCGCTGGAGCCCTGGGATATAGAACAGGGCCAGGACCACGCCCAGCTCGCACGCTATGCCCCACAGGTAGAAGCGGTTGGTGAAAAAACCTATCTTGAAGATGGATTCGGTGGTGCTGCGGCACGAGAAGCCGTTGCCTATCTGCGTGATGACGATCGCCGCGAAACACGCCGATGTCGCCATCACGTAGACGTTGCCGGACGTCGCCATCTTCGAGGCGCCCTGCGAGAACCGCCAACCGTCCAGGTAGTAGACCAGCATGTAGGCCGACATGCAGGCGGCCCCCTCTATGATGCCCAGCCATCCGTAGACGCGTGCCACAACCCGGCCGTTCAGCAACCTGTCATTCGCCGACCTGGGCGGCCGGTCCATAACGTCCGGCTCCGGGGCCTCGGTGCCCAGCGCCAGGGCAGGGAGCATGTCGGAGCCAAGGTCAATCGCGAGTATCTGCATGACCAGGATAGGCAGCGGAATCCTCAGAATCACGAACAGCAGGTACGGGATGGCCTCGGCTATGTTGTGGGTCAGTAAATATGCGAGGAAGCGCCTGATGTTGTCGTAGACGGCCCGCCCCTCCTCGACCGCGCTCACAATTGAGGCGAAATTGTCGTCGGTGAGTATCATCTCCGCGGCCTCTCTGGCGACGTCCGTTCCGGTAATCCCCATAGCCACACCGATGTCGGCCGCCTTCAACGCCGGGGCGTCGTTGACCCCGTCCCCGGTCATGGCCACCACTTCGCCCATGTCCTTCAAGGCCAGCGCCACCCTCATCTTGTGCTCGGGTGAGACCCGGGCAAAGAGGATGTCGGGGTCCCTCAGCGCCTCCTCGAGCTGCTCCCCGCTCATGCCGTCGATATCGACTCCGGTAACGACGCGCGCGTCCCTGCCCCTGACCAGGCGGATGCGCCTGGCGATGGATTCGGCCGTGACCCCGTAGTCGCCGGTTATCATGATGACCCTTATGCCCGCGTGGCGGCACCTTTCAAGGGCGTCCTCGACCTCGGGGCGCGGGGGGTCCATCATGGCGGCCAGGCCCACGAACACCAGGTCTCGCTCGGTATCTTCTATCTCGTAGTGCTTCTGCTCGGGGCCGATATCCCTGTAGGCGAACCCCAGCACGCGCAGGGCCTGGCGCGCGTACTCGTCGTTCTGCCTCGAGAGCAGCTCGCGGTCCTGCTCGGTCATGGGCCTGACCCCGCCCGGTTCCCAGACCCGGGCGCACAGCCTGATGACCTCCATCGGGGCGCCTTTCACCAGCGCCTGCGCCACCCCGTCGGCCTTGTTGACGGTTGTCATCATCTTGCGCCGGGAGTCGAACGGCAGCTCGTAGCGCCGCGGACGAGCCTTCAGCTCCTCATCGTAGTCGAAGCCGGACTTCCTCGCAGCCACCAGCAGCGCCGCCTCGGTAGGGTCGCCGAGTATGGTCCATTTCTCCCTGTCGGGTCCGGGGGGCACCAACCTGGCGTTGTTGCAGAACGAGGCGATACGCATCAGTGTCTCGAGGGCGCCGCGGTCTTCTTCCGACAGCGGCGCACCGGCGGCAGTGAACTCCCCCACCGGCTCGTAGCCGGCCCCGCTTATGTTGATGGCCCTTCCGGCTACCCAAGCCTCTCTGACGGTCATCTCGTTGGTGGTCAGGGTACCGGTCTTGTCGGTGCAGATCACGGTGGTGCTTCCCAGGGTCTCCACCGATGAGAGCTTCTTGATAAGGGCGTGCCGTTTCGCCATGCGCTGGGTGCCCATGGCGAGGGCGAGAGACACGGTGGGTAGCAGGCCCTCGGGGACGTTTGCGATGATCAGCCCGATAGCGAAGATGAAGGAATCGGCCCCCTTGAGCCTCACTACGAAAAACCCGAGCAGGAAGAACACCAGGCCAACGGCTATGGCGATGGCGGCGATGATCTTCGACACCTTGCCGAGCTCCTTTTGCAGGGGGCTCGGCTCCTCCTTGACTGCCTGGGTCAAGCTGGCGATCTTGCCTATCTCGGTTGCCATGCCGGTGGCGTAGACCACAGCCCGGCCGCCGCCGGTGGCCACGCTTGTGCCCGCGAAAGCGAGGTTCGGCAGGTCGGCGAGGGCGGCCTTCTCGGTGTCTATCGCCTCCGAGCGCCTTATCTGGGACTCCGACTCGCCCGTCAGGCGGAGTTGTCGACCCTCATCTCCATGGCCTGCACAAGCCGCGCATCCGCGCTGATGCTGTTGCCGGCCTCCAGGAGCATGATGTCGCCCGGCACCAGGGACTCGGCGTCGATCTCTTCCTCGACGTCGTCACGAATAACCCGCGCCTTCTTGGGAAGTATCTTCGCCAGGCTCTCAACAGCCTTCTCCGCCCTGAACTCCTGCCAGAAGGAAAACGCCGCGTTGATGAATATGACTGCGAAACAGGCGATACCCAGTGGTACGCTATTGCTGACGATTGCAAGTATGCCTGCGACCCAGAGCAGGATGGCGAGCAGGTGGGTGAATTGGGCTAATACTCGCTTCCAAAGCGGCACTGCCGCTTTTTTCTCGAGCACATTGGGCCCGTATTCGGTAAGGCGCCGGGCGGCCTCGTCGGGCCTGAGGTCCGTCTGGGAGGTCTCGAGCAGGCCGTATATGTCCTGCTCTCCGGTGGAGAATATCTCACTTTCCACTTAAATGTCTCAGCTTCTGGGGTAAGAATCGGCCCCAATCTTGTTTCTTAGTGCCTGAAGTGCCTGCGGCCGGTGAAGACCATCGCCACGCCATGCTTTTCGCACACCGCGAGCGCCTCGTCGTCACGCTTGGAACCGCCGGGCTGGACGATCGCCGCCGCGCCCGCCCCGATCACCTTCTCCACGGCGTCCGGGAACGGAAAGAACGCGTCTGAGCCCACCGAGCAGCCGGCCGCCCTGCCTCCGGCTTTCTCGACCGCTAGCATCGCCGAGTCAACACGGCTCATCTGCCCGGCGCCCACTCCTACGGTAGCGCCACCCCTGGCCAGCACGATGGCGTTTGATTTTACGTGCTTCGTTACCTTCCAGGCGAAAAGAAGGTCGTCCCACTGCTCGACGGTCGGCGCCGTCGTCGTCTTGACCTCCCATGCGGACGTGTCGTAGGGGTCGATATCGTAGTCCTGCACCAGCAGCCCCCCGTGGACCCGCCTGAAGTCCCTGCCCGGGTGCGACCGGTCCGGCTCGCCCATCCCTATCACGCGCAGGTCTTTCTTGGCCGAGAGTATATCAAGCGCTTCGGCATCGAACTCCACGGCCAGCAACAGCTCGATGAAGTTGCCCTTCATCGCCTCGGCGCACCTGGCGCACACCTTGCCGTTGAAGGCTATGACCGAGCCGAAAGCCGAGACAGGGTCGCAGTCGAACGCCTTCTGGTAGGCGATGAAGCGGTGCTCGGCGACCGCGGCGCCGCAGGGGTTGTTGTGCTTGACGATGACGCATGCCGGCTCCTCGAACTCGAGGACACACTGCCAGGCGGCCTCGCCGTCCAGTATGTTGTTGAACGAGAGCGCCGGGCCGGCGATCTGGGGCGCGGTGGCGAGCGATTGTCCCGTGTAGCCTTTCTGTGCGTACAGCGCGGCCGACTGGTGCGGGTTCTCGCCGTAGCGCAATGCGGAAACTCTGCCAAACGACAGGGAGAGCGTCTCGGGGAGCTCCTCGTCCGCCCCCTCCTCCGCCGCACCTGCCCCGGCCTCGTCCCCCGCCTCGGCGGCGAGGTAAGCGCTTATCATCGTGTCGTACTCCGCCGTGTGGGCGAACGCCTCGCGGGCGAGCGCCCGGCAGGTCTCGCCGCTGACGGCCCCGCCTGAGAGTTTCATCTCTTCGATGAGCTCCTTGTAGCGCGCCGCGTTGACCACTATCGCCACGTGCGCGTTGTTCTTGGCCGAGGCGCGGACCATGGTCGGGCCGCCGATGTCGATGTTCTCGATGGCCTCCTCGCGCGTCACGCCGGGCCTGGCCACGGTCTGGGCGAACGGGTAGAGGTTGACCACCACCAGGTCGATGGCCTCGATCCTCTGGAAATCGAGCTGTCGCATGTGCTCCGGCTTATCGCGGTCGGCAAGGATGCCCCCGTGTATCTTTGGATGGAGCGTCTTCACCCTGCCGTCGAGCATCTCCGGAAAGCCGGTCACCTCCGCTACCGGCGACACTTTTATGCCCTCCTGGCGGAGGAGCTTGTAGGTGCCGCCCGTGGAGATCATCTCGACCCCCAGTGCCTCGAGCTCCGTGGCCAGCCACACCACGTCCGTCTTGTCAGAGACGCTGATGAGCGCCCTTTTGACCATGGGCATCCGACAACTCCTTTCCGTTCGACCGAGACTACATGGCCCCTCCCGGTGGGGAGGGTCGAAAGCATCCTATTCTTCCGGCAGGACCCGGACCCTCCTGCCCTCGACACGCAACCTGCCCTCGGCGAAGAGCTTGATGGCCCGGGGATAGGCCTCGTACTCGACCTGGTGTATCCGGTCGTGGAGCGCATCCTCGTCGTCGCCCTCCTCCACCGGCACCGACAGCTGGACGATGATGGGCCCGGTGTCGAGCCCCTCGTCCACGAAGTGCACGGTCACCCCGCTCACCTTGACCCCGTGCTCGAGTGCGTCCCTGACGCCGCTCTCCCCGGGGAACGAGGGGAGCAAAGCCGGGTGTATGTTCATCACGCGGCCCCGGAAGGCGGCGATGATCTCCGGCCCCACCAGCTTCATGTAGCCGGCCAGGACGACAAGGTCTGCGCCCGCCTCGCGGAGCGCTGACAGGACCGCGTGGTCGTAGGAGGGCCTGTCCGGATAGTCGCTCAGCTCTATCACCCTGGCCGGGATGCCCCTGCGGGCCGCCCGCTTCAGCGCGTACGCCTCCGGGTTGTCGCTCAAGGTCAGGACGATGCGCGCGGGCACCTCGCCGTCGTCGATTGCGAGGGCGATGGCCTCGAGGTTGGTGCCAGAGCCGGATGCCAGCACAGCGATATCTATCTTTCCGCCTTGCGAGGACACGTGCCATCTCCCAGCTGATCCGGCCACCTGGATATATTCGAGGTTGTCGCCCGCGTGCCGCCGCGCCAGCGGCGCTAGCTGTACATGACCAGGCCCTTGCCCGGGGCCATCTCGCCGACAACGTACGCCCGGTACAGGTTCATGTCCAGGACCTGCAGGGCCTTGCGCGCGTCGCCCGCGGCGACGACAAGTATCATCCCCAGCCCCATGTTGAACGTCTTCAGCATCTCAAACAGGTCGATGTTGCCCACCCTCTGTATGAAGGTGAAGATGTTCTTGACCGGCCATGTGCCCAGGTGGACCTCCGCGTTGAGGTCGTCGGGCATGACCCTGGGCAGGTTTTCCGTGATGCCCCCGCCGGTTATGTGAGCCACGGCCTTGACGTCGCACTCCTCGGCTACCTTGAGCACCGCGGGAGCGTAGATGAAAGAGGGCGTGAGCAGCTCGCGCCCGAGCGGGTTGGCGAGCTCCTTGGTATGGTCGTCGAGGTTGAAGTCCCCCGAGTCGAAGAGCAGCTTGCGCGCCAGCGAGTAGCCGTTGGAGTGCAGGCCGGAGGAGGCGATGCCGATTATCTTGTCCTCGGGCTTCAGGGTCGAGCCGTCGATTATCCTGTCTTTCTCGACCACGCCGACGCAGAAACCGGCCAGGTCGTACTCGTCGGGGTCCATCACGCCGGGGTGCTCCGCCATCTCGCCCCCGATGAGCGCGCAGCCGGCCTTTACGCAGCCATCGGCCACCCCGCCGACTATCGAGGCCATCTTCTCGGGGACGACTTTCCCGGTAGCGATGTAATCCTGGAAGAAGAGCGGCTCGGCCCCGCAGGTGACCACGTCATCGGCGCACATGGCGACGAGGTCGATCCCCACCGTGTCGTGTTTGTCCATCATCTGGGCGAGCTTGAGCTTGGTGCCCACGCCGTCGGTGCCGGAGACCAGGACCGGGTTCCTGTATTTCACCAGGTCGAGCTCGAAGAGGGCGCCGAAGCCGCCAAGGCCGGTGAGCACCTCGGGCCTCAAGGTGGAGGCCACCTTGTCTTTTATCAGGCCGACCGCCTTGTCCGCCGCTTCGATGTCAACGCCCGCCCACTTGTAGCTCTTTTCCTGCTGCTCTTCGCTTTCCCCGGGCACGGCGCCGGCCTCCTTTCGGGTCCACTCAGGCTCGCGCCTTTTCCTCCAGCCGGAACTTCGACATCTGCACGTCCGCCGGCACCTCCATGGGGTAGACGCCGTCGAAGCAGGCGGTGCAGAACCTCTCCTTGGGCGACTTGCACGACCTGACCAGGTTATCCATGCCAAGGTAGTGAAGGGAGTCGACGCCCAGGAAGTCACTTATTTCCGGGACGGACAGCCGTGATGCGATGAGCTCGCTTCGCACCGCGGTGTCGATACCGTAGAAGCAGGGACAGCTGATGGGGGGTGAGCTTACCCTCATGTGGATCTCAGCGGCGCCCGCGTCCTTGAGCATCTCCACGATCTTGCGGCTTGTGGTGCCCCGCACTATGGAGTCGTCCACGACCACGAGCCTCTTCCCCGATATGACCGTGGTGAGCGGGTTGAGCTTGAGCCTTACGCCCAGCTGCCTGATGGACTGCGTCGGCTGGATGAAAGTCCGGCCGATGTAGCGGTTCTTGATGAGCCCTTCCCCGAAGGGGATGCCCGACTTCTCCGCGAAGCCGATGGCCGCCGGGACGCCCGAGTCGGGAACCGGGATGACGATGTCAGCCTCGACCGGCGCTTCCTCGGCCAGGTGCATGCCCATCTCCTTGCGAGCGTCGTAGAGCAGGCGTTCGTAGAGGACCGAGTCGGGGCGCGCGAAGTAGATGAACTCGAATATGCACAGAGACGGGTGCGGCTCCGCGACGAACCGGCGGGCCGTGAGCCCACTGGCGTCGATGTGGACCAACTCTCCCGGCTCGACCTCGCGCACAAACCTCGCGCCCACGACATCGAGGGCGGCGGTCTCGCTCGCCAGGAACCAGTCGCCGTCCTTGGCGCCGATGCACAGCGGGCGGATGCCGTTGGGGTCGCGCGCGCCGAACAGGCCCTCTTCGGTCAGGATGATCACCGAGTAGGCGCCCTTCATCCTGGGGAACATCTCCGCGATGGCGTCTGAGGTGGTGGGGGCGTCAGACTGGCTCATCAGGGCCGCTATGACCTCCGTGTCGGTTGTCGAGGTGAAGGTCGCGCCGAGGCCGGCGAGCTCTTCCCTCAGCTCGTCGGTGTTGACCAGGTTGCCGTTGTGGGCCACGGCGAGCGGGCCCCTGGGCGTGACCTCGTAGACAGGCTGGGCGTTCTCCCAGTAGGTCGAGCCCGTGGTCGAATAACGGACGTGCCCCAGCGCGTAATCGCCCTGCAGGGTCATGAAGCTGGTCTCGTCGAAGACCTGGGAGACCAGGCCCATGTCCTTGACCACGAGTATGCCGTCGCCCGAGCTGACCGCTATTCCGGCGCTCTCCTGGCCCCGGTGCTGGAGCGCGAAGAGCCCGAAGTAGGTGACCCGCGCGACCTCTTCTCCCGGGGCGTAAACGCCGAAGACCCCACAGGCCTCCTCGGGCGAATCGCTCATGCTCCCGCCTGCCGCGAATTCTTCCATGGGAACATTATCCATCAATTCAACCCCCGCCGTATTGATATCGAACAAGCCGGACACGCCGTAGAGGCCTGACCCTCGCAAGGACCAGGCTTCATCCGCCGACTATCATCTTCTCGAGGGAAGTCCGGTAAACCTCCGTCATCTCCTCCAGCGCGAGCTTGAACAGGCCCTTTATCTCCAGGTCTGTCCCGCCGGTGGTCCCCAGGATGTGAAGCGGGACGTCCAGCTCGGCCGACAGGTCCTCGAGGTCGGCGAGCATCGGGGCGGGAACGCCCACCACCACCCTCGACTGCGACTCGCTGAAAAGCGCCGCGTGGGGCGGGAGCGTGCCCGGGATCTCGAGATGGGCGCCGGTCCCTCCCTGGATGCAGCACTCCGCCAGGGCGACCGCGAGGCCTCCTTCGGAGAGGTCGTGGGCCGAGCTGACAAGGCCGGCCGAGGCGGCCCGGACCAGGCACTTCTGGAGCGCCTTCTCGGCCTCCCAGTCGAGCGTTGGCGGGTGCCCGGCCACCTTGCCGTGGATGACCTTCAAGTACTCGCTGCCGCCCGGCTCGTCGGCGGTGTCCCCCAGCAGGACCACGTGGTCGCCCTCCCGCTGGAACGCCGAGCCCACGCGCATTTCGACGTCTTCCAGAAGCCCCAGCATCCCGATGACCGGCGTGGGATATATCGCCTCGCCGAATGACTCGTTGTAGAAGCTCACGTTGCCGCCGACCACAGGCGTATCGAGCTGCCGGCATGCCTCGGCCAGCCCGTCCACCGCCTGGCAGAACTGCCAGAATATCTCTGGTTTCTCGGGGCTGCCGAAGTTCAGGCAGTTGGTGAGGGCGATCGGGACGGCGCCGGTGCAGGCCACGTTGCGCCCGCTTTCCGCCACCGCGATCTGTGTGCCCAGGCTGGGGTCCAGGTAGCAGTAACGCCCGTTGCAGTCGCACGTGACCGCGAGCCCCAACTTGCTCCCCTCGACCCTCAGCACCCCGGCGTCGCCGCCCGGCAGGACCACCGAGTTCACGCGGACCATGTGGTCGTACTGCTCGTACACCCAGCGCCTGCTGCAGATGTTGGGCGAGCCGAGCAGGGTCATGAGAGTGGCGCCCATGTCCTCGGGGACCGGGAGCGCACTGAGGTCAACCGACTGAACCTCGTCCAGGTACAGCGGCTTCGACGCGGGCCTGCTGTATACCGGCCCGCGCGCGAGAGAACTCGCGGGGACGTCGGCGACGACCTCCCCGTCGAGGATGAGCCTCAGGCTGTCTCCCTCGGTCACCTCCGCAAGCGGGGTCGCGTCGAGCCCCCACTTTTCGCAGATCGCGAGGACCTCCGGCAGGTTCTCCCGGCTGGTAAGGGCGAACATCCGCTCCTGGGATTCCGACATCATTATCTCTATCGGCTCCATCTCCCGCTCGCGCAGGGGGACCTTGCCGACGTCAACGTCCATGCCGCAGCCGCCGCGCTCGGCGGTCTCGCAGGTGGCGCAGGTGAGCCCCGCCCCTCCCAGGTCCTGCAGGCCCAGCAGCAGCCCCTTGTCGAGCATCTCCAGGCAGGCCTCGATCTCGAGCTTCTCGGTGAAGGGGTCGCCGACCTGGACGCTCGGGCGCTTGGCGGCCGAGGTCTCGTCAAACTCCTGCGAGGCCAGTACGCTCACGCCGCCGATGCCGTCGCGCCCGGTGCTGGAGCCCATCAGGACCCCGACGCTCCCGGGCTCGGAGGCGCGTCCCAGGATAAGCCTCTCTTTGGGCATTATCCCGACGCACATCACGTTGATGAGCGGGTTCTCCTCGTACGCCTCCTCGAAGTAGACGTCGCCCGCCACGGTCGGAATCCCCAGGCAGTTGCCGTAGGAGGCGATGCCCGCCACCACCCCGTCGAAGAGGTAGCGGGTGCGGGGGCTTTCCAGTGAGCCGAACCTCAAGGGGTCCAGGCTGGCGATCGGCCGGGCGCCCATGGTGAAGATGTCGCGCACGATGCCGCCGACTCCGGTGGCCGCTCCCTGGAACGGCTCGACCGCGCTGGGGTGGTTGTGGGACTCCAGCTTGAAGACGACCGCCAGGCCATCGCCGATATCGACGACGCCGGCGTTCTCCCCCGGGCCCATCAAGATGCGCGGCCCCTCGGTAGGCAGCTTCCCAAGCTGCTCCTTGGAGCTTTTATAGCTGCAGTGCTCGGACCACATCACCGAGTACATCCCCAGCTCGACCTTGTTGGGCTCGCGCCCCAGGATCTCGCAGATCCTGTCGTACTCGTCGCGCTTCAGGCCGAGTTCCTCGAAAAGCTCGGGCAAACTGGATCACTCCCCGTTGCTATCCTCCGCCCAGGGGCGGGTAGATCGACACGACATCGTCCGGCTTGAGGCGGGTCTTATCGCCTTTCAAGTAACGGACGTTTTTGTTGTTTACGAGCACGGTACTAACCTTCACGTAGCGCTGGAGTTTTCCTTCGTACATGGTGGCGAGTTTATCGAGAACCTCTTCAACGGTCGCCCCGCCTACCTCGGCCTCGCGGGTGTTGGTGACCTGCCTCAGCGTGGCGAAAAACTTTACCGTTGGCAAAAACCGGCTCCTTGATCACTCGTCGCGGTGATTATACCAATTAGTCGACTGTTGCGTTTAGAAGCAGCCCAGCTGGCACTGGATTATCTTGATCTCGGCAAGGTCCAGCGCGCGGCCGATCACCGGTATGGGCACGCCCAGCTCAACAGCAAGCTCCTGGGCCTTTTCGCAGGGGATCCTGCCGTCCGGCGCCGCGTTCTTCACAGCCTCAAGCACTTTTTCTGAAACATCTTCCGGCATCTGTTCACCTCCGGGTCTCCGAAATCGCCACGTCAAACATCCGCTTTCAGCGAAACATCTCCCCCGTCTCGACTATCCCGGCCGCCCGCTTCATGTCCTCCGGGGAATTTATGTTCAACAGCAGTCTCCCATCCGGGTCGAATCGCTTCAACTCTTCGAAGGGTATCTCATTTAAGGCGACCCGTGCGTAGAAGTCGGTGACCTTGAGGTCGCCTTCATCAAGCTGGCGCGAGATGACCGGCCCGCAGGAGCGGTGGTAAGCGGCGTGCAGGGGTTCAAGACCTCCTGGCGTTCGCGGCACGGCCACCTGGAAACCGGCCAGGCACTCGACCACGAACCGGGCCGCGTCCCTCTTGATAAAAGGCATGTCGCAGGCAAGCACGAAGTTCTCCTCCGAGCCGGAAAGCATCAGCCCGCTCAATATCCCGCCCAGCGGGCCCTTGCCCCCGACGGGCTCCTCCACCACCCGGACGCCGGGCGACTCCAACCGGGCGAGCTGTTCGACGCGGGCGGTGTTGGTCACGATGAGCATCTCGCCGAACAGGCCATCAAGGATTTCCAGCTGGATATCGATGACGCGGCGCCCCGCGACCTCCATGAACGCCTTATCGCCGGGCATTCGCGTGCCGGCGCCGCCCGCCAGGATGATGCCCGTCGCCATCAACCGCCGCCTATGCGCTCGGGGTGGGAGTATACGTTGAAGCCACCGCCCCTGAGAAAGCCTACCAGGGTCAGGCCGGTTTTGAGCGCCACCTCGACTCCAAGTGCGGTTGGAGCGGATACCGAGCATACGAGGGGTATGCCCGCGCGCGCGGCTTTCAGCACCATCTCGTAGCTCAAGCGGCCGGACAGCGCCAGGCCCTTGTCGGCGGGGCTTTCGCCTGACATCAACATGAAGCCCAGCACCTTGTCGACGGCGTTGTGCCGCCCGATGTCCTCCTTGACCACCAGCATGTTGCCGGCGGAGTCGAAGAGGCCGGCGCCGTGGGTGCCGCCGCTTGCCTTGAAGACAGCCTGGCCCTCCAGCAGCAGGCCTGGCACATCAACGATTGTCTCGGGTGAGAACGTGGTGTCGGCCCTCACGTTTATGCCCTCGAGGTCCACCTCCCGGTCCAGGTCCGCGCCCCCGCAGCCCGTCCTGACGACCTTCGCGACGCCAAACCGCTCCGCCCCCGACGAAAGCCTGGCCCGGACCTCCACAAGGTTGCCCGGCCCCGCGGCGCCTTCTTCGTCCTCTCGGGGGCCTGTTCCGTCCGCGCAGTGTCTCATCAGCTCTATCTGTTTGCGCTCGGTGATGAGCCCTTCGCTGAGGCAGAAGCCCGCGGCGAGCAGCGTATCGTCGCCCGGGAGCCTCATGAGATAGACGAGGGGCCGGCCGTTCAGCCTGACCTCCAGCGGCTCCTCGCGCGCGACCACGTCGTCGGTTGGATACCGCTCGGCCTGGCGAAACCGGACTATTTTGAACTCCTTTAAGAAGGGAACCTCTTCCCGGTCCACTCCAACTCCCTTCACGGCCGGACGATTACTCTGTGAATATACATCAGGAGGGGTTGTCCTCCAATGACGGGAGCTGGGATGATGACCGAACGCCGGGGAGGCGGGCCGCCGTCAGGCGACCTTCCCCGTCACCTGGGCTATCTTGTTGATGAGGTCGTCAGGTGTGAAGGGCTTGGCTATGCATCCCTGGGCTCCGAGCGAAAGGCCGCGGTCGATGTGCTCCTGGCCACTCCTCGCCGTAACGAATACGATGGGGATGTCCTTGGTGCTGGAGTTCAGCTTCAGTTTCCTGCAGACCTCGAACCCGTCCAGGTCCGGCATCATGATATCCAGCAGGACCGCATCGGGGAGCTCGCGCTTGACAAGCAGGTAGCCGGTAACGCCGCTTGTGGCCTCGAGCACCTCGGCGCCGGCCATGTTGAGCATTACCCGGATCGCCTTGACCATGTCCGGGTCGTCATCCACAACTGCTATCCTGATAGGGTTGTCAAACCGCTTTTCTTCCAATTATTTTCTCCTGGCGGCCAGGGCAATCGATGCGGCGGGCGTCGAACACAGTGTTCCTGCTTCTATTACTTTACCTCAATCGCTCAACTGATGGAAAGACCGCGTGCCTATCGGCCCGGGCGGTCAGCTCAGGAGGTTCCTATCCATGACGTACCGCATTATCTCGGCGTTATTGCGCATCCCCATCTTCTCGAGGACCCGTGAGCGGTAGGTGCTGACAGTCTTCACACTCAGGGACAGCTCGAGCGCTATTTCGCCCACGGTCCTGCCACGGGCTATCATGAGCAGCAGCTGGAACTCGCGGTCGGAGAGCCTTTCGTGGGGCAGCTTATCAATTCCCTCTTCCAGCTCGCACGCAAGCCTCTCGGCGAGGCTGGGGCTCACGTACTTCCGGCCGCTGATGACCCTTCTGACCGCCACGACAAGCTCCTCGGGCGCAGTGTCCTTCGTCAGATAACCAGCGGCGCCCGCCTTAAGAACCCTGACCGCGTACTGTTCCTCGGGGTATATGCTGAGAATCAACACCGGGACGTCCGGACAAATGGCCTTGAGCTCTTTCAGCGCGTCCAGCCCGCTCATTCCGGGCATGGAGATATCAAGCACTATCGCGTCGAGCCGCGTCTTCCTGGCCAGCGCAACCGCATCCGTCCCGCTGGCGGCTTCCGCCACGACCCGCATGCCGCGCTCGCTCTCGAGTATGTCTTTCAGGCCCCGCCTCACGACCTCATGGTCATCCGCTATAAGGACGTGTATCATCTGCACCTCCGGCATCGGTCCAGTTGCCAGTGACTCTGAAAGCCGGGCTCGGGCCGCCACGGCCCAACGGAGTCACCCGAGTGGGACTCGCACCCTCACCAGGGTGCCCTCGCCCGGCCGTCCGAATATCTCCAGCTCCCCGCCCACTATGTAAGCGCGCTCCCTCATGCCCACTACCCCGAGAGAGCCGGAACTGCTCAGATCGGAGTCCGCGGCTCCCTTTCCGTCGTCACCGACCATCAGCACCAGGTTGCCGTCTTCGTCTCTCAAGGACACGTCGACTCTTGACGCTTCCGCGTGGCGCGCGACGTTGGTCAGCGCCTCCTGGAATATGCGAAAGACGGCAACGGACAGGTCCGGGTCCAGGACCTTGTCTTCGATGTCCGAATCGACACAGCACTCGATCCCCGTTCGCAACTGGAACTCCTGGGCCTGCCACTCCACGGCCGCGAGTAGCCCCAGGTCGTCGAGTATCCCCGGCCTCAACTCCATCGCGATCTTTCGGACCAGCTGTATGTTCTCGTCGATCAGGTTGCTCATGGAGCTTATCCGCCCGGCAATCTCGGGATCCTGGGTCTTGCGGCGCTTCTCTATCCACGATAGATCCATCTTCAGAGCGGTCAGCGCCTGCCCCAGCTCGTCGTGGATCTTCCGTGCGACCAGGGTCCTCTCCTCCTCCCTCACCGACTGGATGCGGGCCGCCAGGGCCCTGAGCTGTTTCAGCGAGCTGTCGAGCCGTTCTTCGAAAAGCCTGCGCTCGGTCACGTCTCTGCCGATCCAACAGATTCCCGTTACCTCGCCCGAGGCGCCCTTCAGCAGGGCGGCGGAGAACTCGTAGGGGATCATGAGCCCGGCCTTCGTGGCCAGAGACGTCTGAAGGTTCGTGACCTTTACTTCGCGCGCTACCCTGTCAATGCTCTCCGCTACGAGCGCGGCATCTGGCCCAAATCGCTCATCCTTCAGGCTGAAGGCGGCCAGCTCGTCATCGGTGTAACCCAGGGTCTCGTTCACCCGCTTGTTCCACAGGACCAGGCCTCCCTCCATGTCGATCACGAAGAAGACATCGACCATTGCGTCGAGGGCGCTCTCGACCAGGGCCCGTTCGCGCTCGAGCGCTTCCCGGGCTTCCTTTCCGGACGTGATGTCCTCGAGCATCGATACCGCCATGACGAACTCGCCGTCTTCGTTGCGAACGGCGGAAACCGTGTTGCGGCCCCAGACGAAATCACCGTCCCTTCGCTGAAAGCGCTTCTCGATCGTGTACTTGTCCATTTCTCCATTGGACAACTTCATGAACAGGTCCCGCTCCTGCTCGAAATCGTCGGGGTCGGACATCCTCCGCGTCTCCGCCCGGCTCAATTCCTCCACGCCCTCAAAACCGAAAGTACTCAAGGCCAGGGGGTTTGCCTGGATGACGTTTCCCCGTTCGTCAAGGAGCTCTATACCTATGCCCGCGTACTGGAAGATGTTGCTGAGCCTGGCCCTGCTCTCGCTGAGCTCCGCTTCAGCCCGCCTGAGGTTGTTCCTGGTGATCGCGTTTTCCACCGCTTCGATCAGGCGGGGCCTGAGATCGCTGCCCTTGATGACGTACCCGGTAGCGCCCAGCCGGAAGGCGTCGACCACCAGCTGCTCCGCCCCCTGTCCCGTGATCAAGACAACCGGCGGCGGGTCTGGTCTCGAGTTGATCTCCTCCAGCAGTTGGAGCCCGTCACCGTCGGGCATCCTGTAATCAAGAAGGACGACGTCGAAGTCACTTGAACCGAGATTCTCCCGCGCTGTGGCGATACTGCCGGCCAGCTCAACGGCGGCATTGAACCTGTCGTGGACAATAGCCTTCAAGACGTACGCAATATCCGGGTCGTCTTCCACAAGGAGCAGGCGAATATGCGGCTCGGCCATTCCCGGTCACACCTCCGGAAGCAGCGGTGCCCGCTCGACGCTTTGCCCACCGCTTGAAACAATCGAAGAATCGTTTAAGCAGCTCATACTGACCAATACTAGTACCCCCGGAGTCCTTGGGCAACCGCCGGCCCGTGCTAAACTTGACCCCCGAAAGGGACGAAAGTAGCATATGCAGGATAGCCAACAACAGTTTTTCAGGCTCCGGCCTCGATGGAGGGTGAATTGGACGAAAACATCACAGTGCTGCTGGAGAGCGTTTCCAAGACCTACACGATGGGTGAGATCAAGGTCAGGGCGCTGAAGGAGATCGACCTGACCGTCACCCAGGGCGAATTCCTGGTTGCGCTTGGTCCCAGCGGCTCTGGCAAGACCACGATGCTCAACATCATCGGGGGCATCGACTCGCCGAGCGGCGGGAAGGTCATCGTCGGGGGTCACGACATCTCGACACTCAACGAAAAGGAGCTTACCAAGTTCCGCCGGGAAACTGTTGGCTTCATCTTCCAGTTCTTTAACCTTATTCCAACCCTCACCGCCCGTGAGAACGTCGAGTTCGCGCTGGACCTGGTCCCCAAGGAGAAGCGGGGCTCCGCGCTCGAGGTGCTCGAGCAGGTCGGGCTGGGGGAAAGGGCCAATCACTTCCCCAGCCAGCTGTCCGGCGGCGAGCAGCAGAGGGTGGCGATCGCCCGCGCGCTCGCCAAGCGGCCGCCGGTGGTGCTATGCGACGAGCCGACCGGCGAGCTCGACTACGACACCGGGATAATGATCCTGCGCCTGATGCGCGACATCTCCCGCCAGGAGAAGTGCAACTTCCTGATGGTCACGCACAACTCCGCCATTTCCAAGATGGCGGACAAAGTGGTTCACCTTCACAGCGGGGAGATCTCGTCGATCGACGTCAACGAGAACCCTGAGGACCCTGAGAACCTCGTCTGGTAGGTCTGCCGGGGTGGCCGGGCATGGAGGTCAGGCCCCGCGGGTCCGCCGGAGCCCGTAGAGTCCGTTTTTGCCCCTGATGAGCAGCTCTTGAGTTCCAATCCGGTTACCTGTCAAACGTCGTATCACGCTCGATGCCTTTTTCAAATCGGATGGCGTCGCCCACGGCGGTTCTGCTTGCCCCGGAAGCGCCCGCCGGCAGCTCGATCGCATCACGAGCCCGCCAGGCTACCGGGGACAATCTGCGCGGCGGTAGCTCAGGGCATATGCGTATGACCCTCCCCCGACGGTCGATGAAGACGACGTCTATCGGGAACCGCATCCCGAACGTGTGCACCTGGCGGCACTTCCTTATGACAAGGGCTTCCCCCGGGCGCATGCCCTCACGGCCGATAAGGCCGCGGCACCGCTGTCGAGAACCAATCGCGAATCGGGCGCCGGAGGCCAGCAAGGTGTCTCGTGTGAGGTTGTAGATTGCGACCGGGCGTGTCACGTCCGCTCTTTCAAGGAGCAGCAGGGAGAGCCGGCCGCTATCGTGTAGGCTGGTATGTCGCGCGTCACGACGGAGCCCGCCCCGACCACCGCCCCATCGCCGATGGTGACCCCCCTGGTGACGACGACCATCGCGCCGAGCCAGCAGTCTTTTCCGATGGTCACGGGCCCGTAAGTGCCGTACTGCTCCCGCATGGGGCTGCCGAGCTCGGTGCCGTGGTCGGCGCAGTTGATGTTGACGAATGGGCCGAACATCGTGTCGTCGCCGATGGTGAGGTCGTCGAAGGCGTTGAAGATATTGTAGGGGCCGATACCGACACGGTCACCGATACTCAGAGCCGCCTGGTTGGCCACCTGGAGCCGCGCGCCGGAGTCTATGGTGACGTTATCGCCGATGACGATGCGCCCGTTGTCGTTGCCGCGTATCTCGATGGTCCGCGGTATGAAAACGCCTTTGCCTATGGCGCACGAGGAACTCGCGGCGAGCGCCAGGTCGACCCAGCCGGATATCCAGGCCTCTTCACCCAGTACCAGGCCCTTGCGTCGGAGGTACCAGGGGTTGAGAACCACCCTGGGATTGCTGATGATAAACGGCAGGGCCCGCAGCAGGCGCGATATCTCGCTCAAATTACCCCCTGTACTGGCCTTCCCCCCGGGGAAGGAGGCCGATGCGACATCGCCCCCCCGATATGGGGAGTCTAGTTGGATCACCTTCCCGCAATACCATACCACGGTAGCCCGCGATCTGCGGCTCCAGGTCGCCCGCGTCGGCGAAGCTGTAGTAGGCGCTCTCGGCCCCGATTATCACGTGGTCGAGGAGTGGGATGCCCAGGATGCGGCCCACCTCCTCGAGCCTTCCGGTGATGCGGCGGTCCTCGTCGGAGGGCACGGGGTCTCCGCTCGGGTGGTTGTGCGCGAATATCACCCCGGAGGCGGCGTTGCGCACCGCCGGGCGAAACGCCTCGCGCGGGTGGACTATGCTTGCGGTGAGCGTGCCTCGCGAGATGACCTCTGTGCGGATGAGGCGGAGCTTGGCGTCGACCAGGGCGCAGCTGAAGACCTCTATCCTTTCCATCGCCATCCATGGCCAGAACGTGTTGTAAACCTCACAGCTCGAACCCAGCCGCTCACCGGGAGCCACCCCGGAAAGTGCCCTGCGCCCAAGCTCGATCGCCGCCATGAGCGAGGCCGCACGGGCCGGGCCGATGCCTTTTATGCGACAGAGCTCAACGTATGAAGCTTCGGCGAGGCCCGCAACCCCGCCCGCGGCCCCGATCACCCCGCGGGAAAGGCTCTCGACATCTCGTCCGGCGCAGCCGGTCAGGAGCAGGAGGGCCACCAGCTGCGCGTCGCTGAGCGAGACGGCGCCCTCGGATGCTATCCTGCGCCGGGGGTCATCTCCGCCGTTCTCCTTGTTGCCACGTGTCATATCCACTGTTCCGGTCCTCTCCCCCGGGTAGATGGGGTGAGATAAGCAATACAAGCAGAATCATTGTAGCACGGGGTGCGGACAAAGATAAAGACCCTTGCATAAGAACCCGGCTCAGGCGTTTAGAGAACGGTAGACCGGCGCCAGGCGCTCGCAGAGCAGCTTGAAGCTCTCGAAGAGCTCGTCGTAGACGGCCTTATTGGCGGGGTCGGGCTTGAACGTCTTGCGGACCTTCACCACGTCCTTGACCGCTGTGTAGTCACCGTATATACCCAGCGCCAGGGGCACGACAAGCGCGGCTCCCAGGGCTCCGGCCTCTGTGGCGCCCTCGACGGGCTCTATGACCCTGCCGGTCACGTCGGCGAATATCTGCATCCAGGCGTCGGAGAGCGCTCCTCCCCCGATGGCGCGCACCCTCGGGCACGGAAGGCCCTTCGTCGCGGCGGCCTCGAAGCACCAGCGGAAGTTCATGGCCACGCCCTCGTATACGGCGCGGAGCATGTCCTCCCGGGTGTGGTCCAGGTTCAGGTTGACGAAGCCTCCTCGCAGGAAGTTGTCGGTGACCGGCGCCCGCTCGCCGAACATCCAGGGGGTGAAGATGAGGCGGTGCGAACCGGGAGGCACCTCTCTTATGACCCTGTCAAGCTCCGCATAGATGCCGCCCTGCGGGATCGCGTGCTGCCTCTCCTCCTCGGTGATGAGCTGCTCCGTCGCCCACTTGAGGCAACCTCCCGCGGTGATAAGCTCGGCTGTTAGAAGCGACATCGAGGGAACGGCCGCGGCTATGGAGGCCATCCCGTACTTGCCCAGGTTCACGGCCTTCCTGGTATGGATGAGCAGCAGCCCTGAGGTTCCCACGCTGATAACGCACTCCCCGTGCTCCAGGGCGCCTCCGCCTATCATGGCGGCCGGGGCGTCGCCCATGCCGCTCGCAACCGGTGTCCCTGGCAGAAGGCCCATCTCGTTCGCTGGTCCCTCTAAGAGCTCTCCGGCGATATCGGCGGAGTTACTGACGGGAGGCAGTTTCTCAAGCGAACCGCCCAGGACCTTCGCCATGAGCGGTGACCAGCCACCGGTCTTCTTGTCCCAGAACCCCGTGACCGACGCCGCGGTCTGGTCATACTCGAACTTCCCGGTGGCGCGCTGGACGATATAGGCCTTGACGTCCAGGAACGCGTGGGTCCTGGCGTAGAGGTCGGGCTGCTCTTCTTCCACCCACTTGAACTTGCACATGACGTCCTTGCCGGACGGGACCACGCCCACCACCTTCATGAGGACGCGCTCGCCCCCCAGCCGCCTCACCACCCGGTTCGCCTGTGCCTGCGCGCGGGAATCCATCCAGATCATGCAGTTGCACAGGGGTTCGCCGTCCGCGGTGACGGGGAGCACCCCCAGCATCTGGGAAGCGAACGACAGGCCGAGCACATCGGCGGGGTCTATACCGGTCTTTTCAACCAACCGCCTTGTGGTCCTCGCGACCGCGTTCCACAACTCCTCGGGCTCCTGCTCGGCGCAGTGCTCGCGCGGAAACATCACCTCATAAGGCTCGAACTCGGTCGCCACGATGTTTCCCTCGGGGGTCGCTAGCACGGCCTTGCAGCCCCCGGTGCCCACGTCGTAGCCGAACATGTATCGCTCGCTCACGGGAAACCTCCGATCAAACTAGCTCGCGAACTTGAAGTGGATGACGTCGCCGTCCTGGACTATGTAATCACGGCCCTCGACCCGCAGGGCCCCGACGTCGCGCGCGGCCGAGAAGCAGCCACAGGAGATGAAGTCATCCTGGTGGACCACCTCCGCCTTGACGAAGCCCCTTTCGAAATCGGTGTGTATGCGCCCGGCTGCGTAGCTCGCGGTGGAGCCTGCCGGGACCGGCCAGGCCCGGCACTCATCGGAGTCGATGGAGAAGAAGGTCATGAGCCCGAGCAGCTCGTAGCTCGCCCTCGCAAGACGCGCCAGGCTTTCCTCCTCGATGCCCATCTCCAGCTCGAACTCGGCAACCTCCTCGGGCTCAAGCTCGGCTAACTCCGCCTCTACCTCGGCGTTCGCGGCCAGCACGGGGAAGCCCCTTTCTGCGGCCCACTCCCTGACTTCGAGCTCGCGCGTCTCCGCTCCATCCAGCGACTCACCGACGTTCAGCACTACCATGGTCGGTTTGAGGCTGAGAAGGCCCGCCTCGGGCATGCAGTGCTCCAGGTGTTTCGCGGCGAGCTCGCGGCTTATCGCGCAGTCTCCGCCTATAAGTCCCTCCAGGCCCGCCAGGCCCTCTATGCGGGCCAACTTGTCGCGGGCGCCGCCCTTGGCTGCCTGTCTTGCCTTGGATAGCTCGCGCCCCAGCACCTCGAGGTCGGCAAGCCTCAGCTCCGTCTCTATCAGCTCCGCGTCGCGCACCGGGTCGACAGAGCCGGTGACGTGGGAGACACCCCCGGCCTCGAACGCCCTGATAACGTGGGCAACCGCGTCCACCTCCCGGATATTGGCGAGGAATCGGTTCCCCAGACCTTCCCCCTTGCTGGCGCCCTCGACGAGGCCCGCGATATCCACGAAGCTTACTGTCGCGGGAACGCGCCGCTGGCAGCCCGCGAGGTCGGCTACCAGCGCCAGGCGTGGGTCAGGAACGGGCACCACCCCGACGTTGGGCTCGACGGTGGTGAACGGGTAGTTGGCAACCTGGGCTCCCGCGCGAGAGAGAGCGTTGAAAAGCGTGGTCTTCCCGGCGTTGGGGAGGCCGACTATCCCCACCTTCAGTGAAGCCATGTCGCTCGCACCTTTCTTCAGAAGAACGTGCTTCTCGAGGCTGTAAGCGTACTACAGAAAACGCGTGGGTTGAAACCCGCCGGCCCTTTTGTCACAGCGGACAGCTGTATAATGACAGCATCCGGCTTTCCACCGCCGGGCTGTCGGGACTCTGCCGTGGAGGCGACCATGAGCGAACGGCTTGAAAGAAGGGTTTCCGCGACGGCGCGCTGGCGCCTGCTCCGCTACCTCAACTGAAGCCAGGCGACGCTTGGTACCGTCGTGGACGGTACGGGGATGAACGACCGGGGCACATTGAAAGCTGCCTGCCCGCTCGAGGGGGGAGCGGTAAGCTCGGGCTCCACCTGCGGCGTTGTCTCGGGCGGATGCCTGGGCATCGCCATGGCGCACGCGGACGACCTCGCCGCCGGTGAGGCGGAGAAGGTATCCGCCGTGTACGGGAAGCTGCGCGGCTACACCCGATGGTTCGAGCAGAAGTACGGAAGCACCCTCTGCCGAGAGCGAACGGGCGTGGAACTCACCCGGGTTCCCGGGTTATTGAACTACCTCTTTACCGGCAAGGTTATCACCCGCTGCGTGGGCCATGTCGGGCCCTCCGCGGAGTACGTGGTGGAGCTCGCCTCGAAGCCGCTCGCCGCCGGGGAAGCGGGGGCGCCTGCGGTAGGCCTCTGCGGGGCCCCGGTCCTCAGGGGGATTCGTGAAGACACGGGGCGAGGCGACGAGCTTCTGGAGACCATCTCCATCGCCCTCGACGGCGGCGTGGGTCTTTCCGGAGGCCTCTGCGGGGCCCTGGCAGCCGCTCTTCTGCCCATCGGTTCGCTGTTGGGAGTCGATCCACGCGACGGTGTCCGGGCTACCCTCGCCCCCTTTATCACAGGCCACCTCAATATGTACCTGGGCCGCCAGCGCGCCGAGCTCTGGTCGGTCGGAGGCCGGCTGGTGCAAGGGTTTGAGAATCTGTTCGGCTCGCTTGATTGCAGGGAGATAACCGGGCGCTCGTTCGAGAACGCCGCCGAGCTCTCCAAGTATATGGCAGGGTCTGAGGTCTGCGCCAGCATCAAGGACTGGTGCCGCTCCGAGGCATCAAAAGCGATCAATAAATGGGTCTAGATTCATGTTGGGGTCAGGCACCTAGACATGAATTCTGACCCCGGTTATTGATGTTGAAGGGGGGAGGAGGCTTCGCCAGGAGCCCTTGACCGCGCTTTATTCAATTTGCCTCCATCCCCCGATCAACAACTTAAAAACATCGTCGCCAGCGGAGCGCTTCATCTCCCGCGCCGCCTCAACCCACTCGGCTCCCCGGTCCTCCGGCAAGTGACGCGAGGGCGTCTTCGAGCTCTCCCGCCGTGTAAACTGGCCGGCACTGCCCCGGTGAGCACACGACCGCGGGGGGTGGGTTTGCATCGCCGTCAGTCGGCAGGTAGTCCTCCACAGTCTCGAGCCTCACCAGCTTGCGCGGGTTGAACGCCGCGGCGGCGGCGGCTGTTATCTCCTTCTTCATCTCCGAAGAGCCGTTCGGCGCGACCCGCACCTCGATGAGCCCCTTTTCCAGAAGCTCCACCGCGAGCGCGTAGTCCGAAGCGAAGTATGTGTACGACCTGTACCTGCCGGCCAGCGACTCGAGCATCCTTCTGGCCGCGTCCTCGAAGCCGCGACCTGGGGCCAGCACCTCGAGCGCCAGCAGGGCGCGCGCACCGGTCGCGTTAATGACTATATCGGGAAAATCGGAGGGGGTATCGCCCAGCACCGTCCCTCCCTCCTCGTCCGCGTCGCGCTCGAACGCCCCGGTTATCCAGCCGTGGCCCGCCACGTAATGCTCGAGGAGCGTCTCCCCGAGCTCGACCGCCCTGTCCAGGAACCGCGGCTCGGCCGTGCCCTGGTAAAGCTCGATGAGCGCCCTCAGGTAGTTCACCTGGTCAGCGGGCTGCCCCCAGAGCTTCGGCGACCCGTCGGGCAGCTCGAAGTAGTGGCACACCCCGGCGCCATACCTGAAGCCCTCTCTCCAGATGAAGTCCGCCGCCCGCTCCGCGATCGATTGCAGGCCAGGGTCCGCGAACAGGTGGGAAGCAAGCTCCAGAGTGGAGATCATCAACGAGGTCGAATCCGTGTATATCGTGCGGTCGACCGCCGGTGCCTCCATCGCGGCCCTGCCCTCCGCGTCCCGGTGATAGTATGTCTCATCGGCGTCCTGGCTTCCGAAGAACCCCCTCTGCTCGTCGTCGAGCAGGCTTCGCAGCGCGTAGTCTATCGCGCCGCGCGCCGTCTCGGCGTAATCGGGGCGGTCCAGCGCGGTCGATGCCGCGAGGTATGCATATATCAGGGAGGCATTGTCAGAGAGCATCTTCTCGTAGTGCGGGGCGCTCCAGTCGCGCGCCGTGGCGTAGCGGAAGAAACCTCCCTCGACCTTATCGTTGAGCTCGCCCAGGCCCATTCCGTCGAGCGTCGAGACCACGAACGACCTTAGCGCCTGGTCCCCGGTTTCCAGGTAGCGCGCCAGCGCGAACTCGAGAGCCCCCGGGGAAGGGAACTTGGGAGCGTCACCCAGGCCGCCGTATCCCCGGTCCCAGGCCGCCATTATCGCCGCCTCTACCTCGGTAGAGGTCAGCGGGTCGATTGTGGAGCCGGCCGGTATGTCGCGCACGAGCCCGCGCTCCTTCGCCCCGGCCGCCGCCGCATCCGTTTCGATCTCGCCCTTGCGGCTCGCATATATCGCCCTCAAACGGTCGAGCAGCGAAGTAAGCTGTTCGGGTGGGGCGTAGGTAAGGCCGGCGACCACCCTGCCCGACGGGACGAGGAAGGCGGTCGTCGGCCACCCACCCTGGTTGTACCTGCTGTTGATATCCGGCCGCCTGTCGCTATCGACCCTTACAGGTAGAAAATCGCGGTTTATCATCTCGATGACACCGGGGTCGGAGTAGGTGGTCTCGTCCATCACGTGGCACCAGTGGCACCAGACAGCGGATATGGAGAGCAACACGAGTTTTTCCTCACGCTGCGCCTCGGCAAACGCCTCCTCGCCCCAGTGGCGCCAGGCTATCTCGCCCGCCCGGTTCGGCCGGGGGCTGAACCTGAAGACACCCCGGTCGCAGCTATCGCCTTCGTCCCTGTCGCTCATCCGGACCTCAGTCCCTCCATCTATGACCCGCCGCCTGCCCGGTCGCGCCTGCGGTCGGCGGAAAAAGGTGCTCCTCCCGAGTGCCTTGCAGCAGGAGATGGCACTGGGGGCTGCTTGTGGCTCGATCTAACCGGGTAAAACCCCGGCATCCAGCACCCGGGAGGAGGGGCTTTCATGACTTTATTTTCTTTCTCGGCTCGGGCTTCTTTTCGCCTTTCTCCGTCTTCATCAACCTCTCCATATTCACGCAGGGGTACTTGGAGTCCGCGCAGTGCGGGCAGCAGAAGCCCTGGACGCTAATGTTGCTTTCGCCCGTTTTCCTCTTCCGCATCTCCCACCCCTATACTCCTGAGACGGCATTTCCAACTAACTGGTTTCACAATACGCTCGGGGCAGTGCCGGCGCATTGATATCTATCAAGCCGGTAGTAATCAGGCGGCCGGGAGGTTGGCCTCGCGACGGCACCGCGCGAGCCGCTTCTGATTTGCGAGCATGCCGGTCCTCCAAATAGAATGTATTTCGATTGCCCGGGGTGGGCAGTCGCGTAATGGCTTATCGCGTCGTGACCGACGCTCGGGGTGCGATGTTTAACAAGAACGAATCCGGGCCTGGAAAGATAATAGCGATATCCGATACCCATTTCGGCGACGCTTCGATGCTGCTTGACGACGAGCGGCTGGTCGAGCGCCTGGTGGGAGCCATCGCCGACCGGGGCGACGTCTCCGAGCTCATACTGCTTGGCGACATCCTCGACCTGTGGGTCAAGACGACGATACCCGCCCTGCGCAACGCGCGATACTTCATCGACGCGATATCCAGGTTGAAGAACGTCAGGAAGGTCGTTTACGTTCCCGGGAACCACGACCACCAGATGTTTCTTGACGCGTTCCGCCTGGAGCAGGACGTCCGAATAATGCAGGGCGACCTCACGCCCATGAAATTCATGCCCGCCAGGTGTTACGGCGACACCATATTGAGCGGCCTGGCGCACCCCGGGACCAGAGTCCATTTCTCGATGACCTACCCGTTCCTGGTGCGAACGGTCGGCGGAAAGGAGGTGGTCTTCGCCCACGGGCACCACCTCGACTTCTACGCCACGTCGCACGGATGGGCGCGCACTTTCTGGCTGGGCAGGCATATAATAAAGAAGCGGCGCAAGAAGGCGACGCTCCACGACATCGAGATGGCGAACATACCGTTCTGCGGCGCCATGTCGGTGGCACCCTGGGTCCCGGAGCTGGTGAGCGAAGGGCTGCGCTACTACCGCGTCATCAACTTCTTCGCCGGGCTCTTCCGTTCCGAGAGCCTGCAGCAATCACCCCTGCGCGACTCTCTCATCAAGGAAAACTATGAGGAGATCGGCCAGCTGCTACCGCAGTTCGGCCATCCGCGGCCCACTTGCTTCATATACGGGCACACCCACCGGCCCGGCTTGGGTTGCCTGCCTGGCACCAGCGTGGTGGTTGCGAACACCGGCTCCTGGACCCGTACCGAGGACGAGAAGGTTCCGTCCCGGACCTGGGTGGAGGTCGACGGCGACGTGAAGCTCTACAGGCTCACCCGCGGCGGCGGCGAGATGTTGGAAAGCGTAACGCTCGAGTGAAGGAGAAAGCGATGGAGTGCCCCAACCTTGACAGGAACGTGTCGTCCTGTGGCTGCACATATGAGCCGTGCAGCCGGAAGGGCCGTTGCTGCGAGTGCATACAATACCACCTGCCCAACAAGGAGCTGCCCGCCTGCGCGTTCCCTCCCGACGCCGAGAAGACTTATGACCGCTCCTTCCGCAAGTTCATCGAAGTGACAAGGCCGTAGATATCCATTGCCGGAAAAACAAGCGCCGCGCCTTGACCTCAATGGCCTGGCGCGACGCCCTCTCCCTGGTTTAAGCGCTCCGCCTCAAGCGAAGCAAGCAGACTCAGGATAGCAGAACAAGCAAAACCTGTCAATCCCTTTTCCCGAGGAAGAACGACTCCGGGTCGAACATGCGGGCGCTCTTGAGCTCGTCCAGGGTCGGGGCCTCTATCTCGACCACGTCTTCGGCTACCAGCAGCTCCCAGCCGCAGTTCTCCCTGATGTCGGACAGGGCCGCCTCGCGGCCGCCTTCCGCGGGGAAGAACCCGGTCAGCACAAGCTCACCGTCACGCTTTTCGAGCACACCCCTGGTCGTGACTACCGCAGTTATCCCGCTTCCGGGACAGGTGACGTAGGGCACCTGCTCGACGAGCCTGTACGGCAGGTGGTCGATGAGTATTACCACCTCCCTGGCACCGGCGGCCACGTCCGCGGCGCCACCGGAGCCGACCAGGAACAGCTTGAGCTCCGGGATGCAGGTGGAGTTGATATTGCCGTGCCGGTCCACCTGCCCGGCGCCCAGGGCGCCTATGCACAGGTTGCTCTGCGCGCCCACCAGCGAACCCAGCACGTCGTTGATATCGGTAAGCATCCGGCAGTGAGGGATGTTGCGCATGTTAAAGATGAAAGGGTCGGCGGGCTGGGGGCTGTAACCGTAGAACCCGACCTCCGCCATGAGGTCGGCGTCGTGGCCTTTCTCCCGAAGGTCGTAGTAGGCGAGCCAGGCGGCGAGGTTGGAGGCTCCGACCCCGGCGAGTATGGTCCGGTAGCCTGACTGAAGCGCCTTCTTCGCAATGAGCCGGGAGGCTGCGCTCACCATCATCTCGGTCGCGTTGTACGCGGGACCCGGGTTCATCCCCGGCAGTGCGTCCGCGAGCTCCGAGCGCCATGAATCCGGCGCGGTCTTGCCCTGCAGGTACCAGAGCCGCTCGTGACCGAGCTTCGCGACGTACTCGTCGTGGTCGGCGCAGCCGAGTATCCATTCGTCCATCCATGCCTGCAGCATCTCCGGGTCCCCGGACCTGGATCGCAGGTCCATGCAGAACTCGCGGTCGACCTCGTAGCCCGTCACCTCGCGCTCGAGGCCGTAGTTCGACATCCCCGCCGGGTGCGAGCCGAAAGGCGCCGGGCACACTGCCTTAACCAGGTAAGAGGGGACCTTCACAAAGTGGCTGTACCTCTTGATGAAGTCGTGGTCCACCACCCTCTCCACCGTGACGATGGCGCCCTCTTTCGCCGCGCGGGCCGAGCTTGCGCTCTCCGCGTAGGGCGGCGCGCAGACGACGTTGCCCGCGGGATCCGCGGCCCAGCCGTGAAGGAAAGAGATGTCCGGCCGCATCGCCCTGGCGAAGCCCGTGCTGCCGCCTCCGGGAGTCTCCATCACGAAGTAATCGTCCGCGTTCTCCTCCTCCATCGTCGTCCCGAGGAGCGACGTGGCGGGAATCCAGTCGAAGGCCATGGCCCCCGCGAGCAGCCTGAGGGAAAAGGAAAGGATGGTCCAGTTCTCCATCTGGACCGTCCCCTCTCGGTATGCGGCCTGGAAGACCGGGTTGGGCCCGGGCATGGGGTAGGCGTCTCCGAAAAATGTCGCGATGGCCTTCTTGACTATCCCGGCGCAAAACATGGAGCTCATGTCACCGGTGAACCCGAGGCTGCTGATAGTGAAGCCCGGCCCGCTCCCCCAGAAACGGCGGGCGAGCTCGTGGAAGGCGGCGCAGGGCCTTGCGTAGCTGTGCCCGAGGTGAAGGTGCATTCCGGGGCGCACGAACCTCTCAACAGCTTCACCAAGGGGCATGACCTTGTCCGAGACAAGGCCCGATTCGGAGATGCGCACCTTCTGACTGACGACGTCCTCGAAGTCCCCGAACATCTGCCACCTCCCGGGGATAAGCATTCATGTTGGGGTCTACCATTGATATTTAGTCTACATCAGTTGTGTTAGAGGTTGCAGGATGTGGGGCGTTGCCCCTGGATGGAGGGAGGCCGTAGGCCGACCGGAATCCAGGGGCTCGCGGCCGGCTGACGTGCCCCGGGCAACAGGGTGACCAGCGTGGGTGAAGACCCGCCCTCAAACCGGTATCATGTACACAGGTGGTGGGGGTGTGGCTCATGGGGTCGGCAGTTTCGACTGCTC
>JBBQKJ010000027.1:0-35929 GCA_038326775.1 Candidatus Geothermincolia bacterium
CTCCAGATTCATATCCCTTCCACATGTCGAGTCGGTCTTCATGCCTTCCGAGGTCCTCCATGCCAACACCGTAGCCGGTAACGGGTCTCGGTATCCCCTCGCGGCGGCTCCCAGCCCTGCGCTGAGAATATGACGAGCACACTATGTGCTATCTTCCTGAGGTGATGGAATAATCGTTAAATGGAATGGCGGAGACTCCCGGCGATGGGCTGATCCTGCTCTGTTTCGGTCGGCGGATCGCTTTGCATTTGGTATTGAACTGTGATATCAATTTGCTCCGGTATTTGCATCAGAACGTGAGAATAGGCGCCCCTCGGGCGATCAATACAGGAGGTTAGAACGGTTGTATGAAGACATAGTCGAACTGGATGAGGGCCAGGAGGAGCTTTTCATCGACCCGGACCCGGACAAGGCCAGGGAATTCTTCCGCCATAAGAACCGCGGGCTGGTCAACAAGGTCACGTCAATCGAACAGGCTGTCAGCGTCCACATCAAGGACGGCGACTACCTCGCGGTCGGAGGATTCGGGCACGTCCGCATCCCTTCGGCCATCCTCTACGAGATAGTCCGCCAGAAGAAACGCAACCTTGGGCTGGCCGGACACACCTCCATCTACGACAGTGACCTGCTGGCCACGGCCGGCTGCATGGACCGCTGCGATATCTCGTACGTGATCGGCTACGAGATAAGAGGCCTCTCCGCCAGCGCTCGCAGGGCGTTCCAGAGCAAGGAGATCCGCAAGACCGACTGGTCGAACGGAGCGCTCGCCTGGAGGTTCGCCGCCGCGGCGGCCGGGCTCTCGTTCATCCCCTCGCGACACATGCTGGGCACCGACACGTTCAAGCGCTCCGCCGCCAAGGCGGTCACCTGCCCGTTCACCGGCAAGAAGTTCGCCGCGCTGCCGGCGCTTTACCCCGACGTGGCTGTCATCCACGTCCACAACTCTGACAGTTACGGTAACTGCCAGGTGACCGACGGCATCCTCGTCTCCGACCCACAGCTCGCCCGCGCGGCGAAGAAAGTCATCATCTCGTGCGAAAGGCTGTTGCCGCACGACGAGATCCGCGCCAACCCGCTGGCGACCACGATACCGTACTGGTGCGTGGACGCGGTCGTCGAGGTGCCTTACGGGAGCCACCCCGGCAACATGCCGGGCGAGTACTGGTTCGACGAGGACTACTTCAAGATGTACCTCGACACGGTGAAGACGGAGGAGGGCGCCCGGGAGCTCTACAACGAGTACATCTACGGGGTCAAAGACTTCGAGGAATACATAGAGAAGATCGGAGGCGTGAAGAAGATGCGCGAGCTCCGCGCCATCGAGAAGCTCATCTACGCGAACAAGGGCTAGGAGGATAAGAGAACATGTGCGCTGACTACAACCCCCTCGAACTGCTGGTCTGCATAGGCTCGCGCCTCATCGAGGATAACTCGACCGTCTTCGTGGGCACGGGCATCCCGATGGCCGCCACTCTGCTCGCGCAGAAGTCCCACTGCCCCAACGTCATCGCGATATTCGAGGCCGGCTCTGTGGCCCCCCAGATGCCGGGAATGCCGATATCGGTCGGCGACTCCCGCACCTCGCACAAGGCGCTCATCGCGAGCACGATGAACGACGTGATGGAGGCGTGCCAGAGGGGGATGGTCGATTACACGTTCCTGGGCGGCGCCCAGATAGACATGTACGGCAATCTCAACTCGACAATGCTTGGCGGCAGCTACCAGGAGCCGAAGGTGCGCCTCCCGGGGAGCGGCGGCGCCAACGACCTGGCGAGCCTGTGCTGGAGGACCCTCGTTATAACCCCGATGGACAAGCGCCGCTTCGTGGAAGAAGTCGATTTCATCACCACGCCGGGCTACCTCAACGGCAAGGGCGCTCGCGAGGCGGCCGGCCTTCCCCTTGGCACCGGCCCCTATAAAGTGATCACCAACCTGTGTATACTCGGCTACGATGACGATACGTGCAGGATGCAGATAGAGTCGCTTCACCCGGACGTCACCGTCGAGCATGTGCAGGATAACTGCGGCTTCGAACTGCTGAAGGCGGATAACCTCGAGATCACCCCGCCTCCCACCGAGGAGGAGTTGCGCATACTGCGCGAGGAAGTGGACCCCGATGGTTACATTATTGGAAGGTAGAGACTAATGGCTCAAGACCCGTTGATCAAGAAGGCGCTGGGAAGCGGGCAGGCGGCACTGTCCGAGTTCGATTCCAAGCAACTCATCGCGAAGTACGGGGTGCCGGTGGTGCCGGAGCGTCTCGCGCAGAGCGCGGACGAGGCGGTCGAGGCCGCCTCCGGGATCGGCTATCCGGTGGTTCTCAAGGCGTGTGGGCCGGAGATCACCCACAAGACCGAGCGCGAGCTGGTCGTGGTCGGCATCCGGGGCGAGGAGGAGCTCAGGTTCGCCTTCGACAAGATCATCGGGAACCTCGATGATACTCCCAGCGAGGGCGTGCTGGTCCAGCAGATGGTGTCCGGCGAGCGCGAGCTCGTCATCGGGCTCATCCGCGACCCCCAGTTCGGGCCGTGCGTCATGTTCGGGCTGGGCGGCATCTTCACTGAGATACTCAAGGACACCTCCTTCCGGGTGGCGCCCATAACCGAGGAAGAGGCTCTGCAGATGATGGAGGACATCAGGGCGAAGGACATACTGGGCCCGGTGCGCCGCAAGGCGCCCGCCGACAAGCTTACGCTCGCAAAGGCGCTGGTGGGACTGGGCAACATCGGCATGGAGCAGGACGACGTCGCCGAGATAGACGTCAACCCGCTTATCATAACCGGGGACGGCGACCCGATCGCCGTCGATGCCCTGGTTGTACTGAAGTCAAACGGAGAGTAATGAAAGAGCCCGGCGCGCCCACGAGCAGGAGCTTCTTTTCTAGTTGGGCTTTCAAGGCCCCGCTTATCATCGTGGTCATCCTGGTGCTGCTGTGGGTGATAAGCGAGTTCGCGATCCCTCCCATAGCCTCGTCGGTCGCAAAGAACGAGATAAAGAAGAAATACCCTGAGGCCCAGGACGTCACGGTCTCCATCAAGGCGTTCCCGGCGCTCAAGATCGCTTTCAAGAAGTACGACAGCCTGACGGTGAGCGTCGGCGCGATAACCCTGCAGGGAGTGAAGTTCGACCGGATAGTGCTCAAGAGCAATGAGTGGCCGCAAGGGGCTTTCACGGCTCTGCTGGGGCAGGAGGAGATAGCGCGTTTCTTCTCGCTCAAGAACTCCTATATCACCGACCCTAAGCTCACCCTGACAGATAACGGAGTCGCGATCAACGGCAAGGTCGGCATCGGTTCGAAGCTGGTAGCGGTCAGCGCCACCGGGCAGCTCGCTCCGGTCGGCGGCAAGATGATCTATTTCAAGCCCGCCGACGTGCAGGTTGCCGGCATAGTGGTGCCGGGCCAGGGCGTGACGCTGGTGAGACAGGTGATGGAACAGAACCCGGTGTTCATGGTGCGGGAAGACCTCCCTTATACCATCACCGGGATATCCGCAAAACAAGGCAAGCTCGAGATAACCGGGCTTGTGGACCTGGAGAAGGCGCTGAGCATCACGCTCTGATCGGCGGTTGATGCGCCAATGTTGCGTTCGAGGTGATTGACCGTGGAGGTATGAGTGGCGGAGGCAAGTTCAAACGTAGGGTCAGCTTCTCACCTGGGGGAGGGCCAGTCCGTACGCGATTCGCACTTCATCTATGACTACTCGCGCCGGAGGGTGCCGCTGCCGGTGGTCTCCTACCTGGCCGTGGCGGACGCCTCCGGAGAGCTGCCGGCCGGAGAAAACCCGGCCAAGAGGGCGTTGGACATGCTGCGCGACCTCGTAGAGCCGGCGGTCATCGCCGAGGAGGAGCTCAACACCGAGCATATGGAGCAGCTCTTCCGGGACGCCCTCGAAAAGATCAACGCGGAGCTCGCCGCCCAGCCGCAGTCCCAAACACCGGGCGCGGGTCCCCGGGTGTCGCTCACCGCGGTGGTAGCCGACACCGGGCGCGCTTACATCGGGCACACCGGCAACACGCGGGTCTATCTGCTGCACCACGGGAGGCTTTACGACCTGGTGCCCAGCGGAGCGGTCAAGTCCCCGGAGCCTCCGCCTCCCCCGCCCGAGGTGGCGCCGACCCTCTTCCAAGCTGCCGAAGCAGGGCCCGAACAGGCGGCGCTGCCGCTTCAGGAGGAGGAGCTGCCGGCCGTTGCGGTACCGGTGCCCGGGCAGCCGCCGGACGTCACGCCGGAGGTCGCGGCCTCGCCTCCCGCGGCGCAGGCTGACTTGCCCGTGGCTTTCCAGGAACCGGCCGCCGGGGCCGTCGTCGGCTTCAACCAGGTCGACATCGTGCCCGGCGACACCCTTGTGCTCTGCACCGACGGGCTTTGGAAGGCTATCTCCGAGGAGGAGCTGGTGGAGAACCTGCTCTCGGCCATGAGCGTGCAGAGGAGCTCGAACCAGCTGGTCAGGCTCGCCTACAGCCGGGACGCCTCCGACAACGCCACCATGGTTGCCTGGCAGTACGGCGCCGGTGAGGAGGCCGCGACCCCGGTCACGGCGCGCGCCAAGGCAATACGCCGGACAAAGACCCGGGCGTCCGAGAGCCTGCTGGTGGCCCTGCTGGTGCTTGTACTTGTGGGTATTTTCGCGGTGGGCTTCGCGTTCGGCTGGCGCATCACGGACACCTTCAGGAAACCCGCCAAGCAGGCCGGGCAGAAGGCCAGGAAGACGAACGCGGTCAAGGAGAAGAAGGAAGAGCAAAAACAGGCCGCCCAGACCTCGGCGCCGCCGGCCCAGAGCGTACCTCAGCCGGCATTCCCCCACCCCGCCGCTATTAGCGGGCAGGGGGTGAGGATGCGCGCAAGCCCCGACACGAACGCCGCGCTCATCGGCCTGCTCCGTGACGGGCAGCAGGTCACGGTGCTGGGTGAGGTCACGGGAGCTGACTCAAAAGCCTGGTCGCGCGTGAAGGGCGTCGCAAGGTCCGCAGGGCAGGACACGGACTCCGAGGGCTACGTTCGAAATGATTTCCTCAAGGCTTCCCAGCAGGCGGGCACGCCGGCTTCCAGCGCGCCTTAGACGAATATCCCCAGCACGGCGCCTAACGCCATCCCCCCCAGGAAGACCGCGAAGATGACGATGAAAGCGACAATCAACTTTTTCTTCAACTCCATGTCCCTCTCGAGCAGGGGCATCTGGTCCTCAAATCCCGGCTGGCTGAAACTCCTGGAGCGGGCCACCTCGGCTCCCTCCAGGAATCCAGGCGCGTGTTCCGTGGTCTCGTTCATCAGTACTTGAGCTCCTCCAGGTCGTCGGACGTCAGGTCCTTGAGAAAGCTCTCCGCAAGGACGCCCACCACTTCAACCTTGCCGGCCGCCACGCTCGCGTACCTGTTGTCGGTGCTGAGCGTTCCGTCTGCGTTGCACCACTGCACCCAAACCGCCGGCACCTCTGAATTCTCGAACGGAATGTTATCAGAATCACTGGTGGATTTCAGCACCGTGACACCTATATTCTTTTCGCCCGCGAACGTGGCCAGCTTATCTTTCAGGCGTTGAAGGCCGGTCCCCTGAGTGCTGAGCGACAGCACGTCTCCCTGGCCGACAGAGTCAACGGCTATCATTCCCACTGTCTCCTTCCTCTGGAGGGTGCCCAGGAGGTCGACGAAGGTCCGCGCCCCGACGAGGCGCTCCTCGAAATCGCCCGCGGCCGGGCGGTTGCTCCCCAGGAACACGAACTGCAGTGCAGGCTCCGGCTTGCTGGTCGAGAACACACGCGCCAGCTCGAGGACGACGCCCACCCCGGAAGCGTTGTCTACGGCCCCCATCGACCCCCGGGCCGAGTCGTAATGCGCCGCTACGACGATGTTGTAGCTCCCCACCGTGCCGCGCCGGGTGCCGATGATATTGCGCGAGCCAAAGCCGTCCGACATGGTGAACGGCTGCTCCTCGACGACGTAGCCGTACTCCCCCAGCCTGGCCACGATGTAGTCGGCCGCGCCCGACTCCTTCAGCGACCCGGCGGGCCTCTCCCCTATCTGTTCGGAGAGCGCGAAGATGTGGGTCATCGCCCGGGGGGTGGAGAACCCCGGACCACCGGGCTTCTTCGCGCTCGATGCCGCATGGCGGGGGGCAGGCTTGTCGACGGCCTTCCGAGCCTTCTTCACGGGTGGCCGGGCGAAGAGCAGGTTCATACCGGCGCCTATCGCCAGGCCCGCAAGCAGCACGACCAGGAACGCCACCATCAGCTTCTTATGGCTCCGGCGAGGCGGTTGTTCATCACCCGGCCGGTCAAAGTTGTTCACCAATATCTATCACCTGATGGGGAATATACCAGATTCGGGTCATGCTGGGGTCAGACACCCTGACATGAATTTGTATCCGAAACATCCGGTTGCCGCCGCAAATTCATGTCAGGGTGCCTGACCCCAGCATGAATTCGGCTACAATTGATGCAGGCGAACACGAGGAGGGCCAGGTGGCAGGTGTCTGTGTGGATGAGTTCTACGGCCGGGGCGCGGGGTGAGTGCCCGTGGACCTCTTCGACCAGTCGCCGGACGAGGCGCTCGAGGGCACCCCTCTAGCCGATCGAATGCGCCCCCGGGCCCTGGATGAGTTTGAGGGCCAGGAAGAGATAGTCGGGACCGGCCGTCCGCTTCGGGTGGCCATCGAGGAGGACGGGATATCCTCGATGATATTCTGGGGCCCGCCCGGCTCCGGAAAGACCACCCTCGCGCGCATCATAGCCAACGCCACCAGCAGCGATTTTGAGAAGTTCAGCGCGGTGACCGCGGGCGTCCCCGAGCTGCGCAAGATAATCTCGGCGGCGCGCGACCGCCGTAAGTTCAACGGCGTGCGAACCATCCTCTTCGTCGACGAGATACACCGCTTCAACAAGGCTCAGCAGGACGCCTTCCTGCCCCACGTCGAGGACGGCACCATCACCCTCATCGGAGCTACCACCGAGAACCCGTCCTTCGAGGTCATCAGCCCCCTGCTGTCGCGCACCAGGGTCTACGTGCTCAAGCAGCTCGAGCCGGAGCACCTGGAGCGCATCGTGCGGCGCGCGCTCGCCGACAATGAGCGCGGCCTCGGCGCCCAGAAGCTCGAAGCTGAGGATGACGCCGTTGCGGCGATAGCGAACATAGCCGACGGCGACGCGCGGATCGCGCTCAACCTGCTGGAGCTCTCGTCGTTCACCGCCCGCGAGGCCGAGGGAACTGCGCTCATCACCGCCGGGACCGTCCTCAAGGCCGCCCAGGAGAAGACGATACTCTACGACAAAGCCGGCGAGGAACACTTCAACCTGATATCGGCGCTGCACAAGTCCCTGCGCGATTCCGACCCCGACGGCGGGCTCTACTGGCTGGGGAGGATGCTCGAGGCGGGCGAGGACCCGCTCTACATAGTCAGGCGGCTCATCCGGTTCGCGAGCGAGGACGTGGGCAACGCCGACCCCCATGCGCTCCTCATCACGGTGGCGGCGATGCAGGCGTGTCACTTCGTGGGGATGCCGGAGTGCGAGCTGACCCTGGCCGAGGCGGTCACCTACCTTGCCGCCGCCCCCAAGAGCAATGCACTCTACGCCGCCTACGGGGAGGTCAAGGCCGACGTCAG
Source organism: Candidatus Geothermincolia bacterium (assembly GCA_038326775.1). GTDB lineage: Bacteria > Actinomycetota > Geothermincolia > Fen-727 > Anoxymicrobiaceae > DYIU01. The sequence continues at coordinate 7,598 of JBBQKJ010000027.1, forward strand.
GCAGTACGGCGCCCTCCCGGTGCCGCTGCACATCCGCAACGCGCCCACGCGCCTCATGAAGGAGCTTGGCTACGGCAAGGGCTACAGGTACGCGCACAACTTCGACGACCACATCGTGGCCCAGGAACACCTGCCCGACAAGCTCGCGGGCCGCCGATACTACAACCCGACCGACCAGGGTTTCGAGGCCCGCATCCGCGAGCGCCTCGAGCGCTGGCGCCGCGAGCTTGCCGGGCGCGGGGGGGCGGAGGAGTAGGCGCGGATGGAGAGCGGTGGGGCGAAGCCGCCGGCTTGCAACCCGGTCTTTGCCATTCCTTGTTTCCAGCTACCACTGGTGGCAGACTGGCGTCGCTTTGTATGTGAAAGGACGCCCTGGAGAAGCGGTCAAGATAACACTCCGGCAAGCCGATTTTGTTGACAGGGCACGCGAAAGGATATGGAGCTTCGTAAGGTATGACTGGCGGCGCAGGCTCAGGTTTGCAAGGCCGGGCGAGCGCCGGACGTCTTTCGAGCTTGATTTCATGGTCAGGATACGTCAGCTCGCGCGGGCGTTCACGGAGGTATGGAGATGATCTGCCAGGAATGCGGGGCGGACAACCCCGACAGCGCCGAGTTCTGCAACCTGTGTCACAATCGGTTCGCTGAGACGCATGTCAACCCCGCGGCCGAGCCGCAACCCGGCCATGTCTTCGTGCCCGGTTCTCCCGTTTTTACCGGTTCTCCCGGGCCGTCCGATGTCCCCCAGGCTTTGTCCTCCGAAGGATCGGCGTTCACCCAGGCGCCCCCTCCGCCTGCCGGTGAGCCGCCGCCGGCCGCCGAAGCAACCGGCTTTGAGCTGGCCCCCGAGGCCCTGCAGGAGGTTGACGTCATGCCGCCACCGCCTCCGCCTCTCATGCCCAGTCGGTCGGGCTTCAAGCCACCGCCCTCGGAATGGGGGGCGGAGCCGTACATCGAGTCCACCTACGACCGGCTGACAAAGCCCTCTCCGGCCAGGAAAGGTCCCTTCGCTTCCCCCCTCGGCAAGCTGCTGCCTGTCATCATATTGTTTGTCTTCTTCGTGGGGGCATATTACGGTGTGGGCTATATGATGGGGGGAGGCACCTCCACATATACCAGCACCCAATCCGACCTGACCTTCCAGTACCCGGCGAGTTGGAAAAGATTGAACGCCGGTGAGTTCTCGGGCCTTTCCGGGGTGGCCGGCATCGAACTCTACAACGAGGTCCTTCTTGCCGACTCGACGAGCGACAGCATGAAGTACTTTGTTGGAGCGGGCTCGATCGAAATGCCCCCTGAGCAGTGGGAAGCCAGGAAAGCTGAGCTCCACGCTCAGTTCGGCGGGAACGGCACGGGCGCAATACCGCAGGGCAGCGTCAGCATGACCGGCAGCACCGTCACCGACACCACGATCGGCGGGGCCGACGCCCTGGACACAAAGTTCAGCGTGGCGTCGATGGGCTACGATTTCGACTGCCGCGCCGTGGTGATCAGCCACATGTCGAAAATGTACATGCTTCTTTTCATGACCCGGGGCGACAAGAGCAGCGCGGCCGCCCAGGTGCAGAAGGTCGTGGACTCGATCAAGTTCAAGAACCCGGTGAAGTAAGCTGTTGTATACAAATCCGGGGGCAGGCCACATGCCCTACCCCCGAATCTCTACCGCTCTAATGAAATCAGGTTTGACCCCGAATATTACTTGGCGCCGAGGAGGGCGCGGGAGATGACTACGCGCTGGATCTGGTTGGTCCCTTCGTAGATCTGGGTTATCTTGGCGTCGCGCATCATGCGCTCCATCGGGTATTCCTTCATGTAGCCGTAGCCGCCCATGAGCTGGACGCAGTCGGTGGTCACCTTCATGGCGGTATCGGTCGCGAAGCACTTGGCCATGGCTGAAAGCGCGCTGAAGCCCGGCTCTTCGTTTTCTACCGCGGTGGCCGCCCTGTAGACCAGCGAGCGCGCCGCCTCGACGGACATGGCGAGGTCGGCGACCATGAACTGCAGGCCCTGCAGCGCGGCGATCGGACGCCCGAACTGAACGCGCTCCTTCATGTAGGCTATGGTGTACTCGAGCGCTCCGGCGGCCACCCCGAGCCCCTGGGCCCCGATCGAGGAGCGCGTGCGGTCGAGTGTCATCATGGCGAGGGTAAAACCTTTGCCCTCTTCCCAGAGGAGGTTCTCCGCGGGGACCTCGCAGTCTTCGAATATGAGTTCGGTGGTCGAGGAGCCGCGGATGCCCAGCTTGTTCTCGTGCTTGCCAACGCTAAAGCCTGGGAAATCTTTCTCTACTATGAAGGCGGAGATGCCGCGGACGCCCTTTTCGGGGTCGGTCATGGCAAATATCGAGAACGTCGAGGCGGTGCCCCCGTTGGTGATGAAACACTTCTGGCCGTTGAGGATGTACTTGTCACCTTTCTTAACCGCGCGGCTCTTCATGGACGCCGCGTCGCTGCCCGCCTCCGGCTCGGTCAGCCCGAACGCCGCGAGCTTCTCGCCCGAGGCAAGCGGTGGAAGGTACTTCATCTTCTGCTCGTCGTTCGCGCCGAGCTTGATGGGGGTGGAGCCCAGCTCCTGGCATCCCAGGATGAGCGAGGTGTTGACGCAAACCTTGGCGAGCTCTTCGGTCGCGATGCAGAGGGTCAGCAGGTCGGCGTCCTGCCCGCCGTACTTTTCCTCGAACGGGAGGCCGAGGATGTCGTTCTCCCGCAGTTTCTCTACCATGTCCCACGGGAACTCTCCCGACTCGTCGATCTCCATCGCACGGGGCTCTACGACGTTCTTCGCGAATTCCCGGATGGACATCTGGAACATCTTTGTCTCTTCACTCAACTCGTACATTTGGCACCTCCGCTAAGAAGCCTCGTTCTGTTTCTCGGCCATATGGCCTTGCCCGGCGGCCGTCCGGGGCCCGCCTGAGCATCCGCTTGCGGGCTTAAGCCCGCGGTAAAGTCTACTAGATCACGCGCCAGCGCGCCTCAACGCGCTCATACCTCGATGAGCACCGCGTCGCCCTGGCCGCCGCCGCCGCAGATGGAGGCCGCGCCGAGCCCGCCTCCTCTTCGTTGCAGCTCGTTTACGAGCGACATGACGATGCGCGCTCCGCTGGCACCGACCGGGTGCCCGAGGGCTATGGCGCCGCCGTTCAGGTTCGTGTTCTCGGCCGTCTCGGGGTCGAGGCCCAGCAGGTTCGAGGAGTGCCAGCAGACGGCGGCGAACGCCTCGTTCATCTCGAAGTAGTCGACGTCTTCGACCTTCTTGCCTATCTTCTCCAGGGCCTTCAAAGTCGAGTTCGCCGGCACCGTCGCCAGGTACTCGGGCTTCTCGGCGACCATCCCGTGGGAAACAACGGTCCCTAGGATTGTCAGGCCCAGCTCCTCGGCCTTCTTCCGCGAGGCCACGACCAGGCACCCGGCGCCGTCGTTGATGCCCGACGCGTTGCCCGCGGTGATGGTCCCCTCCTTGCGGAACGCGGGAGGAAGCTTAGCCAGCGACTCGAGCGTCGTCTCCGGGCGGATGTGCTCGTCGGTGTCTACCACCACGACGCCCTTCTTCTTTTTGATCTCGACCGGGACTATCTCGAGGGCGAATCTGCCGGCGTCCCGCGCGGCGGCGGCGCGCTGCTGGCTGCGGGCGGCCCAGAGGTCCTGCTGCTCGCGGGTGGTGCCGAACTCCTCGGCGACCCTGTCGGTACCCTCGCCCATGTGCCAGTCGTTGATGGCGCACCACAGCGCGTCGTGTATCATCCCATCGACGAGCTTTCCGTCGCCCATGCGGTAACCGTAGCGGCCCTTAGCCAGGTAATAGCACCCCTGGCTCATGCTGTCCATGCCACCGGCCACTATGAGCTCCGCGTCACCGGCCCTGATTATCTGGTCGGCGGTCACCAGCGCGCTGATGCTGGAGATACAGACCTTGTTCACGAGCAGCGTGGGCACATCCATCGGCAGGCCCGCCTTCAGAGAAGCCTGGCGGGCGGGCATCTGGCCCGAGCCCCCCTGGATGACCTGCCCCATTATCAGGTAATCGACCTGGTCGCCCGAGATGCCGGCTCTCTCGACCGCACCCCTTATCGCCACCGCCCCGAGGTCCACCGCGCTTACGTCGGCCAGCACGCCTCCGAGCCGCCCGAAAGCGGTCCTGGCCATCCCTACTATCACTGTCTCCGACAAGGTGATCTCCTTCCTCGCGTCATGCTCTTTTTTCAACTCCTACAGGCCGAGGCCCCTGGACAGGACTATCCTCTGGACCTCTGAAGTCCCCTCGCCTATCTCGAGGATCTTCGAGTCCCTGAAAATACGACATACAGCGTAATCTTCTATGTAGCCGTAGCCTCCGTGTACCTGGACCGCGTTGCTGGCGGCCCTCATCGCCGCCTCGGACGCGAACAGCTTCGCTATCGACGCTTCCCGTGAGTAGTCGCGGCCCTGGTCGGCAAGCCAGGCCGCCTTGACAGTCGCGTTGCGGGCAAGCTCGACGTCCACCAGCATGTCGGCGCACTTGAAGCTTATCCCCTGGTTGCGCCCGATGGGCTGCCCGAACTGTATCCTCGACTTCGCGTACTTCAGGGACTCGTCCAGGCAAGCCTGCGTCATCCCCACCGAGAGCGCCGCGACGCCGATGCGGCCGCAGTCGAGCACCTTGAGGAACTGCTTGAAGCCGTCCCCGCGGCCTCCCAGCAGGTTCGACTCCGGGACCCTGCAGTCGCTGAAGGAGAGTTCGTGGGTGTCGCTCGAGTGCCAGCCCATCTTTCGGTACGGAGGGGATACCGAGAAACCCGGGGTCCCGCTCGGCACCACGATGTTGCTGATCTCCCTCTTGCCTCCGATCTTGCCGGTCACCGCGGTGATGGTCGCCAGGCCGGTGATATCGGTGCCGGAGTTGGTTATGAAGCACTTTGTGCCATTTATGACCCATTCCCCGTTCTTGAGGCTGGCCGTGGTCTTTGTCGCCCCCGCGTCGGACCCGGCCTCGGGCTCGGTCAGCCCGAAGGCGCCCAGTTTCTCGCCCCTGGCGAGGGGGATAAGCCACTCCTGCTTCTGCTCCTCACTACCGAAGAAGTGAATCGGAAGCGCGCCGAGAGATGTGTGCGCAGCCATAGTGATGCCGAGCGCGGCTGATACCCGCGATATCTCCTCGACAGCGATGACGTAAGTTACGAAGTCTGCCTCTGAACCTCCGTACTCCTCGGGGATCGGTAGGCCGAAGAGGCCCATTTCGGCCATCCTGGCCTGGAGGGCGTACGGAAACTCGCCTTTCTCGTCGAGCTCCTCCGCCTGGGGTGCGATCTCTTTGTCAGCGAACTCCCGCACCATCTGTTGGAACATCCTCTGTTCCTCGGTAAGGTCATAATCCATGTTGCTACCTCGGGGTTTGTTCGACGGTATTCGCCTGGCCGGGCCGGCTTCCGGCCCGCAGGCCGGCCGCTTGAGAAACTATCATAGCGGCAGGCAAACTGCAATTTGAGTGTAAAGTGGCGTGTTAAGTGCTCCGATTAACATAAGAGACGTTTTTCCGCGCCAGGTGCGGGTGGTGCCCCGTTGGCCGTGCCGCACTGGTACCGACGGATACCCTGGTCCGTCCGGCGTCCCATGAGAAGGAGAGCATGAAGTGAACTGCGCACGATGTGGAGCGGGTATCCCTGAAGGCAGCCCCGCCTGCCCCGATTGCGGCCTGAAGCTGAAATCCCCGCCCAAGGCACCACCGCCGGGCCCGCCGCGGCAGGCTGCACCCGGTCAACCCGTTACCTTTGCACCCCCCGGAGCGCCCGGACCGCAGGCCGGCATCGGGATGTCGGCGCCCCCACCTCTTGCCGGGCCTCCCACGGGCCCAACAGGAGCGTTCCCCCCGCAGGTTCCACCGCAGGCACAATACTTCTCCCCCGGCGACGCCTTTGCCCCCGGGTCTTTCGCGGGGCCCCCCCAGATGCCCCCGCCCGGGATTCCGCCAGGCCCCTGGCCCGGCAGCCCCGCCGCTGGCTCCGGCCCGGTTGTGAAGGCTGAAGGCTCGCGTGCCAAATGGCTTGTCGCAGCCGGCGTTTCGGTGCTGGTCATACTTGCCGTGCTCTCCGGTGTCTACTTCCTCGTGCTCAACAAGAAGACCGAGGCCACCGGACCGGAGGGTGCCGTCCTGAAGTACTTCGATGCCATTTCGGCCGGAGATGTCGGGGCGCTGAAATCGATGTACACCCCTGAGACCGTTCCCCCCCAGGCATCCCTCGACATGATAGGCCAACTCTTCGGCACCGGCATGATCAAATATGAGGACATCAAGCTGAAGACGATCAAGGAGACCGCGACGGATGCCGAGGTCCAATTGCTGGACGCCAGGGTAACCGTAAGCGTGGGGGGCCAGAAGACATCCACCAACGTCTCGGATAGCGTGGACCCGGGAAAAGCCGTGTTCAAGCTGAAGATGGTCAACGGCTACTGGCTCATGTACCAGGACGGCCAATCTCCTGTCGATCTGGAAATCCCCGCTTTTCCCGGCGGCGCGGCCCCGTCAGGAGGCTGAAGCGGCTGAAGGCCGGCTGTAGGCCGGCAACCCCCTCAGTCGCGGGATTCCGCGTCCGGCTTCGAAAGGGGCGCGTAGCTCAGCAGCAGTTTCTTGCGCCCGAGCACGGGAAATTCGACGGTTGCCTCGCAGTCGCTCTCGAGCTCGACCATGGCGATCACCTTACCCGGGCCCCACTTCGCGTGGACCACTATGTCGCCCGGCCGCAGCTCGAGCTCGCCGAGCTCGACACCGGGCTCGCCGGCCTGCTTGTCCTCCCAGGCCGCCTCCTCGATATATTCGCCGGGTATCTCACGCAGGAACCTCGACGCCAGGTTCTCCGAAACGCCTCCCCACAGGCTGCGCGTGAAGGCGCGGGTCATGTAGAGCCGCTCCTTCGCCCTGGTCATCCCCACGTAGCACAGCCGGCGCTCCTCTTCGAGCTCCTCAATGCTCTCCATCGAACGGACATGCGGGAACACGCCTTCCTCCATCCCCACGATGAAGACAACCGGGAACTCCAACCCCTTGGCGTTGTGGAGGGTCATCAGCGAGAGATAGCCGCTCCCGGTGTCGAGGTCGTCGGTGTCACCGACCAGCGAAACCCGCTCCAGGAACTCCCCCAGGGTCACTTCGCCGCGCTCGGCGGCGAAGTCCGAGACAACGCCCAGCAATTCCTTGAGGTTCTCGACGCGGGACCCGGCCTCGATCGTGCCCTGGGCTTCCAGATCGGCCATGTAGCCGGTCTTGCCCCATATCTCCTCGAGCAGCTCGCCCACCTCTCGCTCGGCGGCGAAGCGGCTGAAGCCCTCCATCATCTCTGTGAACCCCGCGATGCTTCTTATCGCGCGAGGGCCCAGCCCCTGGACATCGCCGGGTCCCTTGAGCGCCTCCGTGAAAGAGACCCCGCGCGCGCGGGCGTGGCCCTCCACACAGGCCACGGTCGTCTTGCCGATGCCGCGTGGAGGGACGTTGATGACACGGCGCAGGGACACCTCGTCGCTGGGGTTGGCGATGAGGCGAAGGTAGGCCACGATGTCCTTGATCTCGGCGCGCTCGTAGAAACGCGTGCCGCCAAAGACCCTGTAGGGGATGGCGAGCCTGATGAGCGCCTCCTCCAGAACGCGCGACTGGGCGTGCGTGCGGTAGAAGATCGCAGCCTCGTCGTGGCACCTTCCCTCGCTCGAGAGCCTCTCGACCTCGGCGCAGACAAACCTCGCCTCGCCGTGCTCGTCAGGGGCCACGTAGTAGCGCAGCGCTTCTCCGGAGGGGTTTGAGGTCCAGAGGGTCTTGTCCTTTCGGCCCTCGTTCTTTACCACCACCGCGCCCGCCGCGGACAGTATCCTGCCGGTGGAGCGGTAGTTCTGCTCGAGCTTGATCACCCTGGCGTCGGGGTAGTCGCTCTCGAACTCCAGTATGTTCCTGATGTCCGCGCCGCGCCAGGAGTAGATGCCCTGGTCGTCGTCGCCTACCACGCACAGGTTGCGGTGCTCCTCGGCGAGCATCTTCACCAGGCGGTACTGGACCATGTTGGTGTCCTGGTACTCATCGACAAGGATGTGCTTGTAACGCTGGCGGTAGCGCTCCAGGACCGCGGGGTAGAGCTCAAAAAGGTTGACCATGAGCATAAGCAGGTCGTCGAAATCGAGCGCGTCGTTCGAGCGCAGGCGCTCCTGGTAGCGCCGGTACACCTGGGAGGCGACCTCCTCGAAGAAATTGCCGACCTCGCCCTTGAACGACTCCTCGTCGACCATATCGTTCTTGGCCCGGCTGATGACGGACTTCAGCGCCCGCGGGTGGACAGTCTTCTTGTCCACCTTGAACTCCTCCAGTACCAGGGTGATGAGCCTGACCGAGTCCGCGTCATCGTAGATCGAGAAGTTCGAGCTGTAGCCCAGCGGCGCTATCTCGCGGCGGAGGATGCGGGCACACGAGGAGTGAAACGTCCCTATCATCATGTCGCGCGCGGGGACGCCGATAACCTTCTGCACCCTTTCCTTCATCTCTCCCGCCGCCTTGTTGGTGAAGGTGAGCGCAAGCACGTCCCAGGGGCTTACACCGTGAGCGTGGATCAGGTTGGCAACCCGGCAGGTCAGCACGCGTGTCTTCCCGCTGCCAGCGCCGGCGATGATGAGCAGGGGGCCGCCCATGTACTCAACGGCCTCACGCTGTGGCGGGTTCAGGTCATCGAGGTAACTCATTGCAACATTGGGGTCAGGTCACTTTTTTTCATTTTACTTAGATAAACTCTCTGGGCATAAGATAAGCAAAAAAGTGACCTGACCCCAATGTTGCATTTCTACTCCCACTCGATGGTGGCGGGCGGCTTGGAGGAGATGTCATATGCCACCCGGTTCACACCTTCGACCTCGTTGATTATGCGGCTTGATATCCTCTCGAGCACCTCGTGGGGGATGCGCGCCCAGTCGGCGGTCATGGCGTCCTCGCTGGTGACGGCCCGGAGCACGATAGGGTAGGCATAGGTGCGCCCATCGCCCATGACACCCACCGACTTGATGCAGGGGAGCACCGCGAACGACTGCCATATCTCTCGATAGAGGTTCGCCCTCTTGATCTCTTCTGTAACAACGGCGTCGGCGTTGCGAAGTATCTCAAGGCGCTCGGCGGTAACCTCTCCGATGATGCGCACCGCGAGCCCCGGGCCCGGGAACGGCTGGCGCCAGACTATCTCCTCCGGCAGGCCCAGCTCCTCGCCGACCGCCCGGACCTCGTCCTTGAACAGCGCGCGTAGGGGCTCGATGAGGTCGAACTCCATGTCATCGGGAAGGCCGCCCACGTTGTGGTGCGACTTGATACGCGCCGCGTCCTTCGTGCCGCTCTCGATTATGTCCGGGTAGAGGGTGCCCTGGACGAGGAACTTCGTGTCCTTCAGTTCGGCCGCGACCTCCTCGAAAACGCGGATGAACTCCTCGCCGATGGTCTTGCGTTTGACCTCCGGGTCGGTCACGCCTTCAAGCCGCCTGAGAAAGCGCTCGCGGGCATCGACGTGGATGAGGTTCATCTCCATGTGTCGGCCGAACGTCTCGACGACCTCCTCGGCCTCGTTCGCGCGGAGCAGGCCGTGGTCGACGAAGACACAGGTGAGCTTGTCGCCCACCGCCTTGTGCACCAGCACCGCCGCGACCGCCGAGTCGACCCCTCCCGACAGCCCGCATATTATCTTCTCGCCACCGACCCGCTCCCGGATGTCGGCAACCGAGTCTTCGATTACGGAGGACATCGTCCAGGTGGGCAGGCAGTCGCAGGCGCGATAGAGGAAGTTCTTCAGGATGTCCATGCCGGCGGGGGTATGCACGACCTCGGGGTGGAACTGCACCCCGTAGTGCCCCTTCCCGGTGGACTCCATGGCCGCGACCGGTGACGCCGCCGTGCGCGCCGTCACATCGAAGCCCGGCGGGGCGTACGTGACCTTGTCGCCGTGGCTCATCCAGACTGTCTGCTCGAGGGGGAGCCCCTCGAAGAGGGTGCCCTCATCGGTTATGACGAGCTCGGTCTTGCCGTACTCGCGGCTGCCGGTGCGCTCGACGGTGCCGCCGAGCGTGCGTGCCATGAGCTGCATCCCGTAGCATATGCCCAGTATCGGCACGCCCAGCTCGAAAAGCGCCGGGTCGCAGGAGGGAGCGCCCTCCTCGTATACGCTCATCGGGCCGCCGGAGAGGATGAGCCCGCTCGGCTTCAGCTCCCTCAGCTTGTCGATCGTCGTGGTGTGGGGGACTATCTCGCTGAAGACCTTGCACTCGCGGACCTTCCGGGCGATGAGCTGGGCGTACTGCGCCCCGTAGTCCACTACGAGAACGCTCATGTCGAGTGTTATCGTCACTTGCCCATCCCCACTTCCTGGCTGCGCTGAATGACTTTGCCCTCTGTCTGAAGGGCCGGCGCAACCATCACCTCGGCACGCTGGAACTCCCTGATGGTCCGGTAGCCGCAGGTGGCCATGGACATCCGCAGGCCGCCGAAGAGGTTCATCGTGCCGTCGTTTTCGTGGGCCGGCCCGCGTATTATCTCCTCGAGCGGCGCGGCCTGCCCAACCTCGACCCGGGTGCCCCTGGGCAGCTCGGGGTGGAAGGTGGCCATGCCCCAGTGATAGCCTCGCCCGGGCGCCTCCAGCGCGCGCGCGATAGGAGCGCCTATCATGACGGCGTCCGCCCCGCAGGCCACGCACTTGGCGATATCGCCCCCGGTACGGATGCCGCCGTCGGCGATGACGCTGACGTAACGGCCGGTCTCCTCCATCAGCCTGGCTCGAGCGGCGGCGGCGTCGGCGAGCGCGGTCGCCTGCGGTACGCCTATGCCAAGAACCCCTCTTGTCGTGCAGGCGTGCCCCGGGCCCACGCCGATAAGCACGCCCACCGCACCCGTGCGCATGAGGTGGAGCGCGGTGTGGTAAGACGCGCACCCGCCGACCACGACCGGGACGTCGAGCCCGGCGATGAAAGCGTAGAGGTCGAGCGGCTCGCGCGAGCTGGAGAGATGCTCGGCGCTGATGACCGTGCCCTGTATAACAAGCATGTCAAGCCCGGCTTCGAGCGCTATCTCGTAATACTGGTCGACCCGCTGCGGTGTGAGCGAGGCGGCCGTTAACACCCCCGCCTCCTTGATCATGGCGACGCGCTTGCGGATGAGCTCGGGCTTTATCGGCTCCCGGTACACCTCCTGGATGCCCCGGGTGGCCGTTTCTTTGGGAAACGACGCTATCTTGTCGAGGACAGGCCCCGGGTCCTCGTAGCGGGTCTGGATGCCCTCGAGGTTGAGCACCCCGAGCCCCCCCAGCCTGCCGATCGCGATGGCCATGGCCGGGTCGACCACGCCGTCCATCGCGGAGGCCAGGAAAGGCAGCTCGAGCTTAATCGCGCCAAGCTGGCAGGAGAGGTCGATGCCTTCGGGGTCGCGGGTCCTTCGGGAGGGGACGATGGCGATGTCATCGAGGCCGTAAGCCCGCCTCCCGGACTTGCCCATACCGATTTCAACTTCCAAGGAAACCTCCAATAGCGGGTCCAGGGGGCCGTGATATTTCTACATATTTAACCACTAAGCGCTGACACGGTAAAGGAACTTCGGGGTATTCATCTCCTGGATGTCCTCACTTGCGGCCGGACGGCTCTGGTGTCATCGGATGAAGCGCCCTGAGCCCTTATTCGGGCTCGCGTTTCTCGAGCTCCATGTCACGGAGCTCGCGGCGCAATATCTTGCCGACGACCGTCTTGGGCAGCTCGTCAATGAACTCCACCTCGTGGGGCACCTTGTAGGCGGCAAGCCTCTCCTTGCAGTAGGCGACGACCTCCTCGGCGGTCAGGGTCTCGCCTTCTTTTACCACGATGAACGCCTTCAGGCTCTCGCCGCGGTACGAGTCGGGGACGCCCACGGTACAAGCCTCCAGCACCCGCGGGTGGTCGAAGAGGACGTTGTCGACCTCCACGGGATAGACGTTGTAGCCGCTCGAGATGACCATGTCTTTCTTCCTGTCCACCACCGACAGGTAACCGTCCTCGTCGAAAAAGCCGAGGTCCCCGGTGAAGACCCAGCCGTCCCTCAGGGTAGCGGCGGTCTCCTCCGGCTTCTTGTAGTAACCCATCATGATCTGCGGCCCGCTGACGATTATCTCGCCTACCTCCCCGGTGGGGAGCTCGGTGGACCCGGTCTCGGCGTCCACGATCCTGAAATCGGTATCGGGAACGGGTATGCCCACCGTCCCGGGCTTGATGGTCCCGCCCCAGGGTGTGACGGTGATGATCGGGGTGGTCTCGGTCAGGCCGTACACCTCCAGGATGGTCGCCCCGGTGAGGTCCTGCAGGTCTTTAATGGTATCCGCGGCAAGGGGCGCGGCCCCCGAGAAAAAGCCCCGTATGAACGAGAGGTCCATGTCGCGGAACTCCGGGTCGTCGAGCAGGCCGACGAAAATGGCCGGCACGCCGGGCAGGAACTGCGGCTTGTACTTCTTCAGAAGCTCGATCATGGCCTTTGGCTCCGGCCGCGGTATCATCACGTGCTCCCAGCCGGCCCAGATCATGAAGTTCTGGATGGCGGTGAAGCCGGCGGAGTGGAATACAGGGAAAGTCCCCACTATCGACACTTCGCCATCATTCAAGTCCGGGAACCAGGCTCGGAACTGCTGCACGTTGCTGCTGATGTTGCCGTGGCTCAGCATCACGCCCTTGCTCACGCCGGTGGTGCCCCCGGTGTAGAGCAGTGTGGAGAGCTCCTCCCACTTTCCCTTCTCCTCGACGGGATCGGGCGGATACGCCTTTATGAGGTCGTTGAAGTCGAGCACTACATCGGTGGTCTCTATCTTCTTGTACATGTCCTTCTTGACCAGCGGGAACAGCTGCTTCTTGGGGAACGGCAGGTAATCATTGATATTGCAGGCGATTATCTTCTCGAGCCTGGTCTGAGGCATGACCTTGAGCACGCGGGGCACGAGCAGGCTCATGGTAACCGCGACCTTTGAATCCGAGTCGTCCAGCTGGTAGCCGAGCTCGCGCTCGGTGTAGAGGGGGTTGTTCATGACCACCACGGCCCCGATGCGGAACGCCGCCATGTTGCAGATGATCACCTGCGGCATGTTGGGGAGAATAGCGGCGACCTTGTCGCCCGGCTTGACGCCCAGGGCCATCAGCGCCCTTGCGAAGCGGTTGACCAGGGCGTCGAGCTCGGCATAGGTGATCTTCCTGCCCATGTAGTTGAGGGCGACCCTGTCGCCGAACCGCCTGGCCGACCGGGCAAGCCCTCCGGAGATGGTCGTCTTGTCGTAGTCGAGGTTATGTGGGACCCCCGGGGCGTAGGACTTGTGCCAGAGCTTCTCTTCCATCGTGCCTCCCCTCCCCGGCCGCGGCCGGGAACACGTCACTCGGGATCAGGCCTGCTATTTCTCGTACCGGTCTATTAGCTTGGAGGCGATTATGCCGGACGCTATTACGGTCGGCACGCCTCCTCCCGGATGCGTGGAGTTGCCGACGAGGTAAAGCCCCTTGATGCTCTTCGACCTCGCCGACGGCCTGAAGATGGTCTGCTCGGTGAAATCCTCCTGTATATCGTATATGGCGCCCTTAGGCATCAGCAGCCGCCGCTCGAAGTCCATCGGGGTCGCGCAGTCCGTGACGACCACGTGCTCTTTCAGCCCCGGGATGGCGTAGCTGTCCAGGTCGTCTATGGTCCGCTCTACGAACGCCTGCTTCTCGGCATCCCAGTCGGTGCCCTCGAGGTGGTAGAAGCCCTCGGGGATGAGGTTCAGGGCGTGGTGGCCCTCGGGTGCGAGCGCCGGGTCGGAGAGGGTCGGCCAGCAGATCAGGCCGAACATCTCGTCGGGGAGCTTGCCTTTCTTCGCGTTCTCATACCAGTAGTCGTTCACCTCTTCGAGCGAAGCCGCTATTATGCTGTGGTGAGCCTCGAGCGGCGGCTCGTAATCTAGGCCGACGTACACCATGGGGACACTCTTGGAGTACTCGTAGCTCTTCATGCCGACCCGCGCGAGCCACGGCAGTTGGTCTTCGGCGATCATATCCAGGTATAGCTTTATCGCGTTTATATCCGAGACGACGATACTCGCCGTCACCTCGGTGCCGTCGTCGAGCAGGACACCGGCCACGCGCTTGTTCCGGACGAGCACCTGGACAACCCTGGCGCCGAGCTTTACCTCCATACCGAACTTCTCACCGCACCTCTGGAAAGCGAGCGGTATCTGGCCCATCCCGCCGCGCGGGTACCAGATGCCCTCGTGCTCGGAGTACGGCAGGACCGCGAATATCCCCGAGACGAGCTCGGGCGGAAGGCCCAGGTACAGCGACTGGTATCCCATCGTTCGCTGGACCGCCTCGCTCTTGAAATATTTCTTGATCACGTCCTGGTAGCTCTGGACGAACAGCGGGGCGTACTTCATGAGCGCGGGCGAGTTGACGACCAGTCTCATCATATCGCTCACCGATGTCGCCGGGCTCACGAAGAACCCCTTCATGAGCACCTCGGTGAACCCCTCGAAGTACTTTGCGAACCGCCGAAAGCTCTCGCCGTCCTCGGGCGACATCTTCGATATGACCTCCGCGGTGCCCTCGACCGATATCGGGTAGGTGACCTTTGAACCGTCCTTATAGATGAAGCTCATCATCGGGTCTACCGTGATGAGATCCACCTCGTCCTGGAACTTTGTGCCCAGCATCTCGAACGCTATCTCGGTCGGCTGTATTTCCTCGACTATCGAGGCGCCGACATCGAAATGATAGCCTTCCTTCTCGAAGGTCGAGCAGCATCCTCCAACATGGTCACTCTGCTCCACTACCAGCATTTTCCGGCCCTGGCTGGCCAGTATCGACGCTGCCGAAAGACCTCCGCAGCCGGCGCCGATAACAATCGCGTCATAGTCCGCCATGCGGACCGCCTCCTCGTCTTATCAATGCCCCTGCTCGTGGGAGAAAGGGCCGGCCTACGCGTAGTAGCGGGCGGGCAGGTACGGCACCTGCTTGCCGAGGTGCTTGAGGAAGCGCTTCTTGGACTCGTCCTGCTTCGAGTACCAGACGACCAGAAGCGCGACCAGCGCCAGCAGCGCCACCGCCCTGCACTTACCGCACTTCATGATATGCTTGCAGCGCCCTTCGACCTCTTCCTCTTCGACTTCACCGCATTTGCAGAACATCGCCGCCTCCTCTTCAGTTGTCTTGACAAGTAAACAACGCCTAGATCCTGATTCGCAAATCCCCGACCGGGTAGCTCATGCAGGGGTGTATATACCCGTACTTCATATCTACGTACCGCAGGCTGACCCGCTCCGGCGCGAAGACCTTGCCCGAAAGGAGCCGGGTGCGGCACGCGCCGCAGTCGCCCGCCCGGCAGATGGCCGGGATGACTATGCCCTCGCGCTCCAGCGCGTTCATGAGCGGCTCGCCCGCGCGCGCCTTGACCGCGCGCCCGGAGCGCTCCTCGGTCACCTCAAACTTCGCATCCGGCTTGACGCTCACCGGCCAACCCGGCTCGAGCGTCACGTCGGCGGGCGGCCCGTACGCCTCCTTGCGTATGAGCCTTCCGGGAACGCCCATAGCCTCCAGCGCGCCTTCACAGAGGGGGTACATCGCCGGCGGGCCGCAGATGAAGAATGTCTTTCCATCGATCTCACCCACCAGCTCGGATATCATCTCCCTGTTTATGAAGCCGCAGAGCCCTCTCCAGCCCTCGGGGGGCTCGCTTATGACTACATCCAGCCTGATGTTCGGGTTCTTTGCCGCGAGCGCCTCGAGCTCGTCCTTGAATACGATATCTTCGGGATCGCGACTGCCGTAGATAATATGGATATCCAGGGGGAGGCCTTTGGAGGCCACCTCCCTGGTGATGGAGGCGAACGGGGTGATTCCGCTGCCGCCGGCCAGGAGTACGAGTGAGGGCGTGCTGATCAGCGGCTCGTAGTAGAAGCTCCCGCTCGGGGCGGTGGACTCGAACGCTTCGCCGGCTTTCACCCTGTCGAGGAGGTAACCTGATACGAAGCCTCCCGGCATGCGGCGGATGGTGAGGTCGTAGTAAGGCTTGCCGGGGGGTGAGGAGATGCTGAACGGTCGCGACGTCGCCACGCCGGCTATCTCGACGAACAGGTTCACGTATTGCCCGGCGAGGAAAGGCGGCAGCGCGCCGTCCGCGGGCACCATCCGGAGCGTGCTCGTGCTATTTGTTTCGGAGATTATCTCCGACAGGCGCAGCGGCACCCGGCGCGGGTGAAGACGTTCAAGCGCTTCGCGCATCGGCGTCGTAATAGCCGCGGAGACCTCGGCCGCCCCGGCGGACTGCTCTTCAACCTCGCTCTTGAGCTTCTCCACCACGCGGGCGTCTCTTCCGCCGCTCTCCATGTCCTCGAGCACCTTGCGGGTCGACAGGTAGCCGCTCACTATCGACGGCTCGTAGCCGCCGCCGATGTTCACCCAGGCGTTGGAGAAGTAGAGGCCTTCCAGCGGCCCCCGCGCAGGCATCCTCACCATGCCGGTCCCGGAGAAAGTCTCGTTGAAACCGATTATGCTCCCGGCCGGGTTGCCCGTGTACCTGGCGTTCGTCAGCGGTGTCGCGATTTCCACCTCTTCTATATGCTTCCGGATGTCCGGCGCCACTCGCTCCGCGAGGCCGATGACGCGGTCGGCCACGGCCTGCTTGGTCTCCGCGTACTGCTCGGGGGACAGCTCGAGCCATTGGTCCGCGCGGGCGATCATGGTTATGACCATCATCGTGGTACCGGGCGGCGAGTACGAACGGTCGACCGCGTTGTAAGCGGTCACCGCAGCCTCGGCGGGCTCCGCCTCGATGGCTCTTTTCATCAACCGGTAGTGCCCGTCTAGGTCGTAGTCGGTGTTGACGAACGTCTCGTGGTTCTTGAGGCCCAGGTCAGCGTAATCGCAGTCCAGGCCCAGGTAGACGTTGAAGGTGGAGGCGCCGCCGGAGCCCGCACCGAGGCGCCTGAGGTACCAGTCGGGTATCTCGTCTCGGCCGATGAGGTCCAGACAGGTGGTCATCGGGTTGGCGTTGCAGACGACGTAAGGGCAGTCGACCTTTTCGCCGTTGTCTGTCACCACGCCGTACACCCTGCCCCCGGTGGCGAGGATGCGGGAAGCCCCGTTGTTGAGCCAGACGTCGCCGCCGTTCTCCTCGATGATGTCCACGAACGCCTGTGAGAGGGACTGCGACGTGCCCCTGATGTGCGCCGGGCCGAACCTGAGGTAGCTGACCGTGCCCAGCGCGTAGATGGTGAAAGAGAGCTGGGAGGGCGGCAGGCAGTAGTACCCCCAGATCTGACCGAGAACGGCGCGCGCCTTCTCGTCGGAGACCATCGGGTTCAGCACCTGGGAGAGGCTCTTGCCGAAGTACTTCATGAGCACCGGGAACTGCTCAGGGTCGGCGGCGACCTTCTTCATCCCCACCCGGTTGGCCTTCAACGCCTGGCCGGCGAAATCAAAGCAAGCCGCCGAGAACTCCTTCAGGCCTTCGGCCTCCGAAGGGAAGTGCCGTATCATCTCTTCCTCGAAAGCCTCGCGGCCAAGCGGTATGGTGACGTCTACGTCGGGGAAGACGCTCCGGTAGAACTCCGGGATATTGAAAAACTCAACCTTGTCGAAGATGCCTATCTGCTCGAACAACTTCCACAGCGGCCCCTTATCCGACTCGGTGCCCAGCCCTGAGAGCTCGTGGAGCGATATCTCGAACTCGAAACGCCCCCGCTTGAACGAGGAGGCGTAACCTCCGGGGACGCGGTGCCTCTCCAGCAGCAGCACCTTCTTTCCCTCCCTGGCCAGCCACGTCGCCGCCGAGAGCCCTCCCAGCCCCGCTCCCACTACAACAACGTCATAATCGTTCATCGCTTCAACCTCTCACTTCAAGCGTTTATCTTCGCGGCGATCTCAGCCGCTTCCCGCACGATATCGTCTATTATCTCCGCCACCGGCTTGACGTCGTGGATTATCCCCACCGACAGGCTGCAGGCGACTACCCCCGCGTCGACATCGCCTTCGGCCATCATCCGGCGGGTGTTGGCACCCGCCACCACCGGGAGTATCTCTTCGAAGCCGGCTCCCGCCGTCTCAAGTTCGACAGCCTTCAAAGCGGCGCCGTTCCTCCATGCCCGCAGTGTGTTATGTACCGAACCCAGGATCGGAACGGTGTCGTACTCTGTCGCGGCGACGAGCGCGTCTTTGATGTTGCCGTGGATGTCCGCCTCCCTGCTGAGCAGTAGGCGTGTGCCGAGCATGGCCGCCCCGGCTCCCAGCGCCAGGGCCGCGAGCAGGCCGCGCCCGTCGGCGATGCCACCCGCGGCTATCACCGGCACGTCCAGCACGTCGACCGCCCTGGGGACAAGCGACATGGTGGTGAAGCCGAAGTCGGCGATGTGGCCGCCGCCCTCGCTTCCGAAGAGCGTCACCGCGTCGACCCCCTGCCTGCGCGCGCTGGCGGCGTGGCGCACCGTGGTGCATTTGTGCATGACCTTTATGCCCGCTGTCTTCAGAGGCCCGATAAGGCCGGCCGGCGGCAGGTGCCCGCTTGTCTCTATGATGGGCACGCCCTCCTCGATGACGACCTGCGCGTACAGCTCGTTGTCGATGGGCCGCAGAGCTGGAAACAGGTTGAGGTTCACCGCGTAAGGGCGGTCCGTGAGCGACTTCAGCTCGAGCAGCGCGGCGCGAAACTCCTGGCGGGTGGCGAACATCGCCGAGGACATGATGCCCAGCGCCCCCGCGTTGCTCACCGCAGCCGTGAACTCCGGGCCTGAAATATACTGCATGCAGCCGCCGATAACGGGGTATTGAATGCCCAGCAGCCTGGTCACATCAGTCTCGAACATCTAGCGTTCCTCGCCCTTGCCGCCGCCCTGCTTGTCGATGAACCTCTTGATGGCCTCCTGGTGCTCGGGCCTCATGACGAGGAGCGGCTGTACGCTCGCCTCGACGTCCAGCATCGTCTGCAGGTCGAGCCTGTGCGCGTTGTTGAGGTACCGCTTGGTCATCGCCAGCACGTCGGGCGAGCGCCTGGCCATGCCGCGCGCGAGCTTCATCACTTCTTCGGAGATGCTGTCGTGGTCGACGACCCTGTTGACAAGCCCGATGCTCGACGCCTCCTCGGCTCCGATGACGTTCCCGGTCAGCGCGAGCTCCTTCGCGCGCGCCATGCCGACCCTCTTTGTCAGGTAGTACGACGCCCCGAGGTCGGGGATTATGGCGATTCGAACGAAGCTCATCAGGAACTGCGCGCGCTCGGTGGCGTAGGTGATGTCCGAGCAGATCGCCAGGCTGAAACCGCCTCCGGCCGCCCACCCGTCGACCTCTGTTATCACGGGCTTCGGCCCCTCGTGGAGCCCTGAGCCTATCTCGTTTATGTTCTTCATGTTCTCGTAGAGGAACACCGGGTCCATCTTATCGCCCATGATGGAGAGGTCGGCCCCCACACAGAAATTCCCGCCGTCGCCCCGGATGACGATGACGCGCACCTCGTCGTCGGCCAGCACTTCCTTCATCCCGGCCATGAGCGGGATGAGCAGCTCCCTGCCCATGGCGTTCATGGTAGGCCCGTTCATGGTGCAGCGGGCCACGCCGTCGGCTTTTTCAACGATGAAGTGTTCCTGCTCCATGGCTACTCCCTGATAAGGCTGAAGTGCTTGATGTCGAGCATGCTGCCGGTGCGCTTGCCGTCGTCCTCGAACACCGCCCTGACCCTCATCCCCGCCTTCATCTTCTCCGGGTCGGTCTCGTCTATGAAGTGGATGAGGTAGCTGTCAGCGCCGTCGAGTTGGATTACCGCATACCCGTAAGGCACGGGCCGCTGCAGCCCGGTAGAAGGGTCGACGAACCCGAAGCTCACCACCGAGAAAGTGATGAGCGTTCCCTCGTCGCCCAACTGGACCAGCTCGGTCATCTCGGTGTAGCACGGCCCGCAGACGCTGCGGATGGGCACGTAGACCTTGCCGCACTTCGGGCACTTTATGCCCCAGAACTTCTTGTTGTCGCGTATCTCGGTGAGGAACTTCGAGCCGTACGAACCGGCGCTCCACCTGAACGGCTGAGACATCTCACCGCTCTCTATCGCCAGGTACTGCCTCTTCTTTGTCTCGTCGGCCACCGCTATCACCCCCTCACCTTTTCAGGCTTCTCTTTGCCGATGACCAGCTCGTCAGACCAGTAACAGCCACCGAACCCAGTGGCGAGCGCCAGTGCCGCGCCGGGCACCTGCCTGTCCCCCGCGCGCCCCTGCACCTGCAGGGCGGCCTCGGCCACCCGCAGCAGCCCGGTGGCGCCGATGGCGTTCGAGGAGAGCACTCCACCGCTCGGATTGACAGGGCATTTGCCGCCCATGTCCGTAGCCCCGGAGCGCACCAGCGCGGGCGCGCCGGCCCGCTCGCAGAACCCCAGCGCCTCCATGTAGCGCAGGCCCGCGAACGAGTACGGAAGGTACAACTCGGCCACGTCGAACTGCTCCAGCGGGTCGGTTATCCCGACCTTCTCGTAAAGCTCCGCCGTTGCGCGCTCCATTGCCGGGAACCAGGTGCCGCCCTTGACGCGCTGGTTGACGTACGGGTCGCTTGTGTACGCCCACAGGTGGCGGTCGGCCAGCCCTCGCACCCAGGCGGGCGGGCTGGGGAAGTCGTTCGCAATGCTCTCGGACGCGAAAACCACGGCGCACGCCCCGTCGGTCCGCGGGCACATGTCGCCCAGCTTGACCGGCCAGGCAAGGTACGGGGTGCTCATTATCGCCTCGATGTTAAGCTCCATCCTGAGGTGGGCGTACGGGTTGTTGAGCGCGTTCTTCCTGTCGCGCACCGCGACGTACGCCGCGTCCTCCTCGGTGGCGCCGGTCTCGGCCATGTACTGGGTCGCCTCCAGGGCGAGCCCCGCTACCGCCCCGCCGAACGTCGGGCGGTCCCAGAACGGGTCGAACGCGGTTATGATGGCGCCTGTCGTGTCGGACTCCGAGTTCTTCTCCCAGCCGATGGCGAGCACGCGGTCGAACATGCCGCTCGCCACGTGGTAGTAGGCGCCCATGGCCACCGTGGTGCCGGTGGTGCCCCCCGTGGTCATCTTCATTATCGGCTTGCCGAGGGCGCCGCTGCCGTCGACCGACCAGGTGTCGACGTAGTTGATGCCCTCGAAGTGGTCCATGTTACCTATCACTATCGCGTCGATGTCTTTCCTGGTCATCTGGGCGTCGTCGAGCGCCGCGCGCACGGCCTCGTTGATGAGCTCGATCCCGTACACGTCCCGGCGCGCCGAGCTCTGCCGGGTCATGCCGACCCCGACGATTCCTACTCTTTTCGCGGCCATCAGGCCTCACCTCCCAGCACCCATACACATTGTGACTGCCCGCAGGGGCCGTTCAGCCCCTGGGCGACCGCCGTCCAGACGCCTTCGACCTGGTGCCCGCCGGCTCCGCCCCTTATCTGCAGGGCGCACTCGATTATTCGGTTCAACCCCGCGACCAGGACCGGGTTGGCCGAGATGCAGCCGCCGGAGGCGTTCACCGGCAGCACGCCGTCATGCGCGGTGTTCCCAAGGGCGGTAAACTTTCCCGCCTGTCCCATTTCGCACAGGCCGAGGCCCTCGAGCCACATGAGTTCCATGTAAGAGAAGACCTCGGAGAGTTCGACCAGGTCGACCTGGGCGCGCGGGTCGCTTATTCCCGCCATCGAGTAGGCCTTCCTGGCCGCGGCCTGGAGCGCGTCAACCTTCGAGAGGTCCCGGTCGCCGAGATGGAAGGCGTCGCAGTTATAACCTATGCCCTTGACCCATACCGGCTTTCCGGCGACGGCCTTCGCCCGCTCACGCGTTGCCAGCACCACCGCGCTCGCTCCGTCTCCAACCGGCGCGCAGTCAAGGAGCTTGATCGGCTCCGCGATGTACGGCGAGGCCATGACGCCCTCGATTGTGAGCTCGAGCGGCATCTGCGCGACGGGATTGCCGAAGGCGTTGCCGTGGTTCTTGACCGAGACGTGAGCGCACTGCTCTTCGGTGACGCCGTAGCGGTCCATGTAGGCGCGCGCCTGCAGCGCCGAGGATGTTATCGCCTCGATGCCCAGGAACCTCTCGTACAGCGGGTCGAACATGGCGTTGGTTATGAGCGGCATCACGCTCTCGGAACCTTTGTGGTGCACGCAGTAGAGGCACGTGCCCCATCCCGCGAGCACCCTCATCACCGCGTGCGCGGCGCCGAACGTGCCGTCGCCCTCGACGGTGGATACGTTCTTGTCGTACGAGCCGCATGCGTCCATCACCGCCATCGAGGAGATGGTGCGCCCGTCGAAGAAATCGTTCGACCCGGTGAGGACCACGTCGATGTCATCGATGGCCATCCCCGCGTCGGCGAGGGCTTTCGTGCACGCCTCGAAAACCAGGTCGGCACAGGTGTCCGCGGCGCGCTCGCGCCGGATCTCCGTCATGCCGACCCCGACAATCGCAACGGGCTCCATTCAAGCCACCCCCCTCACCGGACGGAAGTACTTCACGTCGAGCATGCTGCCCTCGCGCTCGTCGGCGAACACGGCCTCTACTCGCGCGCCCGAAGCGAGCTCACCCTCGTCGAACTCCGAGAGCAGGTGGACGAATCCGGTGTCGGCGCCGTCGAGCTTTATCACCCCGTAACCGAACAGCCCCTCCAGCGGTGAGAGCTGGGGATGGTGGCGCCGCACCACCGTGTAGGTGACCAGCTCACCACGGCTGCCCAGCTCGACGTACCTCTCGCACTCGGCGAAGCAGTCGGGGCAGTGCATGCGCGGGATGTGGTAGACGATGTTGCATTCGCCGCATCGCGTCCCCAGGAATTTCATCTCGTCGCGCAGTGATTCCAGGTACGAGGTGCCGACCTCGCCGGCCGACCACGTGTACGGGACCTTTATGCGCCCGTCCATCACCAGGAGCTCCTGCGAGCCTCTCCAGTCATCCATAGTGCCAGGCCTCCTTTTCAAGAGCGTATCCTCATCGTTTGCCGGCCGCGGCGGCCTTTTCGGCCTTCGGCGCGGAGGGTTTCTTTTTCAGGCCGCTCATTATGAGATCGAGGAACATGTCCGCTATCTCGTCGGCCGTCATGGCCCCGTCGGCCCTGTACCAGCTGGAGAGCCAGTTGCACATGCCGGATATCGCGCGCACCGTCATCGGCACGTCGACATCCCGGAAGGTGCCCTCGTCGATTAGCTCACTCACCAGCCCGCGGTACACCGCCTCGAACTCACGGCTGCGGCCCCGGATGTACTCCCTCTTCTCCGGGGGAAGCTCACCCTCGTCCGCCAGGTAGACGTTGATGATGTCTCCGTTGGTGGAGAACATGCTGACGTGCCATGTGACGAGGTCGTGCAGCCGCCGCTCGGGGCCTCCCCCGCCGTTCCTTATTTCGGCCACGGGCTCCATCAGCCTGTTGATGGCCGTCTCGCATATCTCGTAGAGCAGGTCGTGCTTGGTCTTGATGTAATAGTAAAGGGCCGGTTTGGTGATAAAGAGCTCCCCGGCGATGTCGTCCATGGTGGTGGCCATGTAACCTTTCTCGCGGAAAAGCCTCGCCGCGACGCCCAGGATCTCTTCCCAGCGGACCTTGCTCATGCGAGGCTCCTCCATCTGAGAGACGTTCAAAACCGCTATTTCTCACCGGGGTTGTTTACACCCGGCCTGACGCTCCATATAATTCTACTTACCGGTAAGTAAACTGGGAAGGGCTTTCGCCAGGGTTTTTTATTTTTTCTCACACGCGCCGGCCGGAGTATGATGAACAGGCGTCGCGATGGTGAAAACCGGTGACCGGGAGAGGAAAGACGAGCACGGGAGGGATTGCCATGGAGAAGGACGAGTACATCTGGGACTATCGGAACCCGTACGAGTGGATGCAGAGGACCAGGACTCAGAAACTTCCGCCCCTTATCATCTCCGCGGCGATCACGGGAGGGGTACAGGGCAAGGAAGCCCACGAGAACCTGCCCGAGACCCCGGAGGAACAGGCGCAGCAGACGCTTGACGCGTACAAGGCCGGCGCAAGCGCGGTCCACGTACATGCCCGAAACCCCGAGGTGTGGTGGATGACCTCCGCCAACCCCGACGATTACCTGAAGATCAACACCCTCATCAGGGAGAAGTGCCCGGATATCATCATCAACAACACCACGGGGGGCGGGCCGGAGCTCTCCACGGAGCAGCGCATGGCCAGCATCCACGCGAACCCGGAGCTCTGCTCGCTAAACCTGGGTCCGTTCGTGTTGAAGGTCCCCATGAAAGAGCGCGGCGAGCCTCTCCCCCACCCCAGGCCCGAGATGACCTACGACCGCTGCATACCGGCCAGCTACGCCGACATCAGCCTGTACGCACAGACCATGAAGGAGAAAGGCATAAAGCCCGAGATGGAGCTGTACCACCCGGGCCAGTACTGGGTGTTCAACGACCTTCTCTCCCAGGGACTGCTTGACCCGCCGTACTACTTCCAGTACGTGATGGGCTTCCAGACCTCGTCGTTCCCGACGCCGGCGAACCTGCTCGGCCTCGTGAACGAACTGCCCCCGGGGGCGATGTTCTCGGCGATAGGGGTCGGGCCTTTCCAGATCCCGATGAACACGCTCTCGATTATGCTCGGGGGGCACGTGAGAGTGGGCATGGAGGACAACCTCTACTACGCCAGGGGCAGGAAGCTGAAGGACAACGCGGAGGCGGTTGCGCGCGTTGCCAGGATAGCCGGGGAGCTCAACCGCGAGATCGCCACGCCGGCCCAGGCCCGCGAGATGCTCGGTATCTCCCAGACGCCCTCGTCATATTGACTCGATAAGGAAGTGACCGCATGGCTGACTACGACATCATCGTTATCGGGGCGGGCCTCGGCGGCGTAACGAGCGGGGCGATCTGCGCGGCACGGGGCCGCAAGGTCCTGGTGCTTGAGCAGGGCGACCTGGTGGGAGGCTGCTGCTCGACGTTTGAGAAGGATGGGTACCACTTCGACATCGGCGCCTCCATCGTTGAGGTAATCCATTCGCTCGAGCAGGCGTTCTCCATGACCCGGACGAGCATCAAGGAGGAGCTCGACCTCGTCGGATGCGACCCCATCTACGACTATATCCTGAAGGACGGCACGCGTTTTACGTTCCCGGTCTCCGTGGAGGAGACGACCGACGTCATCCGCAAGGTCGCCCCAGGGGACGCGGAGGCCTGGAGTGAATTCGCGAGCTACATGAAAGGTTTCATGCAGCTGGCCACCGACGCCGTATTCGGGAGCCCGATGATCACCATGGGAGACGTCGCGCGGATGTTCGTGAAGCACCCCGGCCTGCTCAAGTACGGGGAGCTGTTCACCGGCAGCTACGAGGACGTGATCAAGAAGTGGTTCAAATCGAGCGAGATGCGGCAGACCGCGGCGTACCAGGCGTTCTACCTGGGCCTGCCCCCCGAGCTGGCGGGCGGCGTGTACGCGATGCTCGGTTATACCGAGCACGAGGGCACCTACTACCCGCGCGGCGGGATGATCGAGATACCGAAGGCGTACGCCAGGGTCGGCGAACGGTTCGGGATGGAAGTGCGGACCGGGACCCGTGTCGACCGGGTGATGGTGCGCGACCGCGGGGTCGAGGGCGTGGTGCTGGCCGACGGCACCGAGATAACCGCTGACCTGGTGATCTCCAACATCAACGCGATGACCCTCTACCTCGAGCTCATCGGCGAGGAGCACCTGCCGTGGCTCGCGCGCGTCGGCATCAAGAGCTACGAGCCGTCGATGTCGGTGCCGATGATCTACCTCGGGGTCGACTACGAGCCCGAGTTGAACGCGCACCACGCGCTCATCACCAGGCCGATGGAAGAGATGGACGACTACTGGTACAACATCTACAAGAAGGGCAAGCTCCCCGACGATATGTTCAGCCTGGTCTGCTGGCCCACCGAGTCCGACCCGTCGCTCGCCCCCGAGGGTCACCACGTCGTCAACCTGATAATGACGCCGGGACCGTACAAGCTCGAGGGTACCGACTGGGATAAAGAGAAGGAAGCCTACATCGAGAAGTCGATAGACTTCGTGACCCGGACGGCCATGCCCGGTCTCAAGGACCACGTCAAGGTCGCCGAGATCTCGACCCCGCTCGACTTCGAGAGGCGTCTGCTGCACCCGGAGGGCGCCATCTACGGGCTCCAGCAGGAGACGACCGCGAGCCTGGTTTTCCGCCCGTCGGCGAAGTCAAAATCGATAAAAGGCCTCTACCTCGCCGGGGCCTCGACCCACCCGGGTGGGGGCGTGCCCTCCGCTGTCGCCTCCGGGATAATAGCCGCCGACCTCATCGACAAGCACGAATAGCGCAACATTCATGCCGGGATCAGCGGGAGAACCAGCGGGCGAACCTGGTCAGGATATCGAAGTCGCCACGCGCGGTTACCTTCTGCTCCATGAACATCTGCGCCGCGTCCTCATTGCCCGCCATGATGTCCGCCCATAGCTCGAACGGAGTCTCGATCACCAGGCTCGGTTCGTACGGCATGCCCACCGCGGTCTCGATGGCGCCGTCGGTTATCTTGAGCTGGCATGGACCTTCGACAGAGCCGGAGAAATCGAACTGCAGCACCGCTTCCTCCCCGGCAGCCCCCTCGGGGCTGAACACGTACCGCATTATCGTCATGAACTCCTCGAGCGTTTCCACCCTGGGGATCAGCCACTTCTCGTCGAACTCCTTCGGGGTCACTCCCTGGGCAATGCAGGTCTTCCACATGAGGTTCGCCACTTCGGCCAGCAGCGCGGGTTCGACGACTTCCTGAGCGATGGCGGCAAGCGTGCCGGGTGACACGCCGCCAGACTCGACCAGCTCCCGCCCCGCGTCCTCCGCGGCACCGAGTATGAGCTCAAGCTTCGCGCCGGCGTGCGTCAGTATCTCCGCGCCGGCCCGGTATATCTCCGCCACCAGCCCATCGCCGAACAACCTCCGGAAGTACGCGGACAGGTGATCGAACTGCGCCTGCTCGGGAAAGCCGCAGACCGAAAGCACCACCGCTTCCGGCGGGCGCCTGCCGCGCAGCGGGTGAAAAAACCGCCCCTCTTTCTGGAGCAGGAACGGCTCCGCCATCGGGATAGTGCGCTCGATGAACGCCTTCATGGAGGCGTTGAGCGTGTAGTGGTACAGGGGGGTCGCATAAACGGCCAGGTCGGAGTCCATCCATTCATCGAAGAGCTCCGCGGTCATGTCGTCCTTGTGTATGCACTTTCCGGGCGTCCTGGTCCAGCAGGTGTAGCAGCCGGTGCAGAGGTTTATCTTCTTGCGCCTCAGGTCGACCACTTCCACCTCGGCGCCGGCATCCCGCATGCCTTTGACCAGGCTCCCCAGCAGCAGAGCGGTCTTGCTCTGGCTCTCCGCCCTCGGGCTCGAGTTGACAGCGAACACCTTCATCGGGTGTACCTCCTCTTTCCACGGGCCTCGCCCGTTCTCAGGCCAGTTTACCAAACCTGCGGCGCGCAGGGGACGCCAGCGCCCGGCGGTGTGTTATAAGATATCGGCGATCGCGCCGGTGAAACCTCGTGGAGGGGAGAAATTGGATATCAGCCAGGAGCAGCTGGACGTTCTCAGGATGGGAGCGCTGAGTGCCATCGACGGGTTGTGGTTCATGGCCGCCGAAAGCAAGCTCGGCTTCGCGACAGCGCTCGAGCTCGACATGGAGGTATGGAAGAACTACGGGATGGTCATGCTCAAAAGGGTCGCGAAGGCGATGGGGCTGACCATCAACCCCGAGGACCCCCCAGACCTTGCCACACTGGGCGAGCTCATGGAGGCCCTATGCCTCATCGACGGCACGGAGTGCAAGACGAAGGTCATCGACGACGATAACGCTGTGCTGGTCGTTTCGCGCTGCTCCTGGTGGGAGAACCTGACGCGCGCGGGCAGGCAGGACGTGATCCCCTGTGAAGAGGTGGACAACAACACCTTCATCTGGTGGCTGAAGACGGTCGACCCGTCGCTGGAGATTGATATAACCCACAGCCTGCCGCGAGGCGACGATCGCTGCGAGTGGGTCATCAGGCGACAAAGCTCATGTTGGGGTCAGGCACCCTGTCATGAATTATTATCCGAAACACACGGATGGCGCCGCGAATTCATGTCAGGGTGCCTGACCCCAACATGAATTCAGGCGATGGTTACATCGTCGCAGAGGTAGACGTCCTGGATGGCGTGGAAGAGCTTGATGCCCTCGTCCAACGGCTTCTGGAACGTCTTGCGCCCGCTGATCAGCCCCGTGCCCCCGGCGCGCTTGTTGATGACGGCGGTGCGCACGACCTCGGCATAGTCGTTCTTACCCGACCCTCCGCCGGAGTTAATAAGGCCGACCCTGCCCATGAAGCAGTTGATCACCTGGTAGCGGGTCATGTCGATCGGATGTTCGCTAG
>JBBQKJ010000028.1:0-35387 GCA_038326775.1 Candidatus Geothermincolia bacterium
CTGGAGGCGAACTCGGCGACTATTTCCCCGTCATCCAGCCGCGCTGTTTTCACCCTGTGCCCTTTGAGTCCGAGCGTCAGGCGTAGTAGAGTTGAGATGCGCATTTCTCCCTCCTGTACTCTGGTCATGTTTACAGCAACCGGAAGATAGAGGGAGAATGCCGTTATGACAAGGTTTGCGGGGGTTCAGCTACCCACAGATTCTTGTGAGGACCCAAAAAAGGAAGGACCCGATCGGCAGAAGAGATCTTCGGAGAAGCCCTCATTAAGGGTTGACCTGTCACGTACGGCAGAGGGCGCTCTTAAGGGAACATCAGAGAAAGATTCGAAGCCCTCACCACCAACCCGCATGATGCAGGTCGGGGATCCGGGTAGGTTCTATGCGGTTTCGAACTGGATTTTCTTCAACGTTTCTGCTGGAACCCGCTTGCTTAAGCCCAGCAGCTCCACGCCTATTACGTTACCGCTCGCGTTGTAGTCGAGGATGACACCTGGCTGCACTTCCTCGGACTCAACGATGCCGGATTCGTCCAGGCGCAGGTACAGAGCATCGTTTTTCTCGTCCAGTTTCAGCCTCATGCCTTCCTCCCTGATGAGTCATTATAGACCCTGGGAATGTCTTTCTCGCTGGTGTTCCGGTATTGATGCGGGGGCTCGCGCCGCTGCGCTCGCTGCAACGGCGGAAGAGCCCAAGCCGGTCCGATCATTTCCCGGCAGTAATCACCGACCCGGCTCACGGCTTTCCTGCTCTCGGGGAACATGGGGCAGAAGAAGTGCCAGACGTGGAACATACCGTCCCATGCCTCCAGCTCTACCTCGACGCCGTGTAGTCGGGCACGCTCGGCCAGCCGCGTGGCGCGTTTACGCCGTCCGCAAAAGATTGAGTCAGAAGGCGAGACTCCTCACTCGTGTTGTCGAGAAACTCCCTGGAAAGCCTTCCAAGCTCGAGCGAGCGCATGAACTGGTCGATCTCGAGTCCCGCGAAGCCGATCAGCTCGCTCAGACGTCATTCCGCCTCCATTCGAGACAACATGTTCGAGCCGGGGAAAGCCCCGGATACCCCAACCGATGTTAAGTAAACCCAGGTAAAAGATGCTATTCTCGAGAACGCCGTCGTGTCAATGGAGGAGGATGGTCCCGGCAATCCGGGGGGGCCGGCACGGTCAACTTGCGTTAAACTGTGACCCTGGGAAACGGCAGGACGAGCCCTCACGCGGAAGACCTGAATGAAGCGACTTCGCAGTGCAAGAAACAACATAGCGCAAATACTCGTCATCATCGGCATCGCGCTCCTGCTCTTCGCGATCCTGTGGTGGGTGCTGGCCGTCAAGAGATTGGTCAGGTACCCGTCAGGGGTTGACCTCTCGGTGGTGGCGAAAGTAAGCGTCGAAAGGCTCGCGGGCACGCACGGGCTGCTCAAGTATGACCCGGCCCAGAAAGCCGAAATCGAGCTGGAGAGCAGCCTGGCCGCGGTCGACGACGAGTACACCTCCGGCACGGCCGTGGTCGCGGAGCTTGCGAAGGGCGGGGCCGGGGACCTTCCCGGAGGAATAAACCTCGACGATGATAACACCTACGTGATGGACCGCGGCGATTGCATCAACAAGAGCAGCCGCCTTTCGAAGTCTTCCGGGTCCGCCGTGGACCGCGCGGGCAGCTGGAGCGTGAACTTCCCGCTCGGGACAGGCAAGAAGGGCTACAACCTTTTCAACAACGACGTGGCATCCTCGTTCGCGGTGAGCTTCGTTAAAGAAGACACGGTAAACCGGGTAAAGGTCTATCTGTTCGCGGGGTCAGCCAGGCACCGCCCGATGGTGGATTACAGGGCAAGGGCGATGGGGCTGCCCGACTCCACGACCTACGGCGCCATCAAGAAGGAGCTTGCGGAAGGCGGCATCCCGATCGACGCGATGATCCGGGCGGCTTCCGGTTCGCTCACGGAGCAGGAGAAGGAGATCATCAACTCATTCCCCGAAGACCTGCCGGTCGGGCTCGACTACACGGTCAAGTCCAACTGGGAGGCCGCGGTGGAGCCCGTCACCGGGACGATTGTGGACGTTCGCAGAGACGAGACGAGCATTTTCGTCAACACCGACGTGAAGACCCTGCTCCCCCTCTTCGAGATACTTGCCAGCCACGCAGAGGACCCCCTGGTCGTGCGCTACCTGAGCCAGCTCGACCAGCAGAAGGTGCTCGAGCCCAAAGAGATATTTCGGATTGTCAGCAGCTATACCCGCGAATCGGCCGCCCGTATGACGGACTACGCCAACGGCAGGATAGGCCCTGTTCGTTTCGTGAAAGGCTACATGACATACCTGTTCCTCATTCTCGGGGCGGTCTTCGTCATCGGAGGTTTCGTTCTGAGAAGGGAGCGCCTGGCTCTCCGCCCGGCGAAGGGCGTGGAGCCGGAGGCGGAGACGGGGGGCGATACCGGTGCTCCGTGACAGGTTCCTCAGGTGGGTGGGCAGGACGACGACCCGCTTCTGGTGGCTCGTCCTCATCATTGTCGCTATCACGCTGGTGCTCTCGGCAATAGCCATCTGGAGCCTCAAGATAACCACCGGCTACATCGACTTGCTGCCCCAGGACCACAAGGCGGTCAAGGATTACTTCAAGGTGCTCGACGAGTTCGGTGGTACCGACTACGTCTTCCTTGTCGTCGAGGCGAAGAGCAAGGACGAGATGCACAGGGCGGTTGACGAGGGCGCGAAGCGGCTGGAGGATTCCGGTGATTTCGACTTCCTCCAGTACAAGGCTGATATCAGCCAGTTCACGCGGTACGGGCTTCTCTACCTCGACGCTGAAACGCTGAAGAAGATCGACCTGCTCCTCTCTGAGAGAAAGTTCGCCGAGCTTACCGACCTCGCGCGTCAGTTCGCTACCCTGCGCGCCGACCTGTCCGAGTCCTTCGGCATCGGGGTCGGCGTTGACGACCAGGGTTACTTCAGCGGCGGACAGGGAACCACGGGTTTGATAACCGGCCGGCCGTCCTTCAGCTCGAGCGACGTCAATAAAGTCACCCGGTTCGGCCGCGACATTCGGAAGCTCAAGGAGGAGGTCGAGGCCGACAACCCCGGAGCGAAGGTTCGGGTGGGGGGAAGCTACGAGTTCGAGTACGAGCAGAGGGCCATCCTGGGCAAGGACATGCTCATAGTCGGCTCGATAGCCCTGGCCCTGATCATTATCATCCTGGGGTTTGCCTTCAAGAGCATCGTAACCCCGCTGGCCGCCATGCTGGCCCTGTCCTGCGGCGTGGTCTGGACCCTGGGCCTGGCCAGGATCACCGTCCACACGCTCAACACCGTTTCGGCCATCTTCGCGATTGTCCTGATGGGCATAGGCATAGAGTACGGCATCGCCCTGCTGTCCAGGTACCGGGAGGAAAGAGGGCGGGGCAGCGACTCCGAGCAGGCGTTCTCAAGTGCGCTCGCCAACACGGGCAAGGGGGTCATCACCGGAGCGCTGACCACCGCCGCGGCGTTTTTCGCGCTTGCTTTCTCCGACTTCAAGGCGATGCACGACATGGGGCTGGTCCTTGGGATGGGTGTCATCTGCGCGCTTCTCTCCATGTTCTTCGTGCTCCCGGCCCTCATGGTCGTCAAGGAGCGTCTTTTCCCCTCGAAGGGCGAGCAGGCCTTCGAGGGGTCCGCGGCACTGCGAAAGCTCGGAGGGGTCGTCTCCCGGCGCGCGGTACTGATAGTGATAATCGGAGCGCTGCTCACGGTGGGCCTGGGCACCAGCGCCGGCTTCGTCAAGTACGAGTCGAACATACGCAAGGTCCAACCGCGCGGCATGGAGGTCAACAAGGCCGACGACAAGCTGGCCGAGGAGTTCGGTATCGCATCCGACTTCGGCTTGATCCTGTCATCCAACGAGGCCGCCATGCGCGAGGTCACGGAGGACGTCAAGAAGCTCGACAGTGTCCAGGCGGTGGAGTCGCTTGCCACCATTGTCCCCTCGGACCAGCT
Organism: Candidatus Geothermincolia bacterium; assembly: GCA_038326775.1. Lineage (GTDB taxonomy): Bacteria > Actinomycetota > Geothermincolia > Fen-727 > Anoxymicrobiaceae > DYIU01. The sequence continues at coordinate 3,968 of JBBQKJ010000028.1, forward strand.
CGTCAAGCTCGTCTACATGTCACGCATCAAGAGCAAGATAGAGAACATCAACCCCGAATGGCTCGCCTACGTTCCCCCCGAGATGCTTTCGATACTCGAGTCGATCGGCTCCGACACGCTGACCGCGGACAAGCTCCCCGAGGACGTGGTTTCCAAGTACGTCTCCGCGGGCGGCACCTACGCCACGTACGTGTACCCCAGGAAGAGCATGGACGAGGAAGCGAACGTAAAAGAGTTCCTCCGGCAGGTCGAGAGCGTCTCCACCGAGGTCACGGGCTTTCCGGTCATCATAGAGGACCTCCTCGAATCGACGCGCAGGGGCCTGAGCGAAACGACACTCCTGAGCGCTGTCGCGGTCGCGCTGGTCATCGTGATCGACTTCCAGGCCATAACACCGGCACTGCTCGCCCTGCTGCCGCTGCTGTTGAGCATGGCCTGGATGATGGGGCTCATCAGGATCGTGGGCATGAAGTTCAACCTGGTCAACATGGCAGCCACGCCTATCATCCTGGGAATAGGCGTCGATTTCGGCGTTTACATCCTGCACCGATACATGGAGGAGCACGATAAGGAGGGGGAGACGATACCGTCGGTGCTGGCGAGCACCGGCGGGGCGATAGTCGTGTCCGGGCTTACCGTGATAGTCGCTTTCGCCGCTCTCATTTTCGCCCGGTACCAGGGCCTGTCCTCCCTGGGAATCGTGGCATCGATTGGCATCGCCTTCGCGGCGCTGTCGGCGATAACCGTGCTGCCCGCGATACTGCGGCTGCTCGAGAAGTACAGGAAGAAGGGCAGGGCTTTTTAGAGCCCGCGCGCTCGGCCGGCTCGCGGGCCTCGAACGCCTCCTAGACGGGAAAGCCGTCGATTCCATCGTTCTGTCTGCTTCACACTTGATTGAGACGGCCCGCACTATATAGAATCTATCCAAGCAATAACTTGACCAGCAAGGCCGCGAGCCTGGTGGGCTCTTTTGCGCGGTCGGGTTTGCGAGAAGGGGAGGCTCGGCGGACAACTGAAGCCCGGGGAAGGTGACCCGTCCCGGGAGAGGTACCTCGGCTGTTGCTGAGGTATTTCTCGGGATTACGATATAGATCAGGCGGTCCAGGATATTCCGTATGACCTGAAATCCGAAGAGGAGGCGCAGGATGAGTGACATCTATTCCGAGAAGCCGTGGCTCAAGAACTACGACAAGAACGTGCCGGCCACGCTCGAGTACGAGGAGAAGACCTTCACGGAGAAGTTCCGGGAGACCGTCGGGAAATACCCGGATAAACCCGCCCTCCTGTACATGGGCAAGAAGATCACCTTCCGCGAGATCGACCTGATGTCCAACCAGCTTGCGGCTTACCTTATCAAGAGCGGCCTCAAACCTGACGAGGTTGTCGGCCTTCATATGCCAAACGTCCCCGCCCAGTACATCGCCGTCGTCGCGGTCCAGAAGGCGGGGTGCGTGTCCACGGGCTTGAGCCCGCTGCTGACTCCGGTGGAGATGGAGCACCAGATAAACGACTCGAAAGCCAGGGTCGTCATATCGATAGACATCCTGTTCGAAAAGATCGCCGAGGTGGCCGACAAGACCGACTTCTCCACCGTGATCGTAACGGAGATAGCCGACTTCCTGCCCGGCATCAAGCGGGTGCTCGGAAAGCTCCTCAAGAAGATCCCGACCGCCGAGATAAGGCCTCTCCCCGGCAAGACCGTGCTGAGCTTCATGGACGCGCTCAAGGGCATGCCGGAAGCCCCGGTCAACGTCAAGCGGACGATGGACGACACGATATTCCTGATGTACACCGGGGGCACGACAGGGCCGGCGAAGGGCGCCGTGCTCACCCACCGGAGCTACATGTCCAACCGGCTCCAGACCCTGACCTATCTCGACTTGAAGCCCGATATCGTCGCGCTGTCCGCTTTCCCGATGTTCCACATCGCGGGCCTCGCATTCGGGGGGTTCTCGATGACGAACGGCGCAACGCAGATCTGCGTGCCCAATCCCAGGGACACCCACTTCATAATCGAAGCCATCGAGAAGCACAAGCCGAACATCATCGTAAACGTCCCGACGGTGTTCTTCGAGCTGATGAAGCAGCCCGAGTTCAAGGCACTCGACAAGAGCAACCTCGACTTCTGCCTGAGCGCCGCGGCGCCGTTCCCACCCGAGAACATCGCCGAGCTCGAGAGCGTCATCGGCCCGAACTTCATAGAGCTTTACGGGATGACGGAGACCTCGCCGGTAACCTGCTGCAATCCGCGGTTCGGCAAGAAGAAGCCATCATCGATCGGGATGCCGCTGCCGGACACCGAGTTCAAGCTCGTCGACCCCTCTACGGGGGAACTGGCCGCCCCCGGAGAGCCCGGCGAGATTGCGATACGCGGGCCGCAGCTGATGAAGGACTACTTCGAGCAGCCCGAGGAGACGGCAAACGCGATTAGAGACGGCTGGATGTTCACCGGTGACGTGGCCCTCATGGACGAGGACGGTTATTTCTACATCGTCGACCGTGTGAAAGACATGGTCATCGTCTCCGGCTTCAAGGTGTTCACCCGCGAGCTCGACGACGTCCTGATCCAGCATCCGGACGTCGACCTCGCCGCCACTGTCGGGTACCCCGACCCGGACCGGCCCGGGTCCGAGCGCGTCGCGGCCGCGATCGTGCTGAAGCCCGGCGTCGAGAAGAGTGACGCCGAGAAGGAGAAGCTGCTCGACTACCTGCGCGAAAACGTGGCGCCCTATAAGGTGCCGAAAACCATCGAGTTCATGGACGAGCTCCCCACCAGCGGGGTCGGCAAAATCCTGAAGCGCGAACTCAGGGAGATAATGAAGGGCGGGCCTAAATAGGAGTGCGCTCACGGGTGGCCGATTGAAGGCCAGGCGGAAAAACCCGGCCGCGCAAAACGTGGTTCGTTAAAAAAAGCTAAAGCGCGCGGCGGTCATCCCCCTTGAGACTAAGGGTGCTGGAAGGCGCCGTCCTTGAGCCAGAGGTGGTGAAGCTCGAGCCCCTCATGGCCCTCGGTCTGCCGCCCCCTGACCGGCTTCGCTGGAGCGCCGGCCACCACCGTGTTGGGCTCGACATCCCTGGTCACCAACGACTTCGCGGCGATGATCGCCTGCTCGCCGACCGTGACGCCCGGCAGTATCATCGAGTTGCTGTAGACCCTAGCGAAGTCGCGGATGGCCACCTTGCTGTAGCTCGGGTCTCGTGAACCGACTCGGAGTGGGAGTGGGTGAAGATGACCACGTTCTCCCCTATCCCAACGAAGTCACCGAGCTCGATGCCGCCCTTCGAGTCCAGGAAAGCGTTGCGGTTTATGAACATGTCTTCGCCCGCCTCTATATTCTGGCCGAAGTTGAAGCGCACGTTTTCCTCAGCGTAGAAGTGCCGCCCGCAGCTCTTGAAGAGCCGCCCCGCGACCGCCCGCCTCAGGGGGAACGCGATGTCGACGATAAGCCCTGCCGGCGCACGGTCGAGGGCGTCCCAGAGAAAATGGAGGCACCGCTGCTCCAGGGTGAAACCAAGGATGTCGGCCGGGTAACTCACTGGATAGCAAGGCACCCGTGACTTGTCGCCCCCGCTGCGCCCGTCCTGTTGTATAGTCATTGTTCAGCCTTGCGCCTCGAGGCTGTTTCCCGGTGAAACGAGGACTTCGCGTGGAAGCGCCTGGCGGAAAAACCGAACGGATGAACGCGGGCGCGGGGCTGCTCCCCTACCTGCTGCTGTGCCTGGCTCCCGTCATATGGGGCTGGAGCGGCGTCCTTGTGCGCTGGGCCGGCCTGCCCGGCCAGGAGTACCTCCTCATCTTCTGGAGGTCAGTCTTCGCCCTGGCTTTCTACCTGGCCGCGGTGCTCGCAACGCGCGACGCGGGGCTCCTCCGGCCGGGCTCGGGCTTACTCCTGCTCGTCGCAAGCGGTCTTGCCACCGCCCTCTACACCCTTTGCGCCTTCAAGGCGTACAACCGCGTCGCGATCGGGACGGCGACCTTCATAATCTACCTTGCCCCGGTGTTCGTCGCTTTGCTGGCGCCCCTCGTCCTGGCGGAGAAGCTCGAGCGCTCGACGCTTTTTTGCCTCGCCATCGCGCTCGCGGGCACGGCGCTCCTCTCCCTGGGACAGAAGGGTGGTGGTGAAAGCTCGCGGCTTTCCGGCGCGCTGCTGGCGCTTGCCGGTGCCGTGTGCTGGGCCGTGCTGATGCTGATATGGAAGAAGCTGCGTCGGAACCACTCCCCCCTCACCATCGGCATCTGGACGAACGGGGTCTGCGCGCTGGTGTACGCTCTTTTCGCGATCCCGCGCACCGGCGACCTCACGGCGAAAGGCTGGGCCTCTATCGCGGTGTTCGGCGTGGTTGTCATCGGAGGGGCAGGGTTCATCTATCTCTATGCCATCAAGCGCGTCAAGGCACAGGACGCCGCGCTGCTTTCCTACATCGAGCCTGTGAGCGCGATGCTGCTGGGCCTTGCGCTGCTGGGTGAGACGCCTCACTGGCAGGACTTCGCGGGCGCTGCCCTGATAATCGCGGCCGGCGCAGCGCTTCTGCGGTTCCGGAGCGGAGGTGCCAAGACAGCCGAGGTCTTCGACGCGGCTGAGCGCTGAGGCTCTTTAAGAGGTCTCGGGCATCGTCGCGGGAATTCCGAGGTCGCTCGAGCGGGCGGCCACCACGGTCTGGCGGTAGAGCAGGTTGAAGGCAAACCAGTAGCTCCAGTGCCGCTTGAACGACATCCGCTTGAAGATGGAGCGGTACGAGTAGAAATCCAGGTGTACCTGGTGGGTGTTGTCGTAGAGCCTCCGGGGAGACATCTGCTTTGGCTGGAACACGACATGGCTGTCCCAGGACGGGTCGAGCCAGAAGTTGGGTTCCACCCGGTTCTCCTCGAGCAGCTGACTGTAGAGGCGCGTGCCGGGATACGGTGTCAGGTTGGCGAACTGGCCTATCTGGATCTTGTTCTCGATCGCGAACTCAACGGTATCCGAGAAGACCGATTCGTCGTCGGCGTCGAAGCCGAACACGAAGGCGCCCATCACCTGGATGTTGTTCTTCTTCAGCAGGCGCAGCGCCTCCGCGTACTCCTCGACCTTGTTCTGGCTCTTGCCCATCTCGTCGAGGCTGTGCGGCGACAGGGTCTCAAGGCCTATGAACAGGAACCGGCAGCCGCTCGCGGCCGCGAGCTTCACCAGCTCCTCGTCCCTGGCTATGCCGATGGAGGCCTGCGACCCCCATTGTATCTTCATGGGAATCAGGGCCTTGAACAACTCCTTGGCGTGCCCGGGGTTGGCCGCGATATTATCGTCGACGAACGGCACGACTTTCTTGCGCATGAGGTTGCTCCTGGGGAGCGACTCGACCTCGGAGAGCACGTTATCGATATCCCGAACCCGTATCCTGCGCCCGTTAAAGGCGGTGACCGAGCAGAAGTTGCAGCTGTGCGGGCAACCGCGCGAGGTCTGCACCACGTTGGCGCTCCAGTAGCGCTTTGGGGTTATGAGGTCTCTCCGGGGGAGGAGCGGGCGCTTGAAATCCGAGAATGCCTCCTGCCGGTAGATGGGCTCGAGCCGGCCCGCCGCGGCGTCGGATACGACCCCTGGCCAGATCTCCTCCGCCTCGCCCACCACGACCGAATCCGCGTGCTCGAGCGCCTCCTCGGGAAGCATCGACGCGTGGACGCCCCCGAGGACGACCTTCGCCCCCATCGCCCTGAACCTGTCGGCGACATCGTAGCTCCTGGGCGCCGTTGCGGTCATGGTGGATATCCCGACCAGGTCGGGGACATCGTTGAAATCTATACGCTCGACGCTCTCGTCGATTATCCGAACGTCGACCCCCTCCGGGGTATGCGCGGCAAGGCACATGAGCCCGAGCGGAGCCAGGAGGCCCTTATTGAAGAGGAGGGTCTCACCGTTTTTTGTGGGGGCAACCAGATGCAGCTTCATTTTTCAAACCTCATTGGGCGCCAATGTTGCCGGCAGTCGTTCCATCGCGCCCTTCAACTGCCTGACGCGTATAAAAAAAGCGCCCCGAGTTGCGCTCCTCGGGACACGTACCTCGAATCTCAGCACTCTCACTCCGAGGCATTATAGCAGGTTTTACGGCGATGCGCCGTGAATAGAATGTAGAGTCCCGGCGAGTCGTATGGAGGTCAAAGAGACATTGAAGATCAGGAAGCCGGCTTCCCCGGAGAAAGTCGAAGGCGGGCTCTGGGTAAGGAGCGGATACACCCGGGGCCCGGGTGCCGAGCGCCCGCTGGTGAGCGTCATAACTGTCTGCCTCAACAGCGAGAAACACATTGAGCGCACTATCGAGAGCGTGCTCGGCCAGACCTGCGCCGATATCGAATACATCATCGTGGACGGCGGTTCAACCGACGGCACGCTCGACATCATAAGGAAGTACGAAGACCGCGTCTCCTACTGGGTAAGCGAGCCCGATGAAGGTATCTACGACGCTATGAACAAGGGGATATCGCTGGCCACGGGCGACCTGGTCGGGATCATAAACAGCGACGACTGGTACTTTCCCGATGCAGTGCGGGAGGTCGTGAGCGCCAGCCTCGAGGACCCGGCGGCGCAGGTCTTCTACGGCGCGATGTATATCGTGGACGAGGACGGCAGGTTCCAGTGGGTCTGGGAAGGCTCCTGCTGGGACATCGGGCACAAGTTCCAGATGAGCCACCCGACCTGCTTCGTCAGGCGAGCCGTCTACGACGATTATCGCTTCAGGACAAAATACAGGCTGCTGGCCGACTACGACCTGATGCTCCGCCTCCACCTGGCCGGGATGCGGTTTAACCGCATCGACAGGCCCCTCGCCTGGTTCAGGACCGGGGGCGCCAGCTCCGCTTACTACCGGACCCGGGCGGACGGCTACGAGATAAGGTGGGAGCAGGGGCTCATGAGTGCCTGGCGGTACGTCTACAAGAGGCTGGCGCTCGTCTTCAAGGCCCCCCTGCATGGGCTCAGGGAGGCGGTCGCCAGGAGATGTTTCAAGGAGATCGACGCGCTCCAGGCCGCGTGCGGCGACCTCAGGGCGGACAGCCTCGCTATGAAGGACGAGATAGAACGGGCAGCGGCGCATATCGCCAAACTGGAGCGCGAAATAAAGCAGAAAAACGCCCTGATCGAGCGTCTCGAAGAGCAGACACGGCAAGCCGGGTCGGCGGGTCAGCAGGCGCCCATCGCCCCGGGGTCCCCCGCGCTCGGCAAGCCGGCCGACTACATCCGGACCGAGGGCCTGCGGGGCGCACTCAGTCGTGCTTATCATCACTTTATTGGAAAGGCAAGCGGCAGGCTCCCGGCGGAGTAGAGGGCATGCAACGGGAGGAACCGGTGTTCTGGCAGGGAAAGAGGGTCACGGTGACCGGAGGGGCAGGCTTCCTGGGAACCTTCCTGGTCAAGAAGCTCGAGGAACGCGGCGCGAAGGAGATCTTCGTGCCAAAGAGAGAGGATTGCGACCTCCGGGGGACAGGGGCGACTGTCCGGATGCTCGAGCAGGCGAAGCCCGACATCGTGATCCATCTCGCCGCCAGGGTCGGGGGCATCGGCGCCAACAGAGCCCACCCCGCCGAGTTCTTCTACGACAACCTGATGATGGGCGTTCCCCTGATGCACCATTCCTGCAAGATGGGGGTGAAGAAGTTCGTCGCCATCGGGACCGTGTGCGCCTATCCCAAGTTTGCCCCGGTGCCGTTCAAAGAGGATGACCTATGGAACGGCTATCCGGAGGAGACAAACGCGCCCTACGGACTCGCCAAGAAGATGCTGCTGGTACAGGCGCAGGCTTACAGGCAGCAGTACGGCTTCAATGCTATCTACCTGCTGCCGGTCAACCTCTACGGCCCTGGAGACAACGACGATCTCGAGTCTTCTCACGTTGTGCCGGCGATGATCCGCAAGTTCCTGGAGGCCGGGGCGGCGGGCGAGGACCATGCCACACTCTGGGGCGACGGCTCCGCGACCCGGGAATTTCTATACGTCGAGGATGGCGCGGAAGGTATCGCGTTCGCGACTGAACGGTACGACAAGCCTGAGCCGGTAAACATCGGTTCCTCATACGAGATAAGCATCAAGGACCTCGCGGAGATGATAATGCGTCTGACCGGTTTCAGCGGCCGCATCGAATGGGACACAAGCAAGCCGAATGGACAGCCCCGCAGGAAGCTCGACACCGGCCGAGCGGAGCGCGAATTCGGATTCCGCGCGTCCACGCCGTTCGAGGAAGGCATCGCCCGCACGATCGAGTGGTACCGTGAGGCGCACGGGTTCTACAAATGAGACGGCAATCCACCACGTTGCTTCAAGAAACGCTCCAGTTGCGGGCGTGGCACGAGTAAGATCTAAGACAGGGGAAATCGATGTTCTGCACTAACTGCGGCGAAGAAGTGGGCCCGGGCAACTCGTTCTGCCCCAACTGCGGCGAGCCGGCCAGGCAGGCGGCACCGCGGGAAAGAAGCCCGGGAGATGGCTGATCGCGCTGATAGCGGGCAGTGTCATGCTGGCAGTGGTGGCTCTCGTGCTGGTGCTGGTGCTGGTAGTCTTCAAGGGCCCCTCGCCCGAGAGCGCCGTAGACCTGTTTTTCCAGGCGCTCGCCAGGAAGGACGCCGAGACGATAATCGACAACACCGACTTGAGCGCGTTTAGAAGCGAGCCCGGGCTTGACGCGGAGTTCAAACAATTCGTGCGCGACGAAATGCCGGATGATGGTTCCCTGGAGTTCAACGGCCTGGGGGACCTCGGCAACCTCCTCGGCGGCTGGGTCACGAACCCTCCGGCGAGCGGCGAAGCAGTCGAGCCCGTATAATTCATATGAACCAGGAAGGATTCTCCCCTTGCTTTGCTTAAGCATGAATTAGAAAGCCATTTGTTGGCGATCTTTTACTTCAGGGGGCAAGAATCCATTGGGTGCAGGTAAAAACGAGTCTATCAGGCTGCTTTTCGACCGCCGTTTGAGGCTCGAATTCCGGGGAGCAAAGATAACCACAGACGCGGGTCTGCTGGCGGTAAGAGAGCTGGACGAGGTGATGGGTCTTGCCGACATGGCCGCTGACTTCATAGCAGACAAGAGGACGGGGAAGAACATACAGCACCAGGTCACCGGCCTTCTTCGCCAGTCTGTTTATGCGAGGCTCGCGGGCTACGAAGACGCATGAGACCACAAGGGGCTCTCCCGAGACCCGGCGATGAGGGCCCTCATCGGCAAGAGGGCTCTCGACAGAACGGCGGCAAGCTCAGGCACCGTGTCCCGCTTCGAGACAGAGATACTGACCCAGGATGAGAACATCGATGCCCTCGCTTCCCTCAACAGCGCGGATAGTCTCCCACTCCAGGATGACGATCTTTCAGTGTGCCGAGGTTGCGGTGCTTGAGAAGCTGTTCCGGTCGATGCTGTCTAGAATCCATCGCCTGGGCAGGGCGTGCGCGAGGGCACCTGCCCTAAACTTGTGAACGCTACAACGGCGCAATTCGATGGTCGAAAACAAGGGACAACTGTCCCCGGACGACGGGAAATCACGAGGCTTGGAGGCGATATGACAAGGTCGGGTAACGAACTGGCGGCAAACAGCAGTCTACCGTGCTGGAAAGGCCAGAATCGTGGTAGGATGTTGGCGTTGCAAGCGGTAAATGATGGATATCGGATAATAGCCCTGCTCCCGGGCGGGGCTGAGGCTATACCCTGTTACCAGCAGTATTCGTTTTGATCGGAGTGAATCATGCGCAAACTGATAGTAGTGGTTATCCTGGCCGCGGCTCTCGCGCTGGCGCTGGCCGGCTGCGGCGAGGAGAAAAGCCAGCCTCTTCGCAAGCCAGGGGTCGACGAGAAGCTCTTCGAGGCTGTAAAGGCGAACAACCCTGCCGGGGTCAGGGAAGCGCTCGATGGATGGGCGGATGTTAACGCGCGGGATACGGATAGCCTTACCCCGCTGCATTGGGCGGCACGGAAAGGCCATACCGGGGCGGTATCGCTACTTCTCATCAAGGGAGCTGACGTTAACGCGCGGGACAAAGACGGCCAGACACCGCTGCACTGGGCGGCAGCGTCCAGCCAAACGAAGGCTGCCAAGCTCCTGCTCGAAAAGTGGGCGGATGTTAACTCGCGTGACAACGCCGGCCAGACTCCCCTCCGCCTGGCGGCGGGGAACGGGCACACCAAGACGGCGGAGGCCCTCCTCAACAAGTGGGCCGACGTCAACGCGATGGACAATTCAGGCCTGACCCCGCTGAAAGCAGCCGAGGCGAACAATCACTACGAGACGGCGGAGCTCCTGAGGCAGCACGGCGGCGTCGAGTAGGAATCCATCCAGGGGTTTGCTGGAGCCATTTGTGCAGAATTTTGGATTCACATACGTATCCGCTTTATGAAATACTGGTCGAGCAGGCTGTCACCGGCGTCGCGAACAGTTACGAGGCCGAGTTCCAGTCGTTGGAGACACAGGCCCGGGAGCTCGGCAAACAGGCCGATGCCCTGGGCAAAAACCTGGGTTTCTAAGAGTCGAGGCAACCCTCCGCCGCAGGCGGCGGATTGACAGCGTTGCAGCCTGCCGCTCGTTAGTCCGTAAGGAGGCCTGCTCCCTTGAGAGTACCGGCCGCCAGTTCGGCCTGTGCCGAGGTGAGCTGTGGCAGAGGCGGCTTCACCGCGACGCTGATGTTGTGGCCGAGCAGGCGAAGAGCCTCTTTCATCAGGGCGTGAGGCGTTGGCGTGGAGGCGAGCAGGGGCGCAAGCGCATAGAACTCGGCCTGCAGCGGCGCGGCTGCCACGAAGTCGCCTGAGACGAGCGCCTCGTAAAGCCGGACCGCCTTTTTCGGGACGATGTTCGGCAGAGGGCAGATGGCGCCGCACGCGCCCACCCCCATCGTCTCTGTCAGGTTCAGGCACATCCCGGTGAAGACGCTGAAGTCCGGGCCCGCGGCATCGACCAGTCCTTTCACCTCGCCCACGTCAAATAAGGTCTCCTTGGCGCCCACGACGTTATCGAGCCCGGCGATGCGGGCGATCGACTCGACAGGCAGGGCAAGATGGGAATGAGTCGGGAAGTTATAGAAGAGGACGGGTATGTCGACCTCGCCGCAGACAGTCTCGTAGTGCGCGAAGACGGCGTCCTCGTCGAGCGGGTAAAAGATGTGGAGCGCGAGCAGCAGGCCGTCCGCCCCGGCGCTCTTCGCGTAGCGCGCCATCTCGATGGCCGACTCCGTCCCGCGCTCGTTGACACCGACTATCACCGGGACCGCCCCGGCGCACTCCTCTACCACGGCGTCGATTACCGCCTTCTGCAGGTCGTGCGCCAGGTACGGGCACTCGCCGTTGCTCCCGAGCACCACCAGCCCGTGGACCCCGGAGCCGATCAGGTGCCTGGCCATCCCCCGCATACCCTCGGCATCGATGCCGCCGCTGCCCTCGTATGCCGTGACCATCACCGTGAAGATACCCTGGAACCTCTTCATCGAGCCAACCCCCTGCCGAAATCCGCCCTGCGTCTGAGCGCGTCTATTCTACAGGACTCTCGGCACTGTACACGTCACCGAGTTTTATGACGCTGGTGTCAAGAGGAAGAGCGCGAGGGCGGTCGAAGCCTTCTTTGAGGGCAAAACAATAGAAAAGTCTCGTTTTTGGTGTTTGATTGATTGCATTTAGGTTATGAATGGGTCTAATATACAGGTGTACGGGATCAGACGGCGATAGACACCGGGCTCGAGAGACGACCGGGTGTTAACGGATGTGGAGCCGGCCGCATGTCCTGCAAGGAGGTCTTGGCATGAGAAAGTTCGTTGGGTTGCTCGTGTTGGTCACGATGCTCGCGGGGCTCGTGGCTCTTGCGGGGTGCGGCGCCGCCAAAGAGGGAGGGATATCCACCACTGAAGGCGAGGTCGTGTACAAGGATGGCAAGATAACGGTCACCGGCTCGAAGAGTGGGACGGAATCAACCTGGTCGGTGAGCACGTCGACTGAGAAAGCTCTCGGAGTGCCCGTGCCCGACAAGGCCGAGCTCGAGAAAGGCTCTATTGCCGTCATCACGGCTGAGGGCTCGTCCAACGTGAAATGGGCGGGCGCCACGTTCTGGACCGACGAGGACGTCAAGGCTCTCGTCTCCTGGTACAGGGGCGAGTTGTCCAACGAGAGCGGTTTCACCGATACGTCCACTACACTCGACGGGCAGGAGGTCGGTCTTTTCTCGGTCGGGTCCAGCGACACGGTCAAGTCAGTCACCGTCACCCCTGGCATGAGCGGCGATCCAGGTAAGTCCAAGATAGTAGTAGGCACCGTGGCGGGTGCCGGGATTTCCGGTAAGTAGTTAAAAGTACAACCCACCCGGCCAAGCAGCCCGGAGGTCAAAGGGGGAGCAAGAATGAAGTCCTGGATGAAGAACCGGATGGCAATCGCGGGTGTCGCCCTTCTATTGACGACCTGCCTGTTGTCTATCGGGGGAGCCGCGATTGCGGCAGAAGGCTCCAACTCCGGCATCGAGGGCGTGGAGGGGCCCACGTTCACATTTGGTGTAGTGCTCCTCGGCTCGACCGGGGAGAGCGTTGTGCCCTCGGGCGCCGCCGGTGAGGTGTGGAATGCATACCCGTTTGCCATCACGGGGTTCGCCATGTCCAAGAGCGAAGGCACCCTGGGTGTATGGGTATCATCCTGCAGCCAGGCGGTCCTCGACCTGGGCTTCAAGCCTGGTGACATCGTTAACATCTACTGCACACCGCAGCAGGTCGAAGACATCAACAGCGGCGACTGGGTCCTGATATCGGGCTTCACGGTAAGGGGCCAGCTCGCGTTCGCGACCGCGTTGACTCTGCCCGCGCCGTTCACCTACTAGCTCGAACGCCTGAACGATAGCTTGAAACAGCGACCGGCTCAGCCGGTCGCTGTTTATATCCAACGCCGAGCGAAATGCCGCCTCTTGAGTAAAATTCGCCGCAGATGCCCGAGCCCGCTGGAGAGACCTTGAAGATTCTGATTTTCAGCTGGAAAGACCTTCATCACCCCTGGGCCGGCGGCTCCGAGGTGAACATGCACGAGCAGGCGGAACGCTGGCTTGCCCGGGGCCACCGGGTGACGCTTTTCACCTCGCGTCCGTTGGGCTCGAAGCGCCATGACAACATCGAGGGGGTTGAGGTCTTCCGGGCGGGCGGGCGCATCGCAACGTTCCTTCTTGCCCCCCTCTTCTACATGGCATTCCTCCACCGGCGGGCCGACGTCATACTCGACATCATCAACGGCATACCTTTCGCCACTCCGCTGTACGCGCGCAAGCCCGTCGTGGGTCTCATCCATCACGTGCACCGGGAGATGTTCATCCCAGAGCTCGGCCCGGTGATCGGGAGGGTCGGCAGGGCGATCGAGCGCTACCTGGTCCCCCTTGTTTACAGGCGGCGCCCGGTAATATGCGTCTCCGAGTCCACCGCTTCCGCCATCAGGCAGCAGCTGCTCGGCGGCAGGAAGCTGGACGTAACGGTCGTCTTCAACGGCATCGACCGCCTGCTTTACTCTCCGGGGGGCGGGCAGAAGTGCGAGAAACCGACCGTCCTCTACCTGGGCCGGTTGAAACCATACAAGCAGCTGCCGAGGCTCATACGCATGATGCCCAGGGTGCGCGAGGAGGTCCCCGGAGCCGAACTGGTGATCGCGGGCGCCGGAGAATCGATACTCGAAGCTCAGGCGGAGGTCAATGAGTTGGGCGCCGAGGAGTACATTTATTTCCTGTGGGAGGTGAGCGACGAGGAAAAAGTGGGCCTCTACCGCCAGGCCTGGGTGACCGCCACCGCCTCTCTGGTCGAAGGGTGGGGCCTCACTGTTATCGAGGCCAACGCCTGCGGTACACCGGCCGTTGCCTTCAAAGTGCCGGGGCTTAGCGAGTCCATCTTACACGGCAGGACGGGCATGCTCGCGGGCGACGACGAGGAGTTCGCCCAACACCTGGTGGACATCCTTACAGACGAAAACTTGCGCGGCGAGCTTGCGGCCCGAGCCATTGAATGGTCAAATGATTTCAGCTGGGATGTAACGGCAGGCAAGACCCTGGTCATCCTCGAAGAGGCGGTCAGCAATAGCCAGGCAAGAAAAAACACGTGATCTTCTCGGCCCTGTTTTCTTCGCAGCGGTCGCTTTAGCGATCTGGGGACCGGCGCTCTTTGCTAACGGCTACGTCCTGCTGGGCGACATGGTATTCACCCCGGCGATGCACCCTCCCGCCTCTCTCTTCGGCCCTGCGACCGGCACCGTTAATGTTACTCTCGTTTACAGCCTGGCCTGGGCGATATCGCGCCTTTCGGGGGCGGTGCTGCTGCAGAAGCTGACGCTCTTTCTGCTCGCCTTCCTGCCGGGATACCTCATGTACCGCAACGTCCCGTGCCGGGGCAGGTGGGCCAGGCTCTTCGCCGGCACCGTGTACCAGGTGAACCCTTACGTCTACACGCGGATGCTGATGGGCCAGTGGGGCCTTCTCCTTGGTTACGCGCTTCTTCCGGTTGCCGTCTCCTCGACGATCAAGACCGTCAGGAAGCCGTCGGCTGGCCGATGCGCGCGGACCGCGCTCTGGCTGGCGGGCATCTCCATATTGAGCCTGCATATGGGCGCCATCGCCCTGGTCGCCTGCGCGGTCGCCGCCGCCTTCGAGCTGGCCTCGCGGCGCCCGGCGCGCAGGGCTGCTCTGGCCCTGGGCGTCGTGCTGGTGCTCTTTTTGCTGGTCTCGTCTTTCTGGCTGCTCCCCGCACTGCGGGGAAGCGATACGGCGGGGGCCATCGGCAGGGCAGACCTCGAGGTCTTCAAGACCCGGTCGACCTCCCGCGCCGGCACCTGGCTCTCCGTTACGGGGATGTACGGCTACTGGAAGGCGGCGACGCTCGACACCATGCTCCCACGCAACTACGTGCCGCTCTGGCCGCTGTTAGCGCTGGGCCTGGTAATTATGTCGCTCTACGGGTTCGCGAGTTTCAGAAAGGAACCTGCGAGGGGCCCGCTGGCCAGGGCCATGCTCGTGCTCGGCGTCGCCGGCTTCTTCCTGGCACTCGGCGCCGCGGCGCCGCTGAGCGGCCCGCTCTTCTCTTTCGCCTACGACCACCTGGCATCGTTCCGCCTGTTCCGCGAGCCCCAGAAGTTCGTAGCGCTGCTGGCCCTTTCGTACGCCGTGCTGGGCGGACTGGCCGTCGAGCGCCTGATGGCCCGCCCGCGTGCGGCGGCGCGCCCTGTGAGATCAAGGCGCTCCTGGCTGGTCCCGGTGCTGCTCCTGCTCGCGGTCGTCTTCTACAGCTTCAGGATCTTCGGAGGGCTCTGGGGAGAAGCCAGGGCGGTATCCTACCCGTCTTCCTGGACACAGGCACGCGAGCTGCTCGAGGACGACGCGGGGGACTGGCGGGCGCTGTACCTGCCGCCTTACTGGTACATGACGTTCGACTTCACCGGACACCAGCAGACCATAACCTCTCCAATGCCTTTCTACTTCACCAACCGATACGTCCAGCTCAACGCGCTGCAGGTCGGCCCGGTCCAGATAGACAGGCAGAACGTCGACGCGTACGTGCAGGCGTCGCTCGAGTCCGCCAGGAAGAACGGCAACCTTGGCGCGATGCTCTCCCCGCTGAACGTAAAGTACGTTTTGATGCCGCTGAACGATGCGAGCACGAGCTACCGGTTCGTGGAGGAGCAGGGCGACCTGGTGGTGGTAAGACGCTGGAAAGATCTGGTGCTCCTCGAGAACCGCGTACCGGCGGGCCGCCTCGTCCTGGCCGGTGATGTGGGCTCCTGGCGCTCTTGGGCGCAGTTGGGCGAGCAGGCCCGCGGAGGGAATCTCCTGGGCTCATTCCTGCCCCGGGGAGACCAGACCGTGATCCCCGATGCGAGAGGCGAGCCCCTGCCCCATGTGGACTCGCGCGGCGGCGCTTCGTTGCGCGCCCAGCTGCCGGCGGAGCTATCCGGGCGGGCCACGGTCCTCTTCAGCGAGTTTTACGACACCGGCTGGCGCCTCGACGGCAGGCCTCCGATGAGCCAGGTTGGTGTGGTGTGCGCCTTCGCGCTCAAGGGCGCCCGCGGTTCGCGCATGGATATCAGCTACCGGGACACCTGTCTCGTCGTAAGTTACATCGTTTCCACCGGAGGACTGCTATTATGTGTACTGCTTCTCGTGTCGGGCGGGCTCTCGTCCTCACGGGGGAAAGATGACAGGCAATGAGTGAGCCGGATGGGAAAACAGAAAAGTGCAGGATACTGGCGCTGCTCTGGCATGCACCTCACCAGTTCATCGCGGCCGGGGGCTTCCGTCGCACGTACGAGATATTCGCCCGGGCGCCTGCCGGCATAGAGATACTGGCGGTGGATGATAAACCAACGTTCCTGCGCGGAATGCAGAAAGAGAACGTGCAGGTCGTCGAGTACGAGATACCCGGACCGGTAAGGCGTCTCGAGGAGCGGTTCTTCTGGCTCGAGCGTGTCCTGGAATGGATACTCGCCACGCTCATCATGTGCTTCCGGTGCGTCAGCATGAGAGCGCGGGGAGAGAGGTTCGACGTGGTGTTCGTCCCCAGCTCCGAGCAGCTTCCAGCCCTCGTGGCCGGCATCGTCGTAAGGTTCCTCTTTCGCGCCAGGCTCGTCGTCTGCAACCTCAACATAGACATCTTTCCGAAGGTTATCAGAAAGCCCATCGCCCAGATGCACAACGCCGCGGACCTGGTGATAGCGATCTCGGAGCATCTGAGGGGTGAGCTCGAGTCCTACGGCGTGCGCTCGCCGATGGTGGTGAACAGCGTGGGCCTTGATTCGGCCGGCATCTCGAGGGTGCCCGACACCGGCCCGGAAGAAAAAGTCTTCGACGCGGTGTTCGTTGGAAGGCACGACCTGGAGAAAGGGGTGTTCGACCTCATAGAGATATGGAGATCGGTCACGCGTATGCTCCCGGCGGCACGGCTCGTCATGATAGGCAGCTGCAACCCGGGCAACAGTGCGCGGCTCTCGTCTCTGCTGGCGAAGTACGGGCTCGATGACAGGGTGAGCCTGATGGGCATCGTAGGTGACGAAGAGAAGTACTCTCTCATAAAGAGGAGCAAGATCTGTCTCTTTCCCAGCTATGTGGAGGAATGGGGGCTGGTGCCCCAGGAAGCGCTCGCCTGCGGCCTGCCGGCTGTCGTCTATGACCTGCCGGTATACCAGGAGAACATCGCTGCCTGCGAGGCGGTGTTCCGCCTGCCGGTGGGAGACACCGAAGGGATGGCCAGGAATGCCGCGGAGCTTCTGGCCGGCGAGAAATACCTCAATTACGAGCAAATCGGCCCGCGATGCGTCCGGGAGTTCAGCTGGGACGAGGTGGCGGCGCGCGAATTCGAGATACTCACGGAAGGACAGCCTCGCCGTTAGGGCGGGTGCGAACAGGCGACACATGGACAAAAGAACGCTCAAACGGATAGTGGACTCCCCCCCGCGGGCCTCGCGGGAAGCGTTCAAGAAGGCGGCCGTGGGTTGTTGCAGGCTGACCAGGTCGTGCAGGACCTTCGTCTTCAGATATGACGCGATAATAAGCGTCTCCACCCTGGAGCACATCGGCACCTACGAGACCCCGCGAAACCCGGGCAGGGCAGCGCCCGCGGTGGGCAACCTGGTGGGGCTGCTCAAGCCCGGGGGCGAACTGGTCGCCACGGCGCCCCTGGGGCTGAACCATGAGTTCGACGCGCTTGTTGAGCGAGGTGGAATACCGTTCGGCGAGCTTTACGCCCTGCGGAGAGTCGGCCGCGGGAACGAGTGGGAGGAAGCCGATTTCTCAGCCGTCGAGGGCGCGGAGTATCCAAAGAGCGCGTTTGGAGCCGACGCCATCATCGTCGGTATCATCCGGAAGGGACAGGCGGTAAGCGCGCAATGACAGACAACTCCGACAGGAACCGCCGGATCCTCTGGCACGCGCTCTCGATAGCGGCCATACTCCTGATCTCGTGCCTGCTCTTCTACAAGCACTTCTATACGCAGGGCACCCTCATCCACGTCGACATGACCTACCCGACCTCCATCGACCGCAACATCGCGCTCTACTTCAACTCCTGGTGGCAGTACGGCAGCGTCACGAACACATGGAACCTTCAGCGCGTCTTCTGGTCTTATCCCCTGCTCCTGGGTTGCAAAGTGTTGGGCCTCAACGTGAGCCAGTACCTGCTGGTGATGTACATCGGCACTTTTTTCCTGGCGGGCGTATCGATGTACGCCCTGGCCTTCTCCGTCATCAAGTCGTCAAGGCTGGGCGTCGGGAGCCGCCTGGCCCCTTACGCCGGGGCCGTGTTCGCCGCGATCATCTTCATGTACAACCCGTGGTCGCTGAGCCATTTCTGGCCGTACTTCGGCTACCCCGGTTACGCGCTGCAGCCCCTGGTCTTCCTCCTCCTGGTGAAGTCAGTAGACGCGCCAAAAGCGAAGTATATCGTGCCGCTGGCCCTCCTTATCGCGGTGGCCAGCACCGGGCCGATATGCGTCGTCTGGTTCTGGTTCATGATAATCACCTACATTCTGTTCCATCTCGCGGCGAAGAGGTTCAGCCGGGCAAGCCTGCTCTCGGCGCTGAAGGTCGTGCTCCCCCTGGGGGCGCTCTACGCACTGCTGTCGGCGGCGTGGATAATGCCTTACGCCTGGTCGCGGCTGTCGGGCAAGCCGTTCGCGCCCTCATACCTGCCGGAGATGTCCGAGCGGATGCTGGACTTGTTCTCGGCGACCAACTCCGTCATGAACAACATGCGCCTTGCCTCCGGCTGGGGCATGCCTGTCGAGCCGCAGGTGAGCGGCGGGCTCTGGATTATCTTGAGCTTCGCACTGCCGGTCCTCTCGATCGCGGCACTGGCCGTGCTCTACAGGAGGCTGCGCCGGAACGGCACGGTCATCTACTGGGCGCTCATGTTCGGAGTCTCGGTCCTGCTGGCGACGGGCACCGTCTTCATCCTGCGCCGGCCTTACTACTTCTTCATCCTCCGGGGCCCGGGCTCCGCGTCGTTCGGGTGGATACTGCGGGCGTTTGACCGGTGGCTGTACTACGCACCGGTGTTCTTCGCGTTGATGCTCGCATTGCTCGTTGCGCACCTGTTCTCATCGCGCAAGGCTCTGCGGGTCGTGCTGGCGGCGCTGGTGATAGCCGTGGTGCTGGTCTCGTTCTGGCCGATCGCCTCGTCGTATGCCAGGACGGTCTATAACCCGACGAAGATCCCGGGCGATTACGCGCAGGTAAACGACTACGTCGAGAAGGCCACGCCCGGGGCCAGGGTCGCCTGGCTGCCGTTCGCCAGGTCGGGCTTCAACTACTTCTGGGCGCCTGAGAAGAGGATAGCACCGTTCAACGTCATCTCCTCCAACCCCAACCTGAACAACCTGCAGGACCTCTTTGCAAAGGACAACTTCTACTTCTGGCTCGAGTCGTTGTTCTCGCAGGTTGCGGCAGGGCCGTTCGGGGTGATGGACCGGCGCCTCATGCTGCGGAAAGACCTGGCATCGAGGCTGTTCATCCCGTTCTCCGCGCGATACCTGATACTCGACTCGTCGGTGCCGGGTTACCAGTTCGCTAACAACTTCAACATGGACAGCAGCCTGAAGTCGGTCAAGAAGACCCCGCTCCTCGAGGTGTTCGAGTTCGACGAGACGGCGGCACACCTCAGGCCGGCGGTGAGAACGCTCAGGATAGACAACCACTACGACGAACTCGCTGTGGCGCAGAGGCTCTCCCCCGCGGAGCTGAAGAGGCTCTCCTTCATGGACAGGAACCCGAAGTCGGACATGAAAGCGGGCTACGGGGTGCTCTACATCAGCGACTTCAAGGACGATTACGATATCAACGGGAGCTTCGAGGCCGCACCCTCGGGCGGTGGAGCACCGGACGGGTGGACACTCCAGAAGAGCGACGTGAGGGTCGAGATCTCCACCGACTCGAAGTCGAAAAAGAGCGGCGCGAGGAGCCTGTACATACGCAACGCGGCCTCCCAGGACTTCTCCATCGCGAGGATGCTCGGCAGGGAGGTCCCGGTCGAGCAGGGCGAGATATACTCCATGGAGACCAGGCTGAGGTACAGGAATTCGAAGTGGACTAATGCGTCAGTTGAGGGATACGACCCGGAGCGCGGCGAGTGGGTGACCATCGTCAACTGCCCCCCGATACCTTACGGGAGCAACGCGGGCTGGAAGAGGTTCACCTGCTCGTTCTACATGCCGCCCGGGTTCACCAGGATACGGCCCGTGCTCGCCGCTGGCTGGAGCGCGAACATCCAGCAAGGGCCGTCGGAGAGCTGGTTCGACGACATCAGGCTCTCACGCATCAGCGATCGGCTTTATTCCGAGCTCGCGGGCGGCGGCCCGGCGCCCGAGGTCACCTGGGAGCAGGAGAGTGCCCAGAGGTACAGGGTGAAGGTGCGCGGCGCGACCGAGCCTTTCCTGCTCGTCTTCGGCGAGGCGTTCGACCCGCTGTGGCTCGCCACGACCTCCAGCGGAAAGAAGATAGACCCGGTCAGGCAGTACTCGGTGATAACCGGGTTCCCGCTGGAAAAGGGCGACACGGACCTCACCATAGAATACATACCCCAGCGGCCGTTCGAGGTAGGGCTGGCGATGTCTGTTGTCGCCCTGCTGCTGTGCCTGGCATATATCACCTATAATTGGAGAAGGGGAGCCCACGACAGGAGGTAATCTCCGCTTTTCGAGTGACAGGAAGCCTCCCTCGGCATAGAGTTATTAATCCGGCTATTCAAACACCCGAGAAAGGGGTTCTAGAGCCTGCTGCAACGGTGCAATCACCTTACGGCGTTACCGGGTTCCCAAGCTCAACCCGTTTCATTAGAATCGTCTTATGGAGGTATGACCAATGGAAATAGGGCGAATAATTCGGGGGTTATGGACAAACCACAAGTTGAAGCGTGAAGCGCAGGGGGCTCAGGAAGGAAACCTCCGCCGTTTCAAGTCAAAGCTTGCGATAAGGATGATCAGGGCCGCGGGCAGGCCGTATGTGTTGCTCAACAAGTACGGCAACAGCACACTGGGATTCGAGATAGGAGAGTATACCTACGGGTTTCCAACCGTCGTCTACCCCAACGGGAAGCTTAAGATAGGCAAGTTCTGCTCTATTTCCTGGAACGTAACGATATTCCTCGGCGGTAACCACAGGGTTGACTGGATATCGACGTATCCCTTCCCAACGCCCGACGGCAGGTGGCCGAAGGCAGCGGACAAGCAAGGGGAGTTCCCAGCGACAAAAGGCGACGTCAACATCGGAAGCGACGTGTGGATCGGCAGCGACGTGACGATTATATCAGGCGTGACGGTGGGCGATGGCGCAGTCATCGGAACCGGCTCAGTTGTCACCGCAGACGTCGAGCCATACGCGATAGTGGCGGGCAATCCCGCGAAGCTCATAAGAAAGCGTTTCTCTGAGGATCAGATTGGCAGCCTGCTTGAAGTCAGATGGTGGGACTGGCCAATAGAGAAAATCCAGGAGAACGTCGATATCCTCTGCAGCGGCGATATTAACAAGCTGATAGAAGTCAATCGATAGTCCCCCGCAGTCAATCCGCGTTGGTGCTCCTGCCGGGGTCCGACTTCAGGTATCCGATAAGCTGAAGCGCTATTGCGATAGAGAAGGAGTAGTAAGCCCAGTTAGCGAGTGTTTCGGCAGCGGATTGCTGCTTTAGTGCGAGCAATGCTGCGGAAAAGCAGAGCAGTGCCAGGGATAGCTTCATCGGAACGCCACTCTCAGTCTCAAGCATCATTGCAACATAGAAGAGCGCGAATACGATAGCGGAAGTCACGCTTACAAGTGCTGCAAGGATGATGAAGGCGACCAGCGCGAGAATCCATCCTATCACCTTTCCTCGTGATTTTTCCGTGTGCTCCGTTTCCATCATGAACCGTCCCTCACTTCTTCCGCTTTCTACCGAGCAGTGTCCTTCCCTTCCGCCAGCTGTCGGAGACTCGATCGCCGATACTCCTATACCTGGGCGGGTTCTCGATGCCCTCCCTGATTGCGGAGCCTAGCCTCCTCAGGAAAGCAGGCGGGGTCTTGACTGCGTTCTTAGATATCTCAGTGGCATCCGTCCGGCTTCTCCTCCAAGTGAATAGAAGGTAGGCAACACACAGAAGTAGAGCTACCAGGGAGATAATAAGACCCTCAATGAACCACGATTGAGGGACATAGGTAATAGTCAGATCATAGCTGCCCTTCCTGTCTATCGGAAAGCCGTTGATGACGGAGTACAGCTTGATCGGTCTTACGACCTTGCCGCCTTTGATGCTCACTCTCCAGAGGGGGTCGTAGGCCTCTCCGAACACCAGCACGAACGGCTTGGTGGCGTTTCTTACATGCACCTTGTACTTCTCGGCGCTTACCCTGGAGTACGTGACCTGGGGCGTGCCCTCGGCCCTCGCGAGCTCATTAAAGAAACCAGCGCTTATCCGGGATATCCTGACATCGTCGAACCACGAGATCCCAGGTCCCTTCTTTGGGTCGGCAGCCCACCCGCCGCTCAGCGCAGACCGTACCATGGTGATGCCTCTGGGGACACACAGGGAGCATTTGTACTTCTTCCACCCCGCGGTGCCCGATTGAATCGAAGGAAACCAGGCGAGCCGTATCCAGGATCGCGAGTAGACGCTGTATCCCTCAAGGGATACAGTCGTCCAATTTGTATTCTTGTGCTTGACGTTGCTCTCTACTGAGATTATTTCCCCCGCTTGGGTCGGCACCCAGGATCCTTGCACCCAGCCAAGCGCGAACTTGGTCGGGGAACTGTTGACGACCTTGAGGCTGCTCTTGCCCTCAGTCTTGGTCGTGCCGTCCGCTATGAGCTGGACATTGTCCGAACCCTGGTGCTTCCAATAGAGAAAACCTTCGTCCAGGTTCCATTGTTCAAAACCAGGGTCGGGGTTGGCGGTCCGCTTGTAACTGTCGATATCGACCAAGCCGAAGCGTTTATCGAGTTTCTGGTCTCCGTTGATAAATGCGAGGCTCCCCTGCGCTTCCGGCGGGTATTCTTGGGAGATGGCCAGGTTATCGAAGAACGTATCTGCTTTCACAGTCTTCCCGGCGGCCCTGATAAAGTCGGGTGTATATTTCACCCTGTACACTATGAGGTTCTTTGTTTGAAACACCGACAGCAGGCTGCGGTCACGGTTGAAGTGGTTCGTCCACTGGTAGGTCGGTTTCGAGGTGTCCAAAATCATGTATTTCGCCGCGAAAGGTACCAGCAGTTTGGCGGCCGTTTCAGTGCCCACCGTGGTGTTTTCATCCAGCAGCTTTACGCTCACGAAGGGGTTCCTAGAGAAAAGGTTGTCGAACCAGTAATAGTACGAGTCTACGTTGAAGACATCGATAATGTTGTTCAAGTTCGGGTTATATGAGTAGATGTTGAAAGGCCCGATTCGCTTCCCGTTTGTCCAGCTGAAACCGCTTGTGGTCTTGTAGAACGGGACCCAGGCCACCCGGGCTTCTCCGCCGCTCTTGGTGACGAAATCGCTTACCTGCTTGTAGTCCGTCGGTATCTTGGTAGGGTTGAAAACCTTCTGCGCGTAGGGCAGGGCCACGGGGTAAAAAGAAAGCACGACGATAGCTCCGCAGAATAAAGACAGGAACAGGAACAGGCGGCTCCTCCAGTTCGCGGCCCAGGGCTCGACCGTGCCCGTAATACCCTGAAGGCCTCTGGCCAGCTCGCGCAGGCGCTTGTTCTCCTCTTCCAGTTCGTGTATACGCCTGAGGTCTCCGGTCTGCTCGAGCAGACGCTTGTTCTCCGCTTCCAGTTCCTCCAGGCGCTTCTGCTCATCCAACTTAATGCGGCACCTCCTCGCCGCCCTGTGCCACAATGTCAATGGGATCTCTTCGGTTTTCCAGCAGGCCTGTCAGCAGCAACCCTATCATAAGGGCATAGAATATCGGAACGTAGAACAGCCACCTGTCCGGGGCCCTGATGACCCATCCAAGCGTGGCATTCAGTGCCAGGGGACTGTAGACCCTGCGCAGGACTGAAGAAGAACCGGTTGCCAGTAGTACCGAGACAACGAACATGACGGACCAGTAAATGAGTATTCGGCTCTGCGCCAGTTTCTTTCTGTTGACCAGGAGGCCGATAAGCGCCAGGAGTGGCAAGCCGAAGCTCAAAATCACCCATAGGGTGTTATTCAACGGCAGTTTGACAGGGTAGCCCCACCCCGAAATGAGCCGGATATTGTTGATAATTGTGTTGTTTGAGGACAGACTGTCAAGCACGCCCTGCGACATTAGGTTGTTATAGTTGGGAACAAAAGGTTTGCCGGCAATCCGGGCATTGATGTATGGAAGCAGCCATGTCGCATTCACCAGGGCATAGATGGCCGCCGAAGGAGCAACCACCTTCAGGGCCTTTTTCAACTCGGGCCTTCGGAACCTGTTGATGACCAGGTAATACAAGGCATAGGACAGCACCAGGAACCATACCCAGACCACACACAGAGGACCGGTTGTGCCAAGCGTAAGGAGTATAGTGAGAAGAAAGACTTTCCCGAAAGTGGGCGCATCGATAGCCCTCAATGTGATGAGGAATATTAGCGGGGCAAGGGCGTAAGGCGGGTATGCGAAATAACCCCAGAAATGGTTCAGGGACCAGGGATTGTACATATAGATGACAGCGGCCAGTATCGATCCGATGAATACGGCATAGGTCACGCGGCTTTCCGGCTTTATTCTCTTGATGAAATGATAGGAGAGCGCATACATAGATATTCCGGCGAGGCTAAGTGTCCCCCAGAACATGAGGAAAAGGTAAAAATCATTTGACAGGTGGAATATCCTTGCCAGTAACAATAGAGGGAAGACCCAGAATAATCTCTGGATATTAAATATATTCTGAGCGCTGCCGTACTGCAACCACATGTTCACGTATAGGCTCGTATTGCGGCCGAGCGAGGTGGGGAGGGTCATATCCTGGTGGATTATCATGCCGCTGTCGGTGAAGTTCTTGTAGAAAAGAAGAAATGCTAGGACCAATATGGCGACCACTGCGATGGAGTGCCACAGAGGCAAGTAGTCCCGTTTTGACAGGGCTCTTTTACCCTTTGTGTAATAGCCTCTAAATGACGATTCCAGTTTAGCGGGAACGTTCATGGCGGTAATTCTAACACTCCATAGGCAGCGCGTAGTTCCCCATATGCTTCCTGCAACTCCCACATCATACTACACAGGGCTCCCATCGCTCTGCCCTGCGGGCGTTTCCATAAACGACAGTATAAGGTTTACGACCAAGAGCATCACCCCGACTACCAGCATGACAAGCAGGACATCGGGAAGCGTGCGGTGGAAGAAAGCAATGCCAATAACCTCAGCGACGGCACCGACGGCCAGCAGTCCGATGAAAGCCGTCCTGTCCAGGGCCAGCTGGTAATAGACCAATAGGTATATTAAGGCGAAGACGGCCATGACCAGACCGAACAACACCACGAACGGCACGCCGAGCACACCGGTTAGCCCGGATATCTCCTTTCCGTGCTTACCCGCGAAGAACGTCGCGGTAAAGCCCGGGAACAAGGCGTAAAAACCCACCACGGCCCCTTCAAGCAGGAGGCATGCCATCAGGCTCAGGGCTAGGACCCTCCTGGTATGCTCGCCCCGGGTTCGGAGCTGGCTCACTCGAGGGAACATTACTACTGAAATGCCGACCGGGAAGAAGAGCACTGCTTTTCCGGCGAGCGCCCCATAGGAGTACCTGTCAGCCTCGATTGCGCCCTTTAGCGCTTTGATCAGCAGCACGTCAATCTGGGTCATGAATATGAGGAGGAAGATGGCAATGGCAATGGGTATAAACGCAAGTAGCGCCTTTGCGGGGTTGAAGTCCCTGCTGGGATCCACCTTTCCATGGAAGTAATCGCGGTAATAGTAGACGAGCGCGCCGACGAGGCACATGCCCGCGAGCGTTCCCGCTCCCATCGCCCCCGAGACACCAAAGCCTAGCGCGACAAGGCTCACACCGAATACGATTCGGAGCAGTGCCGCGGAAATACTCGCGGCGCCAAGTCCAGCAAACCGCTGTTCGCCCTGTAGAAGCCCGTACGGGAGCATCAAGTAGAGGGTGATGGCCACATAAGTGCCTAAGATGATGGCGAGCATCGGTGAGTCCAGTTTGAGGATGTGTGATAGCGGCCAGGCCGCCGCCGCACTCACCAGCAAGATGACAAAGCCTGCCCAGGCCAACCATCGCGAGAACGCGCGGACGAAGAGACAGGCCTTGTCGTGCTCGCCCATTACGTCGAGCTTGGCGATGTTCTTAGTAATTACAGTCTGAATCGCAGATGAGCCCGTAAAGATGATCAAGAAGAGAGAGTTAAGCGAATTGAAGTTTGAGAACGCCCCGGCTTTGCCGAGCATGCGGGTCATGATGATACTGAAGAGATAAGTGAGCGCGCTCGCGAGTGTGATCGCTACCATCATCACTCCGAAGGCACCGAGCAGCGTCCCCCTGAGCGGCGTCAGCCTTTCTCCAATTCCGCTCGACCTGCCGTTCTCATCCAGCAAATATGCTCCTGTAGGTCCGTATGTCTTGAAAGAATACTAACCTTACATTGGGCTTCAAGACTACTTCGGGCAGGCTTTCCGTGGACGCTGTCGCATGGATTTCGCCGCAGCCAGGGCAAGTGAGAACTCATCCCGTCGAGCGATTTCATGCCCCGGCGACTGAGAACATGCCTGGCTCCCGGAAGCAGGACAGAAGAGGCCTGTGACTATTCGACAGGGGGCAAACGTTAATCACCTGCCACCCAAGCGACCGTCCGCCGCGCCAGTACGTAGAGTTCCACAAAGCCCGTTCGAACAGCATCTCGCTCGCAGATGCGCTGGTAACACCTCCATGAAGGCACGGACTTCTTCAGTGCATACTTCCACACGCAGAACACGATAAAGTCCAAAGCCGTCACGAGCCCCGCCCAGGTGGCCTCACGTTCTACTGTGTAACCGGCGCTCTCGAGCATTCGTTCAAGGTCGCTAGCCGAGTAATGTCGGTGCCTCCTGGGGAAGTACATCGGGTCGAGAGCTTTTGCGAGCAAGCTATCGTTCGGGACGCTGAGGGCAAGGTATCCTCCAGGCCGCAATATGCGGGCGATCTCCCGAAGGACCGCCACTTCAGACCCGAGGGGCAAATGCTCGAGAACGTCCCAGAGTGTAACGACATCAAAACTGGATTCTGCGAATGGCAGTAAGAGAGCGGACGCCTCGATAAATCGTACCTCCGCCATCCTCGACCTTGCGACTTCGAGAGCGAGTGGTTCAACATCAACCGCGGTAAGGACCCGGGCTCTTATGAGTGCCAGTGACGCGAACGCGCCCGTCCAGCATCCAACGTCGAGCATATCTGCTCCGTCGATGATGTCAGCGGCGAATCGAAGGCCGGCCTTGTTCCGCGCGCCTGGTTCTCCCGTGTCTACTCTGCGTTTGAAAGCTACGGGTTTAGGTTCAGCATACAACTAATACTCCAAGGGGCAGCCGTGCTTAGGCTTAAAGCGAAATATGGCTCTTCTGTATATTCCAACCCAATATATATTATGATGGTAAAAAGGGGTTAAGACTACTCCTGGACGGCCGCGAATATCTGAATCAAGCGAAAGCGCGGTACCAGATTGTGTTATAGAGGGTCATCGTGGATGGCGACCATTCCTCGAAATTCAATAAGATCTTGTATCCAATGACCGGCAGCGATTGGTGAGCATGAACAAATCAGTCAAGAGAGCAAACCTGTTCGTCCTTGTGCATCTCAAGCGCTTTCTCGATAGAGTGGGGATTGGCAGAATACCGGGCATGAAGAAGACATACAGGTTCCTGAAGAGGAAGTTCATACCCCGGGGCCTTATTCAGGTCGATTTCCACGGAAGCAAGCTCTTCGTCGATATCCGTGACGAGGTGGTTGCTCCCTCGTTGCTGGCAAACGCGCCTGAGTCTTATGAGCTTCAGGTGTTTAAGGGACTAATCAGGCCAGGAATGGTGGTCGTCGATATAGGCGCTCACATCGGGATCTATACAATCGCCGCCGCGAGGTTGGCGGGCGCGGAGGGAAAGGTCTATGCGTTCGAGCCCGAGGATGACAACTATCGCATCCTTGTCAGCAATATCGAGGCCAATGGCCTCTCTAACGTGGTACCAATCCAAATGGCGGTCACCAACAAGAAGAGCGTACATAGGCTGTATATAAGCAAGTACAACCTCGCTGGTCACTCGCTGAATGAGGAAAACGTCCAGGACCCAGCGGGGTACAGAGAGGTCAAGACTACTTCCCTGGACGATTTCTACGCTGATGAGCTGCAGGGTCGGAAAGTGGACGTGCTAAAGAGCGATACGGAGGGCGCAGAAGGACTGATAATGGACGGTGGGCGAAGGTTCATTACCGGAAACGAGTTTTCCGCCTTGATGGAGTGCTGGCCTTCTGGCCTTGGAAGGCTGGGGTACAGCGTCGAGGATCTTTTGAAGTTGTTTGAAGAATACGGCATGACTTATGAGGTGCTGGATAGAGAGACTCGCCAGACAAGGAAAATGGGCCCTCAAGAAATCATCGAGATGTGTCTGCAGAAGGAGAGCGTCGATTACCCCTTCAGCTTCCTGCTGAAACGCTCAGGGAACCAGGTGTTTTAAGACTTAGCTCTCATGAACGAGCTGTGCAACGGGCTTATTGGAAGTGGTATTGCGGGCAAGTACGCCGCCACCTTTTCCAGGGATGTCACGCTCTACAGATGGAGATGACTTGCGACTAGTTGGAAGAAGCATCGATCAGAGTGCTGCATTCTCAATGGTGAAAGAACACCCGTATGCCTGTCTCGTCCAGGGGTTTCAAAAAGTACGTCAAGTTACCAGGGTAGATTATCGTTTTCTCAAGAGTGGAATGAGTCTCTATCCACAAATAATCGGCTTCGAAATAACTCATCGATGCAACCTCAGATGTAAGACCTGTTGGTACTGGGGACCCCACGGAAAGTATTCCGAAGGCGGCAGATTTGAAGAAATGACTCTCGAAGAAATCAAGCATTTTATAGACTCGGTCTCCTGGTTCAGGCCCTATCTATTGATTACGGGTGGAGAGCCATTGCTGTATCCCGGCATAGAGGACGTCATCGGTCACGCATCATCAAGTGGGCTTTTTGTTGGCCTTATTACCAACGGCATGATGGCGGTGGAGGAAAAGGTGGAGGGGTTGGTCAAGGCTGGCTTGAACTTCATCAACGTCTCGATAGATAGCCCAGAGAAAGATACTCACAACGAAATCAGGAACAATGCCTACTCATATGACAACTGTGTCAAGACGCTAAGCAACATCAAGAAGGTCAAGGCAGGCGCCCTGTTCCCGGTAGTGACCGTCAATCTCACCGTTTCCAAATACAACTATGATAATCTGCGGAACATATTAGAACTGGTTGAGAGCGCAGGAGTCAGGATACTGCAGATTCAACACCAATGGTTCTCTGATCATACGACGTCCATCGCGTATGCAAAATGGGCCAAAGAACACCTCGGACTGGAATCAGGACATATTAGCACCTTTGAAACTGATGCCGCGCATGAAGTTGACGGGGCAGTCCTGTTCGACCAAATCAAAGATATAAGAGATAGGGCAAAGGTTTCGGTGCGGGTCTATCCAGACTTATCCAGAGAGGAGACTATATCCTACTACCGTGGCATGGACGCGGTTTACAACGAGCGTTGTATTCAAGCATGGTATGGGGCCTGCATCAAGCCGAACGGAGATGTAGTTCCGTGTATAGACTATGTGATAGGGAACGTTACCAAGACTCCTTTCAGCCAACTATGGAACTCGGAGAAAATGAGACTATTCAGAAGAGAGGTACGGGAACAGGGGTACTTCCCTGGATGCACGAGGTGCTGCGGGTTCTTTCTGAGGTGACAAACGCCTTTGCTGGGAGCGGGAAGGATCATTTCCTGATAGCAATTATCGATTCGCCGTTCCGAAAAGAGATGGGTTGGCCTATCTCGCAGTCGTCAAAGTGCTGAATAACATCATCCAGTGACCACAATCTGAGGAAATAGAGAAAGGGGGCCGTTCTCGTGGCTTCACGGAGAGGCGCGATAATAAGTACACCGTTCTCGGCAAGGCACCCCTTGATATTCTGCATCGCGAATTTCAGCTTACTGTCGCTGACTATGTGTTGAATGACATCAACCACTACAATCAGGTCATAACTCCCGAGTATGTTTTCCGTGGTAACGTCTTGCTTAATGAACCGAAAACGGGGATGCCTTTCCCTCAAACCTGAGAACAGCGCATCGGTGATGTCGATTCCCGTGTATTCTTTTACCCCCGATTCATCCAGCGTTTGCGCATAGAAGCCGGTCCCGCATCCTATCTCCAGGGCCCTCGAAGAACTTAGATCGACGCACTGTATCCTGCAATATTCCAGGAACCTCTCTTTGGCGGCCTTTTCTCGCTCCCTGTTCTCAGCCTCTGAATGAACCTCGTCAGTTACTGACTCAAAAGAGAATCCACACCTCTCAAATCTGTCTTGCCAGAATCGCCGCGCGTCGTAGTCAGGCCCTCTGGCATATTTGAACCTTCCTATGAAGGCGTGGTAAAAGCCCCTCTTGACGGTACCAACAGGGTCTTTTCTTAATCTCGTGATGAGCTGCCCGAGGACCCCGCGTGCGGAGTAACGGCTACTATCTCTTTTCATAAGATCCTGTGAATCTTCATCTCCACCTGCATCCAATCACGTCCGTTCACCAGCACAGATATACTAGCATCTCCCGACCTCAAGTATACTAGCATCTTCCGACCTCAAGTTGTCAGATAGACCTGACCTATTGAATCTCGTATAATAGGTTGACATTTACCCCAGGAGATGTTAGTATCATCACCAGGAGGTGGTGGTACTTGAAAACAACGAATGGAAGCAAACGGGACTTCGCTGCCATGGAGAAGCGGCGCATGAAGGCGGCGAGGATGTTCGAGAAGGGGGAGTCCCAGGCGGAGGTGGCAAGGACACTTGGTGTGAGCAGGCAGAGCGCGAGCGTCTGGTACCATCGCTGGAAGGACGAGGGGAGAAGTGGTCTCAAGGCTGCCGGCAGGGCTGGCAGGAAGCCCAAGGTAACCCCCGAGCAGCTCGCCCGTGTGAAGCGAGAGCTTCTGAAGGGTCCCCGAGCGCACGGTTACAAGACCGAACTGTGGACGCTTCCCCGCATCGCCAGGGTAATAGAGAAAGTAACGGGTGTCAGATACCACCCGGGCCACGTGTGGAGGATAGTGAGGTCCATGGGGTGGAGCTGCCAGAAGCCAGCAAAGGTGGCCGCGGAGCGAAATGAAGAAGAGGTCGCCGACTGGCTCGCCAACACCTGGCCCAAGGTAAAAAAAACGCCCGCAGGAAGCGCGCCACGATAGTCTTCGTAGATGAGAGCGGCTTCTCCACCACTCCCACCGTGCGCCGCACATGGGCTCCCAGGGGCAAGACCCCCAGACTAACGCACCGGTTCAACTGGAAGCGAATATCC